>NZ_CP183979.1:1900140-2533520 GCF_049913155.1 Arthrobacter sp. R-11 | reverse complement strand
TCGGCACCACTTCGCCCACGGGCCGTTCCGTCAGGACCATCCCGCCGGAGTGGATGCCCAGGTGCCGCGGGAAGCCCATGATCCGTTCGGCCAGTTCCAGGACGGGCCCCGGTATGCCGTCATCCTTGCCTTCCTCGACGCCGTTCCAGCGGTCGATCCGCTTGGACCAGGCATCCTGCTGGCCTTGGCTGTAGCCCAGTGCCTTGGCCATGTCCCGGACGGCGTTCTTCGGCCGGTAGCTGATGACGTTGGCGACCTGCGCCGCGTTGAACCGCCCGTACTTGCCGTAGACGTACTGGATGACTTCCTCCCGGCGGTCGGAATCGAAGTCGACGTCGATATCCGGCTCCTCCTCCCGGAGGCTTGAGAGGAAGCGTTCGAACGGCAGTTTGTAGAAGATGCTGTCGACGGCGGTGATCCCCAGGGCAAAGCAGACGGCGGAATTCGCCGCCGAACCACGGCCCTGGCAGAGGATGCCGCGCGACCGGGCAAACTGCACGATGTCATGGACGATCAGGAAGTAGCCGGGGAAGTCCTTCGCCTCGATCACGGCGAGTTCCTGTTCGATCCGGGCATGGACGTCCGCCCCGGCGCCCGGATACTTCGCCGCGACCCCTTGCCTGACGAGTTCGCGCAGCCAGGAGATGGGAGTGTGCCCAGAGGGGACATTGAGCTTCGGAAGTTTCGGCCGGGCGGCCCGCAGCTGGAAGGCAAGGTCGTCGGCCAGTTCCACGGTGCGCTCCACGGCACCGGGATAGCGGGCGAAGCGCGCGGCCATCTCCGCCCCGCTGCGCAGGTGCGCGCCGGAGCTGGACGGAAGCCAGGCATCCAGCTCGTCCAGGCTCCGCCGCGCCCTGACCGCGGCGAGCGCCGTGGCCACGGGATACTGTTCGGGCCCGGCGTAGTGCACGGCGTTGCTGGCCACCAGGGGAACCCTGGCCCGCGCCGCGATCCGGGCGAGGGCATCGTTGTGGTCCGTGTCCAGCGGGTTGCCGTGGTCGAAAAGTTCCACCCCCACATTCCCGTGCCCGAAGCGTTCCCGTAGGGCATCAAGTTCCCTGGCCGCAGCGCGCTCGCCCTCCGACAGCAGCGCCCGGCGCACCGCCCCTTTGCGGCAGCCGGTCAGGACCAGGCAATGGCCGTGGAGTGTTTCGGCCAGGGAATCGAGCTCGTAGACCGGTTTGCCCTTCTCCGCACCGGGAGCCAGATGGGCTGCGGTCAGCGCGGAGGCCAGCCGGTGGTAACCCTCCTCCCCGCGGGCAAGGACGAGCAGATGGTCACCTTCGGGATCGGCTTCGCCGTGCTGGGGTTTGCCCAGGCCAAGGGAGAGTTCACTGCCGAACACGGTCTTCAGCTGGTAGGCCTCCGCGGCTTCGGCCATCCGCACGATTCCGTAGAAACCGTCGTGGTCGCTGAGTGCGAGGGCATGCAGGCCCAGCCGCACCGCCTCCTCCACGAGTTCCTCCGGCGAGGAGGCGCCGTCGAGGAAACTGTAGTGCGAGTGGGCGTGCAGTTCCGCGTAGGGGACCGATCCCTGCACCGCGGGAAGAGCCTGGGCGGGCAGAGGATGATAGGGGCCGCGTTTCCGGGACCAGGCAGGGCTGTCCCCGCCGTCGCCCTTGCGCCCGTGTTCCCCGGCAGGGAGCCTGCCGGAGAGGGTGCCCTCGAACTGCGCCCAGGTGAGCGGTGAATTGTGCCAGCCCATGTCGGTCTTTCTTGCTTGGTGTTGCTGGGGCCAGGGGAGCGGAGCCGCCTAGTCGTAGCGGGCTTCGGCCCACCAGCGGTCTCCGGTCAGGAGCAGGAGCCAGGCGTCGCCGTCGCCGTCGACGATCTGGAAGCGTTCGGCATGACGACGGCGGCCCTCGTCCCACCAGCGCTGACGCAGCGGCCAGGGGCCGGTCCATTCAGCCACCGGCCGGCGCGGCGCGATGCTTTCCCCGGCGGCATCCGGGCAGAACCAACGCGGCGGGGAAAGCAGGGTGCCGCGCTGATCCGTGCGGACTGTTTCCCCGGCTGCGTCCAGCAGCAGCACCGGAACAGGGGAAGCGAAGACCGTGGCAGGCTGCGGATCCGGAATGCTCCCGGGCCAGGGCCTTGCCGCCTGGACGGCCGCCTCCCGCGGAACGGGGTCGCCCCACGGCGTGAGCAGCCGCCGTTCGTTGAGGACCCGGCCGCCGGAGACGGCAGGAACCAGCACGGCTTCCTGCCCCAGCATGCTCTGGAGCCGGCTCAGTCCGTGATGGATCTTTTCCTCGGCACCTTCACCGAACAGGGCCTGCCCGTGGCCGGTAATGGAGTCCACCCGCCCGGGGATCAGCTCCACGCGGACGATCGCCGAGGTGATGCCGCCCGCGCTGTGGCCGCCGGAGGGGTCTGCCGAGCGGGGCTGAAGCTGCCAGCGCACGCGGTCGACGACGTCGTTCGCCGTGAAATGGCGGGGATGGCCCCACAGGCGCTCAGAGCGGGAGCCGGAGTCGTCCAGCAGGGCGACTTTGAGTTCCGTGCACACCAGCCCTGCGTCCTGCAGCGCCTCGATGAACTCCCCGGCAGGTGCCCGCAGCTGGAAGGCGATCTGGTCGATGCGGTCCAGGCCGGGTTCGAAATCCACCTGCCGGTCCAGCTTCCGCGGCGGCACCCGGGGCACCACCGTCTTGGGATCTTCGCCGCCGGCCATGGCATGGGCCAGGGCGCCGGCCTCGCCGAAGCGGGCGCGGACATCGGAGAGGGGAAGCCGGGTGAAATCCCCGAGGGTATGGATGCCGAGCCGTTTCAACAAGGAGGCCAGCTTCGGCTGTTCCAGTGCTTCCACGGGGAACGGGGCCAGGAAATCCCGTGACGTTTGCGGCGGCAGCACCAGGAACGCGATGCTTTCGGTGGTGCTCCGGGCGGCCTGCACAGCGGCGAAGACGGAATCGGCAACCCCCACCCGGGCCTCAACTCCCAGGGAATCGGCAGCGTCAAGCACGGCCCCGGCTGCTGATTCCTCGCTGCCGTAATACCGGGCTGCGCCACGGACCCGGACAGCGCACAAACCCGGACGCAGCACTTCCACCCCCGGGCTACGCTCTTCCAGGGAGGCGAGGACGGGCTCGAATTCCCGGGCATCCCGCAACGGGTCCGCCGGGCATACTGCCAGCGAAGTGCACCGGGTCTGGGCTTCCCGGAGCCGCAGGCCCCGGACCACGCCCTCCCCGCGGGCTTCTGCCGAACACGCCGCCACCCTGCCCTGGGAGATGACCGCGGCGGGAACATCGGCCGGAAGCTCATCCGCCAGGCGGGCCGCAACAAGCGGCCAGTCAGGGAACCAGGCCACCATCGCCCGTGAAACCGTTCCGCCGGGCATGGCTCAGGCCCCTATCCGGTACGCCGGGGCGTCTTCCGACACCCTGCCGGCAAGGTCCACGACGGCGGTCCGGGAGGCGCCCCGCAAGGCCACTTCGAGCCGGAGCTCCTGGCGGGCAAGATGCCCGTGCCCCTGGCCAAGGCCCTCCCATTCGTGGCCGCTGACCCGCAGGACAGCCTCGCTTTGCGGCCAATGCCCTGCCACGAGGAGAACGGAACCGCGCTCGCGGAGCCTGGCCCCGAGGCGGGCGGCTTCTGCAGGTGCTGCCCGGGCCGGGGCACAGGCAAGGACCACGGGGAGGACGTCAGCCATGGCAGCGAGCACCTGCATCCAGCGCTCGCCGGGGTCGGGGACCAGGACCAGCCGTTCCAGTGCGACGCCGAACCCTGCCGCCGCTTCGACCCCGAAGTCGGGCAGCCCCATTACTCCGCACCAGGAGCCCTGCAGCGACGGGCCAGCCAGCAGGGCCATGGCCAGGGACATGGAACCCTGCAGGGAATACACGGCTCCGGGCCGGAGTCCTCCTGGCAGGACTGCCTTAAGTGCCGGAAGCACGGGCAGGGAATGTTCCCGTGCGCGCCTGCCCTGCAGGAGGTGGATCCTGGCCTGCAGGTCCTCGCCCGGCGAAGAGCGCAAGGGGCCGGGAGGGAGATCGGGTAGTGCTTCTGGCATACTCCAATATTCGAATATATGTTCGAATACGTCAATTGCCGCGGGGCTGCCTGGAGGAGAGAGGGGTTCCGTTCCCGCCTGCACCTTGGCATGGTTTTGAGACGGGGGCTGTCCGCCTGTTTGAAAAAGCGAGTGAACCGATAAAATCGGGGCACTTATGGTCGAGAATATGGGGCACATCGAGGTGGATGAGCAGAATGCGGGCAACGGCCTGCAGCATGCCGAAGCGCTGTTTGAATCTTCCGTGGGGCGCGGCTTGGTCCACAAGCTTTCCCTTTCGGAAGTCTTCCTCACGGACTTCGTCCAATTGGGGCCGGAGCATTTCGCGGCAGGGGCCCAATGGCCGCGCTGGCACGTTTTTTACGGATCCCGCGACGGCCTGCCGGATTCCGCGCTGATGGCCGAGACGCTGCGGCAGTCCGTGATCCTGCTGGCCCACCGCAGCGGCGTTCCCATGGACTATAAGTTCCTGATGCCCAGGCTCGGCGTGGCCATGGAAGAGGTGAAGCTGGATCCCCTGATCCCGACGCAGCTCTCGGTGGATCTCGAGCTCAGGGACGTGAAGCTCAGTGCCGGCAAGCCTGCGGCGCTCACCGTGGATGCGACGTTCACGGTGGACGGTGAAACCATCGGCAAGGGCAGCGCCGGCGCCCGGATCGTGACCCCTGCCGGCTACGAGCGCTTCCGCCGTTCCGCCGCGGTTGAACAGCCGCCGTGTGGTGGTCCGCTGCTTGAGGCCTCGGTGGTGGGCCATTCCACCCCGCGGAACGTCATGCTGGGGGAGGAGGTCCGGCCGTCCGTCTGGCCACTGCGGGTGGACACAAGCCACCCGATCTTCTTCGACCATCCCCTGGACCATGTGCCCGGGATGCTGCTGATCGAAGCGGCCAGGCAGGCGGTGCGTGCCGCGATGGGCCGTCCGGAAGCCGACTTCTCCCGTTTTGAAGCCGAGTTCGTGAAGATCGCCGAACTCGCCGACCCGGTTGAGCTTGCCGTCACGCTTCCCGGCTCCGGGGAGCCGGAGGCGTCCGCGGAACCCGGGAAGGCAGGGCAGGATTCACTGCAGGTCAGGGTGCTCAACGGCGACGAGGTCCTGATGATCCTGCAGGCGGCCGTCTGGAACTGAGCCGTCTGGAAAAAATAGGGCGGTCCGTTGGGTGCCGGCGCGTCAGCGCCGCTGGTCCTGGTGCTGGGGAGCGATGGCGGGCATCATGAAATCCCACATGTCCTCGATCCGCTTCAGGACATCCTGCCGGCCCGTCATCACGTTGGAGACCATCTGGCTTCCGGTGAAAGAGGCGACCAGATAGTGGGCGAAGTCGCTTGCGTTGAGGTCCTCCCGGATGTCCCCTTCGCGCTGGGCCTGCTGGGTCAGGAACTCCATGGTGGCCATCCAGTCCTGGTAGGGTCCCTTGACGTCGCCGTTGAATGCCGAGGCCTCGAAGGTCAGGCGGATGCCGGCGCGCACCACAGGCTCATCGAGCAGTTGCTGCCCGAAGGTCCTGCACATGGTGATCATGGTTTCCAGCGCGGGAAGCCCGGCGGCCGCAATCTTTTCGCCGGCGATCCGCACAATGTTGTGCTGCTCGGCGATGACTGCCAGGGCGAGGTCTTCCTTGGATTTGAAATGGAAGTAGAGCGCGCCCTTGGTGACGTTGGCGCGCTTGGTGACATCGCTCAGGCTCGCATTCCCGTAGCCGACTTCCTCGAAGATGGAAGCGGCTCCCTCGATCACGGCCGTTCGGGTGGCTTTGGCTCGTTGTTGCATAGTCAGCGTCAGGACCTCTCCGGTTCCCCATCCGGGATACTTGGGTTCATGATTCCATCGATAGCCGGGGTCCGTGGAGCATGACAACTGACGCTGACGCACTCCCCGGAGTAGTGCTGCTGGGCTCGTCGGGCTTCATCGGCCGCCGCATCGCCGCGTCCTTGGCCGGGAAGGCCCGGGTGACCGCGCCTTCCCGGAACTCCGGCAACCGGAATCCCGATAGCCCCGCCGGGCCGCAGGAACACAACGCTACCAGCACGATGGCGGACATCGCCGCCCTGGACGCCGCCGCCCTGGACGCCACCGCCCTGGACATCACCGCGCCGGGGACCCTCCTGCCTGTCCTGCGGTATCTGAAGGCTCCGGGCACCGTGATACACGCCGTCTCCTATGTCGGTTCCGATCCAGACCTGGCCCGGGAGGTCAACGAGGCCGGTACCCGGAACGTCGTCGAGCAATGCCGGCAGTCCGGGAATCCCCGCCTCATCTATCTCAGCACCGCCAGCGTCCATGGCATGGGCCCGCACCGGGGAGGCGGACCGTATCCCTGCCTGCCGGCCTCGGCCGCCAGTGCGGCCCGCGCGGAGGCCGAACGCATGGTCCTGGACTACGGCGGCGAGGTCGTGCGTCCCAACCTCGTGTTCGGTAGGGGCGATCGTTGGCTGGCGCCCGGTCTGCTGCGCATCATCGACACCGCCGGCGGGTGGCCAGGAGACGGTGCCGCTCGTCTGTCGGTGATCGACGCCGGCAGCCTGGGGGAGTTGGTGGCCGGGCTGGCGCTCGCCGAATCGCAGCCCGGTGAGGCGTTCTATGCCGCCTACCCGGAGCCGATACCGGTTTCGGTTCTGGTGGAGGGGCTCTGCCGGGCGTCCGGCCGCCCGGTGCCGCCCCTGCTGGGCGATGCTCCGGAGGTGTGGCAGTCCCTGCTGGATGGCGGATTCAGCAGCCACCAGATCGACCTCGTCACGGTGGATCATTTCTACCCCTCCGAACGGCTGTGGCGGATAAGCGGCGTGCTCCCCGGCGCCGCGCCCGCCGTCGGGATGTTCCGGTCATGATCCGCCCGGAGGAGCGGACTTCGCCGAAACCGGATGAATGGTTTGTTTAACTATGATTATGACCCTAGACTGGAAGGCAGGCCAGTAGCGGTTTGCGAACCGGGCTTGAAAGCAGAAATGGGGGGAGGTGCGGCCGATTCGTCGACCGCACCTTATCTGCTTCATCCGTTTCCGCCCGCCGCTGCGAGCCTTCCAAGCGTCGATTTCCATCTCACACCGTTGTGGTTTAGTATTGACGAGTTGCTTCGGCGGGAACGGAAAAGTTCCTGCCAGGTGATTTCCGGGGCTGTGGCGCAGCTGGTAGCGCACCTGCATGGCATGCAGGGGGTCAGGGGTTCGAGTCCCCTCAGCTCCACCCGAAGAAACACCCCGCCCACCGGGCGGGGTGTTTTTCTGTTTCCGATGGAAGGTGGATCGGCCTGATGCAGGACGTTGAGCTGGACCGGGTTTTTGCCGGGCTCAGGCGGTTCCCGGATGTGGAAGCCCCGAACCTCTTCGCCCATGACGCGAGCGACAGGCTGCTCCTGGAAACCGCCGAGGAACACCTGCGTGCAGGAACCCGGATCGCCGTCATCGGGGACCGCTACGGCGCCCTGACCCTGGGCGCCCTGGCTGCCCTCGAGACCGGCGGGATTCGGGTGGCCCAGGATCTCCATTCAGGGCGCACCGCCCTGCAACGCAACGCGGCAGCGGCCGGTTTCGAGGGGCGCTTCGAATCCTGTCCGCAGGGACCCGGGCTGTTCGGTCCGGAACTGTTCGACGGCGCGCGGCTGGTCCTGCTCCAACTGCCCCGTTCGCTCGCGGAACTGGAAGAGATCGCCGACGCCGTTGCGCGGTATGCGCCCGAGGACGCCGTCCTGCTGGCCGGCGGCCGGGTCAAGCACATGTCCCTCGGGATGAACAGTGCCCTGGAACGCTACTTCGACAGTGTCCAGCCCCAGCTCGCCCGGCGGAAGTCCCGTGTACTCGTAGCCCGCGGCCCGAAGCGGCCCGCCGGCGGGCCGCGCTTTCCGGTCCTGGAGCAGGTGCCTGAACTCGGCATCTCAGTGGCCTCCCATGGTGCGGCCTTCTCGGGCGGGAAGCTGGACATCGGCACCCGCTTCCTGCTGTCCTTCCTGGACCGCATGCCGGACGCCGGCCACGCCATCGACCTAGGCTGCGGCACCGGTATCCTCGCCACGATGTATGCGCGAAGCCACCCCGGCGCCCGCGTCACGGCAACCGACCAGTCGGCGGCGGCCGTCGCCTCGGCCGGAGCCACGGCAGCTGCCAACGGCCTGGCGGACCGCATCGCCGTCGTCCACGACGACGCCATGTCCGGTTTCCAGGCAGGCAGCGCGGACCTCATCCTGCTCAACCCGCCCTTCCACCTGGGGGCGAGCGTCCACGCCGGGGCGGCGCTGAAGATGTTCGAGGCCGCGGCACGCGTCCTCGCCGCCGGAGGCGAGCTGTGGACCGTCTACAACAGCCACCTCCAGTACCGCCCCGCGCTCGAGCGGCTGATCGGGACCACCGGGGAAGTGGGCCGGAACCCGAAGTTCACGGTCACCCGCAGCGTCAAGGCCTCGTAGCCCAAACGCGGGACTGCCCGCAGGCACTACGCAAGCAGCTGCCGCAGCGCAAAGCCCCCGGTCTCGTGCAACACCGGGTTGTCGTCGGAGTTGCTGAGCATCGCCGTGGCAAGGACCAGCGCCCAGCCTTTGGCCCGCTCCCAGTCAGCCCCACGGGCACCGCAGGCCGCAATGAAGCCCTCCCGGCCGTCGTCGTCGAACATCAACCAGGCGACCGCGAGGTCGACGGCGGGATCCCCGGCGCCGAGGTCGCCGAAGTCGATCACGGCGGCCAGGCCGGCGGGTCCTTCCCCGGCAGCCCTGAACAGCACATTGGCCGGGTGCAGGTCGCCGTGGAGCCAGAGCGGGGGCCCGGCATGCGGCGGTGCGGCCAGGGCCTCCGCCCACAGCTTCCTTAGCCGGGCGGCCTCCGGGTACCGTGCCGTGTCTGCCAGCCGTTCCAGCACCACCGAAGACCGCTCCGCCAGGGGTACGCCACGCACGGGATTGACCGGCGCCTCGTCAGGGGCCGGCACGTGGATGGCCGTGAGGAAGGCCGCCAGCTCTCCGGCAGCCGGTTCCCGATCCGCCGGGGCCAGCCGGGCGGCGGAGACGCCGGCGAACCAAGGCACGACGCTCCAGTGCCAGGGATACCCGGCGGCGGGCCGGCCCGCAAACAGGGGTGCCGGCACGGGGACGGGGGAGCGGTGTGCATAGTCGGGGAGCCAGCGCTGCTCGTGGATTGCCAGGTGCGCCGCGGCCTCCCGGCGGGGGAGCCTGACGGCGCGCGTGCTGCCCAGCCGGTAGACGGCGTTGTCCCAGCCGTTGGCCACAAGCTCCAGCCGCTCCCCGGCGAGGGCAGGCAGCTGGGCGCTGAGCAGGCTGCGGACAAGACCGGCGGTGATTTCGACGTCGGCCGCGGGCATCAGTGCCATGGTGCCCGTCCCGCTTCGCCCGGAGCGGGTTCGCGGGGACCCGCGTGTGAGCATACCGGCGGAAGCGCGGGTGACGTACGATGCAGATGCAAGTACCGCATCCGAATGATTTTAGGGGAATCCTTGACTGAGATCCGCCAGCCCACCCCGAGGCGCGGAACGAACCTGCCACGCATGGGCGACTTCAACCTCACGGTCATTCTGGATGCGATCAGGCGTTCCACGGGCGGGCTGAGCCGGGTGGAGCTCGCGCAGATCGTCGGCCTTTCCCCGCAGACCATCTCGAACATCTCGCGCCGCCTGCTGGACCAGAATCTGATTGTCGAAGCCGGCAAGGAGGGCAGCGGACCGGGAAAGCCACGCACCATCCTGCGGCTCAACCCCAAGGGCATGTACGCCGTCGGTGTGCACCTGGACCCCGCCGTCATCACCTTCGTGGTGCTGGACCTGGTGGGTGACGTCGTCAAGCATTCGCGGATCGCGACCCCGGCCGGTCCTCCGCCGGTGGTCATCGCCGCCATCGCCGACGAGATCAAATCCCTGATCAAGGAATCCGCGGTGGACCCGGGCAAGATCGCCGGACTCGGGGTCGCGGCGCCGGGCCCGATCGACCTGGATGAAGGTGCCGTCGTCGATCCTCCCTTGCTCAACGGCTGGCACCGGGTGCACCTGCGCGACGCGCTCGCCGAGGCCACCGGCCTGGAGACCCTGGTGGACAAGGATGTCACCAGCGCCGCCGTCGCCGAGACCTGGGCCGGCGGCCCCAGCGGAACCGGCAGCTTCATCTTCATGTACATGGGTACCGGCATCGGCTGCGGGATCGTGATGAACGACGAGGTGGTCCGGGGAACCTCGGGCAACGCCGGCGAAATCGGACACATCATCGTGGACCCGGGCGGACCTGCCTGCGACTGCGGGCTCAACGGCTGCGTCAAGTCTTCCGCCATCCCGCAGGTCCTCGTGACGGCCGCCGAGGAGCAGGGCGTGATCGACGGCGGCCGGCAGGGCAGCGACGGGCCGGAGGTCCAGGAGAGCTTCGCCCGCTTGTGCGATGCCGCCGACGGCGGGGACGAGCGCGCGCTGGCCATCATCGACAGGTCCGCGGTGCTGGTTTCCCGCGCGGTCGCTGTCGTGACGAACACGCTGGACGTCGAGCGCGTGGTCTTCGGCGGGCCGTTCTGGGGCCGCCTGGCGTCCCGCTACCTCGATCTCGTGCCGCCGCTGCTCGCCTCGAACAGCGCCGCCAACAGCATCCATGGAATCGAAGTCGTGGGAACGGGGGTGGGCGAAGACGTCGGCGCCATCGGCGCCGCCTGCCTCGTGCTTGAACATACTTTGGCGCCCCGCGCACAGCGTTTGCTGCTGGAAGGCTGAAGTTCCACCCGCGCCGGACTGCGGGCAACGCTTTGAACCATTCTTGAACCGCGACATGTGAATACCGGAAATGGCTGGGCCGACTGGAGTGTGGGGGCCTGCAGCCGCGTGAAGATCGGAGCGCCTTGACTAATCGAGCCCAGACCAACCGGACCCAGACCAACCGGAGCCAGAGCAACCAGGCCCAGCCCAGACCTGCCCGGACCAACCGGGCCAACCGGGCCAAATTCCGTGCGGGGCCGGCCCTGCTGGCGGCCTTCGCCTTGCTGGGCCTGTCCGCCTGCACTCCCGCCGCACCGCAGGGAACGGAAGCGAAGAGCCTGAAGGTGGTCTACCAGAAGACCGATTCCTACACCGCCCTGGATGACGTCCTTAAGGCGGCGAAGGCGGAGTTCGAGGCCGCCAACAGCGGCGTCACCGTCGAACTGGAGCCCATCCAGGCCAACGACGACGACTACGGGACCAAGCTCGCCCTGTCCCACCGATCGGCAGAAACGGCGCCCGACGTGTTCTACGAGGACACCTTCAAGGTCCGCTCCGACGTCGACGCCGGCTACCTCCTGAAGCTGGACGGCTACCTCGCGTCCTGGTCCGAGTGGGGCAACTTCACCGAGGCGGCCAGGGCTGCCGGGCGGGCGGACGACGGCGGCATCTACGCCGTTCCGCTGGGCACCGACACCCGGGCCATCTGGTACAACAAGACCGTGCTGCGGAAGGCGGGCGTCGCCGTACCCTGGCAGCCGAAGACCTGGGACGACATCCTCACGGCGGCGCGGAAGATGAAGGCCGCAGACCCTTCGCTGGTGCCGTTCAACATGTACGCGGGCAAGGCCACCGGCGAAGGTACCGTGATGCAGGGCTTCTACCAGCTCCTGTACGGCACGGGCAGCACCCTGTATGACGAGCAGGAAAAGAAGTGGGTGGTCGGTTCCCAGGGCTTCACCGATTCCCTGCAGTTCCTGAAGACCCTCTACGACGAGAAACTCGCCGTCACGCCGGCCGAGGCCCTGGATGCGAATGTCTGGAAGCGGGTATTCGGCGAGTGGCTGCCCAAAGGCAGGATGGGTGCCACGGTGGAGGGTTCCTACACGCCGTCGTTCTGGCAGAAGGGCGGCGCCTACGAATGGCCCGGCTACACCAAGGACATGGGCGTGGCGATGTTCCCCACCCAGCACGGGCAGGCCCCGGGCGGGGTGAGCATGTCCGGCGGCTGGACCCTGGCCGTCGGTGCGAAGTCGAAGAATCCGGACCTGGCCTTCAAGTTCCTCTCCACCGCCCTGAACCGCAAGAACGCCCTGGCCTTCGACGTCGACAACTCCCAGATCGCCGTCCGCAGCGACGTCGCCGCGGACCCCGGCTACCAGGCCGCAAACCCTTTCGTGAAGGATGTCTCTGCGCTGGTCGGCGTCACGCACTTCCGGCCGGCGACGGCTGACTACCCCCGCATTTCCAGTGCCGTGCAGGAGGCCACCGAAGCGGTGATCACCGGCAGGCAAAGTCCGGCTGAGGCTGCGGCAGCCTATGACGCGGCCGTGAAGAAGCTTGTCGGCGGGGACAAGGTCATCGAGAAGTGATCCATGGTTTCTCCTGAGGGCCGGCCTTCCCTTGAGGGCCGGCGCAAGGGCGGGATCCGGGGCCGGCTCCGGCTGCTGCCGGTCCTTCCCTCGGTGCTCCTGCTCGCCCTCTTCTTGCTGGCACCGGTGGCATGGTCCTTCTACGCCTCCTTCACCGATGTCGCCCTGAGCGGCAAGGCGGCACGCGAGCCGTCGTGGCTTGGACTGGGCAATTACGCGCGGATGTTCAGCGAACCCGGGTTTCCGCTCGCGCTGTGGCTCACCGTCGTCTTCGTGGGGGCCTCCGCCATTGTGGGCCAGAACGTCCTTGGGCTGGCACTGGCCCTCCTGATGGCCCGCGGCAACCGGCTCCTGTCCCGGATGGTGGGGATCGCCGTCGTCGCGGCCTGGGTGCTGCCGGAGATCGTGGCAGCCTTCGCCGCCTACGCCTACTTCAGCCGGGACGGCACGCTCAACCAGTTGCTGGGCGTGGCCGGTGTCCAGGGGGCGGACTGGCTGTACTCGTTCCCGATGGCCGCCGTCGTCCTGGCGAACATCTGGCGCGGGACCGCCTTTTCGATGCTGGTCTACCGCGCCGCGCTGGCCGACGTGCCCGGAGACATCCTGGAGGCGGCCCTCGTGGACGGTGCGGGCGGCCGGCAGCGGCTGCTCCTCATCACCCTGCCGATGATCCGCAACAGCATCGCCGGCAACCTCATGCTCATCACCCTCCAGACGCTCGCGGTCTTCACCCTCATCTGGGTCATGACCACCGGCGGCCCGGCCGGGGCGAGCACGACCCTGCCGGTGCTCGCCTACCAGGAGGCATTCAAGTTCGGCGACATCGGCTACGGCACCGCGGTGGCGTCCGTACTGATCGTGATCGGCATGGTCTTCGGGGTCTTCTATGTGCGCCTGCTCGGTGAGGCGAAACGGTGAGTCCGCCGCCTCGCGCCGGAAACACCGCAGGGACCGGAACGACGACGGCGGACCCGGCACGGCCCGGACGGCGCCGGATCCGCTGGGCCGCCAACGCCGCGCTCGCCGTGGTCGGGGCGGGGTTCCTGCTGCCGCTGCTGTGGCTGGTCTTCGCATCCCTCGACGCCGAGGCGGGGCACGCCACACGGATTCCCCGGCAGCTTTCGCTGGCGAACTTCGCGGCCGTCCTGACCCCCGAACTGCTTTTCGTGCCCCTGTTCAACAGCGTCCTGCTCGCTGCCGGGACAGCCGCCGTGAACCTGCTGGCAGCCGTCCTTGCGGCCTACCCCCTGTCCCGCCACCCTTCGCGCTTCAACAAACCGTTCATGTACTCGGTGCTGTTCGGCACCTCGCTGCCGGTCACCGCCATCATGGTTCCGGTGTACGGACTGTTCGTGCAGCTGAACTTCCTGGACTCCGTCCCCGCCACCGTCTTTTTCATGGCCACCACCACGCTGCCCATGGCGATCTGGATGACCAAGAACTTCATGGACTCCGTGCCGCTCGAGGTGGAGGAGGCGGCCTGGGTGGACGGCGCCTCGGGGATGGCAGCCCTGCGCACCGTGGTGCTTCCGCTGATGCGCCATGGCCTGGGGGTGGTGTTCATTTTCGTCTTCATCCAGGCCTGGGGGAATTTCTTCGTCCCGTTCATCCTGCTGCTGTCCCCGTCCAAGCAGCCTGCCGCCGTGTCCATCTTCAGCTTCTTCGGCCAGCACGGCGCCATCGCCTACGGTGAGCTGGCCGCGTTCTCCATCCTTTATTCGCTGCCCGTCCTGCTGCTGTACGCCATCGTTTCCCGCGGTTCAGGCCGGGCCTTCGCGATGTCCGGTGCGATGAAAGGCTGATCCACTAGGAAAGCCAGCCGCTTACGGAACGGTGGCCAGGAGGTTGTCCAGCAGCACCGTCACGGGGGCGTTGGTGGCGGACCCGGAGAGGTAGCTTGTGAAGCCGACGGCGCCCGGTCCCTGGAGCGCCGCCGACGTATCCGTGGCGCTGCGCTGCCACGCTGCAGGTTCCGGCGTGCCGGTTTCCCAGACCCGCGCCCGGACGGTGGTGGTTCCCGTGCCGGTAACCTGGAGCCGCACGGAAAGCTTGTCGCCCACGGCGTAGTTCACGCCCGCCACGGCAACCGCGGCCTGGATGGTGGTCTCCGCGCCGGTCGAGCTGGTGCGGACCAGGGAGAGGCTCACTGCTCCGGACGCGGAGACTGTCACCTTGCAGCGGTATTCCCCGGCCCCGGCGATCCGGCGGCCGATTGCGGAAAGGTACAGCCCGGAACCGCTGGCGGGCTTGTCGCTGGCGGCTTCCAGATAGAGGTCGGTCGCGGCGGAGGACACGGCAGGCAGGTAGGCGTAGTTGCTGTTCCCCGCGGCGGGCAGGCGCAGGCGTCCCGTGCCTGCGGAGACGGAGTAGTTCGCGGTGCTTCCCGTTGTCGACCAGGCACCGCCGGTGTCGGCAGTGCCGAGGCTGTTGCTGGCGGTCCGGCCGAAGGCGTCGGCCGCGAGGACCCCCGGAGCGGTGACGGTGACGACCTGGCTGGTGACCGCCGTCGCGCCGTCATTGTCGGTAACCGTGAGGCTCACCGTCCTGCTTCCGGCCGATGCGTAGCTCTTGGAGGCGGGCTGGGCGGTGGACGAGGTGCCGTCGCCGAAGTCCCACAGGTAGCCCGCGATGGTGCCGTCGGGATCCTGGGAGGCAGCGCCGTCGAAGGTGCAGCTGAGTCCGGTGCAACTGCTGGTGAAGGATGCCTGCGGCGGCGTGTTGTTCCCTGCCGGGGCGATGCTGAAGGAGTCCGTGAAGCTTCCGTCCGTGGCGAGGAAGCCGGCTGTGAGGGTGGTGGCGCTGAACTGCAGGTCGAGCAGGCCGTGGCTGGGGCTCGAGTTCAGGCCGGACCAGGCGGCGAAGTACGGGGCTTCCGGATCGGCTGCGTTGACGTCGCGCAGGGCCACGCCGCCGGTGCCCACGGTGGCGAAGACCGTGCCCGCGCCCTTGGCCAGTGAGTTGTCGGCATCGCGCACGCAGGCCGGGTTGTAGACATCGGTGGTGATCCCCGTGCAGCCGGCCGCTGTCGCGAGCTGCTTGCTGCGCTGGTACAGGTGCTCATGTCCGTTAAGGACCAGGTCCACCTTCTTGCTGAGCAGGAGGTTGGCGATTCCTTCCCCGGAGGCGCAGGGATACTGGCCCACGGACAAGCAGGGCGTGTGCATGCCCACCACGACCCAGGGAATCCCGGAGGCCCGGGCGGAATCGATGGCGTTGGACGTCCACGTGTAGTTGCTGCTTCCGGGCGCATAGTTGAGGTTGCCGGCCTCGAAGGGGATGCCGGGGGAGATGACGATGAAGCGGGCCAGCGGGTCCTGTTGGGGGACGTCCACGTAGTACTGGCGGCCATAGGTGCCCACTACACCGGGAAGCTGGTTCGGCAGGCAGGCGGAGAAGTTGTTGATGTAGCCGTTCTGCCCGTTGCTCTCATGGTTGCCGGAGACCAGTTCGAAGGGGAAACCGGCCCCGGTGCGTGCGGTGACGAAGTCGCACCAGTCCTGCTCGGGGAGGCCCGCGGTGTAGGAGAGATCGCCCAAGGCGAAATGCAGGTCCGGCCGGACCGTGCCGATCCGGGAGAGCACGCCTGCGGCGGCGCTGGAGGTGGAATAGTCCCCGGCGGCGGTCACGTGCAACTGGCCGGGCACTGCGGGAAGCACCGCCTGCAGGGCGCCCGCCTGGACGTTTCCGGTCCGGCTGGGCAGCGCCTGCGGCGCAGGCAGGGGCACGCTTCCGAATAGCAGTACGACGCCGGCCGCTGCCGCCGCCAGGATCCGTCCAGGTCTCATCGCGCACTCCTTTGGCCCGCTGTTCCGGACATCTTTGTCCGGCGCCAAGGCCCGGGAAGGGCGTTGCCATCACGGAAGTCCGGGGCGATGGACCACCGTGGCGTGAGACCGCACGAGGCGCTAGTGGCGGCAGTGCCGCCGGGTTTCAGTCGATGTCCTCCACGATGGTTCCGTAGGGGATGTTCTCGTCGAGGTGGGCCTGGTGGCCGGTGGGTCCGGGGTTGTAGGAGATCCGGACGCCGTGGAGCCTGTCCGCGGCTGATTGCATCAGGATCGGGCGGATGGTCTGGACGACCCGCTCGCTCTTGCCTTCAAGGTACGCCTGGTAACTATCTGGGAGCTCAATCATGGCTAAAGGATAGCCCTGCGGCCCCCGCATGGGGAGGGCTCCCCATTGCCGCATCAGAGGTGAACGGCTTGGCTGTTAGGGCCGGTTTCCTGCCCGTCCGGTGCCGGGAGAGCCGGACCGGAGGACGCCAATCCGGACGGGCAATCCAGCGGAGGGGACCACAGGTGCTTCAGAACACCGCCACTGTCAGCATTCAGGGGAACGAGATGGCCCGGGCACAGCAGCTCGTCGCCGCCATTTCGCGGAGTTTCGAAGCCAAGGTGGTAGGCCAGGCCAGGCTGCGGGAAACCCTCCTGATCGCCCTGTTGACCGGCGGACACGTCCTGTTGGAAAGCGTGCCCGGGCTGGCGAAGACCACCGCGGCGCAGGCCGTCGCGGAATCCGTCAGCGCCGACTTCCGCCGCATCCAGTGCACCCCGGACCTGCTCCCGAGCGACATCGCCGGCACCCAGATCTACGACGCCGCCAAGGGCACTTTCGTCACGCAGCTTGGCCCGGTGCACGCCAACGTCGTGCTGCTCGACGAAATCAACCGCTCCAGCGCCAAGACCCAGAGCGCCATGCTCGAAGCCATGCAGGAACGCCAGACCTCCATCGGCGGGCAAAGCCACCCGCTGCCGTCGCCGTTCCTGGTGCTGGCCACCCAGAACCCGATCGAGCAGGAAGGCACCTACCGCCTCCCCGAGGCCCAGATGGACCGCTTCATGCTTAAGGACGTGCTCGATTACCCGGATCCGGCAGAGGAAGCGGAAATCATCCGCAGGATCGACGCCGGAGTCTACAGCCCGGCACAGAAGCTGCCGGCCGCGGTGTCCCTTGATGCCGTGATCGAGGTACAGGAACTGGTGCGCAGGATCTACATCGATCCCGCGATCGTGCGCTACATCGTCGGGATCGCGTACGTGACCCGCAATGCCGCCCAGTATCTGGAACCGCGCCTGGCTTCCCTCGTGGAATTCGGCGCCAGCCCGCGCGCCAGCATCGCCTTCAGCCAGGCGGCCCGCGCCCTGGCACTGCTCAACGGGCGGGACCACGTGATCCCCGAGGACGCCAAGAACCTCGCCCACCGCGTGCTGCGCCACCGCGTCGTGCTGGGCTTTGACGCCGTCGTGGAAAACATCCGGGTGGAGGCGGTCATCGACGCCGTGCTCGCCTCGGTACAGACCCCCTGAGGGCGCCCCATGGCGAGCCTGCTCAAGCAAGTGCAATCAAAGACGTTCATCTTTGCGCGCCGGTCGGCCCTCGGCCTGCTGGACGGCGAGTACGGCTCCGTCTTCAAGGGCCGGAGCCTGGATTTCGACGAACTCCGTGCCTACACACCGGGGGACGAAGTCCGCGACATCGACTGGAAAGCGACCGCCCGGCACGGTGCGCCCCTCGTGAAGCGTTACGTCGCCGTCCGGCGGCAGACCGTGCTGCTGGTGACGGACACGGGACGGAACATGGCCGCGCTCGCCGCCTCGGGGGAATACAAGCGCGACATCGCCGTCCAGGCCCTCGGCGTCCTGGGCTACCTCGCGCACCGTCACGGCGACGTCGTCGGTCTCGTGCATGGCAACGGCGCGCAATCACGGACCATCCCGCCGCGCAGCGGCGAAGACCACCTTGAGCGGCTCCTGCAGGAGGTGGACCGCAGCACAGTGCTCGACGGCGGCCCGAGCGGCATCGCGCGGCAGCTTGAGCACGTGCTGTGCACCTTCCCGCGCCGGATGCTGCTGGTGGTGGTCGCTGATGAGCTCCTGCCAGACGCCGCCACGGAAGGGCTGCTCCGCCGCCTCCAGGCCCGCCATGAAGTCCTCTGGTTCACCGTCCGCGACGCCGAGCTGGCACGCGCGTCGGACGCCGGGGCCTTCGAAGTTGCGGACGGTTCGGGCATCCCGGCGGCCGTGGCCGCCGATCCCGTAGTGCGCGCCGCGTACCTGCGGGCCGGCCACGAGCGCGAACACCGCAGGCAGGAGCTCTTCCGCCGGCTCGGGATCGCAGAAGGCAGGGCGGGCGGCAGCACGGAGGTACTGCCGGAACTCTTCGCCCTGCTGGAGCGCCATAGGTCCCGCGGAAGGCACAACTCCAAGGGGCAACGGCATGCAGGATGACTCCGGCTTCTATGCCCCGCTCCAGTACGGCACGCAGTGGATGTGGCTGGGCATCCTGCTGCTCGTGCTGCTCGCCGCAACCTTGGCGTGGCTGTTCCGCCCGGCCCGGAAAGGCCACCGGGCAGCCCGGTCGGCCGGACCGCCGTCGGAGCTCCCGGCCCTCCGGGCACGCTACCTGGCGGCCATCGACGCCGTCGTCGCCGACGCCGGTACCGGCCGGCTCCCGCAACGGGAAGCACACCAGCGGCTCAGCCTGCTGCTCCGGGGCTTCGCGGGGGAGGTGCGCGGGATCCGGGCCACGCACATGACCCTGGAGGAACTCCACGCCCACGGCTTCGGCCCGGTCGCCGCGGGCGTCGCCGGGATGTACCCCGCCGAGTTCGCCGCTGCCCGCCCGGCCGCCGTGGAACGGTCCGCCGAGCTTGCCCGCCAGGCGGTGCGGACATGGAGCTGAGCTTCTGGTGGATCCTGCCGATCGCGGCCGCCGCGCTGGCCCTTGCCCTGTACCTGGCTGGAAGGCGCGCCCGGGGCAAGTATGTGCGGCCCGTTGCCCACAGCGAGCGGCTCACCGCGCTTCCGGAATACCGGCGCGCCCTGCGACGCCACCGCCGCTGGCTCGCGGCCGCCCTCGTCTCAGGCCTCCTGCTCCTGGCGGCAACAGCGCTCGCCGCAGCCCGCCCGGCCGAGCGGAGCACCACCCGGCCCGAACTGCGCAACCGGGACATCATCCTCTGCCTGGACGTCTCCGGCTCCATGGCCGGCACCGACGCCGCCATCACAGGAGTGTTCGAAAGGTTCGCCAGGGAGTTCGACGGCGAACGCATCGGCATGGTCATGTTCGACAGCCGCGCTGTGCAGCTCTTCCCCCTGAGCGACGACTACGACTACATCGCGGGGGAACTTGCCGCCGCCCGCAAGGCCTTCGACGTCGGCGGGGACTCCTTCTTCAGCGGTACCTGGGGAGGCAGAGGATCCTCGCTGGTCGGCGACGGGCTGGCCAGCTGTATCCGCAGCTTCCCCGGCTCCGAGAACAGTCAGGATGCAGGCCGCTCCCGCAACGTCATCCTCGCCACGGACAACTACGTTTCCGGGGTGCCGATCTTCACGCTGGAACAGGCGGCCCAGCTCGCCAAACCCAGGGGAATCAGGATCCACGCCCTCAATCCCGGCGACCTCGACTACGGGGAGGACAGCAACCAGCCCGGCGCCCGGCTCAGGGCGGCGGCCGAGGCGAGCGGCGGCAGCTACTTCGCCCCGGACAGCCCGGACGCCGTCCCCGGAATCGTGCAGAAGGTCCAGGAAAGCGAAGCCACGGCGCAGCAAGGCGCCCCGCAGCTCATCGTGTCGGACCGGCCGGAGCCCGCGCTCCTGGCCGCGCTGCTGGCCGGTGGCGTGCTCCTCTATGCGGGATGGCGGCTGGAACCGTGAATCCCATGACCCTCACTTTCGCGCCGGTGCTCCCTTGGTGGCTTATCGCGGCAGCTGCGCTCGCCGTCGTCGTTCCCGCCGCGATGGCCTTGCACCGCAAGCGCGGAGGCCGGCCGGTACGGTTCGCCGTGTTGCGTTCGACCGCGCTGCTGCTGCTCCTGGCGGCCGCGCTGCGCCCCGGCTGGCCCGGCGGGGATGCCCGTGCCGCAACCGCTGAACTCGATGTCTTCTTCGTGGTGGACAGCAGCACCAGCATGGCCGCGGAAGACTACGGCAATGCCGCTCCCCGGCTGGAGGGCGTCCGGAATGACATCACAGCGATCGCCCGTGAGCTCGCCGGCGCGAAGTTCGCCCTCATCACCTTTGACGGCGCCGCCGGGGTGCGCATGCCGCTCACCCAGGATGCCGACGCCTTGGCCGCCGCGGTGGAGGTTCTGCAGCCCCAGGCAGCGTTGTACGCCCAGGGGAGCAGTGTCACCATCGCCGGCCCCCTGCTGGAGGAACGGCTCACGGCAGCCAAGGTCCGGCATCCGGGCCGACCCACCGTGGTGTTCTACCTGGGCGACGGCGAGAACACCAGCCCCAAGCAGGGTGCCGCGGAGCTGGGCATCGAACCCGGGCTTGTGGCCGGGGGAGCGGTGCTGGGTTACGGCAGCAGAGAGGGCGGCCGGATGAGGGACGTTGCCGGAGACGGCGCGTACCTGGAGGAGAACACCGACGGCGGCCGGCGGGATGCGCTGTCACGCATCGATGAGGGGCAGCTCCGCCGGATCGCGGACGGACTCGGCGTCCCGTACGTGCACCGCGACGCCGGGGACGCAATCGGCGCGGCACTGGGCAAGGCCCGTCCGGGGACCCTCAACACCACCACTGACGAGGACGGCGAGGGGCGCACCGAACTGTACTGGATCTTCGCGCTCCTGGCCTTCGCGGCCGCCCTGCCCGAGCCGGCGCGGCACGCCGTCGCCCTGAAACGCCTCCCGGGACAACGGCCATGAGCTCTGCAGAAAAGGCCCGCGGAGGCGCCGGAGCCCGGCGGAGCCGCCTGCTGTGGGCGGCGTTGCCCGCCGCCGTCGTGCTCGCCGCGGCCGCCAAGCTGCTCTCCCTGGCGCCCGTCGGGGCGGCCGCGGAAGGCGCCTTCACAGACAAGGACGCACCCGCCCTGGCAGCAGCCGCGGACTGGCTCGGAACCGCCAACTTCATCGAGCCCTACAAGGCGGACTTCGCCAAGGGGGACGCGCACGTGCTCCGCGGCGACTTCGCGGCGGCTCGGACATCGTTCGAAACAGCGCTCCGCGGTGCACCGGAAGCCGAGGGCTGCCGGATCCGGGTCAACCTGGTGCTCAGCATCGAAAGGCTCGGCGACGGCCGCCGCGGGGCCGGGGACGATGTGGCGGCCAGGGCGCTGTACCGGGACGGGCAGTCCGTCATCAAGGATGCGCCGCAAGGTTGTTTCCATGCAGGCGGACCGGGCAACGCCGAGGGCGAGGGCGACCGTTTATCCGAAACCCGGGAACGCCTGGAAGCCAAGGCCGGGGAAAGCGGAGGCAAAGGCGAGGACGCCGGAGAAAGGCAGGCGGCGGATTCCGCGGCGCACGAGCAACTGCAACAGCTCGAAGAGTCGGCGCGGAAGGCCCGGCGAGAGCGGCTGGAAAGCGAGCAGCGCGGCGAATACCTGCGGAACCCGGATCCTGGCGTGACGGCCGAGCGGCCCTGGTGAGGGTGGCATCGAACAATATTCACCAGGCCGGGCAAAACGGCCGTAAAACTGCGTCTTAATTCGGCCGGAGATTTGTGGGCCCCCGGCCACGGGCCTAGAGTCGTACACAAGCTACCGCGGTAACGTGTCAGCGATCCTCCTCAGGAGGGTGTGGGTGCCCCCATGTGGGCCTGACATTTGCACACGGTCGGCTTCATTCCAGGCGTAACAGTCGCGGCTGCGTCCTGCTGAAGTCCGTGCCCGTGTATCCCCAAACTAAATTCACGGACCTCCTGCCGAATCCAAGGCAAGCCCTGTCCAGGGTAGCCCTTTGGGGCGGTGCGGTCCGCTGACTCACAGCCAAGGACGCAAATGTCGCCACCAAGCCTGATCGACACACATCCCAACCTCGCCACCTCGGCACCGCTCGCCCTGTCCTATGAACTTTTCCCGCCCCGTTCCCCGGCGGCCGCGGAATCGCTCTGGACCACTATCGGCGAACTTGAAGCCACCGACCCGGACTACGTGTCGGTCACCTATGGCGCCAGCGGCTCGAACCATGACACCGCCATTGAGCTGATCAACCGGCTCCTCCTCGAAACCACGCTCCGTCCGCTGGCCCACCTGACCTGCGTGGGCAACACTCCGGAAGAGCTGGCCGAAATCATCGGCGACCTGCTCGACCACGGTGTGCGCGGCATCCTGGCCCTGCGCGGCGACCTGCCGAAGGACGGCGGCAAACCCGTGGACGGGTCCTTTCGCTACGCCCAGGACCTCATCGAGCTGATCCGCCGCGTCGAACAGCGCCGCTCGGCCCTGCTCTGCGCCGGCAAGATCGCCGTGGGCGTGGCCGCGTATCCCACCCGGCACCCGGAATCCCCGAGCGAAGCACACGACATTGAGGTACTGCTGGCCAAGCAGCGCTCCGGTGCAGACTTCGCCATCACCCAGGTGTTCTTCCACGCCGATCAGTACACCGACCTGCTGTCCCGGGCCCGCCGTGCCGGCGTCACCATCCCGATCATTCCGGGCGTCATGCCCCTGACCAGCCTGCGCCGCCTCAAGCGGCTCGGTGAGCTCACCGGCGTCGAACCCGCCCCGGAACTGATCGACAGGCTCGCCGCCGCGGACACCGACGCCGAACGGCGCCGGATCGGCGTCAGCGCCACGGTGGACCTGGCCAATGCAGCGCTTGATGCAGGAGCCCCCGGAATCCATCTGTACACCTTCAACGAGCACACCTGCGCGCTGGACGTGCTGGACAAGCTGGCCCTGCCCCGCCCCGCACGACCGGCCAGCCGGCTCAACGCCATCGCCCGCCGCCAGGAACTGGTCGGCTGAGCAGCCGGCCGGCAGCGTCATCTGATTTTTGGCCCGCTATGGGCTGATGGATCCCGCCGAGGGTCCGCACTTCACATATTTGATGAAAACCATGCCTGAAGACAACCTCACCCCCTTCCCGTCCGCGTCCCTGCTCGGCTACCCGCGCATCGGCCGCCGCCGCGAACTCAAGAAGGCCGTCGAAGCCTACTGGGCAGGCAAGATCGACGCCGCAGCCCTGGATGCCGCTGCGAAGGACATCCAGTTGACCACGGCCAAGCGCCTGCAGGAACTGGGCCTCAACGAAGCCGCCGCCGTGCCGGGCACCTTCTCCTTCTACGACCAGGTCCTGGACGCCACCGCCCACCTGGGTGCTGTCCCGGCCCGCTTCGGCAAGCTCCTCAACACCGAGGGCCAGCTGGACATCGACGGCTACTTCACCCTGGCACGCGGCAACAAGGAACAGCAGCCGCTGGAAATGACCAAGTGGTTCGACACCAACTACCACTACCTGGTTCCGGAAATCGGCCCGGAGACCGAGTTCACCCTCGCCTCCAACCGCATCGTCGAGGAATTCGAGTTCGCGCTGGCCAACGGCATCGAAACCCGCCCGTACATCGTCGGCCCGGTAACCTACCTGCTGCTGTCCAAGGCTTCGGACGACGCTCCCGCCGGCTTCGCTCCGCTCTCCCGCTTCGAGGATGTCCTGCCGGTGTACGTGCAGCTGCTCGAAAAGCTCGCAGCAGCCGGCGCAAGCTGGGTCCAGCTGGACGAGCCCGCCCTGGTTGTCGACCAGGAGACCCCGGCCACCGAAATCGAAGCTGCCGTTGCCCGTGCCTACGAGGTCCTGGCCGGTGCCGCCGCCCGTCCGCAGCTGTTCGTTTCCACCCCGTACGGCTCCCTCGACGGCCAGCTCGGCGCCATTGCCGGCACCGCCGTCGACGCCCTGCACATCGACGTCTTCAAGGGTGCGGTTCCATCCGCAGCCGCCCTGGCGGCCCTTGGCAACAAGACCCTGGTTGCCGGCGTCGTGGACGGCCACAACATCTGGCGCAACGACCTCGCCGCTTCCGTAGCGAAGCTGGACGAATTGAAGGCCGCCGCCGGCAAGCTCGCCGTCAGCACCTCCACCTCCACCCGGCACGTCCCGCACGACGTCGAGGAAGAGGCCAAGCTGTCCGCAGAGCTGCGCAGCTGGCTGGCCTTCGCCGACCAGAAGGCCATTGAGGTCAAGACCCTCGCCGGCTACCTGGCGGACCCGGCTTCCGCGAAGGCCGCAATCGACGAAGCTTCTGCTGTCATCGCTTCCCGCGCCGTCGCCGAAGGCGTCCGCCGCGAGGACGTCCGGGCCCGCACCGCGGCCCTGACCGCCGCCGACTTCAGCCGCTCCGAGTACTCTGTCCGCGAAGAGGCCCAGGAGAAGGCGCTGCAGCTGCCGCCGCTGCCCACCACCACCATCGGTTCCTTCCCGCAGACGTCCGAGATCCGCTCGGCACGTGCCCGCAACATCAAGGGAGACCTGACCAACGAGCAGTACGAGCAGCTCATGAAGGACGAGATCAAGCGCGTCGTCGAGCTGCAGGAAGAGCTCGGCTACGACGTCCTGGTGCACGGCGGGCCCGAGCGCAACGACATGGTCCAGTACTTCGCCGAGAACCTCGAAGGCTTCGACGTCACGGTCCACGGCTGGGTCCAGTCCTACGGCTCCCGCTGCACCCGTCCGTCCATCCTCTGGGGCGACGTCACCCGTTCGGCCCCGATCACGGTGGCCTGGGCCGAGTACGCCCAGTCCCTCACCGAGAAGCCGATGAAGGGCATGCTGACCGGCCCGGTCACCATCCTGGCCTGGTCCTTCGTCCGCGACGACCAGCCCTTGGGTGAGACCGCCAACCAGGTGGGCCTGGCCCTGCGCGACGAGATCGCAGACCTCGAAGCCGCCGGTATCAAGGTCATCCAGGTGGACGAGCCCGCCCTCCGCGAGCTGCTGCCGCTGCGCAAGGCCGACCACGCCGACTACCTGAAGTGGTCCGTGGATTCCTTCCGCCTGGCCACCGCCGGGGCCGAGGACGCCACCCAGATCCACACCCACCTCTGCTACTCCGAGTTCGGTGTGATCATCGACGCGATCGACGGCCTCGACGCCGACGTGACCTCCATCGAAGCCGCCCGTTCCCGCATGGAGGTCGTCCACGACCTCGAGTCCCACGGCTTCGGCCGCGGCGTCGGTCCGGGTGTCTACGACATCCACTCGCCGCGTGTCCCGGGCGAGGCTGAGGTCACCGAACTGCTCTCCACCGCCGTCAAGCACGTCCCGTCCCGCCAGCTCTGGGTCAACCCGGACTGCGGCCTGAAGACCCGCGGTTACGCCGAGACCGAAGAGTCCCTGCGCAACCTGGTCAAGGCAACCAAGGCTGTCCGCGCGGAACTGCTGGAAACGGCCAAGTAGCCAAGTAGACCGGCTCCAGTAGCGAGCGAACGGCGGCCGCCCACCGGAAGGTGGGCGGCCGCCGTCGTTGTTTAGCGGATCCTCAGGATTCCCAGAGGATCTCGTCGTCCACCACTCCGTCCTCATCGGCGGCCGCCACCAGGACTTCGTCCGTGAAGTGGGAGCCGAGGGTGAAGTCGAGGACGAAATAGCGCTCGGGCTGCCCGGGGTAGATCGCTACGTGCCCGAGCTTGAGCGCCTTGAGGAAAACGTCGTGGGTTAGTTCGTCCTTGTCCCGGACGCCGAACACGGCTTCCAGCTGCTCCTCCTTGAGCTGCGTGGAATGGAAGTGCAGGAACTGCTGCGAGTTGGTGCCCTCCTGTTCGAGTTCGCCCGCGATCATGTCGCGGACCTGCTCGACCAGTTCGGAAAGATAGCCCAGACGGTAGTCCACCTTGTGCAGGGCGCGCTCGTCGAAGTGATCGTGCGCACCTACATTCAGGTCAAGTTCCAGGGGAGTTCCCGCGAGCTCGTGCGAGGCCACGTAGCAATGTTCACGCCCGTGGTTGAGCTCAATCTCCCCGAAATGTTTGCTCGCTACCTTGCTCATGCCAACAATCTAGACCCAAGAACCAGCCGGTTCCAGCATCCCGGGTGAATTCACGGACGGCGCTCGGACTGTGACTTTGCCGCCGCGCGCCGGGCCCTGGGCTGCGCCTTTGCGGGGGGAGCCGGGGACGTGCCGCGCAGCGTGTCAGCCAGCAGTTCGGTGAAGAGCTGCACCTGCGCGGTGCGCTTTTCGTTGATGAGCAGGGCGAAGACGTTCCGGGCCAGCCGGATGTCCGGCACGTCCAGGACGACGACGCCGGCCGGCCGATGCCGCAGCGCCAGTTCCGGTACCAGCGCGGCACCCAGGCCCGCTGCCGCCATTTCGAGGCTGGCGTGGAAGTCGTCGCTGTAGGCCACGACCCGCGGGTGCAGGTTGCAACTGGCGAAAAGCCGCTCGATCACGAGGGCGTCGCTGGTGCCCGGATGGTGGATGATCCACGGCATGTCCGACAGCTGGGCGGCCTGCATTTCCGCATCCTCCCGGATTCCCCAGGAGGCGGGCAGGACCACCCGGAAGTCGTCGTCGCCGATCCACTGCCGGTCCAGGGTGTGCGGCCAGGCCAGTCCGGATTGGCCCACCTGGTAGACGAGCGCGACGTCGAGGTCCCCGCCGGTGCGCAGGCCCTGGATGGTCTGGGCTGGCTCGGCCACGGATACCCGCAGCTCGATGCCGAGGTCGTTCCAGCGCGGATTCCGCAGGATGTCCGGCAGCACGTACGTGGCCAGGCTGGGGAAGATGCCGAGCCTGAGTTCCTGGGTGGGGGAGTCTTGGCTGCGGGAGGCTGCCGCCAGCAGGGCCTCGACGTCGGTGAGCACCTTCGAAGCGTGCCGGACCATGGTGAATGCGGCCTCTGTGGGCACCACGCTGCGGGCGGAGCGGTGGAAGAGTTCGACGCCGGTGTCCCGTTCCAGGGCCGCCATCTGCTGGGAGACCGCCGACGCCGTGTAACCCAGCCGCGTGGCCGCGGCGGCGAAGGATCCAAGCCGCGTCACTTCGAGGAGCGTGCGCAGGTGGAGGAGGTTGACCATCAGTGATCCTTCGGCTGGGGCAGGCGGATTTCCGTGCCCAGCCAGTGTAGCCGGGTCCTCCGCCTTCCTTGAGGCCGGCTTCCAGGGCGCAACCCCCGCTGTCTGCGACACGCCGGGGCGCCGCGACACGCGGGCAATTAAATGTGGTTAACCAATCCACAGGGTGTGGATTGAACTACCACTTTTGGCGGATTTCCGGCCATTTTCCGACCCCCTGCCTGTGGACTACCGGTGTGTTAAATGACATACTTGTAATACATCATCTTGGGGTCCGCGCCAGCTGCTTGCACTACATGTAGTATCGATTTACGGATTGGGC
Source organism: Arthrobacter sp. R-11 (assembly GCF_049913155.1). GTDB lineage: Bacteria > Actinomycetota > Actinomycetes > Actinomycetales > Micrococcaceae > Arthrobacter. Next base: position 2,506,190 of record NZ_CP183979.1, on the reverse strand, counting down.
GGGAAACCAGCACAAGACAGACAAGAGCATCAGCTGCCATTGCAGCAAGCGGGCCGGCATCGGATTCAGTAGCAACCGACACGGGCCTGCCGAATACGAAGAAGACTCCAACTGAGGGGACAGGGATCATGACCGTCACGGTTTACACGAAGCCGGCCTGTGTTCAGTGCAACGCCACCTACCGGGCGCTGGACAAGAAGGGCATCGCCTACCAGAGCGTTGACATCTCCCAGGATGCCGAGGCGCTGGCACGCCTGAAGGCCCTCGGCTACATGCAGGCCCCCGTTGTGGTGACCGAGCAGGACCACTGGTCGGGATTCCGTCCGGACAAGATCGAAGAGCTGGCCGTCGCGGCCGCTTCGGTGGCCTAGCTTTCCGGTGATCTAGCCCCCGGTACCGGCCACCGCCAAAGATTTACAAAGATGAGGTGACCCCCATGGCAGCGCTGGCAACAGCATCTGCACGTGCCGACGGTGAAACCGTCAGTACGAGGAGTCACCTCATCTATTTTTCCTCCACCTCGGAGAACACCCGGCGCTTTGTCGAGAAACTGGGCAGGGACGCGGCCCGGATTCCCCTCTACGCCAAGGACGCTCCGCTGCTTGCATTGGAACCTTATGTGCTTGTGGTGCCGACTTACGGCGGCACCAACGGCGAAGGCTCGGTGCCCAAGCAGGTCATCAGGTTCCTGAACAACCCGCACAACAGGGCGCTGATCCGCGGCGTCATCGGGGCCGGGAACACGAACTTCGCGGACAACTACTGTGCAGCCGGCGACATCATCGCCGCAAAGTGCAAGGTTCCGCACCTCTATAAATTCGAACTTATGGGAACCCCGGAAGACGTCGACCGGGTGAGCCAAGGATTGGACAAGTTTTGGACACTACTGTCGCAGAAGCAGAAGTAACGCAGTCCGTGGAAACCGGCCAGGACAAGAAGCCGCTTCCCGAGGCCTACAAGGGCCTGGGCTATCACGAGCTCAACGCGATGCTGAACCTTTACGGCGCGGACGGCAGGATCCAGTTCGAGGCCGACCGTGAGGCTGCACACCAGTACTTCCTGCAGCACGTCAACAACAACACGGTGTTCTTCCACGACCTGGAGGAGAAGCTCGACTACCTGGTGAAGAACCAGTACTACGAGCGCGAAACCCTCGACCAGTACACGATGAACTTCATCCGTGAGCTGTTCAACCGCGCCTACAAGAAGAAATTCCGCTTCGAGACCTTCCTGGGCGCCTTCAAGTTCTACACCTCCTACACGCTGAAGACCTTCGACGGCAAGCGGTTCCTGGAGCGCTACGAAGACCGCGTCTGCATGGTCGCCCTGCACCTGGGCCGCGGCAACGAGGAACTCGCCACCCGCCTGGTGGACGAGATCATCGACGGCCGCTTCCAGCCGGCCACCCCGACCTTCCTCAACGCCGGCAAGGCCCAGCGCGGCGAGCTGGTCTCCTGCTTCCTGCTGCGCATCGAAGACAACATGGAGTCGATCGCCCGCGGCATCAACTCCGCCCTGCAGCTGTCCAAGCGCGGCGGCGGCGTGGCGCTGTCCCTGACCAACATCCGTGAGCACGGCGCGCCGATCAAGCAGATCGAGAACCAGTCCTCCGGCGTCATCCCCGTGATGAAGCTCCTCGAAGACAGCTTCTCCTACGCCAACCAGCTCGGTGCCCGCCAGGGTGCAGGTGCCGTGTACCTGCACGCCCACCACCCGGACATCTACCGCTTCCTTGACACCAAGCGCGAGAACGCAGACGAGAAGATCCGCATCAAGACCCTCTCGCTCGGCGTCGTGATCCCGGACATCACCTTCGAGCTGGCCAAGAAGAACGAGGACATGTACTTGTTCTCCCCGTACGACGTCGAACGCGTCTATGGCGTGCCCTTCTCCGACATCTCGGTCACCGAGAAGTACTACGAGATGGTGGACGACTCCCGGATCAAGAAGACCAAGATCAACGCCCGCGAGTTCTTCCAGACCCTCGCGGAGATCCAGTTCGAATCCGGCTACCCGTACATCATGTTCGAGGACACCGTGAACCGGGCCAACCCGATCGCCGGCAAGATCACCATGAGCAACCTGTGCTCGGAGATCCTGCAGGTTTCCACGCCGTCCATCTACGGCGAGGATCTCAGCTACGAGACCGTGGGCAAGGACATCTCCTGCAACCTGGGTTCGATGAACATCGCCAAGACCATGGACTCCCCGGACTTCGGTGCCTCCATCGAGACGTCCATCCGCGCGCTGTCCGCGGTGTCGGATATGTCCTACATCAACTCGGTCCCGTCGATCGCCCAGGGCAACGCCCAGAGCCACGCAATCGGCCTCGGCCAGATGAACCTGCACGGCTACCTCGCCCGCGAGCACGTCCACTACGGTTCCGAAGAAGGCCTGGACTTCACCAACATCTACTTCTATACGGTGTTGTTCCACGCCCTGCGTGCCTCCAACAAGCTCGCCATCGAGACGGGGGAGAAGTTCGGCGGGTTCGAGGACTCGAAGTACGCCAGCGGCGAGTTCTTCGACAAGTACACCGAGCAGGAGTGGGCTCCGGAAACCGAACGCGTCCGCGAGCTGTTCGCTAACCACCACATCCCCACCCAGGATGACTGGCGCGAGCTGAAGGCCTCCGTCATGGAGCACGGCATCTACAACCAGAACCTGCAGGCCGTGCCGCCCACCGGCTCCATCAGCTACATCAACAACTCCACCTCGTCGATCCATCCGGTGGCCGCCAAGATCGAAATCCGCAAGGAAGGCAAGATCGGCCGCGTCTACTACCCGGCGCCGTACCTCACCAACGACAACCTGGACTACTACCAGGACGCGTACGAGATCGGCTACGAAAAGATCATCGACACCTACGCCGCCGCCACGCAGCACGTGGACCAGGGCCTGTCCCTGACGCTGTTCTTCAAGGACACCGCCACCACGCGTGACATCAACAAGGCCCAGATCTACGCCTGGCGCAAGGGCATCAAGACGCTCTACTACATCCGCCTCCGCCAGCTCGCGCTGGAAGGTACGGAGGTTGAGGGTTGCGTCAGCTGCATGCTCTGACCCCCTCTCTCGTAGGGAACCAAAACTGAAGAGTACGACGCCGGGCGCGCGCCCGGCGTCGTACGCTTACCTTTAAGAACACATACGTTAGGGAGACGAAATGACCGAAAAGGTCAAGCTGCTCAGCCACGTCGAAGCGATCAACTGGAACCGCATCCAGGATGACAAGGACGTGGAGGTGTGGAACCGCCTGGTCAACAACTTCTGGTTGCCGGAGAAGGTGCCGCTGTCCAACGACGTCCAGTCCTGGCACACGCTCACCCCCGAAGAGCAGCAGCTCACCATGCGCGTCTTCACGGGCCTGACGCTGCTGGACACCATCCAGGGCACGGTGGGCGCCGTCTCGCTGATCCCGGATGCACTCACCCCGCATGAAGAAGCCGTCTACACGAACATCGCCTTCATGGAGTCGGTGCACGCCAAGAGCTACTCCTCGATCTTCTCCACCCTGTGCTCCACCAAGGAGATCGACGACGCCTTCCGCTGGTCACTCGAGAACGAGAACCTGCAGAAGAAGGCGCAGATCGTCATGGACTACTACCAGGGCGACGACCCGCTGAAGCGGAAGGTGGCTTCCACCCTGCTGGAGAGCTTCCTGTTCTACTCGGGCTTCTACCTGCCCATGTACTGGTCCTCGCGCGCTAAGCTCACGAACACGGCCGACCTCATCCGCCTCATCATCCGCGACGAGGCCGTGCACGGCTACTACATCGGCTACAAGTTCCAGAAGGGCCTCGAGAAGGTCTCCGAGGAGAAGCGCCAGGAAATCAAGGACTACACCTTCGAGTTGCTCTTCGAGCTGTACGAAAACGAAGTCCAGTACACGCACGATCTCTACGACGGCGTGGGCCTGGCCGAGGACGTCAAGAAGTTCCTGCACTACAACGCCAACAAGGCGCTCATGAACCTCGGCTACGAGGCCATGTTCCCGGCTTCCGTCACCGACGTGAACCCGGCGATCCTCTCGGCCCTGTCCCCGAACGCGGACGAGAACCACGACTTCTTCTCCGGCTCCGGTTCCTCCTACGTGATCGGCAAGGCCGTGAACACGGAAGACGAGGACTGGGAGTTCTAGGTCCTTCCTGAGCTGCCAACAATGATTCGCGAATAGCCAGTAGCGTGTGGCCAGTTGCCTTTGCAACTGGCCACATTTCTATTCCAGCGGCCGCTTCCTGGCAGTCGTCCGGCAGGCTGTGCACGCCGGACAGCAAACGCCCGGTGGTCTTAAGGAAACGCGAATGTGACATCCTCCGGAACGTTCTTGACCGGGGAGTGCGCTCCATGTCACGCTCGAAGCATGGACAACCTGTTGGACAGCTGGACAGTTGGTCAGGGGCCCCTTGTGCGGGTCGGTGCTGCAGAGGGCGTCCTGGCGGCCCTGCGTTCCGCGATCGAGGGCGGGAAGATCCCCGTCGGAAGCAGGCTGGAATCCGAAGCGATGCTGGCGCAACGGTTCGGTGTGTCCCGGACGATGGTCCGCGAGGCACTAAGGTCGCTCGGGTCCCTCGGTTTGACGGCAACCCAGACCGGCAAAGGGACATTCGTCATCGCCGACAAGGCGGTGCAGGATTTGCGCTTGGGCAAATATTCGGCGCACCAGCTGATGGAGGCGCGGCCCCACATTGAGATTCCCGCTGCTGGCCTGGCCGCACAACGCAGGAGCCCCGAGGACCTTGAAGGACTCCGGGAGATCCTGGAGGCCATGGACGCGGAAGAAGAGCTGTCCCAGTGGGTAGCGCTCAACTCGGAGTTCCATGCCCGGATCGCCCGGGCCAGCGGAAACGGCGTCTTCGCGACCATGCAGGCGGACATTGAAGACGCGATGTCCAAGCAGTCCAACACCCTGAACCAGGTTCTTGACCGCAGGAAGGAATCCGGGGCCGAGCACCACGCGATTTTCGCCGCAATTGAGCGCGGATCCGCGGACGAGGCCACCCTCGCCATGATGCTGCACCTTCAGGGAGTCGAGTTCGCCCTCGAGACAGTCACGGCCAAGGACCCCCAGGAGCTGTAACCGGCCAATAGAACACCCCCGTTTGTCCTTCCCGGCCCGTCGAAACAGCGACGGTTCCGGGATGATCCGCTATGCCCGAAACCGCGTATAGGCACAATGACGTGCCGTGCGCTGGAGAAACCAAGGAGAGCGAAAACAGTGAACAAGAGATCAACCGACAGGTATCACGGTGCATGCCTGACGAGCGCGGGGCGAAGGTTCCGGCCATGACACAAACAACCATCCGGAAGCCGGGCCAAACAACCACTCAGGAGCCTGAATCACCCGCTTCTGCTCCCGCCGCCCCGACCAGGACCAGGCACACCCGGCTTCACGCCCAGATCATCAGCTACCTTGCCCGCCATGGTGCCAGCAGGCTCTCGGACATCCTCACGGAAGTGGAGGTCTGCAGGGCCACCCTCTTCGTACATCTGGCAATCCTTGAGGATGCGGAAATCATCCAATGTGACCGTCCGAAGGGCGCCCGACGCCGATCAACCCCCTTCTATTCGCTCCGCCGGCAAGCATCGACCCAAGCTCTTCGGAAAGACGGCCAGGCGAACCTCACCGCACGGATCAAGGAAGCCACCGACGGGAAGATCGCGGTGACCGTTGACGAAATCCCGGGCATGCTCGTCCACTCCCGCACGTTCGATGACATTCCGGGGGCCGTCGCGACTGCTGCCCGAGCGAGGCGCGAAGAAGAAGGCGGCTTCACCGTACAGGTCGTCATCTAGCCTTCGCGCTTTCGCGCGCACAGTTTGTGCCCGGGACCGGGGCGGGGGCCCGCCGGTCGGGGAACAACCTCAAGGTACGTGGCGTCACCGGGCCTTGCCAGGGGTGTCCGCCGGGCAAGCTACTAAGTACACTTACTAGTGTCCTTGCATTCGTTGGCGAACATCGATGAACCAGGAGGCGGACGACATGGCAGGGTATTTCGAACTGGTTGACGCACTCGACGGCGGTTTCAGGGTCGCATTGGTGGCCGGCGACGGAGAACTGCTGGCGATGTCCATTACGTTCCCCAGCAAACAGGCCGCGGTCAAGGGGATCTGGCGAACCAGAGAGCTTGCAGGTACAGGGCTGATTCGCGATCGCAGCCACGGGCATGGCGACGTGGCCGCAATCCGGCACTCACACGGGCTTCACCTGGTTCCGGACCATGGCCGGGCCGCGCATGGTGTGTGGAGGGAGGCGAGATAATGCCCGGAAAGAAGAACCCAAGCCTGAAGGATCCCGAACTCTACGAGGAACTGCGCGACGAAGGTGCTTCGAAGGAAAAGGCTGCCCGCATCTCCAACGCCGCAGCCAAGGAAGGTCGCAAGAAAGTCGGGAGCCGGGGCGGCAACGCGAAGGACTATGACGAGCGCACCGTCCCGGAGCTCAAGGCCCGCGCCAAGGAACTGGGCCTGAAGGGCTATTCCTCCAAGACCAAATCCGAACTGATCGACGCCCTTCGCAACCACTAACGCGGGGCGACAACTAGCGCAAGGAAACCACAGAAGCAACTGAACCGGCCCGCGAAAGCCGCGGGCCGCCGTCGGACGCTAACCGACCGTACGGCAAACCCAAAGGAAGCGAGAACATTATGGGATTCTTCGGATTCCTCCTGCTCGGCCTGATCGCCGGTGCCATCGCCAAGCTGCTCATTCCCGGAAAGCAAGGCGGCGGTTGGTTCATCACCTTGGTTCTTGGCGTGGTCGGCGCCTTGCTGGGCGGCTGGATTGGCGGACTCATCTTCGGCGGCGGCCTGCAGGAATTCTTCTCTTGGCGGACCTGGCTGCTGGCGATCGGCGGCTCCGTGATCGTGCTGTTGATCTACGGACTGATCGCCGGGCGGCGAAGCCATGTCTGAAGAAGCACGGCCTGAAGACCGGCGGGAACTGCCGCCGGAAGATGAGGAACGGGGCCGCTACACAGAAGGCGACTACGGCGAGGGCGGTGCTGTCGCCGCCGAAGAAGGGGAATCCGGGCGCGGCGAGAACGACTACACCGCAGGTGAGTACCCGGAGGACGGCGGACCGGCGGGCGATGATCCCGATCTCGCGGTCCGGCCGCCTGACGAGTAGGACGCCGCCCGACGGGTAGCGGTGCTCGCTAAGACGGGGAGCCGGTGCGGCTATGCCGTGCCGGTTCCTTGCAGCCCGGGATCGTAGGCGCTGAACTCTTCGCGCAGCCTGACTGTCTCCGGTCCCATCACCTCGATGTCCTCCCAGAGGACAAGGAACGATCCCCGGTGCCACCACTCCAGAATCTGGGCCAGGGGCCAGGGCCGGTTGACGTTGTTGCGCTCGTAGCCCATGAACGACCCTGCTGAATGCGGGCTAACGATCAGGCCCTGCAGGCGGGCCCCGGCCAGCAACTGCCCGGGCGGCGGCTGGTCCAGGACGAACCGCGCGTCCGCCACGCGCCCCAGGTAGGTCCCTGCGGGGGCGTACACACGTGAGCCAAGGACATCAGTCAGGATCATGCTTTCCTCCGGGTATCCGCTTGATGATCTTGTCCCGGATCCAGCGCTCCACCCAGCTTGCGTCGAGGCCTTCGCTGCGCACGCCCAGCCTGATAGTGACATCCACAGCGGACACGTCCCGCCACGGCAGTCGGATCAGCCGGCTCGACGGCGGCCGTCCGCCGAAGATCCGCGTGCCGAGTACCGGCCCGGTCAGGAGAGCTGAAATCACCGGCGCCGGGGCGTCCGGGGCAATGGGGGCGTCCGCCTCGACTCCGTCCAACTCGAGGTCGTCGACGGTCGTGACGGGGAGGCCCTCGACGTCGATCACTTGCCGGTCCAGCAGGTGGAGCTGGGCGTCAAGGACGCGGCCTGCCGTGTGCGGTGCGGGCTCGAGGCGGGCAGGAGTGTTCTGCGGTCTTTTCATGCTCCGGCTCCGGTGATGATCATGAGGGGGATCGCTCCGAGGGATGCTGCGAGGATGATCAGCAGGTAGATGTTGGCTGCCACGTTGATGCCGCGGCTGTTGACGTTCGGGCCCATGTATTGCGGGTCATTGGCGACGATCAGGATCGGCAGGTAGGTCAGGGGGAGGGCGACTGCGGAGAAGACCACCGAGTATTCGGTGATCAGGATCGGATCCGCTCCGGTAGCCAGCACCCCTAGCGCCACCAGCAGGCAAACAATCATCGACAGATGGAAGCGGGCGGCGCGCACCGGGCTGCGGAACTTTCCCCACGACCAGCCAAAGAACTGGGCGAGCGTGTAGCCGCTGGACAGGGTGGTTTCCAGCGCGGCGCCAAAGGTCGCCGCGAGGATGCCCACGAGAGCGAACGCCAAAGCGAGTTTTCCGCCTGCCTCGGCCACCGGGAGAACGATCTGCGACAGCGACGTCACCTCGATGCCCGCCGGCAGCAGGACGACGGCGGCGCAGCCGGCAATCGCGACCGAGAGCAAACCGCCGAGGGGGAAGCCAGCCAGCACATTGATCCGTGACTGGACGAGGTCCTTGGCCTTCCACCCCTCCTCAACGGCCCCGGAGGAGAAGAAGAACACCTCGTACGGCGTCATCGCCGCGCCGAACAAGCCGACCGCATAGAACCAGTAGACGGCGGCGTTTTCCGTCTGCGGGACCGCGGGGGCCAGCGCCTGGCCGGCCAGCTGTCCCCAGTCCGGATGCAGCAGGAACAGGGCGACTCCGAAGACCACCAGGCAAAGTCCGAGCAATCCGGCGACATTTTCCATGATCTTGAAGCGGACCCGCCAGATCACCAGCCATACCGCGAAGGCTGCCAGCGGAATCCAAAGCAGATGGTGGATGCTCGTGACCAGCTGCAGGGCCAGGGCGACACCGCCGATTTCGGCCGTCACGGTCATGAGGTTGATGAAGAAAGAGGCACCGAGATTGGCGAGGCCGGCCCGCGGCCCCAGCCGTTCGCGGATTACCTCGAAGGTTGCCCTCCCGGAGACGGCGGCGACCCGGCCGGACATATCCGCGAACAGGCAAATGCCCACCACTCCGACGCCCACGACCCAGATCAGTGACAAGCCGAAGCGGGATCCGACGACGGCGTTCGTCACCAGGTCGCCGATGTCGACGAATCCGCCGATCGCGGTCAGGATACCGAGGGCGACGCCCAGGAGCCGTTTCACCGTCCGGTCCCCAGGCGTTGACGGAGGGCATCGAGTTCCTTCGCCGAAGCTGCCAACGCGCTCCGCGCACCTTGCAAGGCGGGCGTGTTCCCGTCGCCGCCGGGGGAGTCCTTTGCCTCCAGCGCCTGCCGGGCCAGGCCCAAGGCACCCTCGGCGCGCTCAAGTGCGCGGCGTACCTCGCCGTGCAGCGTACGCTCATCGGGGGTGGCCGGCATGTTGTCCTGAAGCTTCTTCCGGGCGTCCTCCAGCTCGCCTGCCATGTCTTCCAGGCTCGTCCCGACAGCCGCTTTTCCGGCTCGCTCGCGCGCGAGTAGGTCGAGCGAGAGGGCACTGGTGCCGACGGCCGATGAGCCCTGGTTGACGGCGCCGGCCGCCGCTTGGTCCAGGGGTGCCGAACAGCCGCTGACACTTTGGCTCAAGGCGAAGAGCAGGACGGCGGCGGACGCAAACCGTCCGCCTGGCCGTCCTGGCGTCGAGCCGGGTAGAGCCGGCTCGGGTTGGGTAGGGGAATTCACGTTCGTTCCTCAGCTTCCCGGGAACGGATCATGCGGGTCAGGGCGAGGGTTGCGGAAGTTCGCACCCCACCCGGGGATTCACGCCGAGGTAGTTCAGGGGGCCGGCCGCTATGACCACTGCAATGGTCGCCGCTTGTGAGCAGCGTTCCGGTGGTTCCCTGAAGTAACCCCGTTGGGCTGCCGCGACGATCCCCGAGACCAGCCACAGAATGACCAGGATCCCGAGGATGCCGCGGAACGTCCGCATGCGTGCCTCGCTACGGCACCCGGCTGCCCCTGGACCGGCCAAGGATCCAGCCGAGCACGGTAAGGACCAGCAGGATCAGGCCGACCCACAGAAGGAAACTGAGGGCCTGATTGATCCCTCCAACGAGCAACAAAACGATCGCGATGATGCCCGCGATCACCAACAGTGTGTTCATGACTGGTGCTTCCTTTCGGATGGGGAAGGGGATACTGCGTTCCCGATAAGGCGGGGTGCTGTTTTCAGTCCTGCGTGAATCTCAGTCCTGCGTGAATTTCAGTCCTGCTTGAACGCGTCCGTTGCGTCCTTCGCGGCGTCCTTGACCTTTTCCCCGGCCTGTTTCACGTTCGCCTTCATCTGGTCGGCCTTGCCTTCAGCTTCGAGCTGTTCGTTGTCCGTAGCCTCACCGGTCTTTTCCTTGACCTTGCCGGCTGCCTCTTCGGCGGCATTCCTGATCTTGTCGTCCAGTCCCATGGGGGTTCTCCAATGGTCTCTTTCAGCGATTGGTGCTTTTTGCACCCAAGACAGATTATAAGCATGCTTACTAAATGAGCGGAAGCCTGCTGTTTCCTTCAGGGCGTTCCGGGCCGGTCTCTTCGGGAGGTTCCCGGCGGGGCCGGGGCTCGGGCATGCGGAGACTGCGCCAAGCCATTGCCGCGAGCAGGAAGGCGGCCCCGGCGACGGCGGCGGGCAGCCAGGTCCGCCTGTGTTTTCGGATCATGCGTGATAGGCGTGAATGCATATTTTCTCCGAACCGCGCGATAGCTTCAGGGTACGCCCGCCTGCCGGACGGTGAAACGCCCGACGGCCGAACGCGGCTCCGGGCGGAACCGCAGTTCAGTCATGGGTCGCCGGTGCCGGGAGCTGCTTCCCGCCGTCGGCTGCTTGACTTTCGAAGCGCCGCCGGCGCCGGACTGGAGCGGGAAGCGCCAGGATGAAGAGACTGCCCGTGATGAGCGCGGCCCCGGTCCAGGCCAGTGCCGGAAGCTGCTCGCCAACCACCAGTACCGCCAGGACGGCGGCCACCACGATCTCGGACAACGTGAGGGTGGTGGCGGTGCCGGCGCCGACCCGGGCAAGTCCCCAGCCGAACAGGACATAGCCGGTGAACATGGGTACTGCGGCCATGTAGGCGCCCACCGCCAGGTTCTGCCAGGACGCCAGCAGCGGAGCTCCGCTGACGACGAGTACGGGCATCAGCAGCAGGCCTCCCGCGCCGAAGACCGCACCCATGGCCGCCGTCGATGGGATCCCCCGTTCGATCAGGCGATGGGCCGCCCAGGAGTAGACGGCGTAGCTGAGCCCCGCGATCAGCCCGAGGCCAATACCTAGGCTTGTGGCCCAGCCGGGCGTCTCCCGGCCGGAGCCGGAGTGGACCGGTCCCGTGAGGCACAGCAGTAAGGCGCCGCCCAGGCCGAGTGCCGCGCCGAGGGCCCAGCGGGTAGTGAACGGGCTCCTGTCCATGACCCGTTCGATGAGGGCGGATGCGAGGGGAGCCGAACCCAGTGAAACCACGGTTCCGATTGCCACACCGGCCAACCGCATCGACGAATAGAAGGCCAGCGGGTAGACCGCGACTGCAAAGGCGCCGATGGCGACAACTGGCCAGCGCCGGCCGAGGGCGGAGCGGAAGGCGGCAATGGCCCGGGAAGCGACCGCCGCTTGGAGCAAGCCGCCGATGCCCATTGCGGCTGCTCCGATTGCAAAGGAACCGACCTCGGGGGCAAAACTGGCCGCTGTCCCGGTGGTGCCCCACAGTGCGGACGCGAGCAGGATCGCCAGGGCGCCCCATCCCCGTCCCGCCAAAGCCGGGGCACTCACAAGGAGCCGATCATGTCCGCGGCGAGCTTGCGCGCCTCCTGGATGCAGCGGTCACTGCCTTCGAGCCCCGCCCGGGCCATCGCCCCTTCCAGCAGGAAGGCCAAGTGCCGGGCCATCGGGGTGATGCGTCCGGCGTCGTCGAGGAGCTCAGCGAGGTGCTCCGAAAGCAAGGCCTCCACCTCTTCTTTGTGTCGGCGGACGGCTACCCGCCCGGGATCGCCCGCCGGCAGTTCGGCGGCGGCGTTGAGAAGCCCGCAGCCGCGGAAGCCGTGCTCGTAGGCCATGTCTGCGTGATCCGCGTAGGCATCGAAGACCGCCAGGATCCGTTCCTTGGCGTTGGCTGCGCCGTCGAGTCTGGCCCGGTAGAGCTCCAACCATTCGGCGTGCCGGGCTTCCAGGTAGGCGCCCACCAATTCGGATTTGGATGCGAAGTTGTTGTACAGGCTCTTCTTGGCCACGCCGGCTTCGGCCGTGATCGTGTCGATGCCTGTGCCGGCCAGGCCATCAGCATAGAAGAGCCGGGCGGCCGCCTGCAGCAGGGCGTCACGCGCCCGCTTGCGGGGCTGAGTGCTTGTTGGAGGATCCTGCTTCGCGCCTGGCATGCGTTCGCCTTTCAGGTGGTAGGTAGACCAGTCTACCTACCACCGTTGGTCGGCGTCTATTCAGGGCCCTGCCGGCGGAGTTCGGATTCCAGCAATGTGATGCTGGGCAGCGTGGAGGCGAACTCTTCCGGGAGGGAGGCCACGATTTCGGCCTCCCATTCCGCGACCCCGATTGGTTTGCTGAATCCCCGCAGGGCGTATTCGGCCACCACGTTGTTCTTGGTCCTGCAGAGCAGCAAGCCAATAGTCGGCTGGTCGTCGGGATGGCCGAGCAGATCATCGACGGCGGACATGTACAGGTTGATTTGTCCCAGGTATTCGGGCTTGAACGCGCTGGCCTTGAGTTCAACGACCACGAAGCAGCGCAGCCTGAAGTGTAGAAGAGCAGGTCGGCGTAGAACTCGTCGCCGTCGACCGTGAGCCGTACCTGGCGGCCGACGAAGGCGAAGCCGCGGCCGAGCTCGAGCAGGAACTTCTCAACGTGCACAACCAACTGGTGTTCAAGGTCCCGCTCATCGCGTTTTCCGGTCATCGCCACAAAGTCGAAGACATAAGGGTCCTTGAAGGCCTGCACGGCAAGATCCGAACCGGGCGGGGGCAAGGTGTCCTTGAAGTTGGTGACGGCCTTGCCTGAGCGAGCGTGGGCCTTGCTGTCGATCTGCAATGCCAGGACGCTGCGGGACCAGCCCTCGGCCAAAGCCCGTTCCGCGTACCAGAGACGGTTCTCCTCCTGGTCCAGTTTGTCGAGCAGGACGACGTTGTGCCCCCACGGCAATGTTGCAACAGGCTGTTGCAACATCGGAAAGTCGGGCCACGCCTGGGCGAAGGACTTCATGTAGCGCAGGTTGCGGGGCGAGAAGCCCTTGGCTTCGGGGAATGCCGAGCGCACATCGGCCGAGAGCCGGGTGACGACCTTGCTGCCCCATCCCTCTGCGGATTCCCGGGCGGACAGTTCCTTGCCGATGCTCCAGTAGGCCAGCAGCATTTCCCGGTTGGCGGCGGAAATGGCCCGTGACCGGCCGGCACGGATCTGGCGGGAAACCGAAGCGAGGAGCTCCGGGTACCAGTCGGGCATGCCTGACACGGCAGGGGTGGCTTCGAAGTGCGCTGTTTCGGACATACGTGCGATTCCTTCCGGGAAACGGGTTCATCCGGAAACTAGCGCGCACCCACGACATTCATTGCCCCCGCAAGCGGGCTTCAGGTTTCCGCACGCCCGATCCCATTCCCTCGGCGCCCGGAGGCTCCTACGCTGATGTACGGAGGTGGTTGCCGTGGAGGCTTCGCAGGGAGACCGGATCATCATCCGGGGCAGGACCGTAGGATCGACCGACCGTCACGGGGAAATTCTCGAAGTGAAAGGCGAGAACGGGGCTCCGCCCTATTTCGTGCGCTTCGATGACGGGCATGAAACGATTCTCTATCCCGGCGGCGATTTCGCCGTCGAGCGCAAGACCAGCTAGCCGGCGAGGACGGCAGGTTCCCGCCCGTATCCTGCGGTGACCATGATCGGCAGGTGGTCCGACCTGCCCTGCGGTAAGGTCTCGACCTTGCTGATGTCCAGTCCAACGGACGTGGCGAAGTCGAAGTGGCCGCGGAAGACCTTGTACCTCAGGTAGGTCTTGCGGTCGCTCAGGGACACCGAATAGCCGGAGTTCTTGACGTGCGCGTGCAGTTTCTCCGTGAAGAACGGGTAGTTGAAGTCGCCGACCATAAGGGTCATGAGGTCCTCGCCCATGGCCATCAGCTCCGAGTGGGCTGCGTGGATCTGCTTGCGGCGCAGCGAGTTCGATGCCGTCAGGGGAGCGGCGTGGAAGGATCCGATCACCAGTTCGTGCCCGGTGCTGTGGTCGGTCATCCTGCTGCCCAGGAGCCTTTCATGCGCGGGCGCCAGGACCCGGTCGTGAATGGATTTCTGCAGCGCGAAGGATCTGCTCTCCACCGGGCTGAAGCGTTCGGCACGGTAGTAGATGGCCAGGCCCAGGCGGTTTCCCTTGGTGGAATCAGCCAGGCGCAATGGACCCAAGGCCACAGGAAGGTCGGTGGCATCGCACTCCTGCAGGCATAGCGCGTCGAGATCGAACTCGCGGGCAAGCTGGTTCAGCTCGTTGCTTGCCCTGTGCTTGCGGAGGTTGTAGCTGATTACGCGGATCAGAAGAGAACCTCCTTGGACTTGCGGCGGCGAATTGTCCCTGCGCCAAAGTTAGCAGCTTTCCGCGGGTTAACCCGGGAATCCGAAGCAGGGGAAGAATTCTTCCACGCCGGGCCGGGCCACCTCCACGCAACGTGACTTCACCTGCTCCAATAGGGCGTTAGGGTCCGTGCCGGATACCGAATACGGTCCCACCTCAACGCTCACCGTCGCCACAGCGGCCCTGCGAAGGTTGTTGTCGGTTGCGCTCACGTTGCCGATGCCGGGGAACTGCTCATGGCTGTTCACCGTGCTGTGCTCGAGGGGCCCGACGCCGGTCCAGGTGGCCTCGACGCGGATCGTCACCGGGTTGCCGGCCCCGTCAGTGCCGGGCACCTCTGTGGCGATGGACGCCGATTCCAGTCGGGGGTCGATGCTCAGCGGTGCCAGGTTCTGTCCGTCCGCCTGGAATAGCACGGAACCGCCCGGAGCCGCGGCTGCAGCAAGGACGGCGCATGCGTCCGTGACCCGCACGAAGACTCCGGTGAGGCCCTGCTTGTTGACTGGTCCGGGCTGGCTTGCAAAAGCTGAGACACTGGAGGAGAGAAAGATTTCCACCCGCTCACAGCCGTTTGTCTGATCCACGTTCGCTGAACCGTGGCTGGAATAGATGGTGTGGTAGATGTTGGGCTGGGCCCCGGCCGGGGGAGCAGTCAGAGGAAGCAAAGCGAAGGCTGCCAGGATGGCAGCAAGGCGTTTCATGGTGACTCCTTTGTCCTGACACCTCAGGTTAGGTCCGGTCAATGGAGCGGTCAACGGGGATCCGGGCTACGAATTGGCGCGCTTGATTGGCTGGGAGGCCGGACGATGGATGACATTCTGAAACTGCCTTTCGGTGCGGCGCTTGCCATCCTGTTCGGCATCGTGATGATTCGGGTCAACGTCACCTACTGGCTGGGCAGGGGAGCAGCGGCCGGCGTTGAACGGAGCCGCTTCGCCGCCCGTTTCCACACGGGCAAGGCAGCCAAAGCCCAGGCGCTGATCCAGCGCTGGGGACCGTTCGCCGTCATACTGTCGTTCCTCACGGTAGGTGTCCAGACAGCCATCAACTTCGCCGCGGGCGCCGCCGTGATGCCCTTGCGTCGCTACCTTCCCGCCGCCGTCGTCGGCTCCGCGGCCTGGGCCCTGCTCTACGCGACGATCGGGTTCGCGGCGATAGACGCCTGGCTGGCCCTCGCGGCCGCTTCGCCCCTTACCGGAATGCTCCTGCTGGCCCTCGCCGCGGCTGTGGCGGTGTTCCTTCTTGTGCGGCGGCGGCGCGGTGCCGCACGGGCGGCCGATGGCCCCGCCGCAGGGGATACAGTGGTCTGAGTTCGAGCAACGACGAGGGTCCGGCGACCGGGCGCTGAAAGGGCATGCGTGAGCACTGAGCTTCCTGAACTCGCGGAAGGCAACTTCTACTACAAGAGCCTTGGCGGCGGCCGCTACCGTTCAACGATCCACGTCCAGGGGGCCTGGAACCCCCAGGAACAGCACATGGCGCCCGCCTCGGGAATCCTCGCCGAGGCCCTGCTCCGCCACGAGCCCCGCGACGACATGCGCATCGCCCGGATCAGCTACGAGATCCTGGGCCTGATTCCCGGCGGGGAATTCACGATCGCGAGCACCACCCTGCGCGCAGGCCGCACCATCGAGCTGATCCAGGCCGAGCTAACCGCCGGGGGTCGGACCGCGATCCGGGCCACCGCCTGGCGGATGGCCACCAGCGACACCAGCGCCGTGGCGGCCATCGAAGATGAAACCATGCCCCCGCCGGACGAATGCAAGCCCTGGGACGGTGCCAGCGTGTGGCCGGGCGGGTACATCCGCTCCCTGGAGATGCGCATCGCGGAAGGCCACCGTGCAGGCTCCGGCAAGGTCTGGATCCACACGGACCTGCCGCTGACGGACGTCGGGGACAGCCGTGACGTCGCGCGCCTCATCGGCCTCGTGGACACGGCCAACGGGATTGCCGCGCGGGTTTCGCCCGGCAAGAACAGCTACCTGTTTCCCAACCTGGACCTGCAGATCCACATGTACCGGGAACCCGCCGGTGGCTGGCTCGGGCTGGACAACAAGGTTTCCTTCGGCGCTGACGGGATCGGCCTGACGTCCACAGTGCTGCATGACCTCGACGGCCCCTTCGGCAGGGCCGAACAGATCCTCACCCTGAGGCGCAGCTGATGACCGCGCCAGTTACCGGCCGCGCCGGAACCCTGACCGTGATGCGGCAGGGTGAATCTCTGGGGGCAGCCGAAGACCTCGATTTCGGCATTGAGCTTCTGAACCGTGCCCGCCGCGGGGAGCTGGAGCCGACCCTCAGGCTGTACCGCCCGGAGCCGACCGTCGCCTTCGGGCAGCGTGACGCCAAACTGCCGGGCTTCGATGCCGCCGCACAGGCCTGCCGTGCGCTCGGCTTCGAGCCCCTGGTGCGTAAGGCAGGCGGCCGGGCTGCGGCGTACCATCGGGGAACCCTCGTGGTGGACCATGTGGAACCGCACCATGACGCGATCGCCGGGGCCAAGGCGCGCTTCGGGTACTTCGGGGAGATGCTGGCAAGTGCGCTGCGCAGCGTGGGGGTCCATGCCGCCGTCGGCGAAATCCCGGGGGAGTACTGCCCCGGCGAGTTCAGCGTGCACGGCGTGGACCCCGAGTTTCCTGCCCACCGGGTCAAGCTGATCGGCACAGCGCAGCGCGTGGTCTCCGGCGCATGGCTGTTCAGCTCGGTGGTGGTGGTGCAGGACTCCACGTCGATCCGGGAAGTGCTGACGGCGAGCTACGAGGCGCTCGGCCTCGACTGGGATCCGGCCACGGCGGGCGCCGCGGACGATCTCCTGCCCGGGGTGGATGTGGCCGCCGTCGAGGAAGCCGTCATCAAGGCGTACGCGGAGCACGCGGAACTGCACGACGGCGACTTCCGGACGCTGCTGGGCTGAGGCGCCCGCCATCGTTGTCGGGCAGATTCACCAGGACTAGGCTTGGTGACGCCAAGGGAGGTGGTGCTTCGTGAAACGGAAAGCACCCGAAGTCCAGGACTCCGACGCGCGGCTCGCAGTCGGCAAGCCCGAACGCTCAGCGGCCGGGCTGCCAAGCCTCGCCGAGACGATTCCGCGCGCCTTTGGCGAAATGGGGGCTGGCCGGGCCTGGAAGTCACTTCGGGCCGTCAACCAGAAAGACGGCTACGACTGCATGGGCTGCGCCTGGCCGGACCCTGCCCGGCGCAAGGCAGCCGAATTCTGCGAGAACGGCGCCAAGGCAATCGGCTGGGAAGCGGGGATGCTCACCGTCCCCTCGGCCTTCTGGGAGGCGAACGACGTCGGGTCCCTCGCCTCGCGCACGGAGTACTGGCTCGGACAACAGGGCCGGCTGACAGAGCCCGTCTACAAGCCGGAGGGATCGGACCACTACCGTCCGATGGCGTGGGATGAGGCATTCCGGATCATCGCCCGGGAGCTCAACGCGCTGGATTCGCCCGACGAAGCGGCCTTCTACACAAGCGGCCGCACCAGCAACGAGGCCGCCTTCGTCTATCAGCTCTTTGCCCGCGCATTCGGCACCAACAACCTGCCTGACTGCTCCAACATGTGCCACGAATCGTCCGGCCTGGCGATGACGGAGACCATCGGGATCGGCAAATCCGCGGTCAGCTACGCCGACTTCGCAAAATCCGAGCTGATCATCGTGATGGGACAGAACCCTGGAACCTGCCACCCCCGGATGCTCACCGCATTGGAGGAAGCCAAGCAGGCCGGTGCTTCAATCGTCGCCGTCAATCCCCTTCCGGAGGCCGGACTGATCAACTTCAGGAATCCGCAGAGCGTACGCGGGCTGGTGGGCCGCGGGACGGACCTCGCCGATCAGTTCCTGCAGATCCGCCTGGCCGGCGACATGGCCCTGCTGCAGGCGCTGTCCAAGCGGGTCCTCGACGCCGAAAAGGCCGCACCCGGAACTGTCCTGGATCATGATTTCATCGGGAAGCACTGCCAAGGCCTGGAAGGATTCCGGGCGCACGTGGAAAACCTCGATGAGCGGGAGGTGCTGGCCGCAACCGGCCTCAGCGCCGGCGAGATCGATGAACTCGCGCAGAGGTATCTGGACGCCCGGCGCGTCATCGTCACGTGGGCCATGGGGCTGACCCAGCACCGCAAGGCCGTGGCCACGATCAAGGAGATCATCAACCTGCTGTTGCTCCGTGGAAACATCGGCAAGGCAGGGGCGGGGCCATCGCCCATCCGGGGGCACAGTAACGTCCAGGGCGACCGGACAATGGGCATCTGGGAGAAGATGCCGCCGTGGTTCCTTGACGCGCTGCAACGGGAGTTCGCTTTCGATCCGCCCCGGACGGACGGCCTCGATGCCGTGGACAGCATCAGGGGAATGCGGGACGGCAGGATCAAGGTGCTCATAGCGCTGGGCGGGAACCTGGTGCACGCCATCTCCGACACCGAATCCGCGGAGTCCGCGATGCGCAGGACACGGCTCTCCGTGCAGATCTCGACCAAACTCAACCGTTCACATGCAGTGACCGGCGCGCAGGCGCTCATCCTTCCAACGCTCGG
Source organism: Arthrobacter sp. R-11 (assembly GCF_049913155.1). Taxonomy (GTDB): domain Bacteria; phylum Actinomycetota; class Actinomycetes; order Actinomycetales; family Micrococcaceae; genus Arthrobacter. Next base: position 2,487,121 of record NZ_CP183979.1, on the reverse strand, counting down.
CCGCACCGAGATCGACATGCAGGCTTCCGGGGCTCAATTCGTCACGGTGGAGGACACGGTCTGCGCAGTGCACCGTTCGGAAGGGAATCTGGAGCCGGTCCCCGCCGACGCCAAGTCCGAAGTAGCGATCATCTGCGCGCTGGCGCGGGCCGTGCTTGGCGGCAAGGTTTCCGTGGACTGGGAGGGCTTCACCGCAAACTACGACCGCATCCGCGAACATATTTCGCATGTCGTACCGGGATTCGAAGACTTCAACGCCAGGGCCCGGACCCGCGATGGCTTTGTCCTGCCGCACGGGCCGAGGGATTCCCGGACGTTTCCCACTGCGAGCGGCAAAGCCATGTTCACCGTGAACGAGCTCGAGACGATCCACCTGCCGGCCGGGCACCTGCTCTTGCAGACCGTACGCTCCCATGACCAGTTCAACACCACGACGTACAGCATGAACGATAGGTACCGGGGCGTGAAGAAAGGGCGGATGGTGCTCTTCGTCCACCCGCAGGACCTCGCGGATCTTGGTTTGGCCGACGGCGGTTACGTTGACGTCCACAGCGAAGCGGCCGACGGCGTCGACAGGGTCCTACGCCAACTGCGCCTGATTGCGTACCCCAGCGCGCGCGGATGTGCCACCGCTTACTACCCCGAGGCGAATGTCCTGGTGCCGCTGGACTCGACCGCCGAGGGAAGCAACACGCCGGCGTCGAAATCCGTGATCATCCGGCTGGAAGCGGCTGCCGCCCCGGCCAGTGCCGGACGGCGGGACCCGCCTGGGGCGGCCCGACGCTAGGCCGCGAGGCGCTCGACGATCTCCGCGGCGGAGGGGTTGGTGGCAGCGGATCCGTCCGGGAACAGGACCGTGGGAACGGTGCGGTTGCCGCCGTTGATCTTCTCCACGAGTTCGGCAGTGCCGTCGACCTCTTCGATGTTGATCTCGGTGTAGCCGATGCCCTGCACGTCCAGCTGCTTCTTCAGCCGCTTGCAGTAGCCGCACCAAGTGGTCGAGAACATGGTGATGGTGCCGGAATCGGGGGTGAAGTCCACTGAGTGCTCCTGTCGCCGTTTGTTATGAATTACTCGGATCAACGGTACCCCGGGACAGGCTATTCCTCCGCGCAACGGCGGGCGCCGGACGTCACATGACGACCGGTGCAGCAGGCGTCGCGATTCAGAGGCTTTCCGTGACAGGAACGCCGGATTGGAACTCCCGTCCGTCCGCCTCGCTGAAGGCAGTAATCACGTGGCCTTCGCCCAGGCCGTTGATGGCCGAACGCGGGAAGTTGGCGGTGATGGTGCTTCCGGAATGCTGGATTTGTTTGAGGTCATAGTTTTCCTCGGTGCCCTGGTCATGGTTGAAAGCGAAAAAGGCGATCGCTTCTCCGTCCATGAACTCGATGCCGAGCCTGCGTTGCGAGGAATAGTCCGGGCTGGCTGCCACGAGGCCCACCACGTAGGCGCCCGAAGCGGGAATACTGCCATCGATCTCAAAGCGGGCCACCAAGGTGGCCTCCGTTGCCGTGATGCTTGCCTGCTTCAGGAGTGCGTCGTGGGTACTCATGGCTCAATCCTGCTCCGCGGCTTCCCTGCCGTCCACCCCTAAAAGGGTCCTGGACCTGCTTTCGGCCAGGCCGTCCGACCCAGCGGCAGGGGCCCGCGCGGCAGCTTTGGAGCCCTCCGGCCGAACCGATACGATGGACGGTGGCTGGCTGTGGTCCCCGTACGCCACAAGCTATGAAGCCTCAACAATGAATAGGAGACCCCCGTGTCAGATGCCCAGCAGATCACCCTCATCGTCGATGGCGAAGAGACCAAGGTGACGGAGGGGACTACCGGGGCGGAACTCTTCTTCGAACGGCGCGACGTCGTCGTCGCCCGGGTGAACGGTGAACTCAAGGACCTCGACCAGGTGCTGCCCGAAGGCGCCGACATCGAAGGCGTCACCATAGATTCCCCGGACGGACTCAACGTCCTCCGGCACTCCACCGCCCATGTCATGGCGCAGGCCGTGCAGCAGTTGCGCCCAGATGCGAAGCTCGGCATCGGCCCGTACATCACCGACGGCTTCTACTTCGACTTCGACGTTGCCGAAGCCTTCACCCCGGAGGACCTGCGCACCCTCGAAAAGATGATGCAGAAGATCATCAACCAGAACCAGAAGTTCGTGCGCCGGGTGGTCAACGAGGACGAGGCCCGTGAAGCGATGGCCAACGAGCCCTACAAGCTTGAACTTCTCGGCAAGAAGAACGACGCCTCCGACGCCGGCGAGGGCGTCAACGTCGAGGTCGGCGCCGGGGACATCACCATCTACGACAACGTTGACCGCAAGAGCGGCGACACCGTGTGGTGCGATCTCTGCCGCGGCCCGCACCTGCCCAACACCAAGCTGATTTCCAACGCCTTCGCATTGACCCGTTCCTCGGCCGCCTACTGGCTGGGCAACCAGAACAACCAGCAGTTGCAGCGCATCTACGGCACCGCCTGGCCCACCAAGGATGCCCTCAAGGCCTACCAGGAGCGCATCGCCGAGGCCGAGCGCCGCGACCACCGCAAGCTCGGCGCCGAACTGGACCTGTTCTCCTTCCCGGACGAGCTGGGCTCCGGCCTGCCCGTGTTCCACCCCAAGGGCGGCATCATCCGCAAGGCCATGGAGGACTACTCCCGCCAGCGCCACGTGGACGCCGGCTACGAGTTCGTCTACACCCCGCACATCACCAAGGGCCACCTCTACGAGGTCTCCGGACACCTTGACTGGTACCGCGACGGCATGTTCCCGGCGATGCACATCGACGCCGAGCTGAACGAGGACGGCACCGTCCGCAAGCCCGGCCAGGACTACTACCTGAAGCCGATGAACTGCCCCATGCACAACCTCATCTTCCGCTCGCGCGGACGTTCCTACCGGGAACTGCCGCTGCGGCTTTTCGAGTTCGGTTCCGTCTACCGCTACGAGAAGTCCGGCGTGGTGCACGGACTGACCCGCGTCCGCGGCATGACACAGGACGACGCCCACATCTACTGCACCAAAGAGCAGATGAAGGACGAGCTCACCTCCACCCTGAACTTCGTCCTGGGCCTCCTGAAGGACTACGGGCTGGACGACTTCTACCTGGAACTGTCCACCAAGAACGAAGACAAGTTCGTCGGCGACGACGCCGTCTGGGAAGAGGCAACCCGCACCCTTGCCGAGGTCGCCGAGGCCTCCGGGCTGGAACTGGTTCCGGATCCGGGCGGAGCGGCGTTCTACGGTCCGAAGATCTCCGTGCAGGCGAAGGACGCGCTGGGCCGGACCTGGCAGATGTCCACCATCCAGCTGGACTTCAACCTCCCCGAGCGTTTCGAACTCGAGTACCAGGCCGCCGACGGCACCCGCCAGCGTCCGGTCATGATCCACCGCGCGCTCTTCGGTTCGGTGGAGCGCTTCATGGGCGTGCTCACCGAGCACTACGCCGGGGCCTTCCCGGCGTGGCTCGCGCCGGTCCAGGTGGTCGGCATCCCGGTCGCCGAGGCGTTCAACGACTACATGTTCGACGTCGTGGACCAGCTCAAGGCCGCAGGCATCCGTGCCGAGGTGGACATTTCCTCGGACCGCTTCCCGAAGAAGATCCGCACCGCCAGCAAGGACAAGATCCCCTTTGTCCTGATCGCCGGCGGCGAGGACGCCGAAGCCGGCGCGGTGTCGTTCCGCTTCCGTGACGGCAGCCAGGACAACGGCGTGCCGGTTGCCGAAGCCGTCCGCCGGATCGTCGACGCCGTCAAGAACCGCGAGAGCTGACAGGCAACCGGCGTCCACGTCAGGAGAACAGTGCAGGAGGACACAGGCGTGAGCCCTGAATACCCCGGCGATGCCGAAGTTACTGACGACTTCGGCCTGGCAGGCGTTCCCGACGCCTTCCAGCGCCTGTGGACTCCGCACCGCATGGCCTACATCAGGGGCGGCCAGCAGCAGTTCAAGGACCAGGACGACTGCCCCTTCTGCGTTGCGCCTGCCCGCAGCGACGAGGAATCGCTCATCGTCTACCGCGGCAGGACCTGCTTCGTGGTGCTCAACCTCTTCCCGTACAACCCCGGCCACCTGCTGGTCTGTCCCTACCGCCATGTGCCTGACTACACGGACATCACGGTCGAGGAAACATCGGAGATGGCCGAACTGACGCAGACCGCGATGCGGGTGCTGCGGAAAGTGGCCAACCCCAGCGGCTTCAATCTGGGCATGAACCAGGGCGTCACGGGCGGCGCGGGAATCGCGGCCCACCTGCATCAGCACGTGGTTCCGCGCTGGGGCGGGGATGGCAACTTCTTCCCGATCATCGCCCAGACCAAGGCCATCACCCAGACCCTCGACGAAGTGAGGCAGCAGGTGGCCGACGCCTGGCCGGGGGAGACGGATGCTCAATAGGCACGCCCGCGGTTTCTTCACCGCATTCTTCGCGCCCATAGCCCGCTTCCTCCTCAGCCGTGGTGTCTCCCCGGACGTCGTGACAATCGTCGGCACCGCGGGCGTCGTGTCGGGCGCCCTGGTGCTCTACCCCCTGGGTGAGCTTTGGTGGGGGTCCCTGCTGATCGCGGTCTTCGCGCTGTCCGACGTCGTGGACGGAATCATGGCGCGCCAACAGGGCCGCAGCGGTTCCTGGGGGAACTTCCTCGACTCCACGCTGGACCGCATCGCCGACGGCGCGATCTTCGCCGGCGTCTCCATCTGGTTCTTCACCGGCGGCGCCGACCGGCCGATCGCTCTGGCCTCCCTTGCCTGCCTTGTGCTGGGCATGGTGGTCTCCTACGCCAGGGCGAAGGCAGAGTCCCTTGGTTTCCACGCCAACGTCGGCATCGCCGAACGCGCCGAACGGCTGATTTCGGTGCTTCTGGTCACCGGCCTCACCGGACTTGGACTGCCCCCTGTGGTCCTTTTCGTGACCCTCGTGGCCCTTGCCATCGCCACCGCCGTCACCGTCGTACAGCGCATGGCTGCCGTACGCCGCCAGTCCCTGGCTGCGGTCGACGGCGGCGCCTCCGCCTGAGCGGATCCGCGCCCCCGGAACAGGGGGCAGCAGGCACCTTTTCCTGCGCCGGGTCACGAAGTGCAAGCCCCCCGCCGCAGGGGACTAGTATTGAAGTACTTGGTCAATACGGCCTGGAAATCCGGCGCGCTTCGAGTGGCTCCCGTCCGCATGCGCCCGGGCAGAAGGTCTTCTATCTACCCATAGGGGTTTTTGTGTCTACACCTGATGTAAGCAACGAAGCCGGCTCGTCCGCAGCGTCCGTGACGGGCAGCAGCCGCGTGAAGCGGGGCATGGCTGAGATGCTCAAGGGCGGCGTCATCATGGACGTTGTCAACGTCGAACAGGCCCGCATCGCCGAAGATGCCGGTGCTGTTGCCGTGATGGCCCTTGAACGTGTTCCCGCTGACATCCGCGCCCAGGGCGGCGTGTCCCGCATGTCCGATCCCGACATGATCGATCAGATCATCGAGGCCGTGTCCATCCCGGTGATGGCCAAGGCCCGCATCGGCCACTTCGTCGAGGCCCAGGTCCTGCAGTCCCTGGGTGTCGACTACATCGACGAGTCCGAGGTCCTGACCCCGGCCGATTACATCAACCACATCGACAAGTGGAACTTCACTGTTCCCTTCGTCTGCGGTGCCACCAACCTCGGTGAGGCCCTGCGCCGCATCAACGAAGGTGCTGCGATGATCCGTTCCAAGGGCGAGGCCGGCACCGGCGACGTTTCCAACGCCACTGGCCACATGCGCCAGATCCGTGCGGAAATCGCCAAGCTCTCGGCCCTGCCCGAAGACGAACTGTACGTTGCCGCCAAGGAACTGCAGGCCCCTTACGAACTGGTCAAGGAAGTTGCCGCCACCGGCAAGCTCCCCGTGGTGCTCTTCACCGCCGGCGGCATCGCCACCCCGGCAGACGCCGCCATGATGATGCAGCTCGGCGCTGACGGCGTGTTCGTCGGCTCGGGCATCTTCAAGTCCGGCAACCCGGCCCAGCGCGCCGCCGCCGTCGTAAAGGCCACCACCTTCTACGACGACCCGGACGTCATCGCCAAGGTCTCCCGCGGCCTGGGCGAAGCCATGGTCGGCATCAACGTCGACGAGATCCCCCAGCCGCACCGCTTGGCTGAGCGCGGCTGGTAGTCCTCCGGCTTCCAGCAACAACCACGACGGCGGCGGGTCACCTGTGTTGGTGACCCGCCGCCGTCGTTGTTTCCGGATCGATTTGCTCCATAGGTGTTGTACGTCCAAAACGACGTATACGGAGCAGTCGATGGGGCTATTCCAGACCGCGGCGCTTTAGCAGGGGTTCCAGCTCCGCATCGCGGCCCCGGAAGGCGCGGAAGGAATCCAGGGGGTCGCGGCTGTTTCCTCGCGAGAGCAGTTCGGCGCGGAAGGTGTCGCCGTTGGCACGGGTGAGGCCGCCGTTCTCCTTGAACCATTCGACCGTGTCCGCGTCCAGGACCTCGCTCCAGATGTAGGAGTAGTAACCCGCCGAGTAGCCGTCGCCCGCGAAGATGTGCTGGAAGTACCCCGTGCGGTAGCGCGGCGGAATCAGGGCGTGCGCCACGCCGGCAGACGCGAGGGCCTTGGCTTCGAAGTCGAGGACGTCCTCGGGGATGCCGGAATCGTCGAGCACATGCCACGCCAGATCCAGCAGCGCGGCTCCGAGGTACTCCGTGGTGGCGAATCCCTCGCCCCAGAGCCGGGAATCCTCAAGTCGGCTGACGGTTTCGTGGGGGAGCTGCTCGCCGGTGCGGTAATGGCGGGCGTAGTTGGCCAGCACCTCCGGCCACATGATCCACATTTCGTTCACCTGCGAGGGGTACTCCACGAAGTCCCGCGGGACTTCCGGCCCGGAGAACCGCGGGTACGTGACCTTGGAGAGCAGCCCGTGCAGCGCGTGGCCGAACTCGTGGAACACCGTGCGGACTTCGTCGAGGGTCAGCAGGGTTGCATCCCCGGCCGGCGGTTTGGAGATGTTCAGGGTGTTGATCACCACCGGCTTGGCGTCCAGGAGAACCGACTGTTCCACCAGTGAATTCATCCAGGCCCCGCCGCGCTTGGTATCCCTGGCGTAGTAGTCGCCGAGGAACAGGCCCAGGCCGGTGCCGTCGGCATCGAAGACCTCCCAGGCCCGCACATCCGGGTGATACCCGGCAAGATCACCGCGTTCCCGGAAGCCCAGGCCATAGAGCTTGTTCGCCGCGAAGAAGACCCCGTCCGTGAGCACGCGGTCCAGTTCGAAATACGGCCGAAGGGCCTGCTCGTCCACCTCGTACCGTTCGCGCCTCACCTTGGCGGAGTAGAAAGCCCAGTCCCAGGCCTCCAGCGGATGCCCGGCGCTTTCCGCCAGCGCTGCGGCTTCGGCGTCGGCGTTACGAACCGCGGCCGGTGCCAGGCGGTTCAACATGTTTTCGACGGCGGGGTAGTCCGGTGCGGTCTGCCGCTCGACCACCAGTTCGGCGTAGTTCGCGAAGCCCAGCAGGGCCGCCTTCTCCGCGCGCAGGCGGGCCAGGGCCAGGACCAGCTCCCGGACGTCCAGCGGGCCGCCGTCGGTGCCCCTGCCGATGGACGCCTCATACAGACGCCGCCGCAGCTCCCGGTTTTCGAGCGAGGACATCGCTGCCTGGTTGCTCGGCTGGATCAGCGTCAGTAGGTATTTCCCCTCGTGGCCCGCCGCGCGCGCTGCCTCGGCGGCGCTGGCGATGTCGTCTTCAGGGAGGCCCGCCAGTTCCGCGGCAGCTTCGACGAGGACCGCGCCCGCCTTCATCGCTTCCTTGGTCCGCTGGCCGAACTCCGTGCCGAGGCGCGAAAGCTCCGCGTTGAGCTTTCGGAGCCGGTCCTGGTCCGCCGGGTCCAGCTGGATTCCGGACTGCCTGAACTCGCGCAGGTATTCGTCCACCAGGCGCCGCGACTCGGCGTCGAGTCCGGCGGTATCGATCGCGGCGAAACGTTCGTAGAGCGCTCTGTTGAGGTAGATCGCGTCCCGGTGCGCCGTCAGCTTGGGCATAAGCGCCGTTTCGAGTTCCCGGATGGATTCGGTGGCGTCAGCCGAAACCAAGGTGAAGAAGGAGTTCACGGCACGGCCCAGCAACTGGCCGGAGCGTTCCATCGCGGCAGCAGTGTTCGCGAAGTCGGCCGGCCCGGGATTCGAAATGATCGCCTCGATCTCGGCAAGCTGACCGGCCAGCCCGGCGTCGATGGCGTCCGTGTAGTGCTCGTCTTCGATCGCTGCGAACGGCGGCAACTGGTAAGGAAGGTCGCTGGGGGTTAGCAGGGGGTTGCTGGAAGTAGCCATGAAGCAACACTTTCACGAGTGAGGCGCAGCTCACAAGGCATGTCCGCAGGGATGCAACAATTGGCCCTATGCGGGAAAGCTCCACGGAAAGGGCCGCAATGAGCATTGCGGTCATCGGTGGCGGGATCGCCGGGCTCGCGACGGCCGCCGGGCTCGCCAAGGCGGGGGCCGCCGTCGAAGTCTTCGAACGCTCTTCACGGGACGCGGTGCCCGGGGCCGGGATCTCGCTGTTCCCGAACTCACGAGCGGCCATGCGCACCATTGGCCTGCTGGACGGCTACGAGCAGTTGCCCCACGGGCCCGGCGCCGGAATCCGGACCGTCATGCGCCGGCCCGATGGAAAGGTGGCGCTGTCCTTCCCTGCGTGGGCGCGCCCCCAGGTGCGGATGTTCCACCGCAGCGCGCTGCGGGAGTTCCTGCTGGAATCCTGCCGCGGGATTCCCATCCACTGGGACACGGCGGTCACCGTGGACGACGACGGCGACAAGCTCCGCCGTGCCGTGCTCACCGCCGCCGACGGGCAGCAGAGTTCCTGGGACCTTGTGGTGGCAGCTGACGGCTTGCGCAGCACGACCCGGCGGTTCCTGTCGCTGGACCCGGGCCTGCGGTACGCCGGATACACAGCCTGGCGCGGAGTGACCCGCGGCCCCGCGGACACCGGCGGTACGGCGGGCGAAGACTGGGGCAGCCGCCAGCGCTTCGGCACCGTGCCCTTGGCGGATGGCCGGGTCTACTGGTTCGCCGTCGCCACCAAGGACGAAGGCCGGACGGCGGCCGCCGACGGTCTGGCCTCGGAAAAGGAAGCGGCGGAACGGGAATTTGCGTCGTGGTACCCGGCAGCGCGGACCCTGATCGCCGGCACGGACGAAGCCGAGGTATTGCGGCACGATCTCTACGACCTTGCCAGGCCCCTGCACGCGTTCCACCGCGGGCGCGTGGCGCTTGCCGGAGATGCGGCACACGCCATGACGCCCGATCTCGGGCAGGGCGCCGGCGCCGGCCTCGAGGACGCCGCCGCGCTGACCGCACTGGTGCGAAGCGCCTTGGCGGGCGGGGCTGCGGGACCGGACACCGACGTCGTCGGGCTGCTTGGGAGGTACTCGCGCCTGCGGGCACCCAAGGCCGCGCGGCAGCTCCGCGCCTCCAGGCTCATGGGCCGGCTGGCCCAGCGCGATCGGAAAGCCTGGAGGCCCGGCGGCTAGTTCTGCTTGAACACCAGGGACATCGGCGTTGCCTGGGCGCCCTGGCCCTGCGGGTTGTCCTTGAAGATGGCCTGGATGGTTTCCTTCGGCAGGTCGGTGTCATGGCCCATGGCCACCACGCCGAGGTCGTTCGCGTCCATGATGGACGTTCCGGCGAAGTTCGCGGCGTACTCTGCGGGGACCCGCTCGCGGACCAGGGCGCTGATCCGGCGCGCGACAGCCTCAGGATCCTTCGGGGCCAGCTTCACGGAGTTTGCGGAGGAGCCAAGGCTGTACGGAGTGGCGCCGTCGATCGCGTTGATGTTGTGGCCGACCACGTCGTAGAACACGCCGCTCTTGCCCTGAAGTTTGCCGACGACGCTCGCGGCAGCAGCCTTCACGATCAGGGGCAGGCCCACCTCGTTGATGGCGATCTGCATGGACCAGGGGCTGCCCAGGCCGATGCCCGCAGGGGTCCGCTTGACGAACTTGCTCAGCACGCGGGCGGCCGGGGTGACCTTGATTTCCCACACCGGGAAGGAGCGGCCTTGGGTGATGGCCACGATCTTCTCGCTCACTAGCAGGTACCACGGGGCCGAGGCGACGGCCTTGCGGGTTGCTTCGTCGGCGGTGTCCAGGCCCTCGAAGAAGCGGTTCACGTAGGAGAGGACCTCAGGATCAAGGTCCGTTTCGCGCTTGAACACGCCGGTCTGCAACGGATAGCGCCGGAAGGTCTCGCCGCCCACGGCTTCCGGAACCGTGATGTCGAGTTCCTTGCCGGGGTTCGCCTCGTAGTCGCTCTTGTTCTCCTTCACGTCCGACGGAGCCTCGTTGGTGTCGATGAACTCGCGGAACCACAGCTCGACGTTCAGCAGGCGCCAGAAAATCATGGTGTCGGCGTCGTTCTTGTCGTTGAGGTACTCCTCGAATGCCGTCAGGACGGCCTCGCGGTTCCAGTACGGGCGCTCAGCGAAGGAGTTGGACATGAAGATCTTGTACAGGCGCTCCTTCATCAGCTTGAACCATTCGGCTTCGGGCGTAGTGAAGCCGATCTTGTTCCGGCGGTTGCTGATCTTCTCCGGCAGCAGGCCACGGGTGGCGTCGCGCAGGATCCGCTTGTTCCAGCCACCCTTGATGATGGCTTCGTCGGACAGGCTGAACAGGAACTTGACCACTTCCTTGTCCAGGAACGGCACACGGCCTTCCAGGGAGAAGCGCATGGTGTTCTTGTCCTCGTAGCGCAGCAGCGAGGGCAGCGACTTGTGGAAGAGGTCGTCGATCAGGCGCAGCTTCATGTTGTCCGGGATGTTGCTGAAGCTTTCGCCCTTGAAACGGCCGGTGAAGCCCTTGTTCAGCAAGGAGGACATGGCCACGGTCTTCTTGGCGGTCAGCTTGCCCTGCAGGCGGAAGCGGCCCAGGCGGTAGAAGATGTCCAGGGAGGACGTGGCTTCCTTCAGGAGGGTCTTGTAGTCGCCCTTGGCCTTGAGCTGGCGCAGGTACGCGAAGTAATAGGGGATATACCCTGCCATCATCTCGTCCGCGCCCTGACCATCCAGCAAGACCGTTACGTGCTTTGAGGCTTCCTTCATCACGCAGTACTGCGCATACGGGCCCGAGGAGATGATGGGCTCCTCCATGGTGCGGACGAAGTCGTCCAGGTCCGCGGCAAATCCATCCGGCGTCGGCAGGATCTTGTGGGCCTGGATGTTGCCGCTGCACTTGGCGATCGCGGCGTCGGCGTAGTGCTCTTCGTCGTTGATCGAGTTCGGGAAGACCGCGCTGAAGGTGTTCTGCTTGGCGCCCAGGGAATCCGTTGCCTCGGCCTTCTCCTGCATGAGCTTGTTGATCGTCACCACAACGGCGGAGGAATCCAGTCCGCCCGAGAGGGCCGAGCCCAGCGGAACCTCGGACTTCAGGCGCATGCGGATGGCCTCGGTGAAGCGGGTCCGGTACTCCTCGGTGACCTCGGGAGTGTAGGGGCGGTTGACCTTGGAGAGTTCCTCGAGTTCTTCGCGCAGGCGGGTGAAGGCGCTGATGCTGTACTTGCCCGTGGCGTTGTCGATGGTCATCATCTCGCCGGGCTGCAGCTTGAACACGCCGTCGAAGAAGGTTTCCGCGGAATCATCGTGGATGCGGTACTGCAGGTAGCGGTAGAGGATGCGCTCGTTGGGCTTGCGCTCGATCTTGCCGCTCTGCAGCAGGGGCTTGATTTCGGAAGCGAAGATGATCTTCGGAGCCTCGTCCGTGCCGGCGTTGGCCCAGTAAACGGGCTTGATGCCGAAGTGGTCGCGGGCCAGCACCGTGACATTCTTCTTCTTGTCGAGGATGGCCAGGCCGAACATGCCGTTGAAGCGGTCGAACGCCTCCGTGCCCCACTGCTCGTAGGACTGCAGCACCACTTCGGTGTCCGACTGGGTGCGGAAGGCGCGGCCCAGGCCTTCGAGTTCGGCGCGGAGCTCCAGGTAGTTGTAGACCTCGCCGTTGTAGACCAGCACGGTGTCACCGTCGGCGCTGATCATCGGTTCCTGGCCGTGCGCGACGTCGATGATGGACAGCCGGCGGTGGGCGAGCCCCACGTTCCCTTCGGTGAAGTAGCCCTCGCCGTCGGGGCCGCGATGCTCGATGCAGTCATTCATGACCTTCAGCAGAGTCTCGTCTTCCCCAAAACCGTGGTAACCGGCGATTCCGCACATAGTGCCTACCTCTTCAATCGTCCTCTGAATCCTTGTCAATGCTACTTGCTGACCGTCGGCGGGCCTTGCGGGCGCCGGCCCGCGCGCCCTCCACCCCTAGAATGTTCTGGTGAACAATCCGCAGATTTCCTCCCCGCTGGTCGGTGTGCTCGCGCTGCAGGGCGACGTGCGCGAACACCTCCACGCCCTCGAAGCCGTGGGCGCGCGCGCCATCGGCGTCCGCCGCCCATCGGAACTGGCCGCCGTCGACGGCTTGGTGATTCCCGGCGGGGAATCGACCACCATCGACAAGCTTGCCCGCATCTTTGAACTCGCCGAACCCATCAAGGAGCGGATTGCCGCCGGAATGCCGGTATACGGTTCCTGCGCCGGCATGATCCTGCTGGCCAACGAGATCGCGGACCCGGCCAAGGACCTCGAAGGCCGGCCACAGCAAAGCTTCGGCGGCTTGGACATCACGGTCCGCCGCAACGCCTTCGGCCGGCAGCGCGAATCCTTCGAAACGGACCTGGATTTCAAAGGCCTGGATTTCAGCGCGGGCGAGGCCGGCGTGGACCCGGTGCACGCCGTGTTCATCCGCGGCCCGTGGGTGGAACGGGTGGGTCCGGAGGTCGAAATCCTGGCCCAGGTGGAGCCGGACAAGGCCCGCCACACGGATACTTTGCACGGGTTGGCTAGAATTGTTGCCGTGCGCTCCGGCAATTTGCTGGCCACCTCCTTCCACCCGGAAGTGACGGGCGAGAAGCGCATCCACGAACTTTTCATTCGAATGATCAGAGGAGAAGCGTAAGAGCATGTCAGGCCACTCCAAATGGGCGACCACCAAGCACAAGAAAGCCGTCATTGACGCCAAGCGTGCAAAGTCGTTCGCCAAGCTGATCAAGAACATCGAAGTCGCCGCCCGCATGGGCGGCCCGGACCTGGCCGGAAACCCGGGCCTGGAACTGGCCGTCACCAAGGCCAAGAAGACCTCGGTGCCCAACGACAACATTGACCGCGCCATCAAGCGCGGTGCCGGCCTCACCGGTGAAGTCGTCGACTACACCGAGATCATGTACGAAGCCCGCGGACCGCAGGGTTCGGCGCTGCTCATCGAGTGCCTGACGGACAACAAGAACCGTGCGGCCTCCGAAGTCCGCCTTGCGATTTCGCGCAACGGCGGCACCATCGCCGACCCCGGTTCCGTGAGCTACCTCTTCACCCGCAAGGGCGTCGTCAGCCTGCCGAAGAACGGCCTGGGCGAAGACGACATCCTCATGGCCGTGCTGGACGCCGGCGCCGAGGAAGTCAAGGACAGCGGCGAGAACTGGGAAGTCCACTCCGAGCCCGGTGACCTCCAGGCCATCCGGGATGCCCTGACCGAGGCCGGCATCGAGTATGAAAGCGACGAAGCCGAATTCGTGCCGTCCATGGAGGTCCAGCTCGACCTCGACGGCGCCAAGAAGTTCCTGAAGCTCGTCGACGCGCTCGAAGAACTCGACGACGTGCAGAACGTCTACACGAACGCCGACATGAGCGATGAGGTCCAAGCGGCCCTCGACGCCGAATAAGCTGGGAGCTCCAGCACAAAGCAACAGGAAGGCCCGGACTTGACTCTTCGCGTATTGGGAGTCGATCCGGGCCTTACCCGTTGCGGCATCGGGGTTGTCGACGTCGAACGGAACCGCCGGGCGACCATGGTCGCCGTGGGGGTAGTGGGGACGTCCCCGGAGGAGACGCTGGACCGCCGCCTGCTCGTGATCGCCGAGGCGATCGATGAGTGGCTCGACCTGTACAAGCCGGACGTGATGGCGGTGGAACGCGTCTTCTCGCAGCTCAACGTCAGCACGGTGATGGGCGTGGCCCAGGCGTCCGGCGTCGTGATTGCTGCCGCCGCGCGCCGCGGCATCCCGGTGGCGCTGCACACGCCGTCGGAAGTGAAGGCCGCTGTCACCGGCAGTGGCGGTGCCAACAAGGACGCCGTCACCAAGCTGATCACCAAGATCCTGCGCCTTGACGCACCGCCGCGTCCCGCCGATGCCGCAGACGCCCTCGCGCTGGCTGTGACGCACGCCTGGCGGGCGGGGAGCGGGGCCGCCGCGGCCACCACAGGTCCGGGCAGCAGCGCCCTGACACCGGCCCAGCGCGCCTGGGCCGAGGCCGAAGCCAAAGCGCGCCGCGGCCGCTGAATGTCGCTGGCCCTTGCTAGGGTATTCGTAGATATGTTCGGATAGTCAGCTTGACTTCAGTTGACGCAGTTCAGTTCAGGAGCCGGCTTTGATCAGTTTTCTTCGCGGAACGGTGGCGCACGTGGGTCTGTCCACTGCGGTCATCGACCTCAACGGCGCCGGAATGGCCGTGTTCGCCACGCCGCAGACCCTCAGCGGCCTTCACGTCGGCGAGGAAGCGAAGCTGTTCACCTCCCTCATCGTCAGGGAAGACTCGCTGACCCTTTTCGCATTCGCCGACGACGACGAACGCGAGGTTTTCGAGGTCCTGCTCAGTGTCAGCGGGGTCGGGCCGCGGCTGGCCCTTGCGGTCCTTGCGGTCCACGACCCCGAGACGATCCGCGTGGCCGCGCACAGCGGGGATGGCAAGGCGTTCACCAAGGTTCCCGGCATCGGCCCGAAGGTGGCTGGCCGGATCGTCCTGGAACTGTCCGGAAAGCTGGTGCCGCACGGCACGGGGCCGGCTCCCGTGAAGGCGGCAGTCTCCCAGGCCGACTGGAAGCCGCAGGTTGTGGCGGCGATGACCAGCCTCGGCTGGTCCGAAAAGGACGCAGGCGGCAGCATCGACAAAGCGATGGCCGATTCGCCGGATCTCGCGCAGGCCGGCGACGTCGCCCAGATCCTCCGCGCCACGCTGCGCTGGCTCGGCCAGGACGGCGCACGGGCCGGGAACAGGGTAGGCAGCCGTGGCTGAAGCCTCCCTTGTCTCCGGCGGCGAGGAACCGGAAGAGCGGATCATCGAGGCAGCCCTCCGTCCGAAGAACCTGCACGATTTCGTGGGACAGCACCGCGTGCGCAAGCAGCTGGCCCTGGTGTTGGAGGCCTCCCGCATGCGCGGCCGCAGCGCGGACCATGTGCTGCTCTCCGGCCCGCCCGGCCTCGGCAAGACCACGCTGTCGATGATCATCGCCGCGGAGATGAACGTTCCCCTGCGGATCAGCAGCGGCCCGGCCATCCAGCACGCGGGTGACCTCGCCGCGATCCTGTCCTCCTTGTCCGAGGGCGAGGTCCTGTTCCTCGATGAAATCCACCGGATGTCCCGGCCCGCGGAGGAAATGCTCTACATGGCCATGGAGGACTTCCGTGTGGATATCGTGGTGGGCAAGGGCGCTGGTGCCACGGCCATTCCGCTGGAGCTGCCGCCCTTCACCTTGGTGGGCGCCACCACCCGCGCGGGCCTCCTGCCCGGTCCGCTGCGTGACCGCTTCGGTTTCACCGGGCACCTGGAGTTCTATTCGGTGGAGGAGTTGGAGTTGGTGCTCCGCCGTTCGGCCGGACTGCTCGAGCTGAAAGTGAACTCGGCAGGATTCCGCGAAATCGCCGGCCGTTCGCGCGGAACGCCCCGTATTGCCAACCGCCTGCTCCGGCGCGTCCGGGACTGGGCGCTGGTGCATGGTGTCGAACAGATCGATGCCCGCGCCGCGTCCGCTGCCCTGGACATGTACGAGGTGGACCAGCGGGGGCTGGACCGCCTGGACCGCTCGGTCCTCGATGCCCTCATCACCAAGTTCAACGGCGGCCCGGTGGGGCTCTCCACGCTGGCCATCGCCGTCGGCGAAGAACCCGAGACCGTGGAAACCGTGGCCGAGCCCTTCCTGGTACGGGAGGGACTCCTGGGCCGGACCCCGCGGGGGAGGATCGCCCTGGCCCCGGCCTGGACGCATCTTGGCTATGCCGTGCCGGCGGGCGTATTCGGGCAGGACCCGCTGGAACTTTTCGGCGAGGAAGACGACGCGGAGCAGCGTATCGAATCCGGTTTGTAACCCTGCTCCCAGCTTTTCCCCCTAGACTGGTATGACGCTCGGCACGTTCGAGCCCATGGAGTCATGCCCGCCAACCGGCGCGCATTGTCCAGCCTGTCGGGGGATTTCTCCGCTTGCCGGATCCACCAGGGGAACGATGCCGTGAACCACAACGTATGCAAAGAAATGGAACTTCCTCGTGGATGTAATGAACATTCTGCTGTTTGTCCTTCTTGGCGTCTTCATCTTCATGATGTTCCGCCGCAACAAGAAGACGCGTGAGCAGCAGGCCAAGCTGCAGTCGCAGTTCGCCCCGGGCGTGGACGTCATGACCAGCTTCGGGCTGTTCGGCCGCATCGTGTCGATGGATGACGCCGAGAACAAGGTGGTCCTCGAACTGTCCCCCGGAAACCTCGCCACCGTGCACCGCCAGGCCGTGACCAAGGTCATCGAAGCCCCCGAGGCTGCCTCCGTCGAGGTCCCGGATGACGCTTCTTCCCTCGAGGAGGCTCAGGCCGGTCCCGTGGTGGATCCCGCGGAGACCCCGGAAGAGTCCATCAAGCGCCTCAACGGTGAGGACAAGAAGGACAACTAGTCCTGCGCCTCTTCAGGGCGGACACGTTCCCAAGGCAATGACCTGCCGTCGGCCGGCGCTTACAAGTGACGGCCGGCGGTAGCTCCGTCACTACAGGAAGATCGAACATGGCACGAACCGGCCGCAAGAACCCAGCCCGCAGGGTGCTGATCTGGCTTGTCGCAATTTTCGCTGCGCTGACCGCTGTCCTTGGCGGCGGCGTCATCGCGGGCCACGCAAGTTGGGCTCCGAAGCTCGCACTGGACCTCGAGGGCGGCACCCAGATGATCCTGGCGCCCAAGGTGGAAGGCTCATCGGAAATCAACGAGGACCAACTGAACCAGGCCGTGGCGATCATCCGCCAGCGCGTGGACGGTTCCGGCGTCGCCGAAGCCGAAATCAGCACCCAGTCCGGGCGCAACGTGGTAGTCAGCCTTCCGGGGACGCCCTCCAAGGAAACCCGCGCCCTGATCCAGGCTTCTGCCGACATGAACTTCCGCCCGGTCATCGCGGCAGGGGACGGCGCCGCCGTTCCCGTGGCGTCCCGGACGAAGGAAGCCGACCTGCCCAAGCCCACGGCGAAGCCCACCAACGCCAGCGACAACAACTGGGTCACGGCCGACGTCTACAAGGCCTTCGAAGCACTGGACTGTGTCAACCGGTCCCAGGACAAGCAGGAGCGTTCCGACCCGGCCAAGCCGCTGGTCACGTGTGAACCGGCCACTGCCCAGTCCCCGGCCGTCAAGTACATCCTCGGCCCGGTGGAGGTGAAGGGACAGGACATCACGTCTTCGACCTTCAGCCCGGTCCAAGGCGCCCAGGGTTCCGTTACCAACGACTGGGGCGTGAACATCACCTTCAACGAGGCCGCAACCAAGACCTTCAAGTCGGTCACCGAGCGCCTCAACCAGTACTACGTGGCATCCCAGGCCCAGGGCGGCAACGACCCCAAGGCCCAGTTCGCAATCGTCCTGGACGACCAGGTCATTTCCGCACCCCGCTCGCTCGCCGTCATCACCGACGGCCGCCCGCAGATCACCGGCAACTTCACCGAACAGACCGCCAAGGCGCTGTCCGACCAGCTGCGCTACGGTGCCCTGCCCATCAGCTTCGACATCCAGTCCGAAGAGCAGATTTCGGCAACCCTCGGCGGCGAGCAGTTGCGCCTGGGCCTGCTGGCCGGCATCATCGGCCTCCTGCTCGTGGTGGTGTACTCCCTCTTCCAGTACCGGGCGCTTGGCTTCGTTACCATTGCCTCGCTCGTGGTGGCCGGCGGCCTGACCTATCTCGCCATCGCGATCCTCGGCTGGACCGAGAACTACCGGCTTTCCCTCGCAGGCGTCGCGGGCCTTATCGTCGCCATCGGCCAGACGGCGGACTCGTTCATCGTCTACTTCGAACGCATCCGCGACGAACTGCGCGAAGGCAAGGGCCTGGTTTCCGCCGTCGAGAACGGCTGGAAGCGCGCCAAGCGTACGGTCCTGGCGTCGAAGGCGGTCAACCTCCTGGCTGCGCTCGTGCTGTACTTCGTGGCTGTCGGCAACGTCCGCGGCTTCGCGTTCACGCTCGGCCTGACGGCCCTGGCCGACCTCCTCGTGGTCTTCATGTTCACCCACCCCACCCTGCAGGTGCTGGCCCGCACGAAGTTCTTCGGCGAAGGCCACCGCTTCTCCGGCCTGGACCCGGCCCGGCTCGGCGCCGTCCCGCTGTACCGGGGTGCCGGACGGCTCCGTACACCCACTGAGAAGCCCGCCGTGGTGCGCCCGCGCAACACCGGCGCGGCCGCCGAAGCCGAGCGCCGCATGACCATTGCCGAACGCCGCCTCGCCGAGAAGCAGGGCGAACTGTCCGGATCTTCGAAGGGCAGCCGTTCTTCCAGCGGAACCAAGGAAGGCAAGTAATGACCAGCAGCTTTGCACGCTTCGGCAACGAGCTCTACACCGGGAAACGCTCCTATGACTTCGTTGGAGCCAAGAAGATCTGGTTCCTGGTGGCCGTCGTCGCGATGGCCGTGTCCATCTTCCTCCCGGCGGTCAAGGGCGGTTTCAACCTCGGCATCGAATTCCGCGGCGGCTCCGAATTCACCGTCTCGAATGTGAAGACCACCGACTCGACGCTCGGCGAGAAAGCCGTGCACGCCGTCGTTGCCGGTGCCGTGCCTCGCGTGGCCAACGTCGCCGGCAACACCATGCGGATCCAGACCGACAAGCTCAGCGACGACGAAACCCTGCGGATCAAGGAAGGCCTGACCTCCGCGTACGGCGTCACGGACAACGAGGTCACGTCGACCTTCATCGGTCCCACCTGGGGCCAGGACGTCACCAAGCAGGCACTGATCGGCCTCGCGGTGTTCGTCGGCCTCGCGGCCGTCCTGATGGCCTTGTACTTCCGAACCTGGAAGATGTCCGTCTCCGCCCTGGCTGGCATGGTGGTGACCATGGTCATCACCGCCGGGGTGTACTCGGCCAGTGACTTCGAGGTCACGCCGTCGGCGATCATCGGTTTCCTCACGGTGCTGAGCTACTCCCTGTACGACACCGTGGTGGTCTTCGACAAGATCCGCGAAAACACCTCGGACATCACCACGTCCACGCGGCGGACCTTCGCCGGGGAAGTGAACCTCGCGGTGAACCAGACCCTGGTCCGTTCAATCAACACCATGATGGTTGCCGTCCTGCCGGTTGCCGCGATCCTGTTCATCGGTGCCGGCCTGCTGGGGGCAGGCACGCTGCGGGACCTGTCTCTGGCCCTGTTCGTCGGCATCCTGATCGGTACGGCAGCCACGATCTTCATCGCCGCGCCGCTGTACGCCTGGCTGCGCCAAAACGAACCGGAGCTGGTCAAGCAGGCCAAGAAGGTCGCGTCCCGCCGTGCGGACGCATCAGCGTCCGAAAGCGAGCCCGCCACCGCCTGAGCCTTCCCCTTCATTGAAGGGCCGGCCACCGCATGCCGCGGTGGCCGGCCCTTGGCGTTTCCGTCATGTTGCCGGCGGTTCCCGATGGATGCCCAGGCAGGAATAGACTGGGTTAATTAATTCGTTCGTGAGGGGACATCTGTGGAGGAACGTACGACGTCGGCGCCACCGGCAGGCGGGGAGAACGGCTTGGACCGTGCCTCCGGGGCTGCCTCGGCGCTGTCGGCAGGTACCGCAGGCGGCGTGCCTGTGGACAGCTTCGGTATCCGTCCGACCTTCCCCGGCCGGCGCGAACGAACGCGGTCCCGGCTCGCGCGGCTGACCGGCCGCGGCGTCGCCACTTACTCGCCGATCCTCGAACCCCTCCTGCGGACCGTGCGTGCGAACAACCCCAAGGAAGACTTCGACCTCATCCAGCGGGCCTTCGCGGTGGCCGAACGCAGCCACCAAGGCCAGAAGCGCAAGAGCGGCGATCCCTACATCACCCACCCGGTGGCCGTCGCCACCATCCTGGCCGAGCTCGGCATGACCGGAACCACCCTCGCGGCGGCCCTGCTCCACGACACGGTTGAAGACACCCCCTACACCCTGGGCGACCTCACCCGGGATTTCGGACCGGAAGTCGCGATGCTGGTGGACGGCGTGACCAAGCTGGACAAGGTCCAGTTCGGCGACGCCGCCCAGTCAGAGACCGTCCGCAAGATGGTCGTCGCGATGGCCAAGGATATCCGGGTCCTGATGATCAAGCTCGCTGACCGCCTGCACAATGCGCGCACCTGGCGGTTCGTCTCCGCCGAGTCTTCCTCCCGGAAGGCCCGCGAAACCCTCGAAATCTTCGCGCCGCTGGCCCACCGCCTCGGCATGAACACCATCAAGTGGGAGCTCGAGGACCTGTCTTTCGCGGCCCTGTACCCCAAGGTGTACGAGGAAATCGTCCGCATGGTGGGGGACCGTACCCCGGAACGCGAGAAGAGCCTCAGCGTCATCCGCAACCAGATTGCCGACGACCTGCGCCTGGCGAAAATCAAGGCCACCATCACCGGCCGGCCCAAGCACTACTACTCCATCTACCAGAAGATGGTGGTCCGCGATAAGGACTTCGACGACATCAACGACCTCATGGGCGTGCGCGTCCTGGTCGACACCGTCCGGGACTGTTACGCGGCACTTGGCACGTTGCACGCGCGCTGGAACCCGCTGCCCGGCCGGTTCAAGGACTACATCGCGATGCCGAAGTTCAACATGTACCAGTCGCTGCACACGACGGTCATTGGCCCCGGCGGCAAGCCCGTGGAAATCCAGATCCGCACGCACGAGATGCACCGCCGCGCCGAATATGGCGTCGCCGCGCACTGGAAGTACAAAGACCAGCCCAACCGGACCGCCGTCGGACCCGGCAGCCCCCGCGACGGCGACATGGGCTGGCTGCGCTCCCTGGTTGACTGGCAGCAGGAAACCTCCGACCCGGGCGAGTTCCTTGACTCGCTGCGCTTCGAAATCAACGCCCGCGAAGTGTTCGTGTTCACCCCCAAGGGCGAGGTCATGGCGCTCCCGGCGGGCTCGACTCCCGTGGACTTCGCCTACGCCGTCCACACCGAGGTGGGCCACCGGACCATCGGCGCACGTGTGAACGGCAAGCTTGTACCACTCAACAGCGAACTCAATCACGGCGACTGGGTGGAGATCTTCACCTCCAAGGCCGAAGGGGCTGGCCCCAGCCAGGACTGGCAGCATTTCGTCAAGAGCGCCCGTGCGCGCAACAAGATCCGCCAATGGTTCAGCAAGGAACGCCGCGAGGAAGCGATTGAACGCGGCAAGGACCTCCTCACCCGCGCGATGCGGAAGCAGAACCTGCCGCTTCAGCGGCTCATGACCCATGACGCCTTGTCCACCGTGGCTGAGGACTTCCATTACGTGGACATCTCCGGCCTGTACGCCGGAGTGGGTGACGGCCACACCTCGGCCCAGTCCGTCATGGAAAAGCTCATGGAGCATCTTGGCGGGCAGGAATCGCCGGATGAGGAACTGGACGAAGTCAGCGTCCCCACCCAGGTTGCCAAGGCCCGCTATTCGGATTCCGGCGTCATCGTCCGCGGCGTGGGCGACGTCTGGGTGAAGCTGGCACGCTGTTGTACGCCGGTGCCGCCCGATCCCATTCTCGGCTTCGTGACCCGTGGCTCGGGCGTCTCCGTGCACCGCACCGACTGTACTAACGTGGCCGGGCTCAGGGACGAACCGGACCGGATCGTGGAAGTGGAGTGGGCGCCGACCCAGTCCAGCGTGTTCCTCGTGGAAATCCAGGTGGAAGCACTCGACAGGAAGTCGCTGCTGTCCGATGTTACCCGCGTACTCTCGGACAACCACGTCAACATCCTGGCCGCATCCGTGCATACCTCGAGCGACCGCGTGGCGATTTCCCGTTTTGCCTTCGAAATGGGCGACCCGAAGTACCTCCACCACGTCCTCAGCGCGGTCCGCAGGATCGACGGCGTCTTCGACGTCTACCGGACCACAGGCAACCGGCGCCGCAGCTAGGACCGCGCGGCGGCGCTCATGCCGCACATGTCGACAGCAGGGCCAGCTTTGCCAGGGCGGCCTTCTTGTGCGGCACCCTTGGAGTGGCCTCTACGGCGAGGACGAGCAGGCGCAAACGGATTCCCAGTTCAGTCTTGTCCAGCAGCGCCCGCAGCGCGGGGACGGCGCGCTCGGCCTCGACATGGAGTGCAACATCGACGGCGGTGCGCAGCGGGCTGGTGACCAGGAGGCCGCCGATGCTGACCACATCCATGGGCCCGAGCCGGACTTCGTGCAGGATACAGCCGCGCGTTGAACGGAGGCTGGAGACCCGGTGCTTGGCATCCACCAGCAGCGAGAGGCGCTCGGGGACGGTTCCGCAGCCGAAGATCCAGGCTGCCGTCATGCGCCCGGCAACCACCTTCCGCCGGATGTTCTCCGGCACCACCAGGCCGGCCGCCCGGGCCCGTAGCCGCGGCGTCGCACTGACGCCGGGTGCCGTGAAGCTCTCGCCGTACAGCGGCTGCAGGACGCCGTCGAACGCCATGGACTGCAGCTCGGCGTGACTGAACACATCGTTGGGGAAGTACAGTTCCTGGAACTGGGGTCCCGGATCCGTCGGCGTTGGCGCGCTCATTGAGCCATCATGGCCCGGCGGGCTTAACGCGTACAGGCCCGGTTCCGGTTATGTGGATAACCGGAACCGGGCCTGTCGAAGCGGTACGGTGATCAGGCGGTTCGGGGCCTTAGCCGAGGTCGCTGGCCGAGCGCTGGATCTGGTCGAGCCAGGCTTGGCGGGCCTCAAGCGCTTCGCGGGCTTCCTTGATGCCGCGGGCGTCCCCGGACTTCTCAGCCTTGGCCAGATCTTCCTGCAATCCGGCAATGGCGGCTTCAAGCTGGGCCAGGGCGCTGTTGGTGCGTGCCTTGGTCTCCGGGTTGCTTCGGCGCCACTTGTCGTCCTCAGCGTCGCGCACGGCGTCTTCCACCTTGCGGAGGCCCGCTTCGATGCGGCCCATGTCTGCGCGCGGAACCTTGCCGGCCTCGTCCCAGCGATCACGGATGGACTGCAGGGCCTTCTTGGCCGCGGCCAGGTCGGAGATCGGCAGCAGGGCCTGTGCCTCGGCGATCAGTTCTTCCTTGACCACGAGGTTCGCCGCGTACTGCTGGTCGATTTCCTCATTGGCGGCCTGGCGCTTGCTGAAGAAGACGTCCTGGGCGGCGCGGAAGCGGAGCCAGAGGGCGTCGTCGTCCTTCCGGCTGGCGCGCGGAGTGGCTTTCCACTGGTCCATCAGGCGGCGGTATTCGCCTGCGGTGTAGCCCCAGTCAGTCGAATCGGACAGCGCCTCGGCCTCTGCTATCAGCTTCTCCTTGGCCACCTTGGCTGCGGAGTTGGTGCTGTCCAGCTGGGAGAAGTAGGCGCGACGGTGGCGGTCGAACAAGGTGCGGGCTGCACGGAACCGCTTCCACAGGGCATCTTCGTTGCTGCGGCCGAGGCGGATGCCGTTCTTCTGGGCCGTCTTCCAGCTTTCGAAAAGCTCATTCATGCGGGCGCTGGACGTCTTCCACTGCACCTGGGCCGGGTCCTGGCCGGAAATGGCCTCCGCTTCCGCGACGATGGCTTCGCGGGCGGCGAGTTCAGCCGTGCGGGCGGCCTCGTGCGCCGCCTTCTCGGACTGTTCGAGCTCGGCGATCTGCGCAGTCAGGGTGTCGAGCCGCGCCTCTGCGGAGCGGATGTCGCCCACCATGTTGCGTTCGGCAAGCTGCTCGCGCAGGTGGTTCACGGTCTTCTGCATGTCCGTGGCCGGGGCCTTGGATTCGACGCGGTGTTCCAGCAGCACGACCTGTGCCAGGATGTCCTCGAACTTCCGCGCGAAGTAGCCCAGGGCCTCTTCGCGGCTCACTCCGGGGTACTGGCCCACCGGCTGTTCCACGCCGTCGATGGTCAGGAAGACGTGGCCGTCCTCCTCGGCACGGCCCCACTTGGAAGCCTCTGCCAGCGAAACGGCGGACGGCGCGGGAGCGGGTGCCGCGGGGATGACGCTCGGCGCGGCCTTCGGGCGGGCTGCAAACGCCGCCGGGGAGGGGGCGGCCGGACGCGGAGCCTCGGAGGCTTCGGGCGCTGGCGTTTCCGTGGCGGGGAGCTGCTCTGCTTCGTTGGCCGTTACTGCAGTTTCGTCGGATTGCTGACTGTGTGTCACCGCTAAAAGTCTTTCGCTTGGAGGGATTACTAAGGTAACGCGCCGCGCGGCGTGGCCCGGCTGTTTACTTCAGGGAAAACGAGTCTATCGTGACTGTTGCCACAGGGGCGCCGTCTGTCCCGGATCCGCCGGCCTTGACCCCCGCCTTGGCGATCTTCGCCACGGCGTCCAGTCCGCTGGTCACCTTGCCCACGATCGTGTAGCCGCCGGCGCCGTCCGCCGGAATGACGGTGTCTTTGTAGACGATGAAGAACTGGTGCCCGTTCCCGTACGCGTTGTCACCGCTGCGTGCCACGGCGATGGTGCCGGCCGGGTATTTGTTGTCCGCCGGGGTGTTTTCCAGGGGGCCCCAGCGGTAGCCGCTGTCGTCACCGGTGTCCGTGGGCTTGGTGCCGCCGCATTGCAGTACCGCGAAGCTGCTGCCGGTGGTGACCCGCGGGCAGAACAGGCCCTTGTAATAGCCGGAGTCGGCCAGGGACTTGAAGACGGCGGCGGCCTGCGGGGCCTTTTTGCCGTCCAGCGAAACACCTACGGTGGCGCCGTTGAGCTTGAGTTCGCCGGTGAAGGTCTTGCCGGCCGCCGTTTCCGGCTTGGGGATGTCCGGTCCGTTCGACGGCGATGGGCTTGCCGTCGGCGACTTCAGCCCGGCCTGCGCTGCGGCGTATTCGGCTTCCGTCGGATTGGAGTTGAACACGGTGAGCTGGAGGACGACGGCGGCAGCCAGGAAGGCGGCACCGCCGGCGGCCGCGACAATGTTGTCAAGGCGGCGGCGTTTGCCTTGCTCTTGCCGCAGCTCGCGCTTGGCCTCCATCTGCCGGATGCGCCGTTTGGCTTCACGGGTCTCGCGCGGCCTTGTTGCCAAGAGTCCTCCTGCTTGTCTGGACAGCTTCCATTCACGGCGGCCCGCCCGGGCCCGCCGCATTGGATGTGCGGGCACCGGGAAGCATAAACTGGCTGCCGCACATAGTTTATGCATGACTGACTGGACGCAGGCAGGACACGGCTGCCGATTCGGCGCCGGTCCCGGTCCGTCCCGCTGCGCGCAACCTTTGAGGAGAAAATTCCACCATGGCACGTACCGCCTCCCTGTCCGGATTCCCCGAGTGGCTTCCCCAGGAGCGGTTGGTGGAGCTGCACGTGCTCGACACCCTGCGCCGCGTCTTCGAACTCCACGGCTTTTCGTCCATTGAGACCCGTGCCGTCGAAACGGTCGGCCAGCTGCTGCGCAAGGGCGAGATCGATAAAGAGGTCTACGGGCTCAGCCGCCTCCAGGAGGACGAAGAGGAATCGAGGGCCGCCAAGGGCGACCACCACTCCCTTGCGCTGCACTTCGACCTGACGGTGCCGTTCGCCCGCTACGTCGTCGAGAACGCCGGTTACCTGACCTTCCCGTTCCGCCGCTACCAGATCCAGAAGGTCTGGCGCGGTGAACGCCCGCAGGAAGGCCGCGCCCGCGAGTTCACCCAGGCGGACATCGACATCGTCGGCGACGGCGAACTGCCCTTCCGCTATGACGTCGAGATCGCGCTGGTGATTGCCGAAGCCCTGAGTGTCCTGCCGATCCCGGACTTCCGTCTGCGGGTCAACAACCGCAAACTGGCCGAGGGCTTCTACCTGGGCATCGGCCTCGAAGACACCGCCGGGGTGCTGCGCAGCATCGACAAGCTCGAGAAGATCGGCGCAGAGAAGGTCGCCGAACTCCTCAAGAGCGAACTCGGCGCCAGCGACGAACAGGCCCGACTCGCCCTCAGCCTTGCGAAGATCCGCACCGAAGACACCTCGTTCGTGGAACAGGTCCGTGCCCTCGGCGTAAGCCACGAGCTGCTCGAGGAAGGCCTCAGCGAACTCGAACAGGTCATTGAGGCCGCCGTGCAGCGCGCTCCGGGCAAGGTGCTCGCGGACCTCAGCATCGCCCGCGGCCTGGACTACTACACCGGCACCGTCGTCGAGACCGTGCTGGTCGGCCACGAGCAGCTGGGCTCCATCTGCTCCGGCGGCCGCTACGACGCCCTCGCCCGCAAGGGCAACCGCACGTTCCCGGGCGTCGGCCTGTCCATCGGCGTAACGCGGCTGGTGTCCCGGATCCTCAGCCAGGAATTCGCGACGGCGTCCCGTTCGGTCCCGACCGCCGTGCTGGTGGCGTTGAACAACGACGACAGCTGGGCGGGCGCCCAGGATGTTGCCGCGCAGCTGCGGGCGCGCGGGATTTCCACCGAGGTCGCCGCCAAGGCCGAGAAGTTCGGCAAGCAGATCAAGTTCGCGGACCGCCGCGGCATCCCCTTCGTCTGGTTCACCGACGACGACGGCAAGCACCAGGTCAAGGACATCCGCAGCGGCGAACAGACCGACGCGGACCCGGCCAGCTGGTCGCCGCCGGCCGAGGACCTCAACGTCCGCATCACCACCGCCTGACGACGGGGCAGCGGCGATGGCAAGCAACGCCGGCGGTACGCTCGCCCGGCGCCTCGGCACCGCCGACGCCGTGACGATCGGGCTGGGGTCGATGATCGGTGCCGGCGTGTTCGCCGCCTTCACCCCGGCCGCCCGATCCGCGGGCGCCGGCCTGCTCCTCGGTCTGTTGATCGCAGCCTTCGTTGCGTATTGCAATGCCACCTCGTCGGCCCAGCTTGCCGCCGCCTACCCGTCCTCCGGCGGCACCTACTTGTACGGCCGGAAGCAACTGGGGGAGTGGCCCGGCTTCCTGGCCGGGTGGGGCTTCGTGATCGGCAAGACGGCGAGCAGCGCAGCCATGGCCCTCACCTTCGCCGCGTATCTCGCACCTGCAGGCTGGGAACGGCCCCTTGCCATAGCCGCGGTGCTGGGCCTGGCCGCGGTCAACTACCGCGGCGTCACCCGGACGGCCCGGCTCGCACGGATCATCGTGGCCGCAGTGCTTCTGGTGCTGTTGCTGCTCGTGGCCGCGTGCTTTGCCGGCGCGGCATCCGGCGCGGGTTTTGGCAGGATGTTCGACGGCGGACTGCTCGCCGGAGGCTGGTACGGGATCCTGCAGTCGGCGGGCCTGCTGTTCTTCGCTTTCGCCGGCTACGCCCGGATCGCGACGATGGGCGAGGAAGTCATCCGGCCGGAGCGCACCATTCCCCGGGCGATAACCGCTTCGCTGGGCATCACGGTGCTGGTCTATGCAGCCGTCGCCACGGGCATCCTTGCCGCGCTCGGACCCGGGGGAGTAGCCGGCACTGCCACGCCCCTGGCTGCCGCCGTGGCCACCGGTCCCTGGACCTGGCTTGTTCCGTTCGTGTCCATCGCAGCTACACTCGCGGCCCTGGGTGCGTTGCTGGCACTGATCGCCGGCATCGGCCGGACAACCCTGGCCATGGCACGGGACGCCGAACTGCCCGGCTGGCTCAGCGCCGTGCACCCGCGCTTCAAGGTTCCGCACCGGGCAGAGGTGGCCCTCGCCGTCGTCGTCTGCCTGGTGATCGCGGTGGCGGACCTGCGCGGGGCGATTGGGTTCTCCTCTTTCGGGGTCCTGCTCTATTACCTGGTGGCGAACCTTGCCGCCTTCACGCAAAAGGCGGAGCAGCGGCGCTATCCGAAGGCCCTCCAGGTGCTGGGCGCGCTGGCGTGCCTGTTGCTCGTGGCGACCCTTCCGCCGTCGTCCCTCCTTGCCGGGGTGGCGGTATTCGCGGTCGGGATTGTGTACCGGCTCGTGCGGCTGCGCCTGGCTGCCGCCCGGTCCTGAGCCCGGTGGCGGATGTCCCGCATCCGGGCGGGTAAACTCAGACGGGATCGTTTCGCCACGATCGGCCAAAATTCATGCTGAAAGGAATGCTGTGCTGCGCACACATGACCTCGGATCGCTGCGTTCCGAGCACATTGGACAGACCGTTACCCTGGCAGGCTGGGTGGGCCGCCGCCGTGACCACGGCGGTGTGGCCTTCGTCGACCTGCGTGACGCTTCCGGTGTCGCCCAGGTGGTTGTCCGCGAGGAAGAGGTCTTCCACGGGCTCCGCAACGAGTACGTGCTGCAGGTCATCGGCACCGTGAACAAGCGCCCCGAAGGCAACGAGAACCCGGCCCTGGCCACCGGCGAGATCGAGGTCATCGCCGAAAAAGTCGTGATCCTCAACACCTCGGACCCGCTGCCCTTCCAGATCGACGAGCACGTCGAGGTCGGCGAGGAGGCCCGCCTCAAGCACCGCTACCTGGACCTGCGCCGGCCGGGCCCCGCCCGCAACCTGCGCCTGCGTTCGGAAGCGAACCGTGTTGCCCGCGAACTGCTGCACCAGCAGGGTTACGTGGAGATCGAAACCCCCACCCTGACGCGTTCGACGCCGGAAGGCGCCCGCGACTTCGTGGTCCCCGCCCGTCTGGCGCCGGGTTCCTGGTACGCACTGCCGCAGTCCCCGCAGCTTTTCAAGCAGCTGCTGCAGGTGGGCGGCTTCGAGAAGTACTACCAGATCGCCCGCTGCTACCGCGACGAGGACTTCCGTGCTGACCGCCAGCCGGAGTTCACCCAGCTGGACATCGAGGCGAGCTTCGTTGAGCAGGACGACATCATCGAACTCGGCGAAGCCCTGATCAAGGTGCTGTGGCAGCTTATCGACGTCGAGGTCCCCACTCCGATCCGCCGCATGACCTACCTCGAGGCGATGGCCAAGTACGGTTCCGACAAGCCGGACCTGCGCTTCGGCCTCGAACTGACGGAGCTGACCGAATTCTTCAAGGACACCAACTTCGGCGTCTTCAAGGCGCCCTATGTCGGTGCCGTCGTCATGCCCGGCGGCGCCTCGCAGCCGCGCCGCACCCTGGACGCCTGGCAGGAATGGGCCAAGCAGCGCGGCGCGAAGGGCCTGGCCTACGTCCTGTATAAGGAAGACGGTGAGCTTGCCGGCCCGGTGGCGAAGAACCTGACCGACACCGAGCGCGCCGGCCTGGCCGACGCCGTTGGCGCCAAGCCCGGCGACTGCATCTTCTTCGCAGCCGGCGAAACGTCCCCGTCGCGTGCCCTGCTCGGCGCGGCACGCGTGGAGATCGGCCACCGCACCGGCCTGATCGATCCCAAGGACTGGGCCTTCGTGTGGATTGTCGACGCACCGATGTTCGAGTCTGCAGCCCAGGCCACGGCGTCCGGTGATGTTGCCTTGGGTTACTCAGCTTGGACGGCCGTTCACCACGCCTTCACCTCGCCGAAACCGGAGTTCCTGGACACCTTCGACCAGAACCCCGAAGCGGCGTTGGCGTACGCCTACGACATCGTGTGCAACGGCAACGAGATCGGCGGCGGATCGATCCGTATCCACCAGAGCGACGTCCAGGAACGCGTCTTCAAGGTCATGGGCATCAGCCACGAAGAAGCACAGGAGAAGTTCGGCTTCCTGCTGGAGGGCTTCAAGTACGGTGCGCCCCCGCACGGCGGCATGGCCCTCGGCTGGGACCGCGTGGTCTCGCTGCTGGCGGGCGTGGACTCGATCCGCGACGTCATCGCGTTCCCGAAGTCGGGCGGCGGCTTCGATCCGCTGACCGCCGCGCCTGCGCCCATCACGGCCCAGCAGCGCAAGGAAGCCGGCGTGGACTTCAAGCCCGAAGCCAAGCCGGCACCCAAGTCGGAATAACGAACATCCCAAGGCTCCCCGCTCCGCGTCCTGCGGGCCGGGGAGCTTTGGCTTTCAGCGGGAGGGCCAGTTGGCGCAGGACGTGACTGTGGCGGAAGCCGGGCTGATCGAAGAACTCATGGACAGGGCCTGGCCCGCTCCTGACCGGGAAGAACTCTCCGGCTGGGTGATGCGCGCCGCGGGCGGGGTGACCCAGCGCGCAAATTCGGTGTGGCCGCGCGGCACGGCCGCCGATCCCGCCTCCCTGAGCGCCGCGACGCTCTGGTACCGCCGCCGGCGGCTGCCGCTGATCTTCCAGGTGTTCGACGATCCGCGGACCGCGGAGCTGAACGCCCTGCTCGATGCCGGACGCTTCACCCGGCAATCGGAAACCCTCGTCATGACCCGCGGATCGGAAGGAATCCCTTCCGGGACCGTGGACGGTGTCGAAATCTCCACCACGCCCTCCGATGACTGGCTGAGCCTCTGGTGGTCGGTGGACGGCCGCGGCGGAGACGCGGAACGGGAGATAGCGCGTGGGATCCTCGCCGGCTGTCCCTCGTTTTACGCCCTGCTGAGGGACGACGACGGCGTGCCGGCCGCCGTCGGGCGCCTCGCCCTGCCGACGGGTACGGCGGGTTGGGGCGGGCTTTACTGCATGGGGACCGAGCGGGAACACCGCCGCCAGGGGTTCGCCCGGCGCATCCTTGACGCCCTCCTGTCTGCCGGCATCGATCGCGGCGCAATGAACTTCTGGCTCATGGTGACTGCCGGCAACGCCGCGGCGCAGGCCTTGTACGCCGGGGCGGGATTCGTTGAGCATGGGCGGTACCTGTACCGTCAAGCACCGCTGCAGCGCACTCCGAGCGGTTGCTGACTCCGCGGTTGCTGACAGCAGGCGATCAACGCGGCACGTCAACTGTGAAGGCGAACTGCTTGCGTTTTCCCGCCTCCCCGGCGAAGCCGCTGAGGAGGAGCTTGCCGTTGTGGATCACGGCCGCGTTGATGTCCAGGTTTTCGCCGGTGAGCGCGTCGTGCCTGAGGTCCTTTGTCTCGAAGGCCTTGCCGTCCGGGCTTGTGTAGAGGAAAGGCTTGCGGTCCTGTGTCGTCCCGGTCGTTCCAACGACCGCGAAGCCGTCGCCGTCGCGCAGCAGGTGGATCGAGCCGTAACTGGCCTCGCCGAAGGCTTCGGTCAGTTCGGTGCCGGACGCCCAGGTCTTGCCTTGGTCTACGCTCTTGTAGAGGACGTAGCGGCTTCCCTTGCCTTCCTGCTCCGCGTAGACCAGCGCCACGGTCGCCTTCGGGCCGGCTGCGAGGGCGAGGACCTCTGAATCCATGTAGTCCTTCACCTTGGCCAATGCCACCGGGGTCCATGCCTTCGCGTCCGTGGAACGCCAGACCACCGGCGCGTTCTTGATGTCCTTTTCCATGAAGCCACCGGCGAGAAGTGCCTTGCCGGGGGTTTCGGCGAGGGCGTAGATGGCGCGGTCGTTGTCAGGCTTTCCGGCGAAGGAGCGCACGTCGATGCGTTTCCAGTTCCGGCCGTCCGTGGAAATCGCGAGGCCCGCACTCGTAACGGAACGGTCCTCCTCAGTCCGGGTACCGGACGCCAGGAAGCCGCGTGATGTTGCCGTCGCCGCAGTCACAGGGGTGCCGCCCCGCAAGGTTCGTGAACCAAAAAGGTCACCGCTGTAGCTCTGCCAAGAACCACCCGGCGTGCGGGTCCACACCAGGCCCTTGGTGCTGTTCCACGCATCTTCAGCGCCGAAAGCGACGGCGCCGAATGGATTGCTGCGGAATGCGGTCAGCGATTGGCGGGGTTCCAAGGTGAGGCGGGTCCGATCCTTAAAGCTCTTTCCGTCGTCCGCTGTCCAGAGGCTGGTTTCCCTGCCGTTTGATCCGAGGGCGAGAACCTTTTCGCCGTCCGCGACGAACTGCGACACAGCGGGCCCGTCGGGTACAACCGCCGGGATTTCCGGAGTGCGGTCCTCCGCGTTTCCCTTGCTGTCAAGGAGGACTAGCCGTGGCCGGGTGCTGCCGTTCTCGGATACGCTGCTGGCCAACAAAACGCCGTTGGGGAGCACTGCCGCATCCCTGAGATAGTTGTACTGGTCTTTGGCTGCCGCAGGAAGATGCAGTGCTTTCCAGTCCGGCGTGGGACTGCGTTCGTAGAGCCGGTAATCGGCCAATATGCCGGAACCGGTCTCGGTGAGCAGCAGCTGCTTGACCGGGGTGCCGGTCAGTTCATGGATCGAAGGGAAATCTTCCTTGCCGTCCGCCCAGGAGGAGTCAATCGCGAGGCTCCATTTGCCGCCGGGAGTCCAGCTGGCGTTGAGCCCGTTCGCCGTCTTCTGGCCCTCACTGGACCGGTAGCTGTAGTAGAAGCTGGGCGAATAGCCGAAGCCGACAAAGCGGAACGCCTTCCCGTCCCAATGCACGTCGCGGAAACCGCTGTTCCCCGGCGCTACGTTGAAACTGTCAGGACTGATGTTCTTCCAATTCAGCCCGCCGTCGTTCGACGAATAGGCCGCGGCCCGGACCACGTTGGAGCCTGATTCCTCCTGCTGGCCGGCCAAAATGGTTGTGGTGCCATTGCCAGCGAAGGCAAAAAGGTGGAGGCCCGGGTCGGCGGGGATGCCCTTTGCCGCCGCTGCTTTCCACCCCCCGTCATCACCGCGGCGGTGGATGAGGAAGCCCTTGTCCCGCTTCGTGACCACGGTCCAGGCGTTGTTGGACCAGAGGGCTTCCGCCCCGTCGAAACGGTTGTCGAAGGTAATACCCGGTCCCGTACTGGTGAAGTTCCTGCCATCCTGGCTCAGGTAAGGCATGAGACGGTTGTTTTCCATGGCCAGCGCAAACCACTGACCGCCGCCTCTGAGCATCCTGTACGGCGCGAAATCCGGGTGCCTGCCGTTGAAGCGTGCTTCCTCCCAGGTCTTGCCCCCATCCGGCGAATGGCCCACGAACGTCCGGTGGCCGCCGGCATCGCTGCCGGAGGCGCTCAGCAGCACTTCCGCCCCGTCATTGACGAGATCAGTGACCTCAATCCGCACGAAAGGTCTCTTCGCCGCCTCCGAGTCCATGCCAGTGGTGTTGAACTCCAAACGGTCCTGCTGGAAGATCCCGCCGCCGGTGCAGCCCGAGAGGGCTAGGGCAAGGACGGCCGCCGCGGTAACAAGGCGTCGCGTGGTCTTCATGTGTTCCCCCGAAAATCCGTGGGGACCTCCGGCCCCCGGCTTCTCAGGAGTCTAGGCAGCAGGACGCATGGTTCGCGCGGGGGAGCGGCCCGCTTGTGGATAACTCCTCGGAATTGCCGCTACGCGGGGTCGGTCACCAGGATCCGGAGGGAGCAAGCATCGCGTGCCGCCTGCTTGAGCACCGCGGCATTGGGGTCCGGCACCGCCATGAAGGGCAGTCGGCTCCGTTGTCCATGGCCGCGCAGCACCGGATCAGCAAGTACGGCGGAGGCGAGGGCAGCATCCCCGCCGGGCAGGAGGTATTCCACGGCATGGCCCGCGAAAACACTGGCAGTATGTGCGGCCGCAGCGGATATGAGCGCTTGTGCCTGGTTCTCCCGGCGCCGGGCAAAGCGTTGCTGGGAACTGCCCCCGGCCGAGGAACGGGACTGTACATATCGGCTGCCGGTCTTGGACGACAGAAGCTTCCCTCCGCTTGCGACGCCCACCGCGAACCCGCCGCGCCGCACCAGGACGAGGCCGATCTTCCGCTCCTGGGAGGCAAGGGAGATCAGCCGCTGCACGCCGTCCGCCCCGCGACCGGGCCGCCCGTCGTCGGGCCAGGGCGCCTGCAACAGGGCGGTGGCGCCGTCGGACGCCCGAAGCAGCAGTCCGCCCGCGTCCGGTTCTTCCTGGACATTGCCGTGGCTGGCGGCGAAACGCTCCACCCAGCCGGCGAGCCTTGCCGCGGGAACGATCGCGGTCCGGGAGGGTGCCGCCTTCGATCGGGCGCTGTCCATCGCGATGCCTCCTTCGCCGGAATCCATGAGTAGCCTAGTCGGTGTGGAAGATCTCTTTGGTTCAGGCGCCGACAGCGTGGACGACACCGGCAGCCGCTACACGGACCAGGACACGGGCGACAGCGGCAGGCAGGCTCCGCCGCTGGCCGTCCGCATGCGCCCGAAGAACCTCGACGAAGTGGTCGGCCAGCAGCACCTGCTGGGGCAGGGCTCGCCGCTGCGCCAGCTCGCCGCCGGCGCCGAAGCCGCAGGCCCGGCCGGTCCCAGTTCCGTGCTGCTCTGGGGTCCGCCGGGCACCGGCAAGACCACGCTCGCGCATGTCATCGCCCGCGGCCCGGGCCGGAAGTTCGTGGAGCTTTCCGCGATCACGGCCGGTGTCCGGGACGTCCGCCGGGTCATGGACGAGGCCCTGACGGCGCGGGACCTGTATAAGACCACCACGGTCCTTTTCCTCGACGAGATCCACCGCTTCAATAAGGCCCAGCAGGACGCGCTGCTGCCCGGCGTCGAGAACCGCTGGGTGGTGCTGGTGGCCGCCACCACCGAGAACCCCTCATTCTCCGTGGTGTCCCCGCTGCTGTCGCGGTCGCTGCTGCTGACCCTGAAGCCGCTCACCGACCAGGACATCGAGGGACTCCTGCTGCGCGCCGTCAACGACCCGCGCGGCCTCGGCGGGACCGTGGAGCTGAGCCCGGAGGCGCTCGAACACCTTGTCCGGCTTTCGGCCGGGGATGCCCGCCGGGCCCTGACGGCGCTTGAGGCGGCCGCCGGCGTCGCCTTCGGTGACCGGCACGACCATCCGGAAAAGGCCGACGACGGCGGCAGCGCGGCGGGTGCCGATGCAGGCTCCGTTCTCGTCGTCGAACTCCGGCACACCGAACGTGCGCTGGATTCCGCGGCGGTGCGCTATGACCGCGCGGGAGACCAGCACTACGACGTCGCCAGCGCGTTCATCAAGTCCATCAGGGGCTCGGACGTCGACGCCGCGCTGCATTACCTCGCACGGATGCTGGAAGCCGGCGAGGACCCGCGCTTCATTGCCCGCCGCATCGTGATCTCCGCGGCCGAAGACATCGGAATGGCGGACCCGACGGCGCTGCAGACAGCGGTCGCGGCAGCACAGGCTGTCCAGCTCATCGGCATGCCCGAAGGCCGGATCATCCTCGCAGAAGCGGTGGTCCACCTGGCCACCGCGCCCAAGTCCAATGCCGCCTATGTGGGCATCGGGCAGGCGATTGCCGATGTCCGGGCGGGCCTCGGCAGCGGGATCCCGATGCATCTGCGTGACGCCCACTACCAGGGCGCCAAGGGTCTCGGGCACGGCCAGGGCTATAAGTACGCCCATGATGCCCCGCACGGTGTGGCCACCCAGCAGTACCCGCCGGACGACCTGGTGGGCAAGGACTACTACAACCCCACCGCGAACGGCGCCGAGCGGGAGATCGCGCCCAGGCTTGAGCGCCTGCGCCGGATCATCCGGGGAGAGTAGGAACGTCCCGCGGGGAAAGCAGGCGCATCCCGCCCCGAGCGGACGCGGACGCCCTTGCCGCGGGGATGCTAGGATGGATGTTTGTCTGGCATGGTCCGGGCACAACCTCCTTCGAAGATATCTTTGACGGTGCTGTGCCGCGGAGCAGTAGCAAAAGGCAGCGGTTGGCCGATGCTCTCCCACATGGAGGCCAGTTACATCAACACACCGCAGTAATTTGGAAGGACACAAGTGGCTAACAACACTCGTGCTCGCCGGACCGCACGCCTTTCGCGTTCGCTCGGCATCGCCCTGACTCCCAAGGCCGCCAAGTACATGGAGCGCCGTCCCTACGGTCCCGGTGAACACGGTCGCGCCCGCAAGAAGCAGGACTCCGACTACGCCGTTCGTCTGCGCGAAAAGCAGCGTCTGCGCGCCCAGTACGGCATCCGCGAAGCCCAGATGACCCGTGCCTTCGAAGAAGCACGTCGCACCAAGGGCCTGACCGGTGAAAACCTGATCGAACTGCTCGAAATGCGTCTTGACGCCCTCGTGCTGCGCGCCGGTTTCGCCCGTACCATCGCCCAGGCCCGCCAGCTGGTTGTGCACCGCCACATCCTGGTTGACGGCGTCCGCGTGGACCGCCCGTCGTTCCGCGTTTCCGAAGGCCAGCTCGTCCACGTCCACAGCCGCAGCGAAACCATGGCCCCGTTCCAGGTTGCTGCAGCAGGTGCGCACCGCGACGTTCTGCCGGCTGTCCCGGCTTACCTGGACGTCAAGCTTGACGCCCTCCAGGCCCGCCTGGTCCGCCGCCCGAAGCGCTCCGAGGTCCCCGTGACCTGCGAAGAGCAGCTCGTCGTCGAATTCTACGCACGCTAAATTCCAGCGAACGTATACAAAGAAGCCCGTGGCACGCGCCGCGGGCTTCTTTGTATGTAAGGTACTTGGGGGGAGAACAGCAGGACAGCCGCGGGATTTTCCGCAGCAGGCCCGCCAAACACGCAAACGCAAGGAGATGAGAGAACATGACTGGTGGCGATATCGCAGGACTGATCGCAGCCGGGGTTTTCGCCCTCCTTGTCCTACTGCTGGCGGTGCCGATCCTCAAGCTCGGACGGGTTTTCGATGAAGTCCGCACCTCCATCCGAAGCATCAGCGACGGGGCCACCCCGCTGATGGACGAAGTGACGGCCACCGTTTCCACCACCAACCAGCAGCTGAAGAAGGTCGACGGCATCGCCTCGAACGTCTCGGATGCCTCGGCCAACATCGCGGCCCTTTCTTCCCTGGTCGCAGCCACTCTTGGCTCACCGCTCATCAAAGTCGCCGCCTTCAGCTACGGCGTCCGCTCCGCGTTTACCGCCCGCCGCAAGCCCTCGTCGGGCCGCCGCAGCCGCTGAAGCCCAGTAAGTCAGGAAAACCGTGAAAAGAATCGTCTGGATGGGAATCGGGGTCGCGATCGGTGTGATCGCGTTCCGGAAGATCAGTGAAGCGAAGGACGGCCTCGGCCCCGAAGGGCTCAACCGCGCGGTGGCCAAGCTGGCCGACGGCATATACGACTTCGCGGATGCAGTGCGGGCAGGAATGGGCGAACGGGAGAACGAACTCCGGGCCGCGCTCGGCCTGGACGACGACGGCGCCGCCCGCCGCTAGCCACTGCGGTTCGCCCTACCGCCAACAACAGGGCAGAATTGGAAGCTGCGGGAATGGCGTCTGCCGCCCGCGCATTGAGTCAGGTTTCAGAAGGGTAAGTAATCAGCTAATGAAGTCGCAGGAGATCACCAAGCGCTGGGTGGACTTTTTTGTCAGCAAGGGCCACACCGCTGTCCCCTCGGCGTCGCTCGTGTCCAGCGACCCCTCGCTGCTTTTCACGGTGGCCGGCATGGTGCCCTTCATCCCGTACCTGACCGCGCGCGAAGAGCCCGCTTTCACGCGTGCCACAAGCGTCCAGAAGTGCATCCGCACCGGCGACATCGAAGAGGTGGGCAAGACCGCCCGCCACGGCACCTTCTTCCAGATGTGCGGCAACTTCTCCTTCGGCGACTACTTCAAGGAAGACGCCATCAAGTTTGCTTTCGAGCTGCTCACCAAGAGCGTTGACGACGGCGGTTACGGCCTGCCCGCGGAGCGGCTCTGGGTGACGGTCTATGAAGAGGACGACGAAGCCAAGGAACTGTGGCTGAAGAATACCGCTATCCCGGCTGAGCGTATCCAGCGCATGGGCAAGGCGGACAACTACTGGTCCACCGGCCAGCCGGGCCCGGCCGGGCCCTGCTCGGAGATCTACTATGACCGCGGACCCGCCTACGGTGTGGAGGGCGGCCCGATTGCCGATGAAACCCGCTACATCGAAATCTGGAACCTGGTCTTCATGCAGTACCAGATCGAGAACGTGCGTTCCAAGGTGGACTTCGACATCGTGGGCGAACTGCCGAAGAAGAACATCGACACCGGCCTTGGCATGGAACGCCTTGCCATGATCCTGCAGGGCGTCGAAAACATGTACGAGACCGACCAGGTCCGTCCTGTCATCGACAAGGCCGCAGAGCTTTCCGGCAAGGAATACACTTCCGCCGAGTCCGACGACGATCCCCACCACGCCGACGATGTCCGCATGCGCGTCGTGGCCGACCACATCCGTTCGGCCCTCATGCTGATCTCCGACGGCGTGGTCCCCTCCAACGAGGGCCGCGGCTACGTGCTGCGCCGCCTTATCCGCCGCGCCGTCCGCGCCATGCGCCTCCTCGGCGTCGAAAAGGCCTGCCTGCCCGATCTCCTCCCCGCCTCGCGTGACGCCATGAAGGGTGTCTACCCGGTGGTGGAGACCGACTTCGAGCGCATCAGCCGCATCGCCTACGCCGAGGAACGGGCCTTCCTGCGCACCATCGCATCGGGCACGGCCCGCCTCGAGGAAGCCGTCGTGGCCTCCAAGGCCGCCGGTACCCCGCTCTCCGGCGAGGACGCCTTCACCCTGCATGACACCTACGGCTTCCCGATCGACCTCACCCTCGAAATGGCCGAAGAAGCCGGGCTCAAGGTCGACGAGGCCGGCTTCCGCGGCCTCATGCTGGAGCAGCGCCAGCGCGCCCAGGCCGATGCCAAGGCCAAGAAGGGCGGCCACGCCGACGTCGCCGCATTCCAGGAACTCCTGGCCGAGGGCGCGACCGTCTTCACCGGCTACGGCGAACTGGAAAGCGAGTCACGCGTCCGCGGCATCGTCAGCGGCGGCAAGCGGCTCAGCCACGCCTCCACCGGCGACGAGATCGAACTTGTCCTCACCGAGACCCCGTTCTACGCCGAGGCCGGCGGTCAGTCCGCGGACCAGGGCCTCATCACCGGCGACGGCTTCGTCGTCGAGGTCCTCGATGTGCAGCGCCCGATCAAGGGCCTGAGCGTGCACAAGGCGATCGTCCGCGAAGGCGAGATCGCCGAATCCTCGCTGGTGCGCGCCGCCGTCGACCGCGAACGCCGCCACGCGGCCGAGCAGGCCCACACGGGCACGCACATCGTGCACGCAGCCCTGCACCAGATCCTCGGCCCGGAGGCCACCCAGCGTGGTTCCTTCAACAAGGCCGGCTACCTGCGCTTCGACTTCGCCTGGGGCGAGGGCCTCAGCCCGGCCACGAAGTCCGAGATCGAGGAAGTCTCGAACATCGCGATCCGCAACAACTTCACTGTGGACACCAAGGTCATGGGTCTGGCCGAGGCCAAGGCGCTTGGCGCCATGGCCCTGTTCGGCGAAAACTACGGAAGCGAAGTGCGGGTCGTCGAGATTGACGGCGCCTGGTCCCGCGAACTCTGCGGCGGCACGCACGTGGCCAACACCTCGCTGATCGGCAGCCTGTCGCTGCTGGGCGAGCAGTCCGTGGGGTCCGGAAACCGCCGTGTGGAGGCTTTCGTGGGGCTCGACGCCTTCCGCCACCTCGCCGCCGAGCGTGCCCTGGTCACCGAACTGACCGAAATGCTCAAAGTGCCGTCCGGCCAGCTCGCCGAACGGATCTCGGCCACCCTGAACAAGCTCAAGGCCACCGAGAAGGAACTTGACCGCCTCCGCAAGGAGCAGCTCGCCGCGCAGGCCGCGAACCTGCTCGCCAGCGCCCGGGACGCCGGCGGCGTGCGTGTCATCGCCCACGACGCCGGCCAGGTCGGGGGAGCGGATGACCTCCGCGGCCTCGCGATGGACCTGCGGAACCGCCTCGGCTCCGAAGCATCAACCGTCGCAGTGGCAGGTGTCAGCAACGAGCGGCCGGTCATCATCGTGGCCACCAACGAAGCCGCCCGCGGCGCCGGCGTAAAGGCCGGTGCCTTGGTGCGCGTGGCCGCCGGGATCCTCGGCGGCGGCGGTGGCGGCAAGGACGACGTCGCCCAGGGCGGCGGCACGGACGCGTCCAAGATCGGGGCCGCCCTCTCCGCCGTCGTGGACGCGATCACCGCTCGGTGATCCCGGACTCCATGCCGGACAACGGTACTTACCCCCGGGGCGTCAAGCTGGGGGTCGACGTCGGAACCGTCCGGGTCGGGCTTTCGGCCTGCGACCCGGACGGCATCCTGGCCACTCCGATCAGGACGTTGAGCCGGGACGAGAAGAAGAATTCCGACGTCGGAGTCATCGTCAAGCAGGCGGCCGAACGCGGTGCCGTGCAGATCTTCGTCGGCCTTCCCCGCACCTTGAAAGGCCAGGAAGGCCCGTCCGCCCGGATGGCCGCCGACTATGCTTTACTGCTTGCTGCGGCCTTGGGGCGGGCCGGTTTGGATGTTCCCGTCAACCTCATCGACGAGCGCCTCAGCACGGTTTCGGCGCACCGGAGCCTGCACGAAGCTGGATTGAGCAGCAAGGAGCACCGTAAAGTGGTGGATCAGCTTGCTGCGGCCGGAATCCTGCAGCACGCCATCGAGATGCAGAAATCCAGGGGCCAGGATGTCGGCAGGCGCGTGTTAGCGCCCGCACCGGCCGAGGAGTCTGCGCAGCCCGGGGGAGGCAGCGCGGACGGGTCCGGTCCAGCAAGTGAGACAGATTCCCAACGAGCGGAAGGCAATCGTGAGCCCGGTCAATCATGACCCCTCCGGTGAAACACCCGAGCCCGCCGGACGTCCCCTGACGCGCCGGGAACTGCGTGCCAGGGAGCGCTTCCTGGAAACCCAGCAGCAATTGCTGGTTCCCCTCCCTGCCCCGGTTCCGGCTGTTTCCCATGCCCCGGCTCCGGAGGTTCCCGAAACCGCCGGCCCTCCGGCCCCGCTCGGGCACCAGGAGGTCCCCGCGTACGCCGGACACGGCGCACACGCGGCGCTGCCGGAGTACGTGGTGCCTGCCGTGGAGGACGAAGCTGTTGTGCACGCGGAGCCCGTTGCGCACGCGGAGCCTGTTGTGGACGCGGAGCCTGTTGTGCACGCGGAGCCTGTTGTGCACGCGAAGCCCGTTGACGTGCCCGTTGGCCAGGACCACCACCCTGCCTCCCACGGCCACGAAGGCCACGAGTTTCATTCGGCCGAGGAACTTCACGCGGGGCATCCGGCATACGCGGTGGAAGTCCCGCAGCACGGCCATTACGACGAGGCACACCACCAGGTCGCCGGGTACGTGGACCTCCACGAGGAGGTCCACCACGACGGCCACGAGCCGCACCCTGTCCTGGCCGCCGTCGACGCCTATCCCCAGCCTTCCAAGAAGGTCCGCCGCCGTCGTCGCGGCCTGGCGTTGTTCCTGACCTTCGCGGTCTTCGTCGCGGCTGTGGCCCTTGGTGCCCAACTCCTCAAACCCTTGCTGGGCATGGACAGGGTGAAGGATTATCCCGGACCGGGAACCGGTTCGGTTTCGGTCACGGTGATGCCCGGCGCCGGGCCGAAGCAGGTCGCCGACCAGCTGCAGAGCGAAGGCGTAGTGGCCGATTCCAGCACATTCCTAGACGCGTTCTCGGCTTCCGGCGGCGAACTTTCGCCCGGCGAGTTCACTTTCCGCAAGGAAATGAAGAACTCGGACGCCGTTGCCGTGCTGGTGAACAACGAGGCGGGGAAGGTCATCTACTTCGCCCTGAACGCAGGCCTGCGTATCGGCGAGTCCCTCGATGCCATTTCGAAGGGCTCGGGAATCCCGCTGGACCAACTCAAGGCACTCAGCGACAGCCCGGCGCAGTTCGGCGTACCCGCCAAGGCGAAGAACCTCGAAGGCTTCCTGGCCCCGGGCGAGTACCGCTTCCCGCTGGGCACCAGCGCCAAGGACATCCTGCAGAAGCTCGTCACGGGAACCATGGACGAACTCAAGGCGCAGGGGATCACCGATCCCACCAAGCAGTACCAGACCATCATCGTGGCAAGCATCGTGCAGGCCGAAGGCGGCCAGGCCGACTACCGGAACGTCGCCGGTGCCATCTACAACAGGCTCAAGCCCAGCAACAAGGAAACGAACGGCCTGATCCAGTCCGACGCCACGGTGACTTACGGTCTGGGCACCAAGACCTTCCACCTGACGGACGAACAGAAGGCGGACAAAGGCAACCCGTACAACACCTACGCCATCGCCGGCCTGCCGGTCGGTCCGATCGGTTCACCGGGGAAGACCGCCATCGACGCCGCTGCCAAGCCGGCGGCGAACAACTACCTGTACTGGGTGACCATCAATCTGGACA
This sequence comes from Arthrobacter sp. R-11, assembly GCF_049913155.1. GTDB lineage: Bacteria > Actinomycetota > Actinomycetes > Actinomycetales > Micrococcaceae > Arthrobacter. The sequence goes on along the minus strand of NZ_CP183979.1, from coordinate 2,445,185 downwards.
CCAAGGAAACGAAGTTCTCCAGCACGCTGGCCGAGCACAACAAGTACGTCGCCCAGTACACGGCATGGTGCACCGCCAACCCGGGGCGGTGCGTATGAGCCGCCGCGCCGCGGTGCTCGGGCACCCTATCGGCCACTCCAAATCCCCGGCCCTGCACCGCGCCGCCTACGCGCAGCTCGGTGCGGACATCAGCTACACGGCGATCGACGTGACCGCCGAGCAACTGCCGGAGTTCATGGCCGGCGTCGCCGTGCAGCCGGAATGGTGTGGCCTGTCCGTGACCATGCCGCTGAAGGCGGCGATGGTTGCCGAAGTGGACGAGGTCCGGGGGGCCGGAGCGCACCTTGGCGTGATCAACACCGTGGCTTTCGAGGACGACGGCGGGGCGCCCCGCCGCATCGGTTACAACACCGACATCGCCGGCATTGTCCGGGCCGTCGGTTATGCGGGCGTTGCCGAGCGGCCCGACGCCGTCGTGCTGGGCGGCGGCGGAACCTCCGCCGCGGCGATCGCCGCGCTCCGCGAGCTTGGCTGCGACAGCGCCCGGGTCTACGTGCGCGACGCCGTACGGGCGGGTGAAGCGGTCAAGGCCGCCGACGCCGTCGGGCTCGCCGTCGAGCTGCTCCCCATGGACGATGCCGCCGAAGGCATCGTCGGGGCAGGACTGGTGATCTCCACCCTGCCGCCGCGGGCAGCCGACGGAATCGCGGACGCACTGTCCTCGATGGGCAGCGGCGGAGGCGGCGGCGTGCTGCTCGACGTCGCTTATGACCCCTGGCCCAGCCGGATTGCCGAAGAATGGCAGCGGCGCGGGGGAGCAGTGGTCCCGGGCCTGGAGATGCTCCTGTACCAGGCCGTGGAGCAGATCAGGCTGTTCAGCGGTCGTAGTGTCGGCGACGAAGTCATAGATGTGATGTGCGACTCAGTCGGGCTTCCCCGACGGGTCTACTAACCCCCTTACATGGCAGGATTGGATATATGTTGCGTTGGTTGACTGCCGGAGAATCCCATGGACCGGCACTGCTCGGAATTGTTGAAGGCGTCCCCGCCGGTGTGGAACTTGCCAGTGATGACCTGCGCGAGGCGCTGGCCCGCCGCCGCCTCGGCTACGGTCGTGGCGCCCGCATGAAGTTCGAGCAGGACGAAGTCAGCATCCTCGGCGGTGTCCGCCATGGGGTCACCCAGGGCGGGCCGGTGGCGATCCAGATCGGCAACACCGAGTGGCCCAAGTGGGAGCAGATCATGTCCGCCGATCCGGTGGACCCGGAGCTCCTTGCCGACCAGGCACGCAACGCTCCGCTGACCCGGCCACGCCCCGGCCATGCCGATTTCACCGGCATGCAGAAGTACGGTTTTGACGAGGCACGTCCCGTCCTGGAGCGCGCAAGCGCCCGCGAAACGGCCACGCGTGTTGCCCTCGGCACGGTCGCCGCCCGTTTCCTCAAGCAGCTCGGCGTCGAGCTCGTCAGCCACACCGTGTCCATCGCGAGCGTCTCGGTTCCCGAAGGCAGGTCGCTGCCGCTGCCCTCCGACGTCCTGGCCCTGGATGCGGACCCGCTGCGTTGTTTCGACCGTGAAACCTCCGACGCCATGGTGGCCGAGGTGGACGCGGCGCACAAGGAAGGCGAAACGCTCGGCGGCGTCGTCGAGGTCCTCGCATACGGCCTGCCGCCCGGACTCGGAAGCTACGTCCACTGGGACCGCCGCCTGGACGCACGGCTCGCCGCCGCCCTGATGGGCATCCAGGCCATCAAGGGCGTGGAAGTCGGCGACGGTTTCCGGACCGCAGCCCGCCGCGGATCGGCTGCCCACGACGAGATCGTCCGCGACGAGGACGGCCGCATCATCCGCAAGACCAACCGCGCCGGCGGCATCGAAGGTGGCATGAGCATCGGCGAGGTGCTGCGTGTCCGCGCCGCCATGAAGCCGATCGCCACGGTGCCGCGCGCCCTGAAGACCATCGATGTGCGCACCGGCGAACCCGCCAAGGCCCACCACCAGCGCTCGGACGTCTGTGCCGTCCCCGCCGCCGGCGTCGTCGCCGAAGCGATGGTGGCCCTGGTGCTGGCCGAAGCCGTCACCGAAAAGTTCGGCGGAGACTCCGTTGCCGAGACCGCCCGCAACCTGAAGGCCTACCTGGAGAACATCCCGGCAACCCTGGACACGGTCGGCAACTAGTGGTTGGTGGTATTTCCGGTGCCGGTGCCCGGGCCGTGATTGTGCTGATGGGTCCGATGGCGGTCGGCAAGTCCGTCATCGGCCAGCAGCTCGCACAGCACCTTGGCCTGCCGTTCATCGACACCGATGCAGTCGTCGTCGAGCAGCACGGCGCGATCGCAGATATCTTCGCCGGCCGCGGGGAGCACGCCTTCCGCGAAATCGAGGCACGCACGGTGGCCCGCGCCGTTGAGGATTCCCGAAAGGGCGGCGCCGTCATTTCGCTCGGCGGCGGCGCGGTCCTCGACTCGGGGACCCAGCAGCTGCTGGGCGGCTGCACCGCCGTCTACCTTGAGTGCGACGCCGATACCGTCGCCGAACGCATCGCCCGGAGCAGCGGCAGGCCGCTGCTCGCCGGCGACGCCATGGCCCGCTGGCAGACCCTGTTCGACGCCAGGAAACCGGTCTACACCCGCTTGGCCGACATCACCATCGACGTCCGCAGCGGCACGGTCCCGGAGATCGCGCTGCGGGTGGAGGAAGCCCTGCAAAGCTTCATGGCCTTGAAAGAGGAAGTTCAACAATGAGCACTGAATCAACAACCATCAAGGTCACCGGACAGGCTGCCACCGACAATTACGACGTCGTAATCGGGCGCGGCCTGCTGTCTTCCCTTCCGGCAACCCTGGGGGAGCGGGTCAAGCGTGTCCTGGTGATCCACCCGCGGGCGCTGCGCCTCACCGGCGATGCCGTGCGCGCCGAACTCGATGCCGCGGGCTTCACCGCCGTCACGGCTGAAATCCCGGACGCCGAAGAAGGCAAGCACATCCAGGTGGCTGCGTTCTGCTGGCAGGTGCTGGGCCAGAACGACTTCACGCGTTCCGATGCGGTGGTGTCCGTGGGCGGCGGAGCCGTGACCGACCTCGCTGGCTTCGTGGCGGCGACCTGGCTGCGCGGCGTGAAGGTGGTGCACATGCCCACCAGCCTGCTCGGCATGGTGGACGCATCGGTGGGTGGGAAGACCGGCATCAACACGGCCGAGGGCAAGAACCTGGTGGGCTCCTTCCACCCGCCGGCCGCGGTCCTTGCCGATCTCGACACCCTTCGCACGCTGCCGAAGAACGAATTGGTCTCAGGCATGGCGGAGGTCATCAAATGCGGGTTCATTGCCGATCCCGCCATCCTGGACCTGATCGAGAACAAGGGCTCCGAAGCCGTGGACCCCGAGTCCGACGTCCTTCGTGAACTCATCGAGCGCGCCATCGCGGTCAAGGCCAAGGTCGTCTCCGAGGACCTCAAGGAATCGGGCCTCCGGGAAATCCTCAACTACGGCCACACCCTGGGCCACGCCATCGAACTCGTGGAGCGCTACTCCTGGCGCCACGGCGCCGCCGTGTCGGTGGGCATGATGTTCGCCGCAGAACTCTCCCGCAGCGTCGGGCGGCTTTCCGACGCCGACGCCGACCGGCACCGCAGCATCCTCGAGGGGCTCGGGCTTCCGGTCACCTACCGGAAGGACCGCTGGCAGGGCCTGCTCGACGGGATGCGCCGGGACAAGAAATCCCGCGGAGACCTCCTGCGTTTCGTGGTCCTTGACGGTATCGCCAAGCCCGGCATCCTCGACGTGCCGGACACCTCCCTGCTGTTTGCCGCCTACCAGGAAATCGCATCATGACACTGACAACCCCGGAAGGCATTACGGACTGGCCCACAGCCGGGTTCCCCGGTGTCCGCGTCAACCCCGACACCCTGCTGCCGCACGTCGTCAACGAAGACGCCTTGGAGGCAGCCCTTGCCGAATCCGCGGACCCCGCCGACCGCATCATGGCCCTGCTGCTGGAAGGCCGCTTCGGCGACGCCGCAGAGGAACTGGCGGAGGCACGCTGCAACGACCCGGAGTCCTTCAAGCTGCGGATCTACGAAGCGGAACTGCACCGCGCCACGAACCGCTACGACCGTGCCGTGCAGCTTTTCCGGCAGCTTCTCGCCGAAGTGCACGGCACCGGCCGCGAACCGCTGGTCCACCAGTTCCTGGGCCGGGCGTACTTCGTGGCCGGCAACGCGGCTGCCGCCGCCGAATCGTTCTCCAAGGCGCTGGACCTGCGGGTCGCCCAGTCCGCGGACGCGTCCCTGATCTACTCCTCGGCCGTTGCGCTGCAGCGTGCCCGGAACGTGCTCGAACTCACCTCCTGAGCGTGCCAGCGGGCCCCCGGACGGAAACAGCTCGACATTGCCGCTAGAATGGTTCTGGACTTTTTAACGAAGTACGGGATTTTTGACAAATCAGCGCTGGCGGCCTGTATGGCAAGCCTGGCGGGCATAGCGGTCTGCGCGAGAAACCAAGAGGATACGAGTGGCTACCACAAACGACATCAAGAACGGAACCGTCCTGAAGCTTGAGGGCAACCTCTGGAACGTCATCGAGTTCCAGCACGTCAAGCCGGGCAAGGGCGGCGCCTTCGTCCGCACCAAGATGCGCAACATTCTCTCCGGCAAGGTGGTCGACAAGACCTTCAACGCCGGCGCCAAGATCGAGACCGCCACGGTTGACCGCCGCGACTACACCTACCTGTACCAGGACGGTGCCGACTACGTCTTCATGGACGTCCAGGACTACGACCAGCTGACCGTTTCCGGCGAGGTCGTCGGCGACGCCAAGAACTTCATGCTGGAGAACCAGCAGGTGCTGATCGCCATGCACGAAGGTGCCCCGCTGTACCTGGAACTGCCGCCGAGCGTTGTCCTCGAAATCACCTACACCGAGCCGGGCCTGCAGGGCGACCGCTCCTCCGCGGGCACCAAGCCCGCCACCGTGGAGACCGGCTACGAGATCCAGGTTCCGCTGTTCCTCGAGCAGGGCACCAAGGTCAAGGTCGACACCCGCGACGGCAGCTACCTGGGCCGGGTCAACGACTAGTGAGCGCCCGTGGCAAGGCCCGTACCAGGGCTCTCGAAGTGCTCTTCGAGGCGGAACAGCGCTCCGCCCCGGCGCTTGAGGTCCTCAGGGCCCGGCGCGAAAAGACCGACCTGATCGTCAACCCCTACACGTTGGACATCGTGGAGGGTGTGCTGGCCAAGCAGGCGACCATCGATGAGTTCCTCCAGACCTATGCCCAGGGCTGGACCCTTGAGCGCATGCCTTCGGTGGACCGCATCATCCTGCGGATTGGTGCCTGGGAGTTGCTCTACAACGAGGACGTCCCCGACGGCGTCGCTGTCAGTGAAGCGGTGGCCCTGGCGAAGACCATGTCCACCGATGAGTCCCCGGCATTCATCAACGGACTCCTCGGCCGGCTCCAGAAGCTGAAGCCTTCGCTGCTGGCCTAGTGTCCGCAGCCTAAAGGAGGTGGGCATCCCCGAGGGGATGCCCACCTCCTTTAGCGTTTCCAAGAGCCGCCTGGGTGGTGGTCAGCCCAGCACCGCGGCGCGCAGGCCGGGAACGTCGCCCAGTTGGCGGCGCTCGTCCGCCTGGTGCTGATGGACGTCGCGACCGCTCAGGATTCGCTGCCGGGTGCAGGCAAGGGCAGTGGCCGCCTTCACGAAGCGCCGCATCGCCGCCTCCCGGCCCCGGCTCTGCGCCCAGCGGATGGCCTGCCGCCTGCCGCGCGCCGTGGCAAGCATGTCGACCTCCACCGGGGAGAACCAACCTGCCCGGGCGTATTCGATCAGTCGCTGCCGCGTCAGCTTGCTCTCGGCGACCCGCAGCAGGATGATCCCGACGGCGGCGGCAAGGAAGATCGGCACCTGTACCAGGACGTACTGGACCAGGAAGTCCGCCCCCATGCTGTTCCAGCGGTTGTGCAGGAACATCGCCGGAAGCAGGCCCAGGAAGAAGGCAAGCACCGAGTATCCGGTGTGCCATTTCCGGGCCGCGAAGCCCATGATGAGGCCGGTGGTGCCGGTGAAGATGGCATGCGCGAACGGCGACATGATCCCGCGCAGGATGAAAATCCGCACCAGGTCCGTCCCCGGGTCCGTGGAGTCGGCGATCTCCCGGCCGAAGTAGAGGATGTTCTCCGTGAACGCGAAGCCGCCGGCGATCGTGAAGGCGAACACCACGCCGTCCACCGGGCCATCGAAGTACTTCCGCGCGGCCAGCAGCAGGAGCAAGAGGCCCAATGACTTAGTGAACTCCTCCACGATCGGCGCCTCCACGGTGGCCATGAAGAGGCGGAAGTCGGCCTCGCTCGTCCGGGGCGCGGCGACGGCGAAAAGGGGCTGGATCAGCAGGGTCCCGGCGATAGACACTGCCGCGCCCCAGGTGAACGCGAACGCCAGCAGCCGTTTGGGTTCTGGTTCCCATCGGTCGATGAAGGAGACGGTCAGCAGTACTGTCGAGAGCGGCAGCAGGGACGCTATGAAACCGATCCCAAAGCCGGCAACGCCGGTGTTTCCGAGCAGGAACGGCACGATCAGCAGGAGACTGGCAAAGGCCAGGATTCCACCCGTGAGCAGCAGCGGCATTGTCCCGGTGGTCCGGCGTTGCGCGGGAGGCAGGGGCGGTAGCCAGGGATGGCCCGGCGCCTCCGCCGGAGTGCCGGGGGCTGGCCGGTAGTTGCGCGGGTCGACGCGGCCGAACCACGTCGGATTGGCGCCTGCCTCCATGAGTGCGCGGGGGTCCGGCTGCGGACCACCGTAGTGCCCGGGGCGGTTCATTGTCATGGGCATGAGCCTATTTGCCATGGCCGCCCAGCCCAACTACGCCCCGCGCCTCGGCCCGGCCGCTGTGAGCGAGAACTCACCATGGCGCACTTAACACCAGCGGCCGGAGGGCGCCGCTGTGATAGTTTTGGAAGGCAAATGTTCCTTTTTTAATTCCGTCCTGTGAGGCGGGGAAAGGGGAGACGAGCGATGACTGACGTCGCAGCACCGGTACCGTCCAGGGTTGTACTGAACCAGGGCGATATTGACCGTGCACTCACTCGTATCGCCCACGAGATCCTCGAGGCCAACAAGGGCTCCCAGGACCTGGTCCTGCTGGGTATCCCGCGCCGCGGTTACCCGCTGGCAGTCCGCCTCGCCAACAAGATCGCCGCTGCGGATCCCTCCGTCGACGCCGCCGCGATCGTCGGCCAGCTTGATGTCACGATGTTCCGTGACGACCTCTCGCACCAGCCGGCCCGCCCCCCGTATCCCACACGGCTTCCGAAATCGGGTATCGACAACAAGGTCGTGGTGCTGATCGACGACGTCCTGTATTCCGGACGCACCATCCGCGCCGCCCTCGATGCCATCGTGGACCTCGGCCGCCCGCGCATCGTCCGCCTCGCAGTCCTTGTGGACCGCGGCCACCGCGAACTTCCCATCCGGGCCGACCACGTGGGCAAGAACCTGCCCACCGCCTCCTCCGAGAAGGTGCGCGTGCACCTTGAGGAACTCGACACCGTCGACGGTACCCCTGTCAACGAGGTAGTGATCGAGGCCGGCGCATGAAGCACCTGCTGTCCACCCAGGACCTCAGCGCCGCCGACGCGATCCGCATCCTGGACACCGCCGAGGAAATGGCCGCCGTCGGAGAACGCGAAGTCAAGAAGCTCCCGGCCCTGCGCGGACGCACTGTGGTGAACCTCTTCTTCGAAGACTCCACCCGCACCCGCATCTCCTTCGAGGCCGCCGCAAAGCGCCTGTCCGCGGACGTCATCAACTTCGCCGCCAAGGGCTCCTCGGTGTCCAAGGGCGAGTCCCTCAAGGACACCGCCCAGACCCTTGCCGCGATCGGTGCGGACGCCGTCGTCATCCGGCACTGGGCTTCCGGTGCGCCGCACCGCCTGGCCGCCACCGACTGGATCGACGCCGCAGTCATCAACGCGGGCGACGGCACCCACGAACATCCCACGCAGGCCCTCCTGGACGCCTTCACGATGCGCCGCCACTGGGCAAAGCTGCACGGCACCGAATCCCAGGGCACCGACCTGCGCGGCATGCGCGTCGCCATCGCCGGCGACGTGCTGCACTCCCGGGTGGCCCGCTCGAACGTCTGGCTCCTGCGCACCCTGGGCGCGGAGGTCACCTTGGTGGCACCGCCCACCCTGCTGCCCATCGGCGTCGAGGAATGGCCCTGCAAGGTCAGCTACAACCTGGACGACACCCTGGCGGCCGGTGTTGACGCGATGATGATGCTCCGGGTGCAGGGCGAACGCATGAACGCCTCGTTCTTCCCGTCCACCCGCGAATACTCCCGCCGCTGGGGCTTCGACGACACGCGCCTGCGCGCCCTCGACGAACTCGGCCTCAAGGACACCATCATCATGCACCCGGGCCCGATGAACCGCGGCCTGGAAATCTCTTCGGCCGCCGCCGATTCGCCGCGCTCCACGGTCCTGGACCAAGTGCGCAATGGCGTCTCGGTCCGCATGGCCGCCCTGTACCTGCTGCTCTCCGGGGACACCCGCGAAGCAGTCCCCGCATCCGCCCAGTCCACCAAGGAGAGCCACTGATGGCAGAGAACACTTACCTGATCCGTGGCGCTGCCATCCTCGGCGGGGACGCCGAGGACCTGCTCATCCGCGACGGCGTGATTGCCGCGCGCGGCAACGGCGCGGCCACCCATGAAGACGCCGGGGACGCCACCGTCGTCGAGGCCGCCGGCCTCGTCGCACTGCCGGGCATGGTGGACATCCACACCCACCTGCGCGAGCCCGGCCGCGAAGACGCCGAAACCGTCGAAACCGGTACCCGCGCTGCTGCGCTCGGCGGCTACACCGCCGTCCACGCCATGGCCAACAGCAACCCGGTGGCGGACACCGCCGGCGTCGTCGAACAGGTCCACAGCCTCGGCCGCGCCTCCGGCTGGGTGGACGTCCGCCCGGTAGGCGCCGTCACCGTGGGCCTGGCCGGCGAGCGGCTCGCCGAACTTGGTGCCATGGCAGATTCGCGTGCGCAGGTGCGGGTCTTCTCCGACGACGGAATCTGCGTCCACGATCCCGTGCTCATGCGCCGGGCGCTGGAATACGTCAAGGCGTTCGACGGCGTCGTGGCCCAGCACGCGCAGGAGCCGCGCCTCACTGCCGGGGCCCAGATGAACGAAGGCGCCGTCTCCGCGGTCCTCGGCCTCGGCGGCTGGCCGGCCGTGGCCGAGGAGAGCATCATCGCCCGCGACGTGCTGCTCGCCCAGCACGTCGGGTCCCGCCTGCACGTCTGCCACGTCTCCACCGCCGGCTCCGTGGAAATCATCCGCTGGGCCAAGTCCCGCGGCATCAACGTCACCGCCGAGGTCACCCCGCACCACCTGCTGCTCACCGACGAACTGGTCCGCAGCTACGACCCCGTCTACAAGGTCAACCCGCCGCTGCGCACCGAAGCCGATGTCATGGCCCTACGTGCGGCCCTCGCCGACGGCACCATCGACGTCATCGGTACCGACCACGCCCCGCACCCGAGCGAGCACAAGGAATGCGAATGGGCGCAGGCGGCCATGGGCATGACCGGGCTGGAAACGGCGCTGTCCGTGGTGCAGGAAACCATGATCGAAACCGGCCTGATGACCTGGGCAGACTTCGCCCGCGTCACCTCCACGGTCCCGGCCCGTATCGGCCGCCTGGAGGACCAGGGCCGCCCCCTCGAAACCGGTGAACCCGCCAACGTCATCCTCGTGGACCCCGCGGCCCGCTGGACGGTGGACCCCAACAAGATGGCCACCATGGGCCGGAACTCGCCCTTCAAGGGCCGGGAACTGCCCGGCGCCGTGGTCGCCACCTTCTTCAAGGGCCACCCCACGGTGCTCGGCGGCAAGCTGAACGAACCCTACCGCCACCCGGAGACCGCCGGCGCGGTCAGCGGGAACTGATGAACGAGCTCGCCTCCCTGCTGCTCGTCCTCGGCCTTTGCGTCGTGGCCTTCGCGCTGATCGCGCTCGGCTGGCGTTCCCGGCTCCGGCGGCAGGCCGACGTCGAACAGCCCCCGGAGGTTCCGGCGGAACTGGGCGCGGCCGCCGTCGTCGTCGAAGGCCAGTACGTGGCCACCACGACGGCGGGGGACTGGCTGGACCGGATCGCGGTCCACGGCCTGGGCTTCCGCGGCAACGCCGAAGCCAGCGTGCACCCGGAAGGCGTGCTGTTCGACCGGGAAGGCTTCCAGCCGCTGTTCGTGCCCCGCACGGCACTCCTGGCCCAGCGCCAGGACAGCGGGATGGCCGGCAAGTTCGTCGAAAAGGACGGACTCGTGGTCATCAGCTGGACCCTGGGAAGCCGCACACTGGATACGGGATTCCGTACCAGGCTTGCCGCCGACAAGCAGCCGTTCATCAACGCACTTCAAGAATTGATCTCCGCAAACCCCCAGGCGCAAGCCGATAGTGGAAAGTAAGACAGTGACGGACAACAACGCAGCGACACATCCGAACGACGTTGACGCCAGCACAGCGGCAAGCGCCGCTCCTGCAGTGCTGGTCCTCGAAGACGGCCGCGTGTTCCGCGGCCGCAGCTACGGTGCCACGGGCACTGCCCTGGGTGAAGCCGTTTTCGCGACCGGAATGACCGGCTACCAGGAAACGATCACCGACCCCTCCTACGCCCGCCAGCTGGTGGTGCAGACCGCACCGCACATCGGCAACACCGGCGTGAACAGCGAGGACGCCGAATCCCGCAAGATCTGGGTTGCCGGTTACGTGGTCCGCGACGCCGCCCGCCGGCCCTCCAACTGGCGCTCCGAGCGCAGCCTCGACGCTGAACTGGTGGAGCAGGGCATCGTGGGCATCCAGGGCGTGGACACCCGTGCCATCACCCGCCACCTGCGCGAAAACAAGACCATGCGCGCCGGCATCTTCTCCGGCGCCGCCGCCAAGGCCGCCGAAAGCGAACTGCTCGCCACCGTCAAGGCCAGCGCCCCCATGGAAGGCGCCCGCCTGGCCGAGGAAGTCAGCATCGACGAAGCCTACGTGGTGGAACCGAAGGACCACGGCTGGGACGGCGACGCCCGCTTCAGCATCGCGGCCATCGACCTCGGCATCAAGGCCATGACGCCGGTCCGCTTCGCCGAACGCGGCGTTCGCGTGCACGTGCTCCCGGCCACCGCCACCCTTGAGGACGTCAAGGCCGTCAACCCGGACGGCTTCTTCATGTCCAACGGCCCCGGCGACCCCGCCACGGCCGACGCCCAGGTCAAACTGCTGCGCTCCGTGCTGGACGAGAAGCTGCCGTACTTCGGCATCTGCTTCGGCAACCAGATCCTCGGCCGCGCCCTCGGCTTCGGCACCTACAAACTCAAGTACGGCCACCGCGGCATCAACCAGCCGGTGATGGACCGCCGCACCGGGAAGGTGGAAATCACCTCGCAGAACCACGGCTTCGCCGTCGACGCCCCCATGGACGGGGCCAGCACGGCGCCGGAAGAGCGCTACGGCCGCGTCGAGGTCAGCCACGTGAGCCTCAACGACAACGTCGTTGAAGGCCTGTCCTGCCTGGACATCCCGGCCTTCTCGGTCCAGTACCACCCCGAAGCCGCCGCGGGCCCGCACGACGCCGCCTACCTCTTTGACCGCTTCATCGAACTGATGGACAGCACCAAGAACTCCGCGAAGAACGAGGACACCAAGTAATGCCGAAGCGTACAGATCTCAAGAGCGTCCTTGTCATCGGTTCCGGCCCGATCGTCATCGGCCAGGCTGCCGAGTTCGACTACTCCGGAACCCAGGCCCTCCGGGTGCTCAAGGAGGAAGGCCTGCGCGTCATCCTCGTGAACTCCAACCCGGCCACGATCATGACCGACCCGGAATTCGCCGACGCCACCTATGTCGAGCCGATCACCCCCGAGGTGGTCGAAAAGATCATCGCCAAGGAACGCCCGGACGCGGTGCTGCCCACGCTGGGCGGCCAGACGGCGCTGAACACCGCCATCGCCCTGGACAAGAACGGCGTGCTGGCGAAGTACAACGTGGAACTGATCGGCGCGAACATCGCCGCGATCGAACTCGGCGAAGACCGCGAGAAGTTCAAGGGCGTCGTGGAGCGCTGCGGTGCCGAATCCGCACGCAGCCACATCATCCACACCATGGACGAGGCATTTGCCGCCGCCGAGGACCTCGGCTACCCGATGGTGGTCCGGCCGTCCTTCACCATGGGCGGCCTGGGCTCCGGCCTGGCCTACAACGAGGACGACCTGCGCCGCATCGTGGGCCAGGGCCTCCAGTACAGCCCCACCACCGAGGTACTGCTCGAAGAGAGCATCCTCGGCTGGAAGGAATACGAGCTTGAGATGATGCGTGACAAGAACGACAACGTCGTTGTTGTCTGCTCCATCGAGAACTTCGACCCCGTGGGCGTGCACACCGGCGACTCCATCACGGTGGCCCCGGCGCTGACCCTCACCGACCGCGAGTACCAGAAGCTGCGCGACGTCGCCATCGCCGTCATCCGCGAAGTCGGCGTGGACACCGGCGGCTGCAACATCCAGTTCGCCATCCACCCGGACACGGGCCGCGTCGTCGTCATCGAAATGAACCCGCGCGTCTCCCGCTCCTCCGCCCTGGCGTCCAAGGCCACCGGCTTCGCGATCGCCAAGATCGCCACCAAGCTGTCCCTGGGCTACACCCTGGACGAGATCCCGAACGACATCACGCAGAAGACCCCGGCGTCCTTCGAGCCGACCCTCGACTACGTCGTTGTGAAGGTCCCGCGCTTCGCGTTCGAGAAGTTCCCGGCCGCGGACCCCACGCTGACCACCACCATGAAGTCGGTGGGCGAGGCCATGGCCATGGGCCGTAACTTCACAGAAGCCCTGCAAAAGGCCCTGCGCTCCCTGGAGCAGAAGGGCTCGCAGCTGGACTTCAGCCACGTGCCCGAGTACGAGGTGGCCGAACTCATCGAGAAGGCCAAGCGCCCGACGACGGAACGCCTCTACCAGGTCCAGCGCGCCCTGCTGGGCGGCGCCACCGTGGAGGAGCTCTACGCCGCCACGAAGATCGACCCCTGGTTCCTGGACCAGCTGCAGCTCCTCAACGAGACCGCCCGGGAGATCCGCAAGGCCGGTGCGCTGACCGAGGACATGCTCCGCAACGCCAAGCGCCACGGCTTCTCCGACGAGCAGATCGGCGTCCTGACGCACAACCCCGAGGCCGTGGTCCGCGGCGTCCGGCAGGCCCTCGGTGTCCGCCCGGTCTACAAGACCGTAGACACCTGCGCTGCCGAGTTCGCCGCCTACACGCCGTACCACTACTCGGCCTATGACGAGGAGGACGAGGTCGGCCTGCACGCCAAGCCGTCCGTGATCATCCTCGGCTCCGGCCCCAACCGCATCGGGCAGGGCATCGAGTTCGACTACTCCTGCGTCCACGCCTCGATGGCGCTGCGCAAGGCCGGCTACGAAACCGTCATGGTCAACTGCAACCCGGAAACGGTGTCCACGGACTACGACGTCTCCACCCGCCTGTACTTCGAACCGCTGACCCTCGAGGACGTCCTCGAAGTCATCGCGGCCGAGGAGCGCACCGGCGGCGTGATGGGCGTGTTCGTCCAGCTCGGCGGCCAGACCCCGCTGAAGCTGGCCCAGCAGCTTGCCGACGCCGGCGTACCGATCCTGGGCACCTCGCCCGAGGCCATCGACCTGGCCGAGCACCGCGGCGAGTTCTCCCGCGTGCTGGACAACGCCGGCCTGATCGCCCCGAAGAACGGCACCGCCGTCTCCTTCGAGGACGCCAAGAAGATCGCCGACGAAATCGGCTACCCGGTGCTGGTCCGCCCCTCCTACGTGCTGGGCGGCCGCGGCATGGAGATCGTCTACGACGAAGCCAACCTTTCGCGCTACATCGCCAACGCCACCGAGATCACCCCGGACCACCCGGTGCTGATCGACCGCTTCCTCGAGGACGCCGTCGAAATCGACGTCGACGCGCTCTTCGACGGCACGGACATGTACCTCGGGGGCATCATGGAGCACATCGAAGAGGCCGGCGTGCACTCCGGTGACTCCGCCTGCGTGCTGCCCCCGATCACGCTGGGCAAGAACGTGATCGACCGTGTCCGCACGGCCACCCGCGCCATCGCCGAAGGGGTTGGCGTGCGCGGCCTCATCAACATCCAGTTCGCACTGGCCTCGGACGTGCTCTACGTCCTGGAAGCCAACCCCCGTGCCTCCCGCACCGTGCCATTCGTTTCCAAGGCGACCGGCGTGCAGATGGCGAAGGCTGCCGCCCTGATCGGCACCGGCGTCACCATCAACCAGTTGCGCAGCGCCTACAAGATGCTGCCGGAAACCGGTGACGGTTCCACCCTGCCGTTCGACGCGCCGATCGCGGTGAAGGAAGCCGTGCTGCCCTTCAGCCGCTTCCGCACCCCGGAGGGCAAGGTCGTGGACTCCCTGCTCGGCCCGGAAATGCGCTCCACCGGCGAGGTCATGGGCATCGACAAGCACTTCGACACCGCGTTCGCCAAGAGCCAGGCCGCGGGCGGCAACGCCCTGCCCACCGAGGGCAAGGTCTTCGTCTCGGTGGCCAACCGCGACAAGCGCTCGGTGATCATGGGCGTCAAGCGCCTGTCCGACCTCGGCTTCGAGATCGTCTCCACCGGCGGCACCGCCGACGTCCTGCGCCGCAACGGGATCCAGGCCACCCCGGTGCGCAAGGTCGCCGAAGGCTCCAGCGCCGAAGGCGAAGGCACCATCGCCGACCTCATCATTGCAGGTGAGATCGACATGGTCTTCAACACCCCCTCCGGCGGCGAAGCCCGCAGCGACGGCTACGAACTGCGCGCCGCCGCGACCTCGATCGGCATTCCCTGCATCACCACGGTGGCAGAGTTCAACGCCGCCGTGCAGGCGATCGAAGCGCAGCGCACCTACGAGTGGTCCGTCACCAGCCTGCAGGAGCACGCCGCCAACCTGACCGCGGCCAAGGAATCGGTCAATGCCTGAGGCAACGGCTGACCGGCGGCCGGCCGGGGAGCCGGCGGGCCGTCAGGCCTTCGGCTCCCGGCTGGCCGCCGCCATGGCTGCCCGCGGTCCCCTCTGCGTCGGCATAGACCCGCACCCGGGCCTGCTGGCCGACTGGGGACTGAACGACGACGTCGCCGGCCTGGAGCGTTTCTCGCTTACCGTCGTGGAGGCTGTCGCTTCCCTCGCTGCCGCGGTCAAGCCGCAGGTGGCCCTGTACGAGCGGCACGGTTCCGCCGGCATGGCCGTGCTGGAGCGCACCCTTGCCGCCGCATCGGACGCCGGGGTGCTCAGCATCGCCGACGCCAAGCGCGGGGACATCGGCTCCACCATGGCGGCCTACGCGGATGCCTGGCTGCGGGACGGTTCGGCACTGGCGGCCGATTCGGTGACGCTGAGCCCGTACCTGGGCTTCGAGTCGCTGCGCCCCGCCCTTGACCTGGCCGCCGACTACGGGCGCGGAGTGTTCGTCCTGGCGCTCACCTCGAATCCCGAGGGCAAGTCCGTACAGCACGTTGGCGGCAGCGAATCCGTGGCCAAGCGCATTGTCGACGCTGCGGCTGCGGAGAACGGCCGCTACGAAGGGGCCCTGGGCTCCGTCGGCCTCGTGGTGGGGGCCACCATCGGCAGCGCCCTGGAAGATCTGGGGTTGGACCTCAATGCGGTCAACGGGCCCATCCTGGCCCCGGGACTCGGCGCCCAGGGAGCCACCCCGGCCGACCTTCGGGCCACCTTCGGGGACGCGTACCCGGCAGTCCTGGCGACCTCCAGCCGCGGCATCCTGGCTGCCGGGCCCGCCGTCGCCGGCCTGCGTGCAGCCACTGAGGAAACCCGGGACGGGCTGCTCGGCGGCTGAGCCCCGGCACGGTGCCGGGCACCGTCGGACGTTCCTTGCACCCGGAGCCGGTACCCGCCATCAGGCAGGTACCGGCTCCGCGTTGCGTTCACTGTGCGGATGCCGGTAGCTTCGGGGTTAGTCCACTCTGCTGGGGCAAAGTGATGCACAGAATGGGGAGAAGCCGTGGCTCTGAAGGCTTTGTCTGCACAGGAACGTAGCGATGCACTTGCGAAGGCGGCCAAAGCCAGGGCGCAACGGGCCCAGGCCAAGGACCGCCTCCGGAAAGGCGAGCTCGGCATCGCCGGGCTGATCAGCCTCGCGTCCGAAGACGAGGCCCTGGCACGGATGCGTGTGGCCGAGCTGCTGGAGGCAGTTCCGGGCATCGGCCCGGTCCGGGCGACCGCGATCATGGAACAGCTCGGCATCGCGGCCTCGCGCAGGCTCCGGGGCCTTGGCGTCCACCAATCCCGGGCGCTGATAGATTTTATGGAAGACAAACACGGCGTCTAGCGCCCCACCCCGAAGGATCACGTGAGCAAGAAACCGGGACTGACCGTCCTCGCAGGCCCCACCGCCGTCGGCAAGGGAACCGTATCCACCTACATCCGCGACAACTATCCGGAGGTCTGGCTGTCGGTATCGGCCACCACCAGGGCGCCGCGTCCGGGGGAGACGGAAGGTGTCCACTACTTCTTCAAGACCGCCGACGAGTTCGATGCCCTCGTCGCGGACGGCCAGCTCCTGGAGTGGGCCGTGGTGCACGGACGGAACCGCTACGGCACCCTGCGCAGCACGGTTGAGGCCGCGATCGCCGAGGGCAAGTCGGTACTGCTGGAAATCGACCTCCAGGGCGCGCGCCAGGTCAAGGAGGCTGTGCCGGACGCCAACTTTGTCTTCCTGGCACCGCCGTCGTGGGAGGAAATGGTCCGTCGGCTGGTCGGGCGCGGCACGGAAACCCCGGAAGAACAGCAGCGCCGCCTGGAAACCGCTAAACTGGAACTTGCCGCTGAACCGGAGTTCAACCACACCGTCATCAACGATGACGTCCGACGGGCAGCGGACGAGCTTGTTTCACTCATGGGGCTTACCCCGCACCAGCGCTAAGCGCCGGCAACTGTCAGCCCGCTAGAATTTGGAGAATTCGTGTCCACGAACCTTGAAGGCATCATCAACCCGCCGATCGACTCGCTGCTTAAGGCCGCCGATTCCAAGTACGGCCTGGTGATCTTCGGCGCCAAGCGTGCACGCCAGATCAATGCGTACTACGCACAGCTGCACGAGGGCCTCTTCGAATACGTCGGCCCGCTCGTTGACACCAAGCTGAACGAGAAGTCCCTCTCGATCGCCCTGCGCGAGATCAACGAGGGCCTGCTCGTTTCCACGCCGATCGAGTCGGCCGAGTAGGCAGTCTGCCTGTAGACGGGGGCCACGTGCGCATCATCCTCGGAGTCGGGGGAGGGATCGCAGCCTACAAGGTTGCATCGCTCCTCCGGCTTTTTACTGAAGCCGGACACGACGTCACGGTCATTCCCACCGAAGCGGCCACCCGCTTCGTCGGGACGGCCACCTGGGAGGCGCTCTCGGGCAAGCCCGTGAGCAACAGCGTGTTCGACGACGTCGAGAAGGTCAACCATGTCCGGCTCGGCCATGAGGCGGACCTCGTCGTGGTGGCACCGGCGACGGCGGACCTGCTCGCCAAGGCGGCCACCGGCCAGGCCGGCGACCTGCTCACGAATACGCTCCTCATGGCGCACGGCCCGGTGCTCTTCGCCCCCGCGATGCACAGTGAAATGTGGCAGCACCCCGCCACCCGTGCCAATGTGGAAACCTTGCGCAGCCGCGGCGTCACCGTGCTGGAGCCAGCCGTCGGGCGCCTGACCGGCGCCGACTCCGGCCCCGGCCGGCTCCCTGAACCCGAGGCGATTTTCGAAGCAGCGCTTGCCTTGGCCGGCGCCGCTGCAGGCGCGGCCCCCAACGACATGCCCGGGCACCTTGCGGGACGCACCGTCACCATAACCGCCGGCGGCACCCGCGAGGCCCTCGATCCCGTGCGTTTCCTGGGCAACCGCTCGTCCGGCAAGCAGGGCGCAGCCCTGGCGCAGGCCGCCCTCGACGCCGGAGCCCGGGTGCGCTTCCTGGCCGCGCACATGGACGTCGAACCGCCGTCGGGCGTGGACCTCGTCCGCGTCGAATCGGCCCTCGAACTGCGGGAGGCGGCCTTGGCCGCCGCGCCGGACTCCGACATCGTGATCATGGCCGCGGCGGTTGCGGACTTCCGGCCCGCCGAGATTTCCGAGACCAAGATCAAGAAGAAGAATGACGAGGACGCGCCGCTGGTACGGCTGGTGCGGAATCCGGACATCCTCCGCGAACTCGTCGAACAGCGCAGCCTGGCCCGGACCGCCGGAATACAGCCCGCCGGCAAGCACGGCAGCCAGTTGATCGTCGGTTTCGCCGCGGAGACAGGCGATGCGGACGGCGACGTCCTGGAACACGCCCGCGCCAAGCTGGCCCGGAAAGGCTGCGATCTGCTGGTGGTGAACCACGTCGGCATCGGCCGGGTCTTCGGCCAGGACGAGACCTCCGTGGTGATCCTCTCCGGACACGGCGCCGGACCGCAGTCGGCCGCCGGATCCAAGGCGGACGTCGCGGCCGCTGTCATCGACCGGATCGCCACCGAGCTCGACCGCGTATCGCCCGCCGGCTGACACCGCTTCGGCCGCATCCTTAGCACGGGGACACACGGCACCGGCCGTTTTCCCTCAACCAAGTAAGGTAGTCACGTGACTTTACCCCTGCACCACGCCCACGGAAATCCGTCCAAGCTCCGGCTCTTCACCTCAGAGTCGGTCACCGAGGGGCACCCGGACAAGATCTGCGACCAGATCAGCGATGCCATCCTCGACGCCCTCCTGGCCGCCGATCCGGAATCGCGCGTCGCGGTGGAAACCATGGCCACCACGGGCTTGGTGCACGTAGCCGGTGAAGTCACCACCGACGCCTACGTCGAAATCCCGCAGATCGTCCGCGAGACCATCCTGGGCATCGGTTACGACTCTTCGGCCAACGGATTCGACGGCGCGCGCTGCGGTGTGTCCGTGTCCATCGGCCAGCAGTCCAACGACATCGCCGGCGGCGTCTTCAATTCGCTCGAAGCCCGCGAGGGCCGCCAGGAGGACGACTACGACCTCCAGGGTGCCGGCGACCAGGGCATCATGTTCGGCTACGCGAGCGATGAGACCCCCTCCTACATGCCGACCCCGATCTGGCTGGCGCACCGGCTCTCCGAGCGGCTCACCGACGTCCGCAAGAGCGGCGAACTCGCGTACCTTCGCCCCGACGGCAAGACCCAGGTGACCGTCGGATACGACGGCGACCGTCCGGTCTCGGTCGAAACCGTGGTCATCTCCAGCCAGCACGCCGAAGGAACCAAGCTCGAACTGCTCCGCGCGGACCTGGCCGAGCACGTCATCAGGCCCGTCCTGGAAGCCTCCGAGCTCGACACCTCCCGTGCAGTGAACATCCTCAACCCGGCCGGCGCCTTCGTCATCGGCGGCCCGGTGGGCGACGCCGGCCTCACCGGCCGCAAGATCATCGTGGACACCTACGGTGGTTTCTCACGCCACGGCGGCGGCGCTTTCTCGGGCAAGGACCCGTCGAAGGTGGACCGTTCGGCCGCTTACGCCATGCGCTGGGTCGCCAAGAACGTGGTGGCAGCGGGGCTGGCCAAGCGCGCCGAGATCCAGATTGCGTATGCGATCGGCCAGGCCCGTCCGGTGGGAACCTACGTGGAGACCTTCGGCACCGAAACCGTCGATCCTGCCCGTATCAGCGACGCCATCGCCGAGATCTTCGATCTGCGCCCCCGCGCGATCATCGACGCCCTCGACCTGAAGCGCCCGATCTACACCAAGACCGCCGCCCACGGCCACTTCGGCCGGGACGAGCCGGACTTCACCTGGGAACGCCTGGACCGCGTCGCGGAGCTGAAGGAATTCTTCAACGCCTGAGCCGCTTCCGAGCGGGCGCCTCTTCCCGGAAACTGCCGGCGCCCTGGACGCCTGACTTCGTGGGCAGGGGTGCAACGCTGAAAATGTCAGTGCCCCTTGCTTTGCTGGAGCCAACAAAGCAAGGGCGGGAGCCCGAGGACGGGGGTGATCACGATGGGCGAGGACGGTTTGTTCCCGCTGGCCGCAGATTCTTTCGCCACGGGCTCCGGGTCCCCCGCACGCCAGCCCTCCCTGCTGCAGGGATTTCCGGCGCAGCCCCCCGCAGGCGGCCCGGAGGCTGCCGCGGTGGATCCCGTCGCTGCAGTACTGATTGAGTCGCCGCTGCCGCACCTGGACAGGCCCTTCGACTACAGCGTCCCGGCCAAACTAGCCGAATCCGCGCTGCCCGGCGTCCGCGTCAAGGTGCGCTTCAACGGCCAGGAACTGAGCGGGTACATCCTCGAGCGCAAGGGTTACACCGCGGGTGGCCCGGCGCTTGTGCCCCTGCTCAAAGTGGTTTCCGCCGTTCCCGTGCTGGGACCGTCCCTGCTTGTGCTGGCGTCCGCAGTCGCCGAGCGGTATGCCGGAACCCTCAGCGACGTGCTGCGCACCGCGATCCCGCCCCGGGTTGCCGGCCTGGAGAAAAGTTACCTCGCCGGGGAAGAGCCCTTCGGGGTTGCCGCGGAGGCGGCTACGGACGGCCCGCACCTCGAGGCCGCCCGGCCGGACACCGCCGGGGGCTGGGCTTCCTACGGGAACGGCCCCGCCTTCCTCCAGCACCTTGCGGCAGGCGGGTCTCCGCGCGCCGTCCTCACAGCGGTGCAGGGTTACGGCCCGGACGGCTGGCCACGGCTGATCGCGGCCGCGGTGGCAGCGGTGCGCTCTTCGGGCCGGGGCGCCGTCGTAGTGGTTCCGGACCACCGTGATCTCGACCGCATGGAAGAGGCCCTCCTGGAGGTCCTGCCGGCCGCGGACATCGCGCGGCTTACCGCCGAGGACGGCCAGACGCCCCGCTACCGGAACTACCTGAGGCTGCTCCGCGGCGACGCCGGGGTGGCGGTGGGTACCCGTTCGGCGGCGTACGCTCCCGTGCGGGACCTTGGCCTGGTGGTTTGCTGGGACGACGGCGACGACCTCCACATCGACCAGCGCGCACCTTACGCCCACAGCCGCGAGGTCCTGCTGCTCCGCAGTGAACAGGAATCCGCGGCCTGCCTGATGGCCGCGCACAGCAGGAGCACCGAACTGCAGCGACTGGTCGGCACCGGCTGGGCCGTCGCTGTGGAAGCCCCGCGGCCCGTGGTCCGCAGCAGGACGCCGCGGGTCCTGAACACGGCGGACAGCTTCGAGCAGGAGCGGGACCCCTTGGCCCGCATCGCCAGGCTGCCTGGTGCCGCGTGGCGCGCCGCGAAGGAAGGCCTTGAACGCGGCCCGGTGCTGGTGCAGGTGGCCCGGGCCGGCTACGCCCCATCGCTGGTATGCGAAGACTGCCGGGAACCGGCGCGCTGCAACAACTGCCAGGGGCCCCTGGCGATCACGGGCCCCTCCTCTCCGCCGCAATGCCGGTGGTGCTCCACTCCCGCGCCCGAATGGCAATGCCGGCACTGCAGCGGCAGGCGGCTGCGGCGCGGCGCTGCCGGGGTGCTGCGCACCGCGGAGGAACTCGGCCGTGCCTTCCCCGGGAAAGCGGTGGTCACGTCTTCGGGCGACCAGGTCAAGGCCAAGGTCGGTGCGTCATCGGCCCTGGTGGTTGCCACCATCGGCGCCGAGCCCGTGGCGGATCAAGGCTACGCGGCCGCCCTGCTCCTGGACGGCGATTCACTGCTCCGGCGCGAAAACCTGCGGGCCGGTGAGGACACCGTGCGGCGCTGGTTCAACGCGGCCGCCATGGTCCGGCCAGCCTCGGAGGGCGGGCTGGTTGTGGTCACGGCGGACGACAGCACAGCCACGGGTGCCCTGCTGCGCTGGGATCCGGCCGGCTTTGCCTCCCGGGAGCTGGCACTGCGCCAGGAGCTGAAACTGCCCCCCGCGGTGCGGGTGGCTTCGGTCACCGGCCCGCGCGCCGACGTCGTGCATTTCACAGGCGCGCTCGGAGGCTCCCTGGAGCTGCGCGCCGTCGGGCCCTCACCGCTTTCAGTGTCGGCCGCCCGCCAAGGCAGCCAGGCCGAGGAAGCCGACGTCCGCACCTTGTTGTTCATTCCCTACGGGCAGGCGGCCCGGGCAACCAAGGCAATGCGCGCCGTCAAAGCCGCGAGTGCGGCGAAGCGGACCGCCGGTCCCGTGCAGCTCAGGCTCGACGGCGTGGACGTGCTGTAGTCCGGTGAAGCCCGCCTCAGCGGCGCTTCCTGCCGCGCATGGCCACGATTTCCTCCGCCACCGAGAGCAGTTGCCGGGCCGAATCTTCCCAGCTGAAGTCCGCCGCCCGCTCCACCGAACGGCGGGAGCGCTTCTGCCAGAACTGCCTGTCCCGTAGTTCCTGCACGGCGGCCGTGAACGCGGCGGGCGAATCCGGGTCCACATAGCTGGCGGCGTCGGAGCCGACTTCACGGAAGATCGGGATGTCGCTGGCGATCACGGGCGTGCCCAGGGCCATGGCTTCAACCAGCGGCAGCCCATAGCCCTCGGCACGGGACAGGCTCACCAGGGCGGTCGCCCTGGCCAGCAGGGCGTTGTACTCCTCGTCCGTGACGCCGTTGTGGAAGCGGACGTCCGCGCCGGCAGGCACCAGTGCTTCCAGCTCGGCCCGGCGCTGCGGGGTGATGCGGCTGAGCAGATGCAGGGTGAATTCGGGAAGCCCGGCCATTCCGCGGATCATGGTTTCCACGTTCTTGTACGGCATGAAGGAGCCCATGTAGAGCAGGGACTTGTCGGCGCCGTCTTCCGGGTCCCGCGGCTGCTGCCCCGGCTGCGGCGCGTTGCCGACGATCCGCACCGGCCGCTTGGTCAGGCGGTATTTGGCCATCAAAGCCTCCGTGGTGTGGCTGATGGTGGCCACGATGTCCGCCCGGTTCAGCAGCACTCGCTGCGGCCAGAAGGCCTTGTGGTACAGGCGCCATAGCAGCCGCACGGGCGCGGGAAGGAAACCGGGAGGCGCGGGGTGCTCGTAGTAGATGAGGTCGTGGAGGGTCAGGACAAGCCCGTACTTGCGGCCGAGCGTGCCCATCGTCTGCATTGGGCAGACCACCACGTCGGCCCCGAGCTTGTTGACCTCCCGGGCCACGAAAAGCTCCATCGGCGACAGGGGGCTGTTGACGAGCACATGGGGCACGTCCGGCAGCAGGGCGAGCTGCCGTGTGTCGCTGATCAGCATCGTCACGTCGGCGATCCTGGCGGTGGCCGCGATGAGGCTTGAACCGTAGCGGCTGATCCCGTCGTGATGGTCGGTCCGGGTAAATCGGGCGTCGATGACGATTTTCACGCGGGATGTTCCTCCAGGAAGGTGCGGATGGCGGCTGCTGCAGGTTCCGGCGTCTCGTAGTGGATCAAATGCCCGACGCCGGGAATCACCACGAGCCGGCCGTCCGGCAGCATTTCCAGCAGTTTGTGCTGGGCCGGCAGGGTGGCG
The DNA here is from genome assembly GCF_049913155.1 of Arthrobacter sp. R-11. Lineage (GTDB taxonomy): Bacteria > Actinomycetota > Actinomycetes > Actinomycetales > Micrococcaceae > Arthrobacter. The sequence continues at coordinate 2,421,775 of NZ_CP183979.1, read as the reverse complement.
ATCTCATCCTTCTCGCCGGCGATGAGCAGGACCGGCAGCTGCAGCCGGGGCGCCGCCTCGGCCACGTGGCTCGAGACTGAGGCTTTGAAGGATTCGAGGAGGCTGTTCCGGTCCGCGAAGGCGGAGAAGTACGCGTCGTGCTGGTCGTGGACGAACCCACGCAACTGCTTGTCGCGTGTCTTGGCCATTGTTTCGCTCATCACGCGCACGATCAGCCGGTTCCGCAGGAGAGCCAGGCCCAGCCGGCGCGGCAGTTTCGCGGACAGCTGGTAATAGAACACCGCGAGCTTGGTCATGAGGCCCTTGGGGCCTTCCAACGCGGGGGAGGCGATGGGGTTGACCAGTACAAGCGGAGTTACAGCGCCGGGGTGGTCCGCGGTGAAATGGCTGGCGATGATGGAGCCGAAGGAATGCCCCAGCAGCACGGTTTCCGGACCGAGGCCCAGTGCGTCCATGAAGTCGGCTATGAACTCTCCGTAGCGCTCCACGGTGTGTTCGCCCCGGACAAAGGCGTCCGAGCTGCCGAACCCGGGAAGATCCGGGACGATCACGCGCATCTCCGGCAGCATGTCCACCACCCGGAGCAGACCGTGGTGGTCGCCGCGGAATCCGTGGATCACCAGGATGGTACGGGTGGCCGGCGTGGCGTCGACAGGCTCGTAGGACCAGTAGGCGACCGTGCCGCCGTCGAGCTCCAGGTCCGAGGCGCGGGTCCGTCCGGCGAGGGATGGGCTGAAGAACGCCGCCTGCGGGTCCGGTGCGGGGCCGGAGCGGCCGGTGTCCAGTTGTTCCATGCGTGTGGTCCTAATGCGGGGTCTAGTTGAGGGAGGTCTTAGTTGACACTGTCCGGGTGCGAGCCCAAGCGGTGGTGGCGTTCGAGGGAGGCCAGCCCGTCCATGTCTTCGGCCGGCAGTTCGAAGTCGAACACCCTGAAGTTTTCCTCGATGCGGGCGCCGGAACTCGCCTTGGGGATGACGATGTTGCCCAGTTGCAGGTGCCAGCGGATGACGATCTGGGCTGGCGTCCTGCCGTGCTTCTCTGCGAGCGCCAGGATGGCCGGGTCCGCCAGTACGTGACCCCGGCCCAGGGGGCTCCAGGCCTCGGTGCGGATACCGAGTTGATCGTGCAGGGCCCGGAGCTTGCCCTGCTGCAGCCACGGGTGCAGTTCGATCTGGTTGACTGCCGGCACCACTTCCGCCGACGCCATCAGGGTTTCCAGGTGCGCGGCCTGGAAATTGGAGACGCCGATGGCCCGGACGCGGCCCTCACGGTACAGGGTCTCCATGGCCTTGTAGCTTTCCTGGAACAGCCCGCGGGCGGCGCATGGCCAGTGGATCAGGTAGAGATCCACGTGGTCCAGTCCGAGCCGCGCCATTGATTCGTCGAAGGCGCGCAGCGTGGAGTCGTAGCCTTGGTCGTCGTTCCACAGCTTGGTTGTGACGAAGATGTCGTTGCGGGTGAGGGAGTGGAATTCCTCTCCCGAACCGCCCGTGCCTTCCGGGCCCTCTGACGGGCCGAGCGCAGCGCCGATTCCCTTGCCTACTCCGGTTTCATTGCCGTAGATCGCCGCGGTATCAAAGTGCCGGTATCCGGCGCCAATTGCCGTGGACACCAGCCCGGCGGCGTCCGCCGGGGGTACCTTGAACAGACCGAACCCCAGCTGGTCGATCTGGACACCGTTGTTGAGGCTGAGCCGCGGCGAGGGTTTCATAGCAAAGACTCTACCTATCTACCCGGCTCACGCGGAGCCACCGAAGCTCACCAGCCGCCGCGCCGTGGCCTCGTCCACGATGAGCTCCGTCGCGAGCCGTGCCGCGAGCGCCCCTCGCAGGCCGTCGATCTTGGAAGCGCCGGATACAACGCAGATGCGGCGCCGCACCTCGCGTAGCTGTTCGTGGCTGGGACCGGTGCTCCTTTCGTTCAGTGTGATCCCGTCCGAGGAGCCGTCTGCGCGGAAGAACACGGTGGCGACGTCGCCCACCACATCCGAGCGGGCAAGCACTTTGAGGTCCTCCTCGTCCAGGTACCCGCCCGCATAGACATGGCTTGGGTAGGAGGAATCGATGGAGCCGACACCGAAGATCGCGATGCTCATCCGGTCCTGGAGGTCAAGCACCCGCCGCACGCTGCGCTCCTTCCACATCGCGGTCTTCGTGGAGGCATGGTCGAAGAACGCGGGCACGGGGAACTGCTCCACCCGGGCGCCGTAGGCGATGCCGAAGCGGCGCATGATGTCGCTCGCGTAAGTGATGCCTGTGGTCTGCATGTTGCCGGCCCCGTTGAGCTGGACCACGACGCTGTCGTGGGTGATCTTGCGGGTCAGGTGCCGGCTTACGGCGCTGATCGTGGCACCCCAGGCGACGCCGATGATCGCGTTCGAATCCACCAGGGGGCCGATCGTCCGGGCGGCCTGCATCGCCACCCGCTCCAGCGTCTCGGCCTCGTTCAGGGTGTCCAGCACCGGGACCACATGGACATCCACGTCGTATTGCCCGCGGATCAAACGCTCCAGTTCCGGGGCCGAATCCAGGGGGCTGCGGATCTGGATCTGCACCAGGCCGGAGTCGCGGGCGGAGGACAGCAGCCGCGAAACGGTCGAACGGGAGGTCCGTAGTTCCCGTGCAATTGCGTCCATCGTGAGGTCCTGCAGGTAGTACATCTGTGCTGCCCGGAGCGCGTCCGAGTGTCGTGATCGTGGCACCCCAACTCCTTTCTGCACGTTTGTGCAAATAGCTTGATTCCATTTTCCACTATTCCAAAGAATGGGTGTGCAAGATGCGTCCGGCGTGATGCGGCGCACGACCCCAAGCCCCAGGAGAGCAGTTTTGGGACACACCACGAACACCCCTTCCGCAGCAAACGTGCGGGCCTCGGCAGCAGCGTTGCGCAGCCGCCCGCACGCCCGGGTACTGATCATCGGCGGCGGCATCAACGGCGTCGGCACCTTCCGTGACCTGGCCCTGCAGGGCGTGGACGTTGCCCTTGTCGAACGCGGGGATTTCTGCCAGGGGGCCAGCGGTGCCTCCTCGCACATGATCCATGGCGGCATCCGCTACCTCGAGAACGGCGAGTTCCGGCTGGTGCGCGAGTCCGTCGTCGAACGCAACCGCCTGCTGAAGATCGCCCCGCACTACGTCAAGCCGCTGCAGACCACCATCCCGATCTTCAGCACTTTCTCCGGCGTCCTGTCCGCTCCGCTGCGCTTCCTGACCCACAAGCAGGGCAAGCCGAAGGAGCGGGGCGCCTTCCTCATCAAGCTCGGCCTGAGCCTGTACGACTCTTTCTCCCGGGACGGCGGCAGCGTCCCGCGCCACCAGTTCCGCGGCCGGGACGCAGCACTGGCCGAACTGCCCGCGCTGGATCCCAAGGTGAAGTACACCGCCACCTACTTCGATGCCTCGGTCCACAACCCGGAGCGGCTCACGCTCGACGTGCTGCAGGACGGCGCTCAGGCCGGCGCCGGCAGCGCCCTCAGCGGTGGCTCCGCGAGGGCCAGCAACTACATCTCGCTCGTCTCGATGGCCGACGGCGAAGCGCGGCTACGCGACGAACTCACCGGCGAGGAGTTTACCTTCCGGGCCGACGTCATCGTCAACACCACCGGCGCCTGGGTGGACCTGACGAACAACGCGCTGGGCCAGCCGAGCACCTTCATGGGCGGCACCAAGGGCTCGCACATCGTGCTGGACCACCCGGAACTGCTGGCAGCGTGCAAGGGCCGGGAAATCTTCTTCGAGCACACGGACGGGCGGATCGTGCTGATCTACCCGATGGGCGACCGGGTCCTGGTGGGAACCACAGACGTCGATGCGGATATGGCAGAGGACGCCGTCTGCACCGAAGGAGAGATCGACTACTTCTTCGAACTGGTCGGAAATGTCTTCCCGGCCATCAAGGTCGAACGCAGCCAGATTGTCTACAGCTTCTCCGGCGTCCGGCCGCTGCCCCGCCATGACGACACCCAGCCGGGCTTCGTCTCCCGCGATTACCGCATCGAGCGGAGCGTCCCGGGTGGGGCGGGTTCCGCCGTCGTCCTCTCCCTGGTGGGCGGCAAGTGGACCACCTTCCGAGCGCTGGCCGAACACCTCAGCAACGAGGTGCTGGCCGAACTGAAGGTGGACCGCAAAGTCTCGACGGCGAAACTCGCCATCGGGGGCGGCGCCGGCTTCCCCTCCACCGAGGAAAGCGTGCAGGAGTGGATCAAGCGGCACATGTCTGCCGGCTTCGGTGCCGAACGGGTGGCGGACCTCCTGGCCCGCTACGGTACCCGCGCCGAAGACGTGCTGGGCTACCTGAAGGCCGGCGACGATGAACTGCTGCGCTCCACCCACGAACTGAGCGTGCGCGAGCTGCAGTACATGGCGGGGCATGAGCAGATCGGCCACCTCGTGGACGTGCTGATCCGGCGAACCTCGCTGGCCTTCCGCGGACTCGTCACAGGGGAACTGCTGAACGAACTGGCCGAGGTCCTGGCCGGTCCGCTGGGCTGGGCCGAGGCCCGCAAGGCCGACGAAATCCGGCACGCCCAGGACGTGCTCCAGCGCTTCCACAGGGTCACGGTGCACAGCCTCGTGTCCTGACGCCGGAACGTGGAATGTGGTTCCCGCCCACCCGGCGCGGGAACCCGGGCGGGGGAACCGTGCTGCACGACACCCCCGCCGCCGGCCGGTTGCACCCCGCCGGCCGGTACTAAAGGAATGCGCGGCCCCCGGAACCCGCGGGGCCCGCATCAGTAAGAATGAGGAGTCAAAGATGTCTCTTGGAATTGTTTTCCTGTCCGAAGTATTCGGCACGGCGATGCTGACCCTGCTGGGCTGCGGCGTCGTGGCCAACGTGGCGCTGAAGGGGACGAAGGGCAACAGTGGCGGGTTCCTGATGGTCACCTGGGGGTGGGGCATCGCCGTGTTCGCGGGCGTCTTCGTGGCCGCCAAGTCCGGCGCCCACCTTAATCCCGCCGTCACCCTCGGCCTGTTGGTGAACGGCAAGGCCGAGTACGCTCCGGGCGTCGCGGTGGACTTCGCCTCCACACTGACGTATTTCGGCGGCGAACTGCTCGGCGCCCTCCTCGGTGCGGTGGTTTGCTGGCTGGCCCATAAACAGCATTTCGACGCCGAACCGATGGCCGCCAACAAGCTGGGCGTCTTCTCCACGGGCCCGGCCATCCGAACCGTGCCGTGGAACCTGGTCACCGAAGTCATCGGCACCTTCGTGCTGGTCTTCGTCATCCTGACCTTCGGCGGCACCCCCTCCGGCCTGGGGCCGCTGGCCGTGGCGCTGCTGGTTGTCGGCATCGGCGTCTCCCTGGGCGGCCCCACCGGCTACGCGATCAACCCTGCCCGTGACCTCGGCCCGCGCATCGCCCACGCCATCCTGCCCATCAAGGGCAAGGGCTCCAGCGACTGGGCCTACTCCTGGGTTCCCGTTGTGGGCCCGCTGATCGGCGGCACCTTCGCCGGCCTTGTTGCGCTCTGGGTTCCCATCATTGCCACCGCGGCCAAGTAATCTCCAAGCACACCAGACAGAACAGAACCGGAAAGACAAGGACGTCATCGTGAACCAGTACGTAATCGCCATTGACCAGGGCACCACCAGCTCGCGTGCCATCGTGTTCGACCACACGGGCAACATCGTTTCCACCGGCCAGATGGAGCACGAGCAGATCTTCCCGCAGGCCGGCTGGGTGGAGCACAACCCCGCGGAAATCTGGGACAACGTGCGGGAAGTCATCGGCTCCGCGCTATCCAAGGCGAGCCTGACGCGCCACGACATCGCCGCCGTCGGCATCACCAACCAGCGCGAGACCGCCGTCGTCTGGGACAAGAACACGGGCGAGCCGGTCTACAACGCCATCGTCTGGCAGGACACCCGGACGCAGGCGATCGTGGACGAACTGGCCGCCGACGGGGGAGTGGAGCGCTTCAAGCAGAAGGTGGGCCTGCCCCTGGCAACCTACTTCTCCGGCACCAAGATCAAATGGATCCTGGACAACGTCGAAGGTGCCCGCGCCAGGGCCGAAGCCGGGGACCTCATCTTCGGCAACACCGACGCCTGGGTGCTTTGGAACCTGACCGGCGGCCCCGACGGCGGCGTGCACGCCACGGACGTCACCAACGCCTCGCGCACCATGTTCATGGACCTGGAAACCCTGCAGTGGGACCAGGAGATCCTGGACGCCTTCGGTGTTCCGGCCTCCATGATGCCGGCCATCCTCTCCTCCTCGGAGGTGTACGGGCAGGTGCACAGCTCCCAGCTGCTCCGGGAGGTGCCGGTGTCCGGCATCCTCGGCGACCAGCAGGCCGCCACCTTCGGCCAGGCCGCCTTCCAGCCCGGCGAGGCGAAGAACACCTACGGCACCGGCTGCTTCCTGATCTTCAACACCGGCGAGGAAATCGTCCACTCGAAGAACGGATTGCTGACCACCCTCGGGTACAAGCTGGGCGACGCCAAGCCGCACTACGCCCTGGAAGGCTCCATCGCCGTCACCGGTTCCCTGATCCAATGGCTGCGCGACAACCTGGGCATGATTTCCACCGCCCCGGAGGTCGAGACCCTGGCCGCAGGAGTCCAGGACAACGGCGGCGTGTACATTGTCCCGGCCTTCTCCGGCCTGTTCGCCCCCTACTGGCGGGCCGACGCCCGCGGCGCCATCGTTGGCCTGACCCGCTTCGCCAACAAGGGGCACATCGCCCGTGCGGCCCTGGAGGCCACCGCCTTCCAGACCCGCGAGGTGCTCGACGCCGTCAACGCCGACTCCGGTGTTCCGCTCACCGAGCTGAAGGTCGACGGCGGCATGGTCGCCAACGAGGCGCTCATGCAGTTCCAGGCGGACATCCTGGGCGTTCCCGTCGTCCGTCCGAAAGTCGTGGAAACCACGGCTCTCGGCGCCGCCTACGCGGCCGGCCTCGCCGTCGGCTTCTGGAAGGACCTCGGCGAGCTGTCCGCGAACTGGGGCGAGGACAAGCGCTGGGAGCCGCAGCTTCCCGTGGAAGAGCAGGAACGGCAGCTGCGCCTGTGGAAGAAGGCCGTCACCAAGTCCATGGACTGGGTGGACGAGGACGTTAGGTAGTACCAGCCTCCGTTGAGGGAGGCCGCACTTGCCCCGCCCGTCCCCGGCTGCTCCCACCGCTCGCAAGCTCGCGGCGGGGCCCTCGCAACCGGGGGCCCATCGCGGCAGCCACCACACCCGGGCGAAGTGCGGCCTCCCTCAACGCTCCGTAGCCAACGGCCCCTGCCCCAGGCCATGGGATTGGTGCGATAGAGTGTTTGTATGCGTGCGATCCTTCTGCTTAGCTAGCCGCCCGGTACCGGAATTACCGAGCGGCCGCCCCTCCTTGTCGAGGGGCTTTTGTGTGTCCGGGCATGTGCCGGGCTGCAGCAGGAGGCAATACCGCCAACGAAGAACAGAAGAGGGCAGCAGTGAGCGTTCACCCGGAGACCGAAACCGGAGCACAGGCAGGCACGGCGGGCACCCCCGAAGAGGGTGTGTACAGCTTCGCCGCGATGGAGGCCAAGTGGCCGCAGGTGTGGGAGGACCTCAAGGTCTTCACCCCCGCGGACGACGGCTCCCGCGAGCGTCGCTACGTGCTGGACATGTTCCCGTACCCCTCCGGCGACCTGCACATGGGCCACGCCGAAGCGTTCGCCATGGGCGACGTCGTCGCGCGGTACCTGCGCCAGAAGGGTTACGACGTCCTGCACCCGATCGGCTGGGACTCCTTCGGCCTGCCCGCCGAGAACGCCGCCATCAAGCGCAACGCCCACCCGAGCGAGTGGACCTACGCCAACATCGACACCCAGGCGGCCTCCTTCAAGCGGTACGCCATCTCCGCCGACTGGTCCCGCCGCCTGCACACCTCGGACCCCGAGTACTACCGCTGGACCCAGTGGCTGTTCAAGCGCTTCTACGAGCGCGGCCTGGCCTACCGCAAGGACTCCCCGGTCAACTGGTGCCCCAAGGACCTGACCGTGCTGGCGAACGAGCAGGTCGTCAACGGTGCCTGCGAGCGCTGCGGCACCCCGGTCACCAAGAAGTCCCTGAACCAGTGGTACTTCAAGATCACCGAATACGCCGACCGCCTGCTGGATGACATGTCCGAACTGCAGGGGCACTGGCCCGAGCGTGTCCTGGCCATGCAGCGCAACTGGATCGGCCGCTCCGAGGGCGCCCACGTGCGCTTCGTCATCGAAGCCGCCGGCGGGCGTCCCGAAAAGGAAGTCACGGTCTTCACCACCCGTCCGGACACCCTGTACGGGGCAACGTTCTTCGTCGTCGCGGCCGACGCCCACCTCGCCCTGGACCTGGTCACCCCGGAGCAGCACGACGAGCTCATGGCCTACCGCGAAAAGGTCAAGGCACTCTCCGAAATCGAGCGCCAGTCCACCGAACGCGAAAAGACCGGCGTCTTCACGGGCCGCTACGCGATCAACCCGCTCAACGGCGAGAAGCTGCCCGTCTGGGCCGCGGACTACGTCCTGGCCGACTACGGCACCGGCGCCATCATGGCCGTTCCCGCGCACGACCAGCGCGACCTCGACTTCGCCAAGGCCTTCGGCCTGCCGGTCCGGGCCGTCCTGGACACCGGCGCCGAGGACCCGGCGGAAAGCGGCATCGCCACCTCCGGGGAAGGCACCCTGAAGAACTCCGGCGATCTGGACGGCCTGTCCAAGGCAGAGGCCATCCCCGCGGCGATCGAGATCCTGGAGAAGCTCGGCACGGGCGAAAAGTTCGTGAACTTCCGCCTCCGCGACTGGCTGCTGAGCCGCCAGCGCTTCTGGGGCACTCCGATCCCGATCATCCACTGCGCCGAATGCGGCGAAGTTCCGGTCCCGGACGAGCAGCTGCCCGTCACGCTGCCGGAGGACCTGCGCGGCGAGGCGTTGGCCCCGAGGGGAACCTCCCCGCTGGCCGCCGCCTTGGAATGGGTCAACGTGGAATGCCCCAACTGCGGCCGGGCTGCGCAGCGCGACACGGATACCATGGACACCTTCGTGGACTCCTCCTGGTACTTCCTGCGCTTCGTCTCGCCGCACTTCACCGAAGGTCCCTTCGACCCGGCGAAGATCAACGAATGGATGCCGGTCGGCCAGTACGTGGGCGGCGTCGAGCATGCCATCCTGCACCTGCTCTACGCCCGCTTCTTCACCAAGGTCGTGCACGACATGGGCCTGCTGGACGCGGACGAACCGTTCAGTGCTCTGCTGAACCAGGGCCAGGTGCTCAACGGCGGCAAGGCCATGAGCAAGTCCCTGGGCAATGGCGTGGACCTTGGCGAGCAGCTGGACAAGTTCGGTGTGGACGCCGTGCGCCTGACCATGGTGTTCGCCTCCCCACCGGAGGACGACGTCGACTGGGCGGACGTTTCGCCCGCCGGTTCGGCGAAGTTCCTGGCGCGTGCCTGGCGCCTCGGCCAGGACGTCGGCAGCGCCCCCGGCGTCGACTTCTCCGGCGGCGACCGTGCCCTGCGCTCCGTGACCCACCGCACCATCGCCGAAGCAGCGGAACTGTTGGACAACAACAAGTTCAACGTCGTCGTGGCCAAGCTGATGGAGCTGGTGAACGCCACCCGCAAGACCATCGACTCCGGAGCCGGCGGGGCGGATCCTGCCGTCCGCGAAGCCGTCGAGGCCGTTGCCGTCATCCTGAGCCTCTTCGCCCCGTACACCGCCGAAGACCTCTGGAACCAGTTGGGCCACCCGGCCTCGGTGGCAAACGCCGGCTGGCCGGTCCACGACGACTCGCTGCTGGTCCAGGAAACGGTCACCGCGGTGGTCCAGGTTCAGGGCAAGGTCCGCGACCGCCTCGAGGTCTCTCCGGACATTGCGGAGGACGCTCTGCGCGAACTGGCACTGGCCAGCGAAAACGTGCAACGTGCACTCGATGGGCGTGGTATCCGTACGGTGATCGTGCGGGCCCCCAAACTGGTGAACATCGTCCCGGCTTAGCCGGGAAGGCCGCCGGCTTCCGGCCGGCGGCCTTTTCATCACCCAGCCTGCCGCGCTTCCAGCGCTGACCCGTCCAGGAGGTGCCCTTGCCGGACCGCGAACCGCCTGCCTGGCTGTGGCTCAAACAGCGACTGCCCCGGCTGCGGCAGTCGACGACGCCGGGCCGCGCCCCGGCTGCGGCGCCCGCCGTCGTACGTACCGCCGTCGTGACCGATTCCGCCGCGGCGCTACCCGCCGACTGGGTGAAGGCCTTTGTCGCCGACGGCCGGCTGGCCGTGGTTCCGATGCCCGTGATGGTGGGCGAGGAAATCTTCGGCGAAGGCGAGGACGACATCACCACCACCCTGGCCCTGGCGCTGGCCTCGGGGTCGGCCGTGAAGACGTCCAGGCCCTCGCCCGGGCAGTTCGAACAGGCGTACCTGGCCGCGGCTACCCGCGGATTCGAGTCGGTCGTGTCCATCCATATCTCGGCCGAGCTCTCCGGAACTGTCGACGCCGCGAAGCTTGCTGCCGGCCGGGTTCCGATCCCGGTGGAAGTCCTCGATTCCCGCACGGTCGGAATGGCCCAGGGAATGGGCGTGCAAAGCGCCCTCCTGGCGGCGGCCGCGGGCCGCTCCGCGGCGGAAGTGCGCGACTTTGCGGAGGAACGGCTCCGCCGCACCAAGGTCTACTTCTATGTGCCCAGCCTTGAGCAACTGCGCCGGGGCGGGCGGATCGGTGCGGCGGCTTCGCTGCTGGGCACCATGCTCGCCATCAAGCCGATCCTGGCAGTCGACGGCGGCCGGATCGTCCCGCTCGAAAAGGTCCGCTCCGCCGCGAAGGCCGTTGCCCGGCTCGAAGAGATCGTCGCCGCAGACGTCGCGGCCCGGCCGGCAGGAGAGGCCAGGCTGGCGGTCCACCATTTCGGGAACCTCGCCGAGGCGGAGGGCCTGGCCGGACGGCTCGCAGCCCTGTGCTCGGGTACGCCGAAAGCGCAGCTCAGTGCCCTGCCGGCGGTGCTCGGTGCCCACGCGGGCCTGGGCGTTCTTGCCGTGATCGTCGGCGAAAGCAGCACCCCGGGCTCGGTCGTTCCGGAGCAGTAGCTCTGTTCCTCAACAGGCTCCGCCGGGGCGGGGCTTTCCACATAGCACCCGCAGGCGGCGGCTGGGCTGCCTGACGGAACCTAGGCTCGGAGTCATGCCGCGCCGGAACCGAGACCCGCTAGTCGGCGATGCTGCGCGCGCAGCCAGGCACCGGTTGAAATCCCGCCTGGGCATCATGGAAGAGGATGCGGCGCTTCGGGAGACAGCCGCCCCCGGGGAGTCCCCGGCGCCCTCCGAGCCGGGAGAAGCGCTCCTGCTGCCGGGGCGGGAAACGAGTTACTCCGCACTGGAGGAGCCGGACTGGGAAGGCGGGCAGCCCGGCCGGGCCGTCCGCTTCCGCTGGCGGGTTCCTTGGCGGGTGCCGGCGCTGCTCCTGCTTCCGGCTGTGCTGCTGGCCGCCTGGATCGGCTGGCAGGCCTGGGCCGGACGGCCACCCGCCGAGCAGCTGGGCTCGGCCGACGGGACGCCAGCAACTGTTCCGGGTCCTGCTCCGACAGGCGAAGGTCCCGGCCCGGAGGCCCCCGGGGCAGCCCTCATCGTGGTCCACGTGGCCGGCGCCGTGAAGAAGCCGGGCATAGTCAGCCTGCCCGCGGGCTCCCGGGTCTTCGAGGCCATCTCGGCGGCGGGAGGCGCGGCCGCCGGATCGTCCTTGGACAGTCTCAACCTGGCCGCGGTGGTCCAGGACGGCGCAAAGATCCAGGTTCCACGGGCGGGGGAGCCGCCTCCAACTGCAGAAGGTGGCGCCGGAGGGGCCGGGGCAACTGCCACCGGGTCCGGCAACGGCACCGCAGCGGGCGCCAAGATCAACATCAACACCGCCTCCGCCGGGGAGTTGGACGAGCTGCCCAGGGTCGGTCCGGTCCTGGCCGAGCGGATCGTGGCCTGGCGGGAAGAGCACGGACCATTCGCAGCCGTCGAAGAACTCGACGCCGTGGAGGGCGTGGGGCCCAAGATGCTCGAAGCGCTCCTTCCCTTGGTGACCATCTGATGTCCGGCCGCAGGCCGCCGCACGGCCCCGGAACCGGGAACGAGGCACACGGCGACGACGTCCGTGTCGCCAGCGATCCGGGACCGCGGCTGGACCTGCGGCTCGTGCCCTCCGCAGTGTTGGCATGGACTGCCGCCTTGGCCGGCAACCACCTGCCCCCGGCTTGGACGAGCGGGGTCGCGGTGTTCCTGCTTGCCGGCGCGGTGTTGCTGCTCGTGGTCGGCCGGCGGACGCCAGCCCTGCGGACGGCCAGGAACCTGGGTACGGTGCGGACCGGCAGGCGGCTGCGTGCCGGCCGGACGCCCCGTACGGGGCGCCGTAGCCTGGCAGCCGCATTGTCGCTGGCGTGCCTCCTGGGTGCCGCGGCAGCGGCGCATACATTGACCGTGTCCGCTGCCCGATCAAGCCTTCCCGTCACAGGCGGACCAGGCGGCACCGCCCTCGCGAACCTCGTGGTCACCGGTGAAGCCAAGGAAGTCCGCGCCGGAGGCGGAAGGGCCGAACGCTGGATCCTTAGCGCCGAATTGCTGGAACTCGCCGCGGACGGCAAGCTCTACCGTCCGGCCACCCGGATTTTGGTGGTAGGCGGCGCCGGTTGGCGGGAGCCCCGGACCGGAGAGCAGATCCGGGCTGCCGGAAAGCTCGTGCCGGCCCGCCCCGGACAGGTGGAAACGGCCGTCTTTACCGCGAGCACCCGGCCTCTGCCTGCACAAGGCAGCCTGCAACACACGGCCCGAGCTGCCACCCGTGAATTTCCTGGTGCCGGACCGGGGACGGTGCCGGATTGGGCAGCAGCGATGAGGGAGCGATACCGAGGCGCCGCGGCTCAACCCGGGGGCGATCCGGCCGGCCTGCTGCCGGGAATGGTCATCGGCGATACGGAGGGCATGGACGAAGGACTTGTCGCGGCCATGCGAGACACGGGCACGACGCATCTGACCGCGGTGAGTGGAGCGAACTGCAGCCTGATCCTGGGGTTGCTGATTGTCCTGGCCAGGAGTTGCCGTCTCGGCCGGGCAGCGGCGGCTGCCGTGGCGCTGGGCGGCCTTGGTGGCTTTGTGTGGCTGGTCGGGCCGGAACCGAGCGTGCTTCGGGCCGCTGTTATGGGCGGGATTGGTCTGCTTGCGATCAGCAGCGGGCGGCCGGGGCGCAGCCTGGGATTTCTTTGCCTTGCCGTCGCGGTGCTCATCGTTGGCGAGCCGTCCTTGGCCGGCAGCCCTGGTTTCCTGCTCTCGGTCCTCGCCACCCTGGGGATCGTCCTGCTGGCCCGGCCGCTCATGGCCAGGGCGCCGGAGTGGTTGCCCCGGCCCGTCGGGGCAGCCTTGGCTGTGCCTCTGTCCGCGCAGTTGTTCTGCGCGCCCGTCATTGTGGGACTGCAGCCGCAGTTCACGGTCTTTTCCCTGCTGGCGAACGTCGTCATGGCACCGTTCGTCGCGCCCGTGACGGTCTTCGGAACGCTGGCGGTGCCCGTGCTGGCGGTCCATGAGGGCGCGGCAACCGTCTTCCTGTGGGCAGCCGCGGTGTGTGCCGGGGCGATCGCCGCAATTGCGCGCTTCCTCGCCGGGCTGCCGGGAGCCGTGCTGCCGTGGCCCGAGGGAGGGTGGGGAATGGTCACCATGGCGCTGTGCTCCGCCGGGAACCTGGCCTTGCTTTGGATGCTCCTGCACCCGGCCGACTGCGTGCGCCTTGCCCTGGCCAGCCACGGCCACGTGGTGGAAAGGATCGCTGTCCTCGAGGCCTGGCTGGAACGCCGGTCCGCGCATGCTTTTTCCCAACCAGTGTCCCGAACTCGGTACCGCACGGCAAACGGCACTGGACCGCCTAAAGCATGAGATCCAACGGATGGGCCGGAGATGCAATTGACGCCGTCAAGATGCGGCACAGTGTCCTGTCCGCGCAAATGTTCGATCATTCGACGATCCACTGCCGTCCGAAATGGTCCTTCGATTCACAACGCCGAAGGGTCAGCCTGGCACTTGGGGAGAGGCTTGTATTGTTGCGAATAGGGAAATGGAACGCCCTCTAAAGAAACAGGTATGCCTTCGGCTCGCCAATAACCGCTTGGACAGGTAACTAGTGTCTTCTCCACTCTTGGCCGACGATGATTTGCCACCCGGCTTTACATATCCGCGGGAGTTCCTGCGACTTGTAGACATAGGCTTGTTTGAGATCGAGCCCTGGTGGATCTTGACAGGTGACCTGCTTCGCGGGCTGCAACGCGGGTTGCGCGAACGGTACTCATCGAGAAACCTAGTCCTGTTCGCAAAGAGAACTGACAACGACGACTGTGCCTGCTGGGACCTAGATAGCGGGAGAGTCTCAATAATCCACGACTTTGCTTCACCGGGCTGGGAACAGCGGCGTGATTTTGAAGATTTTTCAAAGTGGCTGCATGCAGCCGTAGATGACATGCTCGAATTCTGATATTGAGGGACCCTTGTCCATCGAACCACATCGAAGACGCATAGCGAGGTCGTGGTCCCAGATGAGCAGTCAGACAGAGGCGACAGCTCGGCCGCACCCAGTGGCAAATGGGTCAGCAGATGATTCGGGACTTCGTGACTTGCGGCAAACCGCGTACGCCTTTCGAGCCGGTACTAGGGTTGCCGAACGGATATGGGAGGAAGTGGTTTCGTGACGATAAGCGATGCCGACCTCAGCCGAGTTGTCTCCCATGCCCTCCGTCATGAACCTTGGCTGTACGAGCTGGAGCTCGATGAGGAGGGCTGGGTGCCGATCGACCAGCTGCTTCTGGCCCTCCGTGAAAAGGGCGGTGACTGGGTTTCGGTCGATCGCGCCTCCTTGGAAAATATGATCACTACTGCCTCCAAGCGTCGTCACGAACTTGACGGTCGTCGCATCCGAGCGCTGTACGGCCACTCTGTGCCTGCCCGCATACAGAAGGATCCAGCCAGCCCGCCGGCTCGCTTGTTTCACGGGACCGCGCCGGAAACCTGGACCTTGATCCAGGCCGATGGGTTGCTGCCGATGCGACGCCAGTTCGTGCATATGTCCGTTGACCGTGAGACTGCTACGTTGGTGGGGCGACGCAAGAGTTCCACCCCGCTCATCCTCACAATCGATACCGCAGCGGCAGCCTCAGGTGGGACTACCTTCTATCGAGGCAACGAATTGGTGTGGCTCGCTGACAGGGTCCCAGCCCGGTTCATCGACATCGTCGTGTAGTGCGGTGACCGGGCGGATACTACTTGTGACATGAGGGCATTTCGACGACCATCGCGGCACCGATCTTTTGAGAGGCTCTCTTAATGTTTGAACGTTTTCGGGCAGTGTATGGCCCACTGAGGGACACGCCTAAGGCCGGCGCGGTCTGGGAGGACGAGAGGCTGGTCCAGGTCGAGGGCTACGCCGAGTTCGCAGCAGAGTTTTCCGGGGCTTCCTTCGGGAACGGGCTGTACCGGGTTCATGACGATCGCAGTGGCCCCTTGGCTTTCACCCTGATCGCCAACGAATTCCCGGATTTCGCCTCGAGGGTTTGCCCGGTGGGCTACGACTGGCTCGGGAGACAGTTCGCAGTTGACTCAGGCCGCCTGACTGCAGGGCAGCCCCAGATATTGCTCCTTGAACCGGGCACCGGCGAAGCCCTGGAGATCCCTGTGCCTTTCACCGGGTTACACGAGGAAGAACTCATCGAGTACCCAGACGCAGCCTTGGCGTCGGACTTTTTCGATGTGTGGTCAGCCGCCAACGCCGGTGCACTGCCGCTGCGCCGCGATCAATGTGTCGGTTACCGCGTTCCGCTGTTTCTCGGCGGAGGAGACGTGGTCGAGAATCTCGAAGTCAGTGACATGGAAGTCTATTGGTCGATCTGCGGTCAACTGCGTCAAGGAACATCAACCCTGCCACCGGGAACTTCGATCAATGAGATCGCAGGGCAGTCTGGCTGGCAACAATGACGCACATTCCGGCCTTGAGGTGACAAATCTAGTCGAACACTTTGAACGTGTTCTCGGTCCGATACACTCTGGTTGGTCGCATGACCCTGACGGTGCCCGGATGCCTTTTCAGATCGTCAGGTTTTCCGGCGGCTCCGGTCCTGATTCCGTGGCCTATGCGACGCTGGGCCTGAGCGAGTATCCGTTGTCGTCGTCAACTTCAGGGCGCGCCATCAGGCAAGAGCTCCTGATGCTGGCACCGGATTCATTGACACCGGATAGCGTGGCGTCGCTGCTTCTTCAAGTTGGCTCGATGGCTCTCGGGTCGCGGCGTGCTCTGCTGCGGGGGGACGTGATCGGTACCGCCGGAGCTCTTGTTCCTGGGTCGGAATTGACGGCTTTGTACGTAACGATGCCGGTCTGTTTTCCCGATGAGTTTGCCACGTGCTCGGGTTCCGACGGCGACGTCGTTGTCGCTTGGCTGGTACCAATTACCACGCCCGAGGCAGACTTTATCTCGCGTCGGGGCTGGGACATGTTTGAGGACCAGCTTGTCGAGCAGGACCCCGATCTGATCAACTTCCAGCGTTCGCCGATAGTTCTCCATGACTAATCTCGATGGGCACTTGCCTGGTGCCGCGAGAACACGCAGAGACCTTCCGGTCTTTGACCCCCAATGGCAATGCCCGGCTACTACGAAAGGCGCTTACTTGCCGGCGCGGCTTCGACCGCTCACGGCAAAGACACCCCGCCCGCCATATCGTCAGTGGCCTGTGGCGGTTGCCACCAAGGGCAATGAACCTCAATCTCAGGGTGGTTCTTCGTGACCCATTCGGCCATCCGGCGCTTCCGTCCCGCGATGAATTCCAGAGTGGCATTCCTGTAGGTCACGTAATCCCTGGTCGTGGCCGGTATCCCGGAACTCTCGAAATTGTCGAAGTCCAGATAGAACCGCACCTCTTTGTAGTCGGGAGTCACGAGGTCTTGCAGGTGGAAGAAGTCCACGAACGCCCTGAACCCTTGCTCCCCCTGCCCGAAAAGCGCAAAGAAGTCCGCGTAGGCGTTGATGACCGCGAAGAAGTCCGCGTACGCGTCCTTGAATGCACCGGAGGGGGGATTCTCCGACTCTCCGGCGTAGTGACGCCGGATGCACTCAAGGGTGAGGTCCATGCGGTCACCGATCAGCTGACCTGTGCGACCGAACCCCCGGGCCTGGTTCATGGTGGGAGAGTCCTCCGCCCTGACGGGCCAAATCATCGCACTGCCGATGGTGTACGGCGGGTCAAGGTAGACGGACCTCTGCCCCTCGTCCAACCCGGCCATAGCGTTGACCAGAGTCGCCGGACGAGACCTGCCGGTGTAGGAGCTAGTGATGGCGTCGCTGCCGTAGCAATGCCTCTTCCCGGAGGCGTCAGTGAAGATAAGGTACTCGCTCCGTCGGGCAGTCACCTTCGGGGCAAAGAAATCTCCCGAGGGTAGTTCCTTGGTCCACAGTAGCTCGTGGTCTGCCCGGAGCTTCTGACTGTCCTGGTCGGTGTCCGGCTTGGTCTTAGACGGTGTGTCGGTCTTGTAGTCAAACGAAGTATCAAAGACGCGCATGTCCGGAGTGTATTCGCACGTCACGTTTCTGAGAACAGTTTCAACCGGCACTTTCGGTTGCGCCCCGCAGGTTTCTGGTGGTCTTGAAGGGCTGCCAGTGCGGGAGGTGTCTGGTTCAGAAAATCGCGGCGCACCCTCACTGAGCGGGTGAAGCACCGCTTTCGGGTGTCGTCGCTCCTGCCTTTGCCGACTCTGACTCCTTCTTCGTCAGCAGTTCAATCAGCTGCTCGTCGGTGATCCAGTTGTGCGTTGCCTTGCGCCTGCGGTTTCGCCACATGCCGCCGGGAACTTTCTTGTAGATCAGCGCGAACCCCACTCGTACACGGGTGCCCACCGGTAGGTGTCGCAGATCGCTCACGTCTCCTCCTCGATGTGCCGTTGTTGCGTGCTTTCGGATGTCGCTCAAGGGCGTTTGCCTTCGATTTCATTGTTCTCCTTGAGGCACAGCCCGGACAGTAGGCAGCTGACGCCCAAGGCAGAACTCCCCGAAGGTCAATAGACGCACCAGGAAAGCACCAGACACAAGAACAAGCCGGCAGGCGATGGCTGCTGAACCTTCAACTTCTGTACGTAGCCGTGCAATGCACTTACGCCACCGCTCTTCGTCAGGTTCCCCCATTAGTCTCACGCCTTGTAGGGTCCGCAGGATCCGAAAAGGTTCTCGATCCGCCAGATACTTTTTCCGATCAATGAGGGCCCGGGGCACGGGATTGGTACGTTTGCGACTATAGTTTTGAGGGTTTCTGACAGGGAACGGAGCAACCATGGAACCAGGCCCCAAGGATCTGTTGGAGCTCAGGCGGGCGGGCGAAGCCAAGCCCAAATGGTTCCTTGACTTTGTCCAGCCGCAGATCGGCGGCGGGAAATTTGATCCACGACACCTCTCGAAAATCGAGGGACACCCTGATGCAACCGCTCTTCGTATCAGCGGGCTGGACCAAGCGGTATTTGAGCGGCTGATCTCAAGCTACGGAAAACAGTTCACAGCGGTCGAGTTCTGGAAGTGCCCCAGGATTGAGGACCTCACCCCGCTTGAGGACCTGTCAGGGCTCCGGATGGTCTCGTTCTATTGGAACCAGCGGTCCATGCGACTGTGGAACCTTTCGCGGACGCCGCATCTGACTGCGTTGCGCGTGGAGGACTTCATCCGGTTCCACCGGCTGGATGACCTCTTGGACGGGCACGCACTGAGAGAACTCATCATCGGTGACGCGGTATGGAGCAAGACCACTCTCGAGACCCTTGAACCCCTGGCCTCGTTGACGGGACTGCGGAGTCTGAGCTTGCTTCCCAAAAGCATCGACGATGGTCGGATCCAGCCACTTGGCGCACTAACCAACCTCGAAAATCTGCGGATACCCTTCAACTTGTTCACTACAGAGCAGATCGCTTGGCTCCGAGCACGGTTGCCTGAAACAGTGCAATCGGACGCGTTGAACGCCCTTCTCCCGCTAACGACACCCTTGAACATCCACGGCAAGCCTCGCGATGTTCTCCTGATCGGGAAGCGTAAGCCCTGGCTCAACTCCAAGCAGGACGGGGCAAGAATCCACAAGCACGTTTCCAAGTTCGAACAACTGGTCGCCAGCTTCCGAAGCGACCCAAGCCTCGAGCCTGAGTGACCAATCGCGGATAGCCCCCAGCCGCTTTCCCGATGGCGTCCGTCGAAGGAGATCCATTCGGGCGATGGACGCAAGATAGCCCAAAGGCTGGCTGAATCAGCTTTCGCGGCCCAAGAGCTTCCGGGCGCAGCCGAGGAGCTCGGAAGCAGTCTGCTCTCGACGCTGCGGAATGTCGTCCCAGAGGTCCAAGAGGTACAAGAGTTCGTACAACTCCATCGGCTGTCCCAGTGGGAACCAGCCGTCCCGGTACATGAGCCTCGACCCAGTGAGGACGTTGATCCGCCCGTCGACGATCTCCTGTGCCCAGTACTTGAGGAGAAACCTGGCCGCTTCTTCTTCGTCTTCGTACCGGACACCCAGCTCATCGCGGACTATATTCCACATATCTGCCGCGTCGGTCCTGTCTCCTTTCGGAAGGCCCGCCAGTTCGCGAAGCGTAGGGCTGTCGTACCCTAAGACGAGAAGTTCGGTGGCAAAGTCAGGTAGCTCGTGTGGAGGGATCTGTCCCGTCTGCTCGCAGAGAAACTTCCTGGACGTGAAAACGGGTAGAGCCAGACCCGGTGCCAGCGTCCCTACGAGGATCCCTCAATGAGAAAGACTCCGGCGTCTTCGAAAGTCCTTCAGAATTACATCGAGAAACCCGGCACCAAGTGTTCTCCCGTCCGTTCGACCACAGTAGAACGCATAGGGCCCGGGCGGTCACCAAAACTTGCCCAAGCCACAATTAGCGCAACTACGACGACTACCAGCAGAAGGGCAGCAACAAGAATTCCGCGAGCATTCATACCGGCACACTAACCGGCATCCCAGGTCTCATTGGGCAATCCGTTACTCGCAACGTCGCCGAAGACCCAGAATCGTAGTCGTCCCGTAAGCCGGTCCTTCACTGGGACGCTCTGCGGCCTGAGACGAGTCCGCTTCCCGGAATTCACTTCCAGGGCGGCGGGTTGTTGGCGATGATTTCCGGGGTGAGGAGCATGCCGCCGAAATCGGCGCGGGCTTGTGCCAGTGTTTGCGGGTCGGGGTCGATTTGTGCGTACCAGGGCTCCATGTCCTTGGCCTGCACGAGGTGCCTGCCTCCGCCCAGAGGCTCGATGATCCACTCGGACAGATCGTTCGCGTGCGCCAGATGGGCGTCGGTGAGGAGTTGTACGCCGTGCGCGTCGGGGATGTACTGCGCGCTCAGGTGCCTGTTGTAGCGGATCTGGGACTCCCTCACGTAGGGCAGCGCGGGCCTGCCGTTGGAAAGGTCATCCCACGTCGTGGTGTCGGCTTTGCTGTGCTGCACAAACGCCAGATCCGTGTCCACCGGGAACGCGAGCAATGGCTCGGCCAGCCGGGCCAGCCGGTCCTGCCAAAGCATCGTGTCATCCATGATGCTGTAGCAGACCCTGCCCTGGGTGCTGAGCGACATCGACACCTTCCGACGCGGCTCCGTGCGCAGATAGGTCACCCCGGCCTGCCCAAACCTCGCCGCACCGCTCGCCAGCGCCTGACCAACGTCGGGGTTCCTTGTCAGGGTCTGGTGGATGCTGCGCTGCAGGTACACGTCCGCACCTTCGAAGCGGCCCCAGTCTGAGCCCATGTGAGTGACCCTGGCCGTCAGTTCGGCCGGGACAGCCCAGCTCATCCTTCGCTCCTGCTCCTCCAGCAGGGTCAGATCGTCGGTCCGGTAGGCCGCAAAGACTGTGAGCTGTTGCGCCAGGTCATCGTTGTTTAGCCACCGTGGGAAAATCACCTGCGGCGCGGCCGTGACTTTTCCGGCCAGCCCGAGGGACTGCAGCTGTCGGGCGAAGGCATCCAACCAGGCGCGCACGCCTTGCTCGGCACCGGTCCGGCTCATCAAAGCGACCGGCCCGGCGTCCGAGTCCGAGACACCCTCGGTGAACGCATCATCACTCCACCCGGCATCCGCGGCTTCCTGGTTGGCAACCCGGACCGCGGCCTCGACCGCTTCAAGCACGTCCTTCGAACCGCGGGGCCGGAACTGCAGCCACAGTTCCTCGTACTCGGCCTTCCGCCAAGCCTTCGACAAAGCGCCCCATACAATCTCAACACCGGGCTCCGGCATTCGATCCCCCTCGTTCCCATGCGGCGGTGCCATCGCTGTCCGGCGAACATACCGCATCCCATTGCGAATAATCGAGAACGGGTTGGTCCCGAAGCATCGTCCGAAACCGTCCCACGAGCCGATCAGCTAGCAAGACAGAAGCCCCACGCGTCGAAGCGTCAGCCGCATGCATTCTTTAACTGCACACCCGATAATTTGGGGCCTCGGCCACCAATGGGTAACCACACTCACCTAGCTCATGCGCCACATCCTCAGGCTGCCAATGGCCAAGCAATTAGTGTCTCAGTGCCAGATGGTTTGGATGATTGCAGCTACCACCAGAGCGGCAGTGAACAGTGCTTTCCCTGCTCCGATGGCGCGTACGGTCCTGTATCGACGAGCCAACCCAAGCCTGCATTGTCTAAGCCTCGACCCCTGACGTTCTCGGCCCAAATCTCCGCCGTGTGTTCGTAGTTCCTCCAAGTCAGCAAGCCAACGGCAAAAACGGCAACAAGGAGTGGGATGGTTCCTGTGACCAGCCAGACATTCATGACTGCCATGGGTGGACGTAATATCAACACCGCAAGCATGGAAGAGGCCACGACGGCGATGCTCACGGCTTGGCAGGTGCGGAAGATGCGCACAAGCCGAGGGAGCTTCCGGTGTTCGAGCAGTGCTCTACGAATGAAGCGCACTTCACCGCCTCCTTCCCCATCGGACTGCTTGTTCGGCAGCTTAGCGCTCCCAGCCTGCATGGCTGGAGGCCTCGTCGGGGATCATGAAGCCTTCCGCCCGCGCTGATCCTGCATCAAACGCAACATGGTGGGGAATGCCGGTAGTTTGAGCAATAGCCTTTGACTGAATAGCTGAAGCTCGCAGAAGGGTTTTGAAACGATCTGGAGTGGAGCGTTTAGGGTACCTTCACCGGGCGGTTTTCGGGCGGGTGTTATGGGAAGCAGTGAGGGTCCGGGGACGGCCTTTCTCGAAGAAAGCTAGGGCAGTGGCGAGCTGACGCGGTTGGGGAGCCGTTAACGAACGCCGGCGAAGGGGTACTTCTGTGAAGATGACGATGTGAAGAAGTTCATGCGATCGCTGGCAAGCAACATTCTCGACGTCATCGGGCCAGGGCGTCGGCTCGTCGCAATCGACGGTGTAGACGGCAGCGGCAAGACATTCTTCACCGCAAACCTGGTATCCGAGATCCGGAATCGCCCTGTGACAGTCATTCACGCCGACGACTTTCTAAACCCCTCGGCGATACGGCATGCCAAGGGACGTGCTTCACCGGAAGGGTTCTGGAAAGACACCTACAACTACGCCGCCTTGCAAGATCAGCTACTCAGACCGCTTGGCCCAAAAGGAACCGGCTGGTACTCACCGGCTTCCTACAATTCCGCGACCGACCGAACCGCGCAAGAGGACGTCCTGCTCGCTCCATCAGATGCACTCGTCTTTGTGGAAGGAATGTTCCTCCACCGCGATGAACTGGCCTTCTACTGGGATGCTTCCGTATTCTTGGACGTTCCTTTCACCGAAACCGCGCAACGAATGGCAGTTCGGAATGGCAGCAACCCAGACCCTGAGCATTCATCGATGCGCCGATACGTCGGAGGACAGCGTCTCTACTTCGACGCGGCACGACCATGGGAACGCGCCACGTTCGTGGTGGATAACTCGGATTTCACGTCACCGAGAGTCATCGTCCAGACATGGTTACAAGTGCCCGGTGAGGGACCGGCTTACGGACACCAATTCATGTCAGCGATGGCGTCAGAAGCGGTCCTCTTTGTCGGGGAGTAGGAGGGTAACTGGGGTCCCTGCGGCATGATGGCTGCATGCTTATTGAAGTGATTCAGCGTTGGGGCGAGGCCTCGTTCCAGCCTCCCGCCGCGGCGGACGCTGTGCGGGCTTGCGAAGCGCAACTGGGTCACAAGGTCCCTGACCAGCTTCGGCGCCTCCTAGCGGAGACGGATGGTATTGAGGGCGACTATGGGCTCGGCCTGCTTTGGACCACTCGTCGAATCGCTGAGGACAACAGCGCCTTCCGCCGAAATCCCGACTTCCGTCGGCTGTATATGCCCTTCACAGAAATATCAATCTGGCGAGCTACCTTGCTCAGTGCACCGATGCGCTTCACATTGTGCGTCACCGTCGAGTCGTCCATCCTGTCGAGCAGTTGCCTCACGTTGGATTGGCTCCTGCAGGCACCCGATCATCGTCCACTCACGACCGGACGATGTGCTTGATCGTCAGGCCGGTACCATCACTGGATAGCACGAAACCGGCGTTGACCAGCGAAAACGCTGTTTCAGGCCGACCCACCTCCCGTTTTAACATTCACTGGAGCGAACTGCAGCCTGATCCTGGGGTTGCTGATTGTCCTGGCCAGGAGTTGCCGTCTCGGCCGGGCAGCGGCGGCTGCCGTGGCGCTGGGCGGCCTTGGCGGCTTTGTGTGGCTGGTCGGGCCGGAACCGAGCGTGCTTCGGGCCGCTGTTATGGGCGGGATTGGTCTGCTTGCGATCAGCAGCGGGCGGCCGGGGCGCAGCCTGGGATTTCTTTGCCTTGCCGTCGCGGTGCTCATCGTTGGCGAGCCGTCCTTGGCCGGCAGCCCTGGTTTCCTGCTCTCGGTCCTCGCCACCCTGGGGATCGTACTGCTGGCCCGGCCGCTCATGGCCAGGGCGCCGGAGTGGTTGCCCCGGCCCGTCGGGGCAGCCTTGGCTGTGCCTCTGTCCGCGCAGTTGTTCTGCGCGCCCGTCATTGTGGGACTGCAGCCGCAGTTCACGGTCTTTTCCCTGCTGGCGAACGTCGTCATGGCACCGTTCGTCGCGCCCGTGACGGTCTTCGGAACGCTGGCGGTGCCCGTGCTGGCGGTCCATGAGGGCGCGGCAACCGTCTTCCTGCGGGCAGCCGCGGTGTGTGCCGGGGCGATCGCCGCAATTGCGCGCTTCCTCGCCGGGCTGCCGGGAGCCGTGCTGCCGTGGCCCGAGGGAGGGTGGGGAATGGTCACCATGGCGCTGTGCTCCGCCGGGAACCTGGCCTTGCTTTGGATGCTCCTGCACCCGGCACGTTGCTTGCGGTTCGCCGTGGCCAGCCACGGCTTTGTTGTGGAACGGATCGAAGTTTTTGAGGCGTGGGTGGAGCGGCGGCGCCGTCTGCCTTTCCGCGGGCGTTTGCGGTCAGCTGCCGCGACGTCGCGCCGGCACGTATCTGGAAGACCGGATAGCTTGCCGCGAACTAAGCGGCTGCTTCAATGAGCTCGGGTCCGTTGTTTCGGACGTAGTTCACCTTGTCGCTGACGACGCGTGGCACCAGGTGGGGTTCAGGCATGGAATCCAGGAGGGCCCGGACGTCGGCTTCTTTCGTGGTCTCCGGGTCGAGCCAGTCCGTCCACATGTCCGGCGGCACGACCAGGGGGGTCCGGTCGTGAATGTGGCCGAGCGCGTCCGAGGCCGCCGTCGTGATGATCGTGGCCGTCCGCAGCCATTTTTCCGGGTGCCCGTCGGGCAGTGCCGGATCCGGCCAGTTCTCGAACAGGGCCGCGAACGCCAGCGGCTCTTCGTCGGCTCCGTGCAAGTAGGTCGGGATCTTCTTCGCGTCAGCCGTCTTTTCCCATTCGTAGTAACCGTCGCTGGGAATGAGTCCCCGCCTGGCCGCCGCGGCTTTCCGGAAGGAAGGTTTCTCGGTGACGGTTTCCATGCGGGCGTTGATCAGCCGGGCCGCGCCCTTCGTGTCCTTAGCCCATGACGGCACGAGGCCCCAGCGCGCTGTGACGAGCTTCCGCGACACCGCTTCGTCCCCAGTGCCGTGTCGGTCCAGGATGACTGGAATCGGGTCTGTTGGGGCGACGTTCCAACTCGCCGCGAGATCGGGGTCAACAACCTCGCTGACGAGGAAGAAGTCCTGAATGTCCGCAGCTGAGTACGTCATCACAAAGCGTCCGCACATGAGCCCATTATTGCCGCTGGCCGGATCCGCAGATAGTGCGCCATCGAGGGAGGATTCTCGTGCCTTGCAGGGAAGTGCGTCACCCATCGCTGGGCAAATCATCCGCTTCAGCCTCCATGAGGCATTCAAAGGTTCCGCCAGCGGGACGATGGATGGGGTTTGGTAAGCGTGGGCCACAGGAAGTGTGGTCAGAATGGAAAGCGGCCGACGAGGCAGTGTCCCGGCTACCCGCTAGGTCCAAGCGGTACCTAATCCGTCTAACAGGCTCGCCGGTTAATCGTGTGATGTGCCTTCAAGATTGTGCGTCGATCGTGCGGTTGCGTGCCCGGATGAAAGCGTTGCCGAGTCGCTAATAGCTACGGTATCCGTCTGACACCATTTCGTGACAGACTTCCCGGTCCAGGCCGCCTCCCTGGATCTGCCGTCGTTCCGGCATCCCGGGCGGTCGTGGGAGACTGGAACCCTGCACAAACCCGTCCGGAAGGAAGCACACTTGGCTGCTGCCCAGGCCCCAAAGGCCAAGACCTCGTCGGCGAATGCGACCACCTGGCGTGACGTGACGCCGGCCGCCGTAGTGCTGATCACCGGGCCGGAGGAGTACCTGGGCATCCGCGCCATGGACCGGGTGAGGTCGCTCGTCCGTGAAGCTACGCCCGACGTCGAGCTCAGCCGGCTCAACGCCGGTGCCTACGAAGCAGGCGCCCTGGCCATGACGGTCACGCCATCGCTCTTCGGCGAGGGCAAGCTGCTTGAGGTCGAGGGGCTTGAGGCCATGAACGAAGCCTTCCTCAACGATGCGCTGGCCTATGTGGCCAAGCCGGAAGACGACGTCGTGCTGGTCCTGCGCCACAGCGGTGGCACCCGGGGAAAAAAGCTGCTGGACGCGGTCAAAGCGGCGGGCTGGCCGGTAGTGGACTGCCAGCCGCTCAAGAAGGATGCGGAGAAGGCGGCGTTCGTGGTGGCCGAGTTCAAGGTCGGCGGCCGCCGGATCGAGAACGAAGCAGTGCAGGCCCTGGTCAATGCCGTGGGAACGTCGTTGTCCGAACTGGCCGCCTCATGCCGTCAGCTTATCGCCGACGCCACCACGGCCGTGGATGCCGCCATGGTCGAGCGCTACTACGGCGGCCGTGTCGAAGCAACGGCATTCAAAGTCGCGGATGCGGCGATGGCCGGGAACGCCCCGCTGGCCCTTTCCAGCCTCCGCCACGCCTTGGCAACCGGAGTGGATCCCGTCCCCCTGGTCGCGGCACTGGCCGCCAAGTTGCGTACCTTGGCCAGGGTGGCTGGCGCGCAAGGCTCGTCGGCGCAGATTGCCAAGCAGCTGGGCATGCAGCCCTGGCTGGTCGAACAGGCACAGCGCGATGTCCGCCGCTGGACCCCGGAAGGGCTGATCCGTTCAATCCAGGTCACGGCCGAAGCCGATGCCCAGGTGAAGGGCCTTTCCCGCGATCCCGTGTACGCGGTGGAACACGCCGTGACGGTCATCGCCATGTCCGCCCGCGGCCGCTAGCGTCGGCCGGCAAGCCGGGCCCCGAGCCACTCCGGCCCTAAGAAGCCCCTAAAGGAGCCGCGAAAGAACAGGCCCTTTAATGCGATGAGGCCGGCCCAAACGGGCCGGCCTCAATTTCAGCTCAGTCGAACTGGAAAAACCTTAGAGTGCGTTGACCTTCTTGGAGATCGCCGACTTGCGGTTCGCAGCGTTGTTCTTGTGAATAACGCCCTTGCTGACAGCCTTGTCCAGCTTACGGCCGGCAGCAACAAGAGCAGTCGTTGCAGCATCCTTGTCAGCAGACTCAACGGCGGTGTTGACGGCGCGGATGGCCGTCTTCAGCTCGGACTTGACGGCGTTGTTACGCAGACGAGCCTTCTCGTTGGTGAGGATGCGCTTCTTCTGGGACTTGATATTAGCCACGTGTGTGAACTCTCTTTTTAATGCGGAAATTGGTCTAGAGGGTTATCAGGTTGGCCATCGACTGAGCGGCGTGGGGATGCCTATGGCAGCCAACCATGTATGGCCGTCGACCTGCACGGACATACAGCCATACATAGTATCAGACTCCGCGGGGGCCCGGCTTCCCGGACTAGGCGCGGCCCGGCCGTCGTCGCAGCCGGTCTGCAACCAGTTGGAACGTCGCGTTGTCCAGGACGGCGCCTTCCCGCCGGACTCCCGCCGGATCTATGCGGATGATCCGGTCCAGTTTTACCTCGCTGGCCCGCCACTGCGGGTCCCACGGTCCGGCGCCGATATCCACATAATCGTCCGCCTCGCGACCGTTGGTGTGGTCCTTGCTGGTCAGCATCAGCCCCAGCAGCCAGCTTCCGTCGCGCCCGACAAGCAGCACGGGGCGGTCCTTGCCCTTCGTGTGGTCCTCTTCGAAGGGCACCCAGGACCAGACGATTTCGCCCGGATCGGGCCGGCCGTCGAGAGCGGGGGAGTAGCGCGGTGAAACAGTGCCGCTGAAATCACCCGGATAGACCCCGACGCCGGAGGGTGCCGGGGCCTGCCGCCTGGCCTTGGGCGCCGTTCCCGGCGCCGTTCCCCGCGGCGCCGGCCGGGCGCTTCCGGCCGCCAACCGCCGCAGCGAGCACAGCGATGCGGTGAGGAGCCTGCCAAGGAATGAACGTGTTTCAGGTGCCATGCCACCACCGTATCCGCCCGCCCTGCCCAAACGGATTTACGATGCGCGCCGGAGCGCCGGTTCGTGGGAGACTATGAGTTCAGATATGCGGTGCATGCCGGAGCAGCAGGGCTGCCCGGGCTACATTTCCCCGCGTGAGTGTCGACAGTAAGGACCCCTGCGTGTCTCCCATGGCCCGCACCGCCCCGGTGCCTGCCGCAACAGATCCGGCCATCATCCGGAACTTCTGCATCATTGCCCACATCGACCACGGCAAGTCCACCCTGGCCGACCGCATGCTGCAGTACACCGGCGTCGTCCAATCGCGCGACATGAAGGCCCAGTACCTGGACCGCATGGACATCGAGCGCGAACGCGGCATCACCATCAAGTCCCAGGCCGTCCGCATGCCCTGGGAGCTCGATGGCACCAGTTACGCCCTGAACATGATCGATACCCCGGGCCACGTTGACTTCACCTACGAGGTCTCCCGTTCATTGGCAGCCTGCGAAGGCGCGGTGCTGCTGGTGGACGCCGCGCAGGGCATCGAAGCGCAGACCCTGGCCAACCTCTACCTGGCCATGGAAAACGATCTGACCATCATTCCGGTGCTGAACAAGATCGACCTCCCGGCGGCCCAGCCCGAGAAGTACGCCGAGGAACTGGCTAACCTGATTGGCGGCGACCCGGAAGACGTCCTGAAGGTCTCCGGCAAGACCGGCGTCGGCGTTGAAGCCCTCCTGGACCGGATTGTGCGCGATCTTCCGGCACCCGTCGGCGATCCCGATGCACCGGCGCGTGCCATGATCTTCGACTCTGTCTACGACACTTACCGCGGCGTAGTCACCTACGTCCGGGTTGTCGACGGCATGCTGCACCCGCGCGAGCGGATCCAGATGATGTCCACCAAGGCCAGCCACGAACTCCTCGAGATCGGCGTGAGCTCCCCGGAGCC
Source organism: Arthrobacter sp. R-11 (assembly GCF_049913155.1). Taxonomy (GTDB): domain Bacteria; phylum Actinomycetota; class Actinomycetes; order Actinomycetales; family Micrococcaceae; genus Arthrobacter. The sequence goes on along the minus strand of NZ_CP183979.1, from coordinate 2,393,078 downwards.
CGTGCCGTCCAAGGGCCTGGGCGTCGGCGAAGTCGGCTACCTGATCACCGGCGTGAAGGACGTCCGCCAGTCCAAGGTCGGCGACACCGTCACCAACCTTGCCAAGCCGGCGTCGGAATCCCTGAGCGGTTACGCGGACCCCAAGCCCATGGTCTTCTCCGGGCTCTACCCGCTGGACGGCACGGACTACCCGGTGCTCCGCGATGCCCTGGACAAGCTCAAGCTGAATGACGCAGCCCTGATCTACGAACCGGAAACGTCCGCGGCCCTGGGCTTCGGTTTCCGCGTGGGCTTCCTGGGCCTGCTGCACCTGGAAATCGTGCGTGAGCGCCTGGAACGCGAGTTCAACCTGGACCTGATCTCCACCGCACCGAACGTCGTCTACGAGGTCACCCTCGAGGACAAGAGCACCATCACGGTGACCAACCCCAGCGAGTTCCCGGCCGGCAAGATCAATGAGGTCCGCGAGCCCATGGTGGCCGCCACCATCCTTGCCCCCAATGAGTTCGTCGGCGCCATCATGGAACTCTGCCAGGGCCGCCGCGGCACGATGCGCGGCATGGACTACCTCTCCGAGGACCGCGTGGAACTGCGTTACTGGATTCCGCTCGCGGAAATCGTCTTCGACTTCTTCGACATCCTCAAGTCCAAGACGCGCGGCTACGCCTCGCTGGACTGGAAGGCCGACGGCGAACAGGTGGCCGACCTGGTCAAGGTCGACATCCTGCTCCAGGGCGAACAGGTGGACGCCTTCAGCGCCATCACGCACCGCGACAAGGCCTACGCCTACGGCGTGATGATGACGTCGAAGTTGCGCGAACTGATCCCGAGGCAGCAGTTCGAGGTGCCCATCCAGGCGGCCATCGGCTCCCGGATCATCGCCCGCGAAAGCATCCGTGCCATCCGCAAGGACGTGCTGGCCAAGTGCTACGGCGGTGACATCACCCGTAAGCGCAAGCTGCTCGAAAAGCAGAAGGAAGGCAAGAAGCGCATGAAGATGGTGGGCCGCGTGGAGGTTCCCCAGGAAGCCTTCATCGCCGCCCTCACCACCGACGAGTCCAAGGACAAGGCTAAGAAGTAGTGCCAAGCGCCCTTCCTCTTGGCGATCCGGCGCCTGCGGACGGACTGCTGCCCCCGCAGGTGCTGGACGGCGTCGAACACCGGAAGTTCGGGCTGTACGTCCACATCCCGTTCTGCGCCGTGCGCTGCGGCTACTGCGACTTCAACACCTACACGGCCAGGGAACTGGGCGGCGGCGCCTCCCAGGACGCCTACGCCGGAACGGCGGTTGCCGAAGTCGACTTCGCTGCTGCGGCAATGCAGGCTTCCGGCTTGCCTGCCCGCAAACTCAGCACTGTCTTCTTCGGCGGCGGCACTCCCACGCTGCTTCCTGCGGAGGACCTTGCCCGGATCCTGGCCGCCGCCGTCGGGCATTGGGGACTGGAAACGGGCGCGGAGGTCACCACCGAGGCGAACCCGGATTCGGTCACGCCCGAGTCGCTGGAACTGCTCGCCAAGGCCGGCTTCACCCGGGTGTCCTTCGGCATGCAGTCCGCCGTGCCGCACGTGCTGAAGGTCCTGGACCGTACGCACAGCCCCGAACGGGTGCCGCAGGCAGTGCAGTGGGCCCGCGACGCCGGCCTCGACGTCAGCCTGGACCTCATCTACGGCACGCCCGGCGAATCGATGCACGACTGGCGCACCTCGCTGGAAACCGCCCTCTCCTACGGGCCGGACCACATCAGCGCGTACGCGCTGATCGTCGAGGAAGGAACCAAGCTCGCCGCCCAGATGCGCCGCGGCGAAGTCCCCGGAATCGACGACGACGACCACGCCGCCAAATACGAACTCGCCGACCAACTCATCTCCGCCGCCGGCCTGAACTGGTACGAGGTCAGTAACTGGTCCAGGACGCCCGGGCACGCCTGCCGCCACAACCTGGCCTACTGGCGCGGGGACGACTGGTGGGGCATCGGCCCCGGCTCGCATTCGCACATGGGCGGGGTCCGCTGGTGGAACGTGAAGCACCCCACCGCCTATGCCAGCCGGCTTGCCGCAGGCGAGTCCCCGGCGGCCGGCCGCGAAACCCTCGACGCCGGTACGCGCGAAATGGAGCGCATCATGCTGGAGGCGCGGCTGGGGAGCGGGCTGGAAGTCGACGCGCTCGACGCCGTCGGCCGTCATGCCGTCGCCGGCCTGATCGCCGACGGGCTGGTGGAGCCGGCGGACGCCTTCAAGGGGCGCCTCGTCCTTACGCTGAAGGGTCGCCTCCTGGCCGATGCCGTGGTGCGCCGGCTGCTGCCCGAATAGGGGCTGGCCGCCACCTGTTCAGCCGTTCCTGGCGGGAATATCATGTGCGTGGACGGCCCGGCAATCCGGCTTGGCGCGCCGGTTCCGCCCGCTGCATGAAGACCAATGCTGGGAGGGATCATGTCTTCGATTTCAGCGCAGTCCCCGTTCGGCGTTCCCTGGCGGAGCGCACTTCTTTTCCTTGCAGTGGTGACAGGATTCCTGCTGCTATCCCTTATGACGTTCGACCCGAAGGTCGGGACGGCCGCCTGGGTCATCAGGATCGCCGGTACGGTGGTCTGGATCGCTTTCGCCGCCTACCTTGGCTACCGGGACATCGTCCAGAAACAGGGCAACGGACCGCAGGACATTGACCATGTCCCCTTCGACCGGTGGTCGTGGATCCATGCCTCGGCCGGGGCCATGCTCGGGTTCTGGTCCGTGCCGCTGATCCTGGTTGCGGCCATCACCATCGGCTGGGAATTCTTCGAAAAGTACGTGCCGGGATTCGGCGAGAAGGAGACCCTGGCGAACCGCGCGGTGGACGTGGTCGGCGCGTGGGTCGGCTGGGTGCTGCTCGCGCTGCTTATCGCCGCGCTGGAGAAGGACTCCGTCCCGTTTGTGCTGCCTTCCGCGGATGCGTGGATCCGGAACCTCTAGGCCAGCGGGCTACTTGATCCAGCGCAGGTTGAAACGGTACCTGTGCGGCTGGCCGTGGTTGACCCGGATGCCCGCTGAAACTGCGAAGCACGTCAGCGCAACCCAGATGGCCGTGGCCAACACCGCAAACAGGTTGCCCACCGCCGGAAGGATCACCAGGATGTTGGCGATCACTGCCGCAATGGTGGGAGGCAGGGTGAAGTTCAGGGCTTCCTTGGACTCCTGGGCGGTGAACGGGCCGCGGTCCCGGAAGATCAAGTAGATCAGCAAAGCCGGGACGCAGCCGAGGATTCCGCCGAAATGGGCCAGGGTGGCCCACTGGCGGTCTTCGCCCGCGGTCAGGGGAAGAGCGTTGGCAGGGACGCCGTGGTACTGGGGCTGGCCCTGCGGTGCGTCCAACCCGTCGGGAGCGTTCTCTGCCACTGTGTCTTCCTTAAGGGGCTCGGGTCCGGTGATGTTGCTGTCCCAGAATACTGGGTCGGTGGTGCTTACGGAGACCAGCTGCGCGGCATGGCGCGGGCATGGCTGCTGCGGGAGGCAGGTTCAGGGGGCTGTGAGGAAGTCGATGACTTCTTCCACGCGGCCCAGCAGGGAAGCCTCGAGGTCCGCATAGCTGCGCACGGCGCCCAGCAGTTTCTGCCAGCCCAGGCCGACGTCCTCGGCCGTGGCATGCGGCCACCCGAAGGACTTCAGGATGCCGGTCTTCCAGTCGCTTCCGCGGGGGATTTCCGGCCAGCGCTCGATTCCGAGGGTCTTCGGCCGGATGGCCTGCCATACGTCCACATACGGGTGCCCCACGATGAGGACGTTCCCTGCGGCTCCCGGCAGGGTCATGGCCTCGGCGGCGATGCGGGATTCCTTGGAATCCGGGACCAGGTGGTCCACCAGGATGCCCAGTTTGCGCCCGGGGCCGGGGGAGAAGGCCGAGATGGCGGACTTCAGATCGTCCACGCCGTGCAGCGGCTCGACGACGATGCCCTCCACCCGGAGGTCGTCACCCCAGACTTTCTCCACCAGTTCGGCGTCGTGCTTGCCTTCCACCCAGATGCGGCTGGCCTTGGCCACCTGGGCCCGCTGGCCGGCGACCTTGACGGAACCGGAGGCGGTGCGCCCGGCAGGGACAGCACCGGCTGCCGTGCCGCTTGCGGCCCGGGGCGCCGGCGGGAGGAGTTTGATTGGCTGACCATCCAGCAGGAAGCCGAAGCCGAGCCGGAAGGACTTGGTCCTGCCGTTCCGGTCTTCGAGGGCGACGATGTGCATGCCTCCGGACTTTTCGATCCGGACCACCGCGCCCACCCAGCCGGACTGCACATCCTCAAGTACCATTCCGGCTTCGGCCGGAACCTCGGGAAGTGCCCGTTTGGCGGGGGCGGAAAGGGTTCCGGGGCCCCAGTTGTCGTAGGACACGGTGTCACACCACTTCACTGTCGGAGGTCATTCCGGCCGCCGGAAGCCGCCGGAGCCTGCGGGAGGCTTGTTCGCCGCGAGCGGTACCAATGCTAACAACGGCCCGGCACATACTAGACTTGTTAGCACTTGGGCATGTTGAGTGCTAAGAATCAGTGCTAGGAATCGCGGTTCCGCCGGGCGGCGGACGCGGAACAACCGCGAGAGAATCCAGGGGCAGGAACGTCCGAGGGGAGGCAAGGGGATGAGCGAGCCACGCAAGCTGGAAGTGCTGCGTGCCATCGTCGAAGACTACGTGCATTCGCGCGAACCCGTCGGCTCCAAGGCTTTGGTGGAACGCCACCACCTCGGTGTTTCCAGTGCCACTATCCGCAACGACATGGCACTGCTTGAGGAAGAGGGCCTCATCGCGGCCCCACACACGAGTGCCGGGCGAATCCCTACCGACAAGGGCTACCGTCTCTTCGTGGACCGGATCTCGGCGATGAAGCCGCTCTCGGCCGCGGAGCGCCGGGCCATCCACTCGCTGCTGGAGGGGGCCGACGACGTCGAGGACATCCTGGAGCGCACTGTCCGGCTGCTTTCCCAGCTGACTAACCAGGTCGCCGTCGTCCAGTACCCGCACTCCAGCGGGGCCAAGCTGCGGCACATCGAATTCGTGCTCCTGGCGCCGCGCCAGGTGCTCGTGGTGCTGATCGCGGACAGCGGCAAGGTCGAACAAAGAGTCGTCGACGCCGGGACGGACCTCACGGATGAGGACCTCACCCTGCTGCGGGCACGCTTCCTGTCCAGCATTTCCGGTGCCCCGCTGGAGCACCTGCCGCAACTTCTGGCGCCTGTGGTCGCGCTCTGCCCGCAGCCGCTCCAGGCCCCGGCCGGAGTGCTCGCGCGCGGTCTGGACAAGCTGGCCGAGAACAGCCGTGACGAACGGATGATGATGGCCGGCACAGCCAACCTCGCGCGCTCCAATGTCGACTTTCCGTTGAGCATCGGCCCGGTCTTGGAGGCCCTTGAGGAACAGGTGGTCATGCTCCGCCTGCTCTCCGAAATGGCCGAGGACCCGCGTGGCGTCACCGTCAGCATCGGCCGGGAGAACCCGTACGACGGGCTGTCCGAAGCTTCGGTCGTCGCTACCGGATACGGTCCGGGCGCCGCCGCGAAGATCGGCATCATCGGACCCACCCGCATGGACTACCCCAGCAGCATGGCCGCCGTCCGTGCGGTGGCACGTTACCTTTCGAGGATCCTCGGCAGCTGAGGCCCGCGGATCCGTCGCAGCAAGAACAGCAGGACAAGAGGAAGAGAAACCGACTTTGAGCAGCCATTACGACGTCCTGGGCGTCTCCCCGGAAGCCACCGGCGAAGAGATCAAGAAGGCGTACCGCAAGCTTGCACGAAAGCTGCACCCCGACGTCAACCCGGGGGAGGACGTCGCGGAGCAGTTCAAGGCAGTCACCCACGCCTACGAGGTTCTTTCCGACCCCCAGAAGCGGCGGGTGTACGACGCCACCGGCAACGAAAACGGCACGGACAACGGCTTCGGCGGCGGCTACGCCGGCCAGGGCTTCGCCTTCCAGGACATCTTCGACACCTTCTTCGGCGGCGGAGGCATGCAGGGCCCGGCCTCGCGGACCCGCCGCGGACAGGACGCGCTGATCAGCGTCCGCGTGGACCTCAAGGACGCCGTCTTCGGCGTGAACAAGAAGCTCGAAGTCGACACCGCCGTCGTCTGCCCCACCTGCGACGGCTCCTGCTGCCGTCCGGGCACCCACCCGGAACGCTGCGACATCTGCGGCGGCAGCGGCCAGGTCCAGCGCGCAGTGCGTTCCATCCTCGGCCAGGTCATGACCGCCGCCCCCTGCGGTTCCTGCGAGGGTTTCGGCACGATCATCAAGGACCCCTGCAACGAATGCAACGGCCAGGGCCGCATCCGCAGCCGCCGTTCGCTGACCATCAAGGTGCCTGCCGGCGTCGGCACGGGTACCCGCATCCAGCTTTCCGGCCAGGGCGAAGCTGGCCCGGCCGGCGGTCCGTCCGGCGACCTGTACGTCGAGATCCGCGTCAACAGCGATCCCACCTTCACCCGCGAGGGCGATGACCTTCACGCGACCCTCAGCGTGCCCATGACCGCGGCCGCCCTCGGCACGGAGCTCACCTTCGACACCTTCGACGGGCCGCAGGAAGTGGACGTCAAGTCCGGAACGCAGTCCGGCGAGGTCATCACCCTCCGCGGCCTCGGCGTCACCCACCTGCGCGGCTACGGCCGCGGCGACCTCAAGGTGCACCTGCACATTGAGACTCCCGGCAAGCTCGACGCTGCCCAGGAAGAGCTGCTGCGCCAGCTCGCCAAGCTGCGCGGCGAGCAGTTCACCGAGGGCAAGCTCGTTGCCAGCGGCGGCATGTTCGCGAAGCTGCGGGACAAGCTCGGTAACCTGTAGCGGTGAGCAACCCCGTCTTCTTTGCCCCGGCAGGTGCCCTTGACGGTCTGGTGCCCGGCGACACCTTCGTTCTCGACGGCGCCGAAGCCCGCCACGCCGTCACGGTCAAGCGCCTCGAAACCGGGGAAGCCGTGGACATCGCCGACGGCACCGGCCGGCGCCTGGTGGGCAAAGTGCTCGAAGCGGGCCAGGGAACACTGACCGTCGAAGCCGTGGAACTCCGCGAGGAACCGCGGGCTGCCGTCCGGCTGGTGCTCGTCCAGGCCCTGGCCAAGGGCGACCGCGACGAACTCGCCATCGAAACCGCCACGGAGCTCGGCGTCGACGCGGTCATCCCGTGGCAGTCGGAACGCTCGATCGTGCGCTGGAAGGGCGAGCGGGCAGCCAAGGCCCACGCCAAATGGCAGTCCGTGGTCTCGGCGGCGGCGAAGCAGGCCCGCCGGGCCTGGATCCCCGAGGTGCGTCCCGCCGTCGACGGCGCCGGCCTGGCCAAAGCCGTGGCGGCGGCCGATCTCGCCGTCATCCTGCACGAGGACGCCAAGCGTCCCCTGCGTGCGGCCCTTGCGGACTGGCTGGAGGGACTGCCCGACGGCGGCACGGACGGAGTGCGGGAGGTCCTGCTCCTGGTGGGGCCGGAAGGCGGAATCACCCCACGCGAAGTCACCAAGCTGGCCGACGCGGGCGCCGTGACTGCTCTGCTGGGCAACCATGTGCTGCGCTCGTCAACCGCCGGACCGGCAGCGATCGTGCTGGCCAGCGACATTCTCGGGCGCTGGTAGGGCCGGGACTTTTGGCAGACCGTATCAGCCGACGATGAAGGAACTCAGCCGACGTTGAATGAGCGGGTGTCCGTGGACCCCGGTTCGCCCGCCTGGGCCGGCAAGGAGACCCTCAGTTCGTAGCGGCCGGTGCCGAGGCTGACCGTGAAGGTGAAGGTCCCGCCCTGCCCGGGCACCGCGGATGCGGTGGTTGCGCCGTCAAGGTACAGGGCCTTTTCGCCGTTGACAGCCTCGCGGAAGAGCTGCCATTTCAGCTTTGCTCCCTCAACGGTGGCGCGGCCGTTGAACTTCACCGGTCCGCTGGCCAGGGTGAGGTCTTCCTGCGGGTCGATGATCCAGACCGGCGCCACCTTGGATGCGTCACGGACCATCGGTGCGCCCAGCTTGACCTGCCCGAAGGCCATGAAGTCCTTGTGGCCGTCCACCAGGATGACCACCTGGATCTGCTGTCCGGAGTCGATCAGCCCGGAACTCGCCGCGGCCGCCGTGGCCGTGTACACGAGCTGCTGCACCGCGAGCTGTGCCATGCCGGCGTCGAGGTTTGAATTGAAGGCGTCACGGGACACGTCAACGGTGACGACGTTCTTGCCGGAAATCGAGGTCGCGAGGTCGCTCGGTTCCTGCCACGGCGTGAAGAAGTCGTGGTCCAGCGGCTTCGCGGTCATCATCGTGCGCAGGGCAGTGGTGATGGGGTTTTCCGTGCCCGGGTTGTCGCGGAATTCGCGGTGCAGGGCCACCCCGTTGCCGTTGCGGCCGATCCAGTAGACGGGCACCTTGCTTGAGGCCTGGGTGGTTTCCAGCGGCGTGTTGCTGGACGGGGCATTGTGCATTTGCTGTTGCTGCTGCAGCGTCTCCGGGGCTCCGGCCGGTTCCACGCTTCCGCCGTCGGCGATGCAGCCGTTCAACAGGAGGGCAGCGGCCAGCGCGGCAACGAACAAGACGGAACGGTTCCGCTTGCCCTCCCTGCGCATGCTGGCTGCTGTTCTGATGCTGGTGTCCTGCTGTTGGGGTGTCCCGCCGCTTCGGCAGGAACGGATGCTGCTCCGCCGAAACGGGCAGGTGGACTGTTTGTCCTTACTCAGCTTGGCACAGCACGCCGGCCGGCGGCGGCGCTTCCACTGCCTTAGGCGGAACTGAAACGTTATTGATACGAGGTCGATACTGAGTTGATACCAAAGGTGACGGCGGCGGCTGGGACCGGCCTGCCGCCGTCGGGGTATGGGGCTGCTGGCGTAGGATGGGAATCATTCCGGGAAGCAGCTCCCACACCGGCAGGCATGGGACCCGGAAGTTGAACGCATACATCCACAGCGGAGGAGCATAGGCCACACGGCCAACACCATGACTGATTTGAACGGGCGGCCACGGGCTGGCAGCGCCGAGACGGTTCCGGCCGAATTTCCGCATTCCGTTCCGGGCGTCCGGACGGAAGTAGTCGTCTTCGACAACGCGGATCAGATGGTTCAATCGCTGGGCAGCCACGACGAGGCGCTGCGCTACATCGAGGAGCAGTTCCCCGGCATCGATTTCCATGTGCGCGGCAACGAACTTTCCTTCAGCGGTCCGCCCGCGGACGTCCCCCGGATCATGCGCCTCCTCGAGGAAGTCCGCGCCCTGGTGGCCAAGGGAACGGTGATCAACCCCGAGGCCCTGAAGCAGCTGGTTTCCCTGCTGCGCAGCCAGACGGTGCAAAGCCCGGTGGATGTGCTGACCCACAACATCCTCTCCAGCCGCGGCCGCACCATCCGGCCGAAGACCCTGAACCAGAAGAACTACGTCGACGCCATCGACGACAACACCGTCATTTTCGGCATCGGACCCGCCGGCACGGGCAAGACCTACCTGGCCATGGCCAAGGCCGTGCAGGCGCTCCAGATGAAGGAAGTCACCCGCATAATCCTCACCCGCCCCGCCGTCGAGGCAGGGGAGAGGCTCGGCTTCCTGCCCGGGACGCTGAACGACAAGATCGACCCGTACCTGCGGCCGCTCTACGACGCCCTGCACGACATGATCGATCCTGAGTCGATTCCCCGTCTCATGGCCGCCGGGACAATCGAAGTGGCGCCGCTGGCCTATATGCGCGGCCGGACCCTCAACGATGCGTTCATCATCCTCGACGAGGCCCAGAACACCACCCCGGAGCAGATGAAAATGTTCCTGACGCGCCTGGGTTTCGGCTCAAAGATGGTGGTCACCGGTGACGTCACCCAGGTGGACCTTCCCTTCGCCGCGAGCTCCGGCCTGCGCGTTGTCCGCGAGATCCTCAACGGCATCGAAGACGTGAACTTTTCCATCCTGGACGCAGGCGACGTCGTCCGACACCGCCTCGTGGCCGATATCGTCACCGCCTACAGCCACTGGGACGAGAAGCACCGCCAGCCGGCAGGGACAGCAGACAGCCACAAGAAGCAGGGAACACAGCAATGAGCATCGAAGTCAACAACGAATCCGGCGTGCAGGTGGACGAGGCCCAACTGGTCACGTTGTCCCGTTTCATCTTCGAACGGCTGTACATCCATCCGCAGGCCGAGCTGTCGATCCTGCTGGTGGACGAGCCCGCCATGGAAAAACTGCACATCGAACTCATGGACGAACCAGGCGCCACCGACGTCCTCTCGGTGCCCATGGACGAACTCACCCCGGGCACCCCGGACAAGCCCACCCCGCAGGGAATGCTGGGCGACATTGCGATCTGCCCCCAGGTGGCCGAGGTCCAGGCCCGCAACGCCGGGCACCCCGTGCAGGAGGAAATGCTGCTGCTGACAACCCACGGCATCCTCCACCTCCTGGGCTACGACCACGCCGAGCCTGAGGAAAAGGAGGAAATGTTCTCGCTTCAGCGTGAGCTGCTGTCCTCCTTCCTCGGCAAAGACGCCCCCATGGAGACCATGCAGTGACCTCGCTCATCCTGGTCGGGATGGCACTTGTCTTCCTCAGCTTCGTCGCTTTGCTGACGGCTGCGGAAGCCGCCTTCAACTTCCTTCCCCGCCATGAGGCAGAGCTCTCCGCCAGCAACGGCAAGGGCGCTGCGCTGCGGCACATCCTTGCCAATCCTGTGCCCCATATGCGGGCCCTGCGCTTCTGGCGCGTCTGGTTCGAAATGGCTGCCGCGGTGGCCGTCGCCGTCGTCCTGCACAGCCTGCTGGACAACGTCTGGCTAGCCGGACTTGCGGCCACCGGCATTATGGCTGTCATCGGTTTCGTGCTGGTGGGTGTCTCGCCCCGGCAGCTGGGACGGGCGCACTCCGGCGGGGTTGCCAGGTTCATGGCGCCCCTGGTCCGCTTCCTGTGCCGGATCCTGGGGCCGGTTCCCGGCTGGCTCGTCTCGATCGGCACCGCCGTGGCGCCGGGAACCCCGGGCGGCGATGAATTCTTCTTCAGCGAAGAGGAGTTCCGCGAATTCGTGGACCGCGCCACGGAGTCGGACGTGATCGAGGACGACGAGGCCGAACTCATCCAGTCGGTCTTCGATCTCGGAGACACCCTGGTGCGGGCCGTAATGGTGCCCCGCACGGACATCGTCAGCATTGAATCCGGGTCCGGGCTGGAAGAAGCCATGGCGCTCTTCCTCCGCTCGGGATACTCGCGGATCCCCGTGATCGCCGGGGACGCGGACCAGATCCGCGGGATCCTCTACCTCAAGGATGTGGCCGCCGCGCTGCACCGCCCCGATTTCCCTGCCGACGCCCACGACGTCGACTCCCTGGCCCGAGAGACGCGCTTCGTCCCGGAGTCCAAGCCGGTCGACGAACTTCTGAAGGAACTGCAAAAGGAGTCAACCCACGTCGCGGTCGTGATCGACGAGTACGGCGGCACGGCCGGGCTGGTGACGCTCGAGGACCTGATCGAGGAAATCGTCGGGGAGATCGTCGATGAGTACGACGCCGGCGTCGAGGACGCCACCGACCTTGGCGATGGCAGCTACCGGGTCAGTTCGCGGATGAGCATCGACGACCTCGGGGAACTGTTCGACATCGACCTCGACGACGACGAAGTGGACACCGCGGGCGGGCTGCTCGCCAAGGCACTGGGCCGGGTTCCGATTGTGGGCAGCACGGTCGAAGTGGCGGGGATTTCCCTGCGGGCAGATAGGCTGGAGGGCCGGCGCAACCGGGTCAGCCACATCATTGCGGCCGCCGTGCCGAAGGAAGACACTGACCTAGACGGGCTTCTCGACGAGGCCGACATAAAGCAACAGGGAGTACCACGTGAGCAAGCACAGTAAGACCTTCGACACCACCCAGGACTTCAGCGGCTTCCACGCGGGCTTCTCGGTCCTGGTGGGACGGCCGAACGCCGGCAAGTCCACTCTGACCAACGCCCTGGTGGGGCAGAAGGTGGCCATCACCTCGGCCAAACCACAGACCACCCGGCACACGATCCGCGGCATCGTCCACCGTGACGACGCCCAGCTCATCCTGGTGGACACTCCCGGCCTGCACCGGCCGCGCACGCTGCTTGGTAAACGCCTCAACGAACTTGTCGCGGATACCCTCGCCGAAGTGGATGCGATCGGCTTCTGCCTCCCGGCCAACGAGAAGATCGGCCCCGGCGACAAGTTCATTGCCGCCCAGCTCGCCGGTGTCGGCCGCAAGCCGATCATTGCGATCGTCACCAAGACCGACCTCGTGGACAAGCAGGCGCTCACCGAGCAGCTGCTCGCAGTGGCGGCCCTCGGCAAGGAGGCCCTGGGCGGTGAAGGCTGGGCGGACATCGTGCCGGTTTCGGCCGCCGACGGCTTCCAGGTCAACACCGTGGCCGACGTCCTCATCAGCCACATGCCGGCCTCGCCGCCGCTGTACCCCGACGGCGAACTTACCGACGAGCCCGAAGCCGTCATGGTGGCCGAACTGATCCGCGAAGCAGCCCTTGAAGGCGTGCGCGACGAACTTCCGCACTCCCTCGCCGTCGTGGTGGAAGAGATTGTTCCGCGCGAAGGCCGCACCGAGGACAACCCCCTGCTGGACGTCCGGGTGAATCTGTTCGTCGAGCGTCCGTCGCAGAAAGCCATCATTATCGGCAAGGGTGGAAGCCGGCTGCGTGAGGTGGGAACCAACGCCCGCAAGGGAATCGAAGCCCTGCTCGGCACCAGGATTTACCTCGACCTGCATGTCAAAGTCGCAAAGGACTGGCAGCGGGACCCCAAGCAACTCGTAAGGCTAGGCTTCTAGCCGCTGGGGAAGTTCACAGATTCGGGCCCTAAAATGGCCGGAATCCAATGTTCCGAGGAAAGGTTGACCGAGTAGTGCGACGTCGAGATGCGCGCGTGCAGGAAAGCAGCGGGACCGGCAAGGCTGCGTCTGCACGCCATGGAGACGCGCCCGGCGCCCCCCGCCATATGCGGTTCCGCAGGCACTCCCTCTGGCTGAAGATCAGCGCCGGAGTGGTGAGCGTGCTCCTCCTGGCGGGCGTGGCCTTCGCCGCCTACTGGTTCATCCGCCTCCAGCTCAACATCACCAAGGCCCCGCTCAACGCGGGGGCGCAGAAGACCGAGGGCGACACCAATGACGCCAAGGACCGCCTGCAGATCCTGATTCTCGGCTCCGATACCCGTGACGGCAAGAACTCCAAGTACGGCAGCGTGGACGATTCCACCGGCTACGGTCATTCGGATGTCATGATGCTGCTGGACATTTCCGCGGACAACCGCCGCGTCAGCATCATCAGCTTCCCGCGTGACCTGCTGGTGGATGTTCCCGAGTGCACCGACCAAACGACGCACAAGAGCTACCCTGCACGATCCGGCGAGATGATCAATGCGGCCATGGCAGAGGCCGGCATCGGTTGCGCTGTCGACACAGTGAACAAGCTGACAGGGCTTGAGATCGACCACTTCATGATGGCGGACTTCAACGCCGTCAAGGAACTGTCCAACACTGTGGGCGGCGTGGCGGTATGCATCAGCGACGCTGTCTACGACCCCGACTCAGGGCTCCGGCTGCCCAAGGGCACCTCCCAGGTGAAGGGCGAACAGGCGCTGTCCTTCCTGCGCACGCGCCACGCCTTCGGCGACGGCAGCGACCTCGGCCGCATCCAGGCGCAGCAGGGCTTCCTGTCCTCGCTCGCCCGCAAGGTCAAGGACGACGGCACCCTCGGCAATCCGCAAAAGCTCCTCTCCATCGCTGATGTCATCACCCAGAACCTCACGGTCGACGAAGGGCTGGCGAACGTGCAGTCCTTGTTGACCATTTCCTCGCGGCTGAAGGACATCGACCTTTCGAAGGTGGCGTTCGTCGCAGTGCCCAACCGGCCCGCCGCCGTCGACCCCAACCGCCTCGAACTGATGCAGCCCCAGGCCTCGCAGCTTTTCGCGGCCATGCGCGCGAACCTCGACCTGACCAAGCCGGGCTCGACCTCCACGCCGGCGGCCTCGCCGGGTGCAAGCCCGACGGCGGCGGCCAGCACACCCGCAAGCACCGCCCCAACGAGCAAGACCCCCTCAGCAGTGCCGTACGACAAGGCCCTGCAGCCGGTCACGGTCGCCGACGGTTCCGGCGTGCCGGAACACGCCCAGGAACTGGTGGCGGCCCTCGTCAAGGCCGGCTTCACCCAGGGCTCGCAGTTCGCCGCGGATCCGACGGCCAAGACCGCCGTCTACTACGCTGCCGGGTTTGAGGACGTGGCCTCCGACGTCGCCAAGCTCTTCGGTATACCGGCCGCCCAGGTGGAGGCTTCGACGGCGGTCAACGGGGTGCAGCTCTATGCCGGCTCGGACTTCACTTCCGGCCTCAAGTTCGGCACCGCCTCCGTTCCGGCCGACGTCGTGAACCAGACGGCCGGCGACGTCAAATGCCAGACGGCGAATCCCGCGCTCGTGGTCCGCTGACCGGCACGGCCGAAAACACGGCACCAACGACGAAGGGCCGGACCACGTGGTCCGGCCCTTCGTCACTGGCGGCATTCCGTGACGGCTACCAGATGCTGACGCGGTCCTCCGGGGCCAGCCACATGCCGTCGCCCTCCTTCAAGCCGAACGCCTCGTGGAATTCGGAGAGGTTGCTGGCGATCGCGTTGGTCCGGAACTCGTTGGGGGAATGGGGGTCGGTGGCCACCCGGCGGATGGCCTCCTCCGGCCGGATCACCTGGCGCCAGCCCGCCGCCCAGGACATGAAGAATCGCTGCCGCCCGGTAAGCCCGTCAAGGACCGGTGCCTCAGTGCCGTCCAGGCTCAGCAGGTAGGCCTTGTACGCGATCCCGAGGCCGCCCAGGTCGCCGATGTTTTCGCCCAGGGTGAGTTTGCCGTTGACGTTGTGGCCGGGTGCTTCCTCCGGCGCGAGGGCATCGAACTGTGCCACAAGCTTTGCGGTCAGCTTCTCGAAGGCCTCACGGTCCTCGGCAGTCCACCAGTTCCGCAGGGCGCCGCTGCCGTCGAACTGCGATCCCTGGTCGTCGAAGCCGTGGCCGATTTCGTGGCCGATGACGGCGCCGATGCCGCCGTAATTCACCGCATCGTCGGCCTCGGCCGTGAAGAACGGAGGCTGCAGGATCGCGGCGGGGAAGACGATCTCGTTGAGCAGCGGGTGGTAGTAGGCGTTCACCGTCTGCGGCGTCATGAGCCACTTGTCCAGGTCGACAGGCTTGCCGACCTCGTCAAGATGCCTGTCGACGTCGGCGTTGTGTCCGCGTTCGACGTTACCCAGCAGGTCCCCGGGGTCGATCTCGACGGCCGAGTAGTCGATCCACTTGTCCGGGAAACCGATCTTCGGCCGGAACGCGTCGAGCTTCTTCAGCGCCTCGGCCTTGGTCTCCTCGCCCATCCAAGCCAGCCCGGTGATGCTCTGCCGGTAGGCTTCGGTCAGACGGGCCACAAGGGTCTGCATCCTCGCCTTGTGCTCTTCGGGGAAGTGCCGTTCCACATAGATCTGGCCCACCGCTTCGCCGAGCGCGGCCTCGACAACGGCGACGCCCCGCTTCCAGCGTTCCTTGTTCTGCGGGGTGCCGCTCAGGGTGGTGCCGTAGAAGGCAAAGTTGGCGTCAACGAATGCCGGGGAGAGGTACGGGGCAGCGGCGTTGATGACCCGCAGTGCCAGCCATTCGCGCCAGGCGGCCAGGGGCTCGGAGTCGAGGAGCCCGGCCGCGCCGTTGAAGAAGTCCGGGGTGCTCAGGACCAGCTCCCCGTACTTGCTGCCTTCGATGCCCGCGGCGTCGAACCAGGAAGCGAGCAGGGGGAAGAGCCCAGCGGCCTCGTCGATGGTCTTCAGGTTGTAGGTCTTCTGCGGATCGCGCAGCGTCACCTTGTCCCAATGGTGGGACGCAAGCGCCTTCTCCAGTGCCACGACCCGGCCTGCCGCTGCGCCGGCGTCGGGAATTCCGGCCAGCCCGAACACGGTGGCGACGTAACCGGTGTAGGCCTCGACGATGGGTGCGAATTTTCCGTCGCGGTAGTAGGACTCATCCGGCAGGCCGAGTCCTCCTTGCCCCGCGTAGAGCAGCACACGGTCCGGGTTGCCGGCGTCCGGCGCCGGATAGATGGAGAACAGGCCGGAAACATCCGAGCGGAAGAGCCGGCCGGTCAGTGCCACCAGGCCCGCTGCGTCGGGGACGGCGAAGACTTCGGCCAGGCGTTCGCGGATGGGGTCGAAGCCCTTGGCTTCCGCGGCGGCTTCGTCCATGAAGCTGTTGTAGAGGTCGCCGATTTTGCGCTCGATTCCCGTGGCGCTGGAACCCTTGGCGGCAGCTTCCTCGATGATCGCCTTGACGGCCAGTTCCGCGCTGTCCCGCAGGGAAGTGAAGGTTCCTTCCAGCGGCCTGTCATCCGGAATTCTCGTGGTGTTCAGCCAGGCCCCGTTGACGTGCCGGTAGAGGTCATCCTGGGGGCGCACGCTTTGGTCGATATTGGACAGGGTGATCCCGGACTGTGGCACGAAAGCTCCTTCGATGACGCGCCGCCGGCAGGGCACCGTTGCCGCGTCTGCATAGTGGACGTTGCTTCAGGTATTGCACTGTCATCATACGCACCGTGTTACTGTGAAATGGTGCGTGCAGGAATGCTTCTCCTTAGCTGCCGCGGCGGGGCCTCAAAAGCGACCAATCGCTAGGCCAATCCTCGCTGCGGAGTTTACTATGCCCGGCCAATCTTCCATCAAGATCCAAAGAAAAGGCCCTTAGTCATGCACAACGCACAAAAGCCCTCCGGTATGCCGATCCACCGCTACCTGTCCTTCCAGGAGCAGATCAACGTTGAACTGCCGGACCGCACCTGGCCGGACAAGGTAATCACCAAGGCTCCGCGCTGGTGCGCGGTGGACCTGCGGGATGGAAACCAGGCGCTGATCGACCCCATGAGCCCGGCCCGCAAGCTGAAGATGTTCCAGCTGCTGGTGAAGATGGGCTACAAGGAGATCGAGGTCGGCTTCCCCTCGGCATCCCAGACCGACTTCGACTTCGTCCGCCAGCTGATCGAGGGCGGCCACATCCCGGATGACGTCACTATCCAGGTGCTGACCCAGGCCCGTGAACACCTGATCGAACGGACCTACGAGTCTCTGGTCGGTGCCAAGCAGGCGATCGTGCACCTCTACAACTCCACGTCGGTGCTGCAGCGCCGGGTGGTCTTCAACCAGGACGAAGACGGCATCCTGGACATCGCCCTGCAGGGTGCCCGCCTGTGCAAGAAATACGAGGAAACCCTCACCGACACCCACATCACCTACGAGTACTCTCCGGAGTCCTTCACCGGCACCGAACTCGAGTACGCGGCCCGGGTCTGCAACGCCATCGCTGATATCTTCGAGGCTTCCGCCGACAAGCAGGTCATCATCAACCTGCCGGCCACGGTGGAAATGGCCACCCCGAACGTTTACGCCGACTCGATCGAGTGGATGCACCGCAACCTGCACCCGCGGGAGGGCATCATCATCTCCCTGCACCCGCACAACGACCGCGGCACCGGTGTCGCCGCCGCCGAACTCGGCTATCTGGCCGGCGCCGACCGCATCGAAGGCTGCCTCTTCGGCAACGGCGAACGCACCGGCAACGTGGACCTGGTCACGCTGGGCCTGAACATGTTCGTCCAGGGCATCGACCCCATGATCGATTTCTCTGACATCGACGAAGTACGCCGCACCGTGGAGTACTGCAACCAGCTGCCCGTGCCCGAGCGTTCGCCCTATGGCGGCGACCTGGTCTTCACGGCGTTCTCCGGTTCGCACCAGGACGCCATTAAGAAGGGCTTCGAAGCGCTGGAGAAGGACGCCGCGGCCGCCGGCAAGGCCGTTGACGACTTCACCTGGCAGGTTCCGTACCTGCCGATCGATCCCAAGGACCTCGGCCGCAGCTACGAAGCCGTGATCCGCGTGAACTCGCAGTCCGGCAAGGGCGGCGTGGCCTACCTGCTCAAGAGCGAGCACAGCCTGGACCTGCCGCGCCGTGCGCAGATCGAATTCTCCGGAGTCATCCAGCACCGCACGGACACCATGGGCGGCGAAGTCAGCGGCGCACAGCTCTGGGCCATGTTCCAGGACGAATACCTGCCCTCCAGCACCGAAGCAGGGCAGTGGGGCCGCTACTCGCTGGGCGCCAGCCGCACGGAGACGGATGAGTCGGGTGAACTGACCTTGCACGCCGCCCTCCGGATCGACGGCAAGGAAGTCCAGCGCACCGGCACGGGCAACGGCCCCATCGCGGCCCTGCTGAGCATCCTGCGCGAAGACGGCGTGGACGTGCGGGTCCTGGACTACAGCGAGCACGCCCTTTCCGAAGGCGGCAGCGCCAGCGCAGCAGCCTACGTCGAATGTGCCGTCGGCGAGCGGGTCCTGTGGGGTGTCGGCATCGATCCGAACACCAGCACGGCCGCCCTGAAAGCCGTCATCTCCGCCGTCAACCGGGCGGTCCGCTCGGTCCGCGCCTAGCAGCGGTCCGCGCTTGCCAAGCGGCCGCGCGGTGGAACATCCTTCCGCCGCGCGGCTCCGCCGGACGCCATGGCGCCCGGCGTGGTGCGAAGATTAACTGTGGTCAACCCATCCTTTGCAGCCCGGTCCTACCGGGACGACGCCGTGGTGCTGCGCACCCACAAGCTGGGCGAAGCCGACCGCATCATCATTCTCCTGACCAAGCACCACGGCCAGGTCCGGGCGGTGGCCAAGGGCGTGCGCCGGACGAGCAGCCGCTTCGGTGCCCGGCTTGAACCCTTCATGGTCGCGGACCTGCAGCTGGTTTCAGGCCGCACCCTCGACGTCGTCACACAGGCCGTTGCCAAGGGCGCCTACGGCACGGCGATCGCTTCCGACTACACCAGTTACACGGCCGCGGCCGCCATGGTGGAAACCGCGGAGAAGCTCAGCGATGCGGACGCCGATTCCGGCACCGCCCAGTACAACCTCCTCGTGGGCGCCCTTGCGTCCCTGAGCCGTTCGGCACATGCGCCGGAACTCATCCTCGATTCGTACTTGCTGCGCGCCCTGGCAACGGGCGGCTGGGCGCCGAGTTTCACCGACTGCGCCCGCTGCGGGGCCCCGGGCCCGCACACCGCCTTCTCGGCACCGCTGGGCGGCATGGTCTGCGGCGACTGCAGGCCGCCCGGTTCCCCGGCTCCGGCTCCGGAGACGGTGGGGCTGCTGGGCGCACTGCTGACCGGCGACTGGACGACGGCGGACGCCTCCGATGGCGTGCACCGCCGTGAGGCAGCGGGCCTGGTGGCCAGCTACCTGCAGTGGCACCTTGAACGGTCCTTGAAATCCCTCAAACACGTGGAGCGTAGCTGATAGTGGCATTGGCAAAGAAGAACCCACCGACCCGCCGGAGCAAGCCGGTGATGGCGCCGTATCCGCACCCTTCCGGTGCGGTTCCGCCGGCCATTCCCGCTGAACTCGTGCCTCAGCATGTGGCGATCGTGATGGACGGCAACGGGCGCTGGGCCAACCGTCGCGGTTTGCCCCGGATCGAGGGCCACAAGGCCGGCGAACCCGCCCTGCTCGACGTTATGGCCGGCGCGATCGAACTGGGCATCAAGTACGTCAGTGTCTACGCCTTCTCCACCGAGAACTGGCGCCGGTCCCCGGAAGAAGTCCGCTTCCTGATGGGATTTAACAAGGATGTGCTGCGACGCCAGCGCAACCAGCTGGATGACTGGGGGGTCCGGATCCGCTGGGCCGGACGAAGGCCCCGGCTCTGGGGCTCGGTGATTAAGGAGCTCGAAGAGGCCGAGGCATACACCCGGAACAACGACACCTGCACGCTGACCATGTGTGTTAACTACGGCGGCCGGGCTGAGATCGCCGATGCCGTCGCGGCCATCGCCCGGGACGTGGCAGACGGCAGGCTAAAGGCGTCGTCGGTGTCGGAGAAGACCATCCAGAAGTACCTGGACGAACCGGACCTGCCGGACGTGGACCTGTTCCTGCGCAGTTCCGGCGAACAGCGGCTCTCCAACTTCCTGCTCTGGCAGTCTGCCTACGCCGAGTTCGTCTTCATGGACACGCTTTGGCCCGATGTCGACCGGCGGACCCTGTGGGACGCAGTCGAGATCTTCGCCAAACGTGACCGCCGCTACGGCGGCGCGGTGGACGCCGCAGGGCAGGCCTGAGAGTTTATTAACCCCTGCGTGCTGAATCCTCAGCCGGGGTAGGACTCGAGCCAGATCGCAACGTCGCGGTATGCCTGCTGGCGGACGATCCGGCGGGACAGGAACACGTCGTGCAGCGCACCCGGATACCGGAAGACCGCCGTCCGGCGGCCGAGGCCCAGAGCGCGCCGTGCGGTCTCCTCGACGTCGATCACGGCATCCACCCGCATCAGCTCGGCGCTCCATTCACCCTGGATCCGGGTGCGGCCGGACAGCATCACCAGCACGGGCGCGTCGATGTCGAGCTTGCGTTCGACGGCGGCGTGACCGGCCAGGACCGCCTTGCTCCATCCGGCGCGCACCGGGAAGGAAGCGCGCGGGCGCCACTGTGGGTCCAGGTTCCATTCGCCGTGAGCCAGGCTGCTGACGCTTTCCCAGTAGGCGGGCATCTCGGGAAGCCGGAACGCCCGCTTGGGGTCGGTCCGTGCAAACGGTTCCACGAGGTGCATCGCAATGCTGCGGATGAGGCTGCTTCCCTGGAGTTCAAGCCAAGGCGAGTTGAGGACCAGGGTTGCGAGCCGCCCGGGGTGCCGGTCCGCCCACAGGGTGGCGATGAGCCCGCCCAAGGAGTGCGCGATCAGGTGCACGGTGGGCGGGGCCGTGGTTCCGGTGCGCCTGGCAACGTCGGCGTCGATGGCGGCAAGGGCGGCGTCGAGGTCTTCGTCATAGACGGCGAGGTCGGTGATGTAGCCGGGGGTCTGCCATCTGCGCAGGCTGCGCCCGAACTTCCGCAGATCGATCGCGTAGAAGTGGAAGCCCGATCCGGCCAGGCTTTCGGCCAGTTCGTCCTGGAGGAAGTAGTCCGCCCAGCCATGCACGTACAGCACCACCCGGGGAGCCTTGTCCTGGCGGGGGGATTCCCGGCGGATCGCGTGGCGGGTGAGTTCGGTGAAGGCGTCCCGGAGCCGGCGGGGTCGCACGGTCTCGGGCGGAGGGACCGTGTACCTCACGAGCGTGGCACAGACCGGGCCTTCTTCATCGGGCGCCAGTTCCAGCTCCAAGGCTTCGAAATGAGCGCCGAGGAAGTCCGCTTGCCACTGCTGCCGTGTGCCTGGCGTGGTCACTCTTGGCCGCCCTCGTCCGAAGCGGCGTCAGTGGCCGAGGTGTTTCCGCGGTCCGTGATGAAGCCGCGGATCCAGCGCGCCAGCCGTGCGTAGGCGTCGTCGCGCACAGGCGAGGCCGACAGGAAGACGTCGTGCAGGCCGCCGTCAACCCGTTCCAAGGTGACGCTCCGGCCCAATGTCATGGCCCTCAGGGCCATGATGTTCACGTCGAGCACGGCGTCCGAATGACGCATTGATTCCCTCCAGATCATTCCGTTGGCGCTGGCCCCCGAGAGCAGGACCAGGATGGGGATGTCGATGTCCAAGCCACGGGCCACCCGGGTGTGCCCGCTGAGCACGGCACTCAGCCAGCCCGCCCGCAGGGGAAACGCCAGGGGCGGCCGGTATTTCTCGTCGAGGGCCCATTCACCCTCGGCGCTGCTGCTGATGCTGCGGTAGTAGAAACCGCGCTCGGGCAGTCGAAGTACGGTCAGCGGGCGGATCCGGGCCACAGGCTTGACCATAAGCTGCGCGGCCCTGCGGACGAGCGAGCTTCCGTGCATCTCCAGCCAAGGGCTGTTGAGGACCAGGAACTGCACCATTCCCGGGTGCCGGCTGACCCAGAGTGCGGCCACCAGCCCGCCGGTCGAATGGCCCATCAGGGTCAAGGGCTCCGGCTCTCCGTTGCCCGCTCCGCCGGACCGGATCATGCCGATAGCCGTGCCTATCTCGGCGTCGTAGTCGTCCAGGTGAGCCACGTAGCCGCCCGTGCTGTCCTCGCGCAGGTTCCGGCCGTGGTTGTGCATGTCCAGCGCGTAGAAGCGGAATCCCTGCTGCGTCCAGAACTCGGCCAGCGCCACATTGAAGAAGTAGTCGCTCCACCCGTGCAGGAACAGCACGGCGCCGTTGACCGCCGGGCGTTGCGCGGAGCCGGGGACATGGCGCACCAGCGTCGCGCGCCTGGGCACCCCGTCGATGCCGCGGGCCTCAAAGCCGCAGCTTTCGAAGTCGGTGCCAAGAATGTCGGTCTGCCACTCCACGGGACCAGCTTAGACAGAAGCTGCCGCTTCGAGCCCGGCTGCGCGCCCGGAAAACAGGCAGCCGCCAAGGAATGTCCCTTCCAGGGCCCGGTATCCGTGGATACCGCCGCCCCCGAAGCCTGCGGCTTCCCCCGCCGCGAAGAGTCCTGGCAGCGCGGACCCGCTGCCGTCCAGTACGCGGGACTGCAGGTCGGTCTGGAGGCCGCCGAGGCTCTTCCGGGTCAGGACGGACAGGCGGACGGCCACGAGGGGGCCGTGGGCGGGGTCCTCAAGACGGTGTGGCGGGGCGACCCGCATCAGCCTGTCGCTGGCGAACCGCCTGGCCGCCCGGATTGCAGCCAGCTGGAGGTCCTTGCCCAGCCCGGTGGAGAGCTGTTGGTCCCGTTGCCTGATGAGGGATTCCAGCGCAGCGGGGTCGATCAGCGAGTTGCCGGTCAGTGAGTTCATCCGGTCCGAGAGTTCCCGTGGTGTGGCTGCCTGCAGGAAGTCGACGCCCCGCTCCAGGAAGGTGCTCAACGGCGTCGGGGCGTCCTTCCGGAGCCTGGCGGCCAGGAGCCGCAGGTCCCGGTTGCTGAGGTCCGGGTTCTGCTCCGAACCGGACAGTGCGAACTCCTTCAGGGCGATGGTCCGGTTGCAGACGAACCAGGAATAGTCGTGCCCTGTGCCGACGATGTGCCGGAGGGCGCCCTGCGAATCGAAACCGGGGAATAGCGGTGGCGGCAATTGCCGACCGGTGGCGTCGAGCCATAACGAGGACGGCCCGGGAAGGATGCGGATGCCGTGCCGTGGCCATACGGGGGAGTGGTTGTGGACGCCTTCCGGGTAATGCCACATGCGGTCGCCGTTGATGAGGACTGCCCCGGAATCCTTTGCGGCGCTGAGGAACTCCCCGTCCACCGAGGCTGGGACACCGCTGAGCAGCCGCCCTGGTGCCGCTCCTCCCGGCCACAGGCTCCTGACCATTGCGTGGTTGCCGCCGATTCCGCCGCTGGCCACGATCACCGCGCCCGCGGTGGCCTCGAAGCTTCCGACGGCGGTCCTGGACGAAGCGACGCCGCGGCCAGCGCCGGAGTCCTCCAGGATGTCGCCGGTCACCCCGCTGACCCGGCCGGCCGCCGTCGTCAACGCGACGGCCCGGTGCCGGAACCGCAGACTGATCCGGCCCTCGGCAACGCCTTCGGCAATCTTGGCGAGGAACGGTTCCAGCAGGCCAGGACCGGTTCCCCACACGACATGGAAGCGGGGCACGGAATTGCCATGGCCGGCGGGCCCGTGTCCGCCGCGCTCGGCCCATTGCACCAGCGGGAACAGCTTCACTCCGAGGGCGTGCAGCCAATGCCGTTTCTCGCCGGCGGCGAAGTGGACATAGGCCTCTGCCCAGCGGCGCGCCCACAGGTCCTCCGGCCGGTCGAACGCGGCTGAGGCAAGCCAGTCGCCCAGGGCGAGATCCGCGGAGTCCCGCACACCGAGGCGCCGCTGCTCCGGGCTGTCCACCAGGAAGAGGCCGCCGAAGGACCAGTGTGACTGGCCGCCCAGGGAGGCTTCGGGCTCCTGGTCGATAACGGCGACCCGGCGTCCTGCGGAGTATGCCATCGAGGCCGCCACCAGGCCGGAAAGTCCGGCGCCGACCACCAGGACATCGCTCTCGATCACGCTGTGGCCCGGGGCGCGGTTTCCGCTGTTCGCCGACATGGCAACATGCTACTCCCGGGTAACGATCCCGGTTTGGTGCGCGGCGCGGAAGACGGAAAACTAGGGGGTATGCGTGTCTACCCCACATTCTTCAAGTTGGCCTTCTCCTGGATGGATGCCGAAAAGGCCCACAAGATCGGTTTCCGTGCAATCAGGCTGGCCCATTCCTGCGGAGCCGGACGGATCCTGGGCAGGCTGACCGCCCCGCAAGCTTCGCTCCGGACCGAGGCCCTCGGACTGACCTTCCCGTCGCCGTTCGGCCTGGCCGCCGGTTTCGACAAAGAGGGTCACGGCATCGAGGCCCTGAGTGAACTGGGCTTCGGCCACGTCGAGGTGGGCACCATCACCGGCCAGGCCCAGCCGGGCAACGAAAAGCCCCGCCTGTTCCGACTTGTCGAGGACCGCGCCGTCATCAACCGCATGGGTTTCAACAACGATGGCGCTTCGGCGGTGGCGCCACGCCTCAAGGCTGCCCGGGCCGGCCTGCAGAAAGCGCACGCCGGTGTCCGGCCCGTCATCGGCGTCAACATCGGCAAGACCAAGGTGGTGGAGCTGGAAGACGCGGTGGAGGACTACCTGGTCAGTGCGCGCAGCCTTGCTCCCGCTGCGGATTACCTCGTGGTGAACGTCAGTTCGCCGAACACGCCCGGACTGCGGCTGCTGCAGAACGTCGACACCCTGCGTCCGTTGCTGTCTGCCGTGGGGGAGGCTGCGGACCAGGCAGCCGGCCGCCATGTTCCGCTGCTGGTCAAGATCGCCCCTGACCTCAGCGACGAGGACATCGACGACGTCGCCCGCCTGGCACTGGACCTTGGCCTGGACGGGATCATCGCCACGAACACCACCATCGGCCGCGACGGTCTGACTTCGGATCCCGCCAAGGTGGAAGCGGCCGGTGCAGGCGGGCTCTCCGGTGCGCCGCTGAAGCAGCGCTCACTGGAGGTGCTCAAGCGGCTGAAGGCCGCCGTCGGGGACAAGCTGGTACTGATTGCCGTGGGCGGCGTGGAGACCGCAAGCGATGTCCAGGAACGGCTGGACGCAGGTGCCACCCTCGTCCAGGGCTACACCGCTTTCCTCTACGAAGGACCCTTCTGGGCCGCGCGGATCAACAAGGGCCTGGCCAAGAACCGCCGCTAGGCGGCGGCACCGCAAATGCAGAAGGACCCCGGAACAGTTTGTCCGGGGTCCTTCTGCATGCGGGGTCCTACGAAGGGTAGTCGCCGCGGCCGACCAGCGGTTTGGGAAGGCGCAGCTTCCGGAACTGCAGGGAGCGCATGCTTCCGTACCAGACGGTGCCGCGTTCAACCTCGCCGAACTTCTGTGCCAGTGCCTTGCGGAGCTTGCGGGAAAGAATGAAGACGTCCACGAACACGGCGAGGAACATCACCCAGAAGCCGATCAGGACATAGGTCAGGGC
Organism: Arthrobacter sp. R-11; assembly: GCF_049913155.1. GTDB lineage: Bacteria > Actinomycetota > Actinomycetes > Actinomycetales > Micrococcaceae > Arthrobacter. The sequence goes on along the minus strand of NZ_CP183979.1, from coordinate 2,367,751 downwards.
GTCGCTGGACTGCGGGATCAGGAAGGAAACCACCACGAAGGCGAGGGCGCCGAACATCAGGTACTCGCCGAGATTGAACCGGGCATCCACGAAATCCCGGGTGAAGCGCTTCTGCGGGCCCTTGTCGCGAAGCGGCAGGAAGCGCTCGTCGCCGGTGTCCAGGGCCTGGCGCATCTTCTGGCGCTGGTCCTGGATGGCAACCCGTTCGGCTTCCTTCGAGGCCTTCCGGTCGCTGGGAACCAGGGGCCGCTTGCGCGCCGCTTCCTGGTCCTTGCGCTTGGGTGTGGGGGCACCCTTGCCGGGGCCCTTTGCCGCGGCGTCGGCGGCAAGCTGGTCTATTGAGTCCTGAGCGCTGGGCTCTTCCTTTTTACGTCCAAACACCAATACAGAATACCCGTCGCGGCGTGACCCGGGCGACACTGCGCCGCGTGGGCACGGGGAGGCAGGCTGGTTCCGGCGGAACGTACCCGGCGGTAGTGTTTTGGCCATGACTTCCACTCATGCGGAGACCCCGCAGAACCACCCCGGGACCCCCGGCGCCGTTGACGCCGCCGCCCTGAAGGCCGCCGTCGACGCCTCCTTCGACCTGACCCTGGCGCGGCTCAAAACGCTCGTCGCGGTTCCCGGGATCGCCTGGAGCAGTTTCGATCCCGCGGAACTTGACCGAAGCGCGGAAACCGTCGCCGGTCTGGTCCGCGAATCGGGCTTCAGCGACGTGCAGATCCTGCGCTGCAACAAGGAGGACGGCAGCGCCGGGGGACCCGCCGTCGTCGCCCGGCGCCCGGCCGCACCCGGCAAGGCGACCATCCTCCTCTACGCCCACCATGACGTCCAGCCGCCGGGGGAGCGCGCGCTGTGGGACTCGGAGCCGTTCATCGCCGAGGAGCGCGACGGCCGTCTCTACGGCCGTGGTGCCGCTGACGACAAAGCCGGGATCATGGCCCATCTTGCCGCGTTCTCGGCAGTCAGCGAGGTCCTTGGCGACCGTTTTGGCCTGGGAGTCACGCTCTTCTTCGAGGGGGAGGAGGAGGCAGGATCGCCGACCTTCCGCACTTTTCTGGAGACGCACCGGGAACTCCTCCGTGCCGACGTGATCGTGGTGGCCGACTCGAGCAACTGGAAGGTCGGCGTGCCGGCCCTGACCACCAGCCTGCGCGGTCTGGTGGACGGGACCTTCGAAGTGCGCGTGCTGGACCACGCCGTGCATTCGGGGATGTTCGGTGGGCCCGTACTGGATGCGCCCACCGTTCTTTCCCGTTTGATTGCCACCTTGCATGACGACGCCGGGAACGTGGCGGTTCCCGGGCTGCTCGCCAAGGACGAGGTGGCGGTGGACCTCGACGAGGCCCAGTTCCGCGCCGATGCCTCCGTGCTCGACGGCGTCAGCCTGGCCGGGAGCGGAAGCATCGCTTCGCGGCTCTGGACCAAGCCGGCGTTGTCGATCATCGGCATCGACGCGCCCGCCGTCGACGTCGCGTCCAACACCCTGATTCCCTCCGCCCGGGCGAAGTTCAGCCTTCGCCTGGCGCCGGGCCAGGACCCGGAGGCCGCTATGGCGGCCGTGGAAAAGCACCTTAAGGACAATATTCCCTTCGGTGCGCGGCTGGCGTTCACGCCGGGGGAGCGGGGCAATGCCTTCGCTACCGACACCGCCTCGCCATCCGCCCGGATTGCCATGTGGGCATTGGGAGAGGCCTGGGGTGTCCCGGCCGTGGAGATGGGCATCGGGGGTTCCATCCCGTTCATTGCGGACCTGACGGAGGTGTACCCGGAGGTGCAGATCCTCGTCACAGGCGTCGAGGATCCGGACTCCCGCGCCCACAGCGCCAACGAATCCCTGCACATCGGGGATTTCCGGCGCGCCGTCCTGGCGGAGGCGCTCATGCTTGCACAGCTGGATTCCTCAGGACTGGCGTAGGCGCGGGAACAAGGGAAGCTGCCCGCTGGTTACGGTTGAAGTTATAGCTATGCGTCCGTGCGACGTAGCATTGAGCTGTAACCCGTAAGCAAGTGGGTAAGGGCATGCAGTGCGCAGGCACTGCATGCCGCAAGCGTCATAGTTAGGTAGGCCAATGAGCACCGCAACAAACGAAAACAGCACCGCTACCAGCGGGGAACTGCCTGTGCACGGCGTGAATCTCACCGACGTCGCCGCCGGCAAGGTCCGGAGCCTCCTTGAGCAGGAAGGCCGCACCGACCTGCGCCTGCGCGTGGCCGTACAGCCGGGCGGCTGCTCCGGCCTGATCTACCAGCTTTATTTCGATGAGCGACTGCTCGACGGCGACGCCGTCCGTGACTACGAGGGCGTTGAGGTCGTCGTGGACAAGATGAGCGTGCCGTACCTGGATGGCGCCAGCATCGACTTCGAAGACACCATCTCGAAGCAGGGCTTCACGATCGACAACCCCAACGCGGGCGGCTCCTGCGCCTGCGGCGATTCATTCCACTAAGCAGGGAAACAGCCGGCCGTGGTGCGGTGCGGCGGACAGCTTCACGGTTGTTCCGACGCACTGCCGCGGCGTGTCAGCGAAAACCCCTGCATAGCGGTAAGCTCTACATCGGGTAGTAAAACTTAGTGTGCCCGGCGTGCCTTTGGCCTGCCGGGCTGCAGCAACAAGAGGAAGGGCCGTCTGTGAGTTCGCAGAACCGAACCGGCAGCCGACGCACAAAGATCACTACGATCACTGGCTTGGCACTAGCCGGCGCGTTGGTTTTGACCGGATGTTCGTCAGAGGTTGAGAAGGGTTGGCTCCCCACTGAACGGGGCACCACCAACCACACCGATCGCATCATGGACCTCTGGGTCAACTCATGGATCGCGGCCCTCGCGGTCGGCATCATCACCTGGGGCCTCCTGGTCTGGTGCATCATCGCCTACCGCCGCCGCAAGGGCACCGTCGGGTTCCCGCGTCAGCTCAGCTACAACCTCCCGCTGGAGGTCTTCTACCTGGCGATCCCGTTGTTCATGGTCCTGGTGTTCTTCTACTTCACCGACCGTGACCAGCAGGCCATTGATGACCGCTCCAAGCCCGCCGACGTCGTCGTTGACGTCCGTGGCAAGCAGTGGGCCTGGGACTTCAACTATAAGAAGGGCTCCGTGGTCAGCGAAGACCTGCACGAAGCCGGCGTCCAGGCGCACCTGACGGGCAACACCATCGACAAGGACAAGCTGCCCACTCTGTACCTGCCGGTCGGCAAGTCGGTCGATCTGGAGCTGAACTCCCGCGACGTCATCCACTCCTTCTGGGTCCCCGCCTTCCTGCAGAAGCGCGACATGATCCCGGGCAAGACCAACTACATCAGGTTGACCCCCACCAAGGAGGGCACCTACGACGGCAAGTGCGCCGAACTCTGCGGTGAATACCACTCCGAGATGCTGTTCCGTGTGAAGGTCGTTTCCGAAGCTGAATTCCAGGCACACATGGAACAGCTTCGCCAGAGCGGCAACACGGGTCTCCTCGATTCGAAGTACGACCGCAACCCGAACCTGAACGAGAAGAACTAAGGGAAGCGCCGTGGCTACTTACACTCAATCCGCCGGGGTCCTTGAGGCTCCGGTCGTACCGAAATCCAAGGGGCGCATCGTCGTCAACTGGATCACTTCTACCGACCACAAGACCATCGGGTACATGTACCTGATCGCGTCCTTCGTGTTCTTCTGCCTCGGCGGCGTTATGGCGCTGCTCATCCGGGCCGAGCTTTTCGAACCGGGCATGCAGATCCTGCAGACGAAGGAGCAGTACAACCAGCTCTTCACCATGCACGGCACGGTGATGCTCCTGATGTTCGCTACGCCGCTCTTCGCAGGCTTCGCGAACGTCATCATGCCGCTCCAGATCGGCGCCCCGGACGTCGCCTTCCCGCGACTGAACGCCCTGGCCTTCTGGTTCTTCCTCTTCGGATCCACCATCGCCGTCTCCGGTTTCATCACCCCCCAGGGTGCTGCCTCCTTCGGCTGGTTCGCCTACGCCCCGCTCTCGAACACCACGTTCACCCCGGGCGTCGGCGGTGACCTGTGGGTCTTCGGCCTGGCCCTGTCCGGCTTTGGCACCATCCTCGGCGCGGTCAACTTCATCACCACGATCATCTGTATGCGTGCCCCGGGCATGACCATGTGGCGCATGCCGATCTTCACCTGGAACACCCTCGTCACGGCCATCCTGGTCCTGATGGCGTTCCCGCCCCTGGCAGCAGCGCTGTTCGCACTGGGTGCCGACCGCCGCTTCGGTGCGCACATCTTCGATCCCGAAAACGGCGGTGCCGTCCTCTGGCAGCACCTGTTCTGGTTCTTCGGCCACCCCGAGGTGTACATCATCGCGCTGCCGTTCTTCGGCATCGTCTCGGAGATCTTCCCGGTCTTCAGCCGCAAGCCGATCTTCGGCTACAAGGGCCTGGTCTACGCGACCATCGCCATCGCTGCCCTGTCCGTGACCGTGTGGGCCCACCACATGTACGTGACCGGTTCGGTCCTGCTGCCGTTCTTCGCCTTCATGACCATGCTGATCGCAGTCCCCACGGGTGTGAAGTTCTTCAACTGGATCGGTACCCTCTGGCAGGGTTCCATCACCTTCGAAACCCCCATGCTGTGGAGCATCGGCTTCCTGGTGACCTTCCTCTTCGGCGGCTTGACCGGCATCATCCTGTCCTCCCCGCCGCTGGACTTCCACGTCTCCGACTCCTACTTCGTGGTCGCACACTTCCACTACGTGGTGTTCGGCACCGTGGTGTTCGCGATGTTCGCAGGCTTCTACTTCTGGTGGCCCAAGTGGACCGGCAAGATGCTCAACGAACGCCTCGGCAAGATCCACTTCTGGCTCCTGTTCCTGGGCTTCCACGGCACCTTCCTGATCCAGCACTGGCTCGGCGTCGAGGGCATGCCCCGCCGTTACGCCGACTACCTGGTGGAAGATAACTTCACCTGGATGAACCAGTTCTCCACGATCTCCTCGTTCGTCCTGGGCGCCTCCCTGCTGCCGTTCTTCTGGAACGTATACATCACCTGGCGCAGCAACAAGAAGGTTGAAGTGGACGATCCGTGGGGCTTCGGTGCCTCGCTCGAGTGGGCAACTTCCTGCCCGCCGCCGCGCCACAACTTCACCTCGCTCCCGCGCATCCGTTCGGAGCGGCCGGCACTCGACCTGCACCACCCCGAGCTGTCGCAGGCCCACACCGTCCAGTCCCCGGAACCCGCAGCAGACCTGCTGGGCAACGCTGATCAGAAGGACATCCGTAAGTGAAAATCGAATCGTGGCTCTTCGGAGCCGGAGTCTTCTTCTTCGTCCCGGTCTCGCTCGCCTACGGCTTCCTGACCCACTGGTCCGAGTGGGTCGGCATCCTGGGTATCCTCCTGGTCGGCGGCCTCGCTGGCATGATCGGTGCCTACCTTGGCTTCACCGGTAAGCGCATTGGCCTGCGTCCCGAGGACCGTCCCGACGCCGAGATCCACGAGGGTGCCGGCGAACAGGGTCACTTCAGCCCGTGGAGCTGGTGGCCCCTGGTCCTCGGCCTGGCCTGCGCCGGTGGCTTCCTCGGTCTCGCGGTCGGCTTCTGGATCGTGTTCGTAGCCGCTGGCCTGGCCCTCGTGGCCCTGGTCGGCTGGGTCTTTGAATACAGCCGCGGCGACCACGCCCACTAGCAGTACACAAACGATGGCGGGCCCCACCTTGAAGGTGGGGCCCGCCGTCGTTGTTTAATCGCAAAGCTGCTGGCCGGAACGGGGCTGGGAGGAAACCGCCCGCTTAGCGGGCGTCAGGGGCCTCCAGAAGCGCCGCGAGGGCTGCCAAGGCATCATCCACCTCGCCCAGGGTCTTTCCGGCGGGTACGGCGTCCGCAGTGACGTTCAGGAGGACTTCGCAGCCGTGCGCGAAGTCCTCGGTCATGACTTCCAGCAGTGAGCGGGCGTCGACGGCGGGGTGTCCGGGTTTGCGGATGGTTACCGGCAGGCCTGTGGCCGTCACCGCCCGGACAAATACGGCCGCCGCGCGTGCGTGAAGGCCGATCTCCGCGGCGACAGTGGCTTTGTGCTCGGGCAAACCGGCTCCTTTGCTCTGGCGGAACAGTCCCGCCCGGTGAAAATGATCCTTAAAAGCCTAACGCAGTGGTGTTGCTCCCGAGGTCCGGCAGAGCGCGGCCGCACGGGATTCGCCTACGCTTGTCCTATGGAACTGCCCGCTTTTGGATCCGGGGTCTGCCGTGTCCGTTGACGCCTCAAAAATCATCGGTGAAATCGACCGCAAGAGCGGCGTCCCCATTTACGTCCAGCTGCGTGAGATCCTCCGCACTTTCATCACGGATTCATGCCGGCCCGGCGCCGCCTTGCCTTCGGAGCGGGACCTCTCGGAACGTTTCGGGCTGGCACGCATGACCGTGCGCCAGGCGATCGACGCGCTGGTGGGGGAGGAGATCATCGAACGGGTGGTGGGCCTCGGAACGTTCGTGCGGAAGCCGAAGCTCGACCTCCAGGTGAAGCTGACGTCCTACAGCGAGGAAATGCAGCGCCGTGGCATGGTTCCTGCAGCCAAGGTGCTGAGCTTCGAACAGATTGCCGCCAGTGCCTTCCTTGCCCGGGAACTCCAATTGGACGAGGGGACGCCGGTGGTCCGTTTCAGGCGCCTCCTGCTGGCCGACAACGAGCCCATGAGCGTTGACGAGAACTTCATCCCGGCACACCGCGTCCCGGGCTTCCTGGACGAAGCCCCGCCCACTTCGCTCTACAACGTCCTGAGCGAAAGGTACGGACTGGTCATGGAATGGGGAGAGGACATGATCGAGGCCACGGCCGCCTCACCTTCCACGGCGCGCCTCCTCAACGTCGATGTGGGCTCACCCCTGCTGAAGATCCAGCGCCACGCTTTCGTGGCCAGAGCCATGGTCGACTACTCGGTTTCCTATTACCGCGCCGACCGCTACAAGCTTTGGGTGCCCCTGCAGCGCCCGGGCGTGCGGCCCACCAGGGGACCGCGCACGGGCTACTAGGGGAGTCTGCGCTCCGGCCCGCCGCGGTGATGCGAGAAAATCCGCAAGACGCAAGGCAAGACGCAAGGAAGGCCCCGTCCGATTGGACGGGGCCTTCCTTCATGCATGCTTTGCCTTAGTGGCTCAGGCTTTTCTGCTCAGCGCCTTCGATGGCTTCGTGGTGGCCGTGCGCGTGCGCGGCTTCCACTTCGGCGGGCGTTGCCGGGGCAACGCGGTCCTCGAAGAACCACTTGGAGAGCGCCGCGCGGCGCTTCTCCTTGCGGGTCACAACACCGTGCTCGTTCGGTTCGGCCGGGAGCGGGGCCAAGGACTCGAAGCCGACCAGCTTGTACTGCTTGTAGTCGTCGAGCGGAGCGTGGACCTCGATGAACTCACCGTGCGGCAGGCGGACGATACGTCCGGTCTCGCGGCCGTGCAGGGCGATCTCGCGGTCCTTGCGCTGCAGGGCAAGTGCAACACGCTTCGTCACCGCGAAGGCGATGACCGGGCCGATGAAGAACAGCGCGCGGAGCCAGTAGGTCACGTCATTCAGGGCCACGTGGAAGTGCGTGGCGATGAGGTCGGAGCCGGCGGCTGCCCACATCACGCAGTACCAGGTGAAGCCTGCTACGCCGATGGCCGTACGGGTCGGAGCGTTGCGCGGACGGTCCAGAACGTGGTGTTCGCGGTTGTCCTTGGTGATCCAGCGTTCGATCCACGGGTAGGTGAACAGGACCGTGAAGATGATGCCCGCCGGCACCAGGGCCGGAAGCAGGACGTTCAGGGTCAGGGTGTGGCCGAAGACCACGTACTCGAAGTGGAAGTCGTTGACCACCCCGGGCATGAGGCGCAGTGCGCCGTCCACGAAACCGATGTACCAGTCAGGCTGGGTACCGGCAGACACCGGAGAGGGGTCGTAGGGGCCGTAGTTCCAGATCGGGTTGATCGTGAACGCTGCTGCCATCAGTGCGACGACGCCGAAAACGATGAAGAAGAAGCCACCTGCCTTGGCCGCGTAAACCGGGCCCAGAGGGTAGCCGACGACGTTGCCGTCGTTGCGGCCCGGGCCGGGGTACTGGGTGTGCTTGTGGACCACGACCATGAACAGGTGGATGACGATCATCAGCAGGATGAGTGCCGGAACCAGCAGGATGTGAAGCACGTACAGGCGGCCGATGATGGCCGTGCCCGGGAACTCGCCACCGAAGAGGAAGAACGAGATGTAGGTACCGATGACCGGGATGGACTTGATGACGCCATCGATGATGCGCAGGCCGTTGCCGGAGAGCAGGTCGTCGGGGAGGGAGTAGCCCGTGAAGCCGGCAGCCATGGCCAGGATCAGGAGCACGCCGCCGACAACCCAGTTCATTTCACGCGGCTTGCGGAAAGCGCCGGTGAAGAACACGCGGAGCATGTGGACACCGAGGGAAGCCACGAAGAGCAGTGCTGCCCAGTGGTGGACCTGGCGGAAGAACAGGCCGCCGCGGACGTCGAAGGAGATGTTCAGCGAGGAGTTGTATGCCACGGACATCTCGACGTTGTACAGCGGCGTGTAGGAACCCTGGTAATGGGTTTCCGCCATGGACGGGTCGAAGAAGAACGTCAGGAAGGTGCCCGACAGCAGGAGGATGACGAAGGAGTACAGCGCCACCTCGCCAAACATGAAGGACCAGTGGTCGGGGAAGACCTTCCGGCCGAACTCGCGGAGGATTCCGGAGCCGCCGACGCGCTCGTCAACGAAGTCCGTAAAGCGGCCAACTTTGGTCTTGGCGACGAAGGGGGCTTCAGCTGTTGATGCGGCGCTCATGCTCGTCACGCTCCCAGTAACTCGGTCCTACAGGTTCTTTGAAGTCGCTCGTGGCGACAAGGTAGCCCTCAGCGTCAACTGCGATGGGCAGCTGGGGGAGCGGGCGGCTGGCCGGGCCGAAGATGACCTTGCATTCCTGGGTCAGGTCGAAGGTCGACTGGTGGCAGGGGCACAGCAGGTGGTGCGTCTGCTGCTCGTAGAGAGCAACCGGGCAACCCACGTGGGTGCAGATCTTGGAGTAGGCAACGATGCCGTTGTAGCTCCAGTCTTCGCGGCCGGGGGAGATCTTCAGCGAGTCCGGGTTCAGGCGCATGAGCAGGACGACGGCCTTGGCCTTTTCGTTCAGCTTGCCTTCGTGGAGTTCGTTGAGGCCCTCGGGGATCACGTGGAACGCCGAGCCGATGGTGACATCCGATGCCTTGATCGGAGTGCCGTCGGGGTCGCGGGTGAGGCGCTTGAGCTTGCCTTCCTGGGGGGCCCACATGGTGTGTGCGAGCTTGTCGTCCGGGCGGGGGCCAAGGTCACCGAACACGGCGATCGCCGGCAGGGGAGCCAGGGCGACCGCACCCAGAAGGGTGTTGCGGATCAGCGGGCGGCGCTTGATGCCGGTCTCTTCGACGATGTCGTCCACGATGCGCACAGCGGCCTGGCGGTCTTCCTCGGTGCGGATCGCGTGGCGCTCTTCGGAGACCTCGTGGTCCGGCATGAGGGCCTTGGCCCAGTGGACGATGCCGGTGCCGATGCCGAGCATCGCGAAGGCGGTGCCCAGGCCCAGCAGCAGGTTCTGGTTGCGGATCGTGGCAATCGTCGAGTCGTTACCGAGATCAATGGCGAAGTACGCGCCAAGGAAGATCAAGGTACCGACAATTGAGACGCCAAACAGAATGGCTACCTGACGCTCGGCTCGCTTCGCGGCCTTCGGGTCCGTGTCAGCCAGGCGCAAACGATGCGGAGGAAGCCCAGGATCCTGGAACTTCTCCACTTCATTCTGACCAGCCGTAGCTACGGTGCCCGAGTGGTTCGGACTGCCGTCACTATGGTTGCCCATAATTCGCCTCATCCTTCTCTCGTTGTCCCGGCAGATGCCGGGGGGATTTTCAATTCAAAGCTGCTGCGCGCTGGCAGCAGAAATTCCGGGACGCGCCGCCTACGACGAGCGGGAAGTCAGCCAGATGGTGAACGCGATGATCACGCCAAGGCCGGCAACCCAGACGAACAGGCCTTCAGACACCGGACCGAGGGCGCCAAGGTCGGCACCGCCGGGGGAGCCGTTGGCTTCGATCTTCTTCAGGAAGGTGACGATGTTGCGCTTGCCTTCGGGCGAGATGTTCGCGTCGTTGAAGACAGGCATGTTCTGCGGGCCGGTGGCCATGGCTTCGTAGATGTGCTTGCCGCTCACGTCGGCCAGCGCCGGGGCGAACTTGCCGCGGGTCAGGGCGCCGCCGGCAGCAGCTGCGTTGTGGCACATGGCGCAGTTGACCCGGAACAGCTCGCCACCCTCGGCGGCGTTGCCCTTTTCGTCGAGCAAGTGTTCTTCGGGGATGGCCGGGCCGGCTCCGAGGGAGGCGACGTATGCCGCAAGCTGGTGCGTCTGATCGTCGTTGAACTGCAGCGGCTTCTTCTGGGCCTGGGGGCCGTTCATCTGCATGGGCATGCGGCCGGTGCCAACCTGGAAGTCAACCGCAGCAGCACCAACACCGACCAGCGAGGGGCCGTCCTTGGAGCCGCTGGCGCCCATGCCGTGGCAGGTGGCGCAGTTGGCCTCGAACAGCTTCTTGCCCTCTTCAGTGTCGCTTGCACTGAAGGTGGTCGTTTCTGCCTTGGCCTGGTTGACCGTCGTGGCGACGGCGTACAGCCCACCAGTGAGGAGGAGTCCCATCAGCAGCAGCGCAATGGCTGCCAGTGGGTGACGTCGCTTCTGCGAGAGTGCCTTCACGTGGTGGTTCCTTAATTCGATCCTGCGTCGGCTCCGGGAGCCGCTTCTTTGTTGTTCAGGCCCTTGGACGGCAAGAGCCAAGCCTTGCTACTTGAGGACGTAGATGACCAGGAAGAGGCCGATCCACACAACGTCCACGAAGTGCCAGTAGTAGGAGGTGACAATTGCCGACGTGGCTTCGAAGTGCCCGAACTTCTTGGCGGCGAATGCGCGGCCGATGATGAAGAGGAAGGCAATGAGGCCGCCGATGACGTGCAGACCGTGGAAGCCGGTGGTGATGTAGAAGGCGGAGCCGTAAGCGTTGGAAGACAGCGAAACGTGCTCGGACACGAGCATCGCGTATTCCGTGGTCTGGCCGGCAACGAAGAAACCACCCATGAGGAACGTGAGGACGAACCACTCGTTCATGCCCCAACGGGTGAACTGGAACACACCGCCCCGGCGGCGCGGCTCAAGGCGTTCCGCAGCGAAGACACCCATCTGGCAGGTGAAGGAGCTTGCTACCAGGACGATGGTGTTGACGAGCGCAAACGGGAAGTTGAGCTTGGCGGTCTCTTCAGCCCACAGCTCTCCGGAAGTGGAGCGCAGGGTGAAGTACATGGCAAAGAGGCCGGCGAAGAACATCAACTCACTGGACAGCCAAACAACCGTTCCAACGGAAACGAGATTGGGGCGGTTCAGCGTCGGGTGCGCCGGGGTACTGGGGGCATGGGTCGCAGATGTCACAAGGACATTATGTCTGTAAAAGTCCTGAGTTCCCAACGCGAACCGCCTTTTGGGGGGACTTTTTCTACAAACACGCGAAATCGCGCGGAAAAGTTCCCGCCGTGTTTCACATTGGTCATCGGCCGGGCTCGCTCGCTAGCATCAAGTGGTGACTTCACCGGCATCCGAGCAGCAGGCAAGCAACACCTGGCCAGGCCTTATCTCCGCCCTGATCAGGAAACAGGATCTCTCCCTGGAGAACACGGCGTGGGCGATGAACACGATCATGTCCGGGGAAGCGACTCCGGCCCAGATCGCGGGATTCCTGGTCGCGCTCCGCTCCAAGGGGGAAACGGTCGAGGAAGTGACCGGCCTGGTCGAAGCCATGCTCGCGAACGCGAACCCGGTGTCCATCCCGGGCGAGAAGCTGGACATCGTCGGCACCGGTGGTGACCAACTTAACACCGTCAACATCTCCACAATGGCTGCCCTGGTGGCGGCTGGCGCCGGGGCAAGGGTCGTCAAGCACGGCAACCGCGCGGCGTCGTCGTCTTCCGGCTCAGCGGATGTGCTGGAGGCCCTCGGCGTCCGCCTCGACCTCCCGATTGACCGCGTTGCCCGCAACGCGGAGGAAGCCGGCATCACGTTCTGCTTCGCGCAGGTGTTCCACCCCTCGTTCCGCCACACGGCCGTACCGCGCAAGGAGCTAGGTATTCCGACCGCGTTCAACTTCCTCGGCCCCATGACCAACCCCGCCCATGTGCAGGCATCGGCGGTCGGCGTCGCGAATGCTTCCATGGCTCCGCTGGTTGCGGGCGTCCTCGCGCGTCGGGGGAGCAGGGGACTGGTGTTCCGCGGCGAGGACGGCCTGGATGAGCTGACGACGACAGGCGCGTCCACAGTCTGGGAAATCCGCGACGGCGGGGTCCGGGAACAGCGCTTCTCGCCGCTCGAGCTGGGCATCCCGGCCTCGACCATCGACGAACTGAAGGGCGGCGACGCGAAGGCGAACGCCGCCGTCGTGCGCAGCGTATTGGACGGGACGCCGGGCGCAGTGCGCGACGCCGTTCTCCTCAATGCCGCGGCCGGCTTGGTGGCCTTTGCGGAAACGGCGGAGGGAAGCCTGGTCGAACGGATGGACGCCGCCTACAAGCGGGCTGCCGAGTCGATCGATTCCGGCGCGGCCGCGAACGTCCTGCAGACCTGGATCGGGCTCAGCCAGGGCTGAGCCTTCCAAGCCGGCGCTGCCGAGGACCTACTGCTCGAAGCCGAGGGCGAATGCGGCGTCGAGGTCGTGCTGGGAGTATGCGCGGAAGGCGATGTGCGTAGTGGTGTGCACGACGGCGGGAACCTTGGACAGCCGGTCGGCAATGACGTCGGCAAGTTCCTCGTGTTTCGCCACGCGGGCTACCGCGATCAGGTCCCACTCTCCGGTGACGGAGTAGACCTCGCTGATGCCCTGGATCGCGGAAATCTCCTCGGCCGTTTCCGGAATGCGGGAAGCGTCGGTCTTGATCAGGACAAAGGCAGTGATCACTGTGGGGCCTTTCCTACATGCGGCAATCCGCCGCTGCGTCAGTGGACGAAAGCAAGCCTAGTGCATGCTGCCTGGCTCAGGACCGGCGGCGGGAGGTCCGCAGCCGGAGCACCAGGACCCACAGCAGGCGGTACCCGAGCAGGAAGACCGCGAGCGTGATCAGGGCGACCACGATGAAGGCGGCGGCGGCGGTGTGTCCGCTCGCCAGGCGGAGGAGCACGCCCCCGGCCACCGTACTGATCCAGATCACGACGCCGACCGGCCAGGTTCCCAGCGGAGCGCGCCAGGCGCGGGCAATCAGCCAGCCGGCGGCCGCTCCGGCCAGGAATGGCCAGGCCGTTGCCAGGACCCCCAGCACGGATTCTCCGCGCTGATGGGTGTCCCTGCCGATTGCCGCGAACAGCAGAATCAAGGCGGCATCGATAACGGCGGCGGAGACAGGCAGCAGGGATCCTCGAGTGCTTGAAGGCATGTTCCGACCTTATCCCGCCGGCATTCCCGTTCCGAATCCCCCTGGCCTTGAAGCCTGCTCTCCACCGGAGCAGGATGGGGCTGGACGGCCAGGAACGGGAGGGTCCATGAAAGTCATCCAGATCGCACAACGGGCGGTGGACCTAGAGCGGGCTACCGCCTTCTACTCGCGTTTGCTTGGCGCCGAGCCCCTTGCCAGCTTCGAGCAGTCGGGATTGGTCTTCTTCGACCTCGGCGGCGTCCGGCTGCTCCTTGAACGGGGTGCACCGCCGGCCCTGCTCTACCTCGAACAGCCCGACCTCCATACGGCGATTTCCAGGCTCGAGGGGGCCGGAGTGAAAATCGTTGCACCTCCGCAGCTGATTTTCACCCACCCCGACGCAACTTTGGGACCGGCGGGCACTGAGGAATGGATGGCGTTCATCGAAGACAGCGAAGGCAACACCGTGGCGTTGGTATCCCGCACGCCGGCCGCGGGCGACTGACTGATCGTTGTGCTGGAGGTATCCGCGGACTAGCCTCAATCGGGGGCCCAAAGAGCCATCAGCATATGGGAGGGACGCACAGTCATGCAGAAGATTTCCACCTGTCTTTGGTTCGACGGCGAAGCCGAGGAAGCCGCGGCCTTCTACACGGGGATTTTTCCCGACTCCTCTATCGGCACCACGGTGCCCGGCCCGGACGGCAAAGCCATGACGGTCGAGTTCCGGCTTGAAGGCCGTGAGTTCCTGGGCCTGAACGGCGGCCCGCAGTTCAACTTCACCGAGGCGGTCTCCTTCATCATCAATTGCGACTCCCAAGACGAGGTCGACCGCTACTGGGATGCCCTGACCGCCGACGGAGAGGAGAGCCAGTGCGGCTGGCTCAAGGACAAGTTCGGAGTCTCCTGGCAGGTGGTTCCGACGGCGCTGCCCGGCCTGCTGTCGGGTCCTGACCCCGAAGGCTCCCAGCGGGCCATGGAAGCGATGCTCAAGATGCAGAAACTCGATTTGGGCGTCCTGCAGCGGGCGTACGACGGAAACTGACGTCAGCGGGCACCAGAATCCAGCAGTTCCAGCGAAACCAGCAGTACAGCGAAAGAGGAGAAGAAAGAAAATGGCAACACGTCTTAACCCGTACCTTTCCTTCCGCGACAACGCCCGGGATGCCATCACCTTCTATGAGTCGGTGTTCGGCGGGGAGCTGACGATCAGCACCTTCGGCGAGTTCCAAGCCAGCCAGGACCCGGCCGAGGCGGACAAGGTCATGCATGCCATGCTTGTTTCGGACAACGGGCTGGTGCTGATGGCCGCCGACACGCCAAACGGCATGTCCTACAACCCGGGCGACAACATCTCGGTGTCTCTCAGCGGGGAGAGCAGCGACGAGGCTGAACTGCGCGGCTACTGGGAGAAACTGTCCGACGGCGGCACGGTGGCCATGCCGCTCGAAGCGGCTCCCTGGGGCGATACCTTCGGAATGTGTACCGACAAGTTCGGCATCGCCTGGCTTGTGAACATCGCCGGCGCCCAGCCGGCAGGGGAGTAGTTCCCCCACAGCAGTGAGGGGTCCTTGCCTGGTTTTCCAGGCAAGGACCCCTCACTGTTCTTACGGCCGATGCTGGCTAGCCGGTTGCGCGGCTCGCTAGTCGAAGCGGACTTCTGCGGCCGATGCGTTCACCGCGTCGAGTCGGTGTTCCTCGATCAGGGCCAGAGCATCCAGTTCTTCCGCGCGGGTGGTGCGCTCGAGCAAGGCTCGTTCGGAGACATCGCGAAGGATCTTGCCCACGAGGACTGCCAGGCCGGCTTTGAGCTCTTCGAGGTTGGTGTTGGTGATCAGGAGGCGCCTGTCCGAGACGCGCAGTTGGACTTCGCTGTAGCCGGCTTCCGCTAGGCTCCGGGCTACGGACGCGCTGTGGAGAAGGTCCAGTTCCCGGGCTTGAGGCCTGCGGGAGAAGGCCGCCGGGACCGTGTAGATGGTGGAGCCTTTCGCTGTGCCGATGTCATGGGGCAGGGCAGAGGCGAGGACACCACTGAGGGTGAGGGGCTGGTAATAGGTAGCGGTCATGGCTTCTTGGCCAACGTTTCTCTTGGATGCACTGTCGGATCCGCGAAAACGTGGGAACGGCTGTGACTGAAATGTGGGTCCGGATACAGACCCTTACTGGAGGTTTGCTGTTTCCCCACTGTCCTGCGGGTGCAGCACGGCCGCGGCCGCCCTCGTTGTCCTAGCTTTCCGCAGCGTCCTCATGAATGTGACTCGGCGCCACATCGATGGTTTTCACGGGCGCGTCTGAGGAAGCGGGCTCTTTGCTCGGGGATCCATCATTCTTCTCACGGGTTCCCGACATACTTTGAGTCTACGCCCTATTTGTTCGCGACCGGGTGTTGGTGTCTCGGGGCTTCCGGCTGTCGGCGGGGCGCGAACCAGGATGGGCTGACTCAGCGGCTCTTTCTTTAAAGTTTCGGGTCTTCTTCGATTTTCGACCGAAGCTGGATGATCCTCGCCGTCTCTTCCTTGACGTGCCTGATGGGACGAGAATGACTCCACCGCATCATTCAACGGGCGCGTCATGGCTGCGCCGCTGCGGGCAGAACGGAGATCACGATGAGCACCGATCAGGAGAACCCGGTCGTCATACTGGACGCGGCCGAATCGTGGGACCTGCTGGCCGGCTCGGAACTTGGCCGGTTGGCAGTGAGCGTGGGGGACCAGCCGGAAATCTTCCCCATCAACTATCTGGCGCATGACGGTGTGGTTCTTTTCAGGACGGCCCAAGGCAGCAAGTTGGTAAGCCTTACGATCAACCGCAACGTTGCATTGGAGACCGACGGGTACACGGACAACGCCGCTTGGAGCGTGATCGTCAAGGGAACCGCGCGCGCCCTCCAGCACGAAGTCGACATCGAGACGGCGAAGAAGTTGCCCCTGCACTCCTGGATCCCGACGATCAAGTACATCTTTGTCGAAATCACTCCACAACAGATCAGCGGCCGCAGGTTTGCCCGCGGACCAGAACCTTGGCGGTGAGGATTCTCCTGTCTGGGCCTTCCATTCCGCCGGCATTTGACCGCATCGTCCTGATATTCAATCCCGCAAGCTCCCACCATTCGGACGTCTTGGCCAAAGCGCTCCACACAGAACTTGGCTACAGACTTCCGGCAATGACGGTAGACCTGCTGCCGACTGCTTTCGCCGGTCATGGCAGAGCTCTGGCCCGCGAGGTCGCTGCTGCGGGGACACCATTGATTGTTTCGGTCAGCGGCGACGGCGGGTACAACGAGGTAGTCAACGGTGCCATGGACGGCGGAGGCCGCGCCGTTTGTGCCGTGCTGGCCGCTGGCAACGCAAACGATCACCGCCGTAGCACACGCCGGATGCCATTGATCGAGGCCATCGTCGCCGGCAAAGTCCGCCGCATTGACCTTCTACGGCTGCAGGTCGGGGAACGGGCCGAGGCCTGGGAGAGGTATGCACACTCGTATGTCGGGTTCGGCCTCACACCGGTTATGGCACTGGGCATAGAGGGAGGCACCAAGGGCGGGTTATCTGAACTCGTCTCCGTGGTGCGCACGTTCCGGGCACTCGAACCCTTCGAGATCGCGCGAGCCGATGGCGCCCGTGCCAAGCTGGACAGCCTCGTGTTGGCCAATGTCGCCTACATGGCCAAATACGGCAAAGTCAGTGAAACAGGTGAGCCCAATGACGGCTTGTTGGAAGTCATCATGCTTCCCCATGCCCGCAGATGGCGCATCGCCCTCATGACCCTTCGGGCGATTACCATCGGACTGGGGCCGCAGGAGAGCGTCAGTAGCTACGAGTTCACCACTGTCGATCCACTCCCGCTACAAATCGACGGTGAAGTCATGCAGGTCAACGCCCACACGTCCGTCGTCGTGGAAGTGAAACATCAGGCCCTCGCCACGCTCGGGTAGGTCGCCGGGAGTTGCCGGTCGACCTGACACCCCGCCGTCGGGTGGCTAATCGAAGGAAATCCCCTGTGCCTGTTCTTCTATCTCCTTCCGTCTGGCGTCGTCCGACATACTCTTCATCAGGGCGGCCTCGTCCCGCTTCTCTTGTTCAAGGCGCGTCTGGTCGCTGATTTCCCGGATCAAGGAACCGAGCACGGATGCCAATCCGGCCTTCAGCTCTGCCAGGTTGGTGTTTAGGATCTCCAGCCGACGATCATCGATCACGAGGCTGATGTGACCGTAGCCGGCCTCGTCCAGCCGCGCGTGCGATGCCGGCCCCTGTATCGAACGAGCCTCCGCCGGATTGACCCGCCGGGAAAAGACCGCCGAGACCGTGTAGCTGTGAGGAGGCTCGAGTGCATAAGCCTCGCGCGAAACCGCCACAACTGACATCAGTCGCAGCGTCGACTCCGGGGCATCGTCCATAGCTTTCCCATGGTTGGACACATTAATGCTCATAAGCTAGTATCCCGCGACACTCAGGGGAGTGGAGTAAATTTCCATCAAATCTCCGGGACGGGCAGGGTAGACAGCGCCGAACGGTCAGCCGGCCGCTGGGAAGACGCGCGGCTCCCTCGCATGGCAGCTTCTGGGAGCCGTCCCCATCAGCCGGAGGAAGGTGGATCTTGATGGCAATGGAACCAGTCCTGCAACCCTTCGCTGAAAGAGACCTAGACCCACCCGGGTATGCTTGCAGCGCCTTCGGCAGTGCAAAATTCGGGCGGCGCTGGCTGAAATTGCTCAAGGTTCGCCACTGTCGCGCAGGAGGGTCCAATTCGTCGGACCAGAGCCGGTTCTGGTGCATAGGAGGGGGAGAGCCGTGACTAAACCACCCGTATTCGTGGTGCTCATGAAAGGCTTGGCCAATGATGGAACCTGAGCAGCCCAAATACGTTAGGTTTCAGGCAGCCCTGCCGAATCGCCGCGGTACTTATCCGGGGATTTTTCCCCTCGCCAACGGTTTGGCCGCAAGTGGACGGCTCAGCGCCGAGGACTGGGTTGCGTGGCGAAGCGCGAATGATCGTGCGGATGCGGCGTACGCCGATCCTGCGACTGTTGACCCTTCAGTTTTTGATCGTGATGTCAATCCAACGGCCCAGTCGTGGTTTAAGGCCACGGCGACGCATCTTTTAGCCGATTCCACGTTCTACGAGGACCTGCTTCGTCGCTACCAGGTTGAATATGAGGTGCTTACCTCGGACGACCCTGGAACTGTGATTTATGAAGACGAGGTGCAGGTTGTCGTTGTGCCGCGGTAGAAGGGGATTGGCGGAAAGGGGGCGGCGCCGATTTCGCCTCTACTTTACATAATGTTGATTATCGGCACTTGAGCAGCGGGAGTGGAAGTAGCTGCGAGAACTCTGGATGAAGGTTTCTACAGGAAGCTGCAACGGATGTTCGATCTGCGAACGGCCTTCCCGCTTCAACGAGCTCCGCCGCGCCGTCCCGGAGGTCACGCAGAAATCGCTCACCGGGACGCTCCGGCGGCTGGAACGCAACGGCATCGTCGAACGCGAGGTGACCTCGACGCGTCCGATCGCCGTCACCTACCGGATCACCCCGCTCGGCAAGACGCTCCGCCGCCCGGTTGACGTGCTGCTGGAGTGGGCGGAGCAGAACATGCCGCACATCCAGGCGGCACGGGACCGCTTCGACGAGGAGCTCGGCGGCGTCTGATGCTGCCCGGTGGGATCCGTTCCGCTCCTCCCCGAGCTACCGAGATGGGCTTCTCCTTGCCCAGGTATGCCGGCGCATGCCAGTTAAGTGGAACTGGTGGAAGGAGAAGACTAAACCCATCGGCCCTCCGCCAAATCAGACCAAAAGCCGACCCGATACGTCGGTGATTTCATCTCAGCCGGCGGAAAAACTCAGCCGCGACGTAGGCAGCAAGGTCACTCCCGCAATAGATCACGTCCGTCTGATAGACAGAAAACACCGGACTTCCCGCCGGCGATGGCGCTCCCGGCAAGAAACGGTGTGAGTAGATGGGGATCAGCGTCGGCACGAACTGCATGCATTCCCGTGTTGCCTGCAACGCGGCAGCTGGTTCAGTTGGCTTTTCGCCCTATTCATCGGGTCAAAAGGCCTTCTCCTCGACGTCAAACAGACTCCATCCAGGGGCGCTGGGAGGCTGCCCCAACCAACGAATGACGTCGTGAGAACCGGACAACTCCCACCTCATGAATACCCGTGCATCCCAAGCTAGACAAAGGGAGTCCCGTTTGATCCGCCGGCCTGCCCCAACGGCGTTGTGGCAGCTACTGTTGGGTGCATGGCGGATTCTGAGATCCTGCACGTGGACGGCCCCGACGGCGTGCGGGAGGTTAAGCTGAGCAGCCCGGACAAGGTGCTGTGGCCCGCCGTCGAGGGACGTGAGCCTCTTACCAAGCGCGAGCTGGTCCGCTACCTGATCTCGGTGGCCTCGCCCTTTCTTCGGCTCAACGGCGATCGGCCCATGACTCTGCAGCGCTTCCCCGAAGGGATCGACGGCGAGGAGTTCTTCTCGAAGCGGCCGCCGCGGGGCGCGCCTACCTACCTCAGGACGGTGACGTGCACCTACCCGTCCCACAGGCGCCACGACCAGCTCGTGTTCGACGAGGCCGCCGAGCTCGCATGGGCGGCGCAGATGGGAACGATCACCTTCCACCCTTGGCCAGTGCGCACAGCCAATCTGGACAACCCGGACGAGCTGCGGATCGACCTCGATCCGCAGCCCGGGCGCGACTTCCGGGACGCCGTCACCGCCGCGCTCGCGCTGCGCGAGGTCATGGCCGAGGCCGGGCTCACGGCCTACGCGAAGACTTCAGGCAACCGGGGCGTGCACGTCTACTCGCGCATCCGGCCCACGCACGAGTTCCTTCATGTGCGGCACGCCGTCATCGGGATTGCACGCGAGCTGGAGCGCCGCATGCCGGACCTCGTGACCACCTCGTGGTGGAAGGAGGAGCGCGGCGAGCGGGTTTTTGTCGACTTCAACCAGGCCAACCGCGATCGGACGATCGCCGCCGCCTATTCGCCCCGGCCCTTGCCTCACGCACCCGTCTCGACCCCGCTGACATGGGACGAGCTCCCCGACGCCGACCCGCGCGACTTCACCGTCCGGACGGTTCCCGCGCTCGTGGCCGCCCGTGGCTGCCCGTGGGCGGATCTCGACGACGCACCGGGGGACATTTCGGGCGCACTCGCCTTATGGGACGCGGACCTCGAGCGCGGGCTCGGTGAGCTCAACTTCCCGCCGGACTACCCCAAGATGCCTGGCGAGCCGCCGCGGGTGCCGCCGAGCAAGCGCAAGGCGGACCGAGCCGACGAGGACTATTCGGCACCCAAAGCCGAGCGCGACGCCGGGTGGGGAACCGCGATCGCTCCCCCGTACGGGCCGATGCTGGCCAAGCCGGTCAAGAATCTCCCGGTCGGCGAGTACCTGTATGAGCCGAAGTGGGACGGCTTCCGCTCGATCGTGTGGCGCTCCGGCGAACGGGTGGAGATCGGCTCGCGCAATTCCCTGCCCATGACGCGCTACTTCCCGGAGCTCGTCGAGGCCATCATCGCAAGCTTCCCCGACCACTCGGTCATCGACGGCGAAATCGTCCTCGTGGACCCGGACACCGGCGACCGGCTCAACTTCGATGCCCTCCAGCAGCGCATCCACCCCGCAGCTTCCCGCATCGCAAAGCTGAGCGCCGCAACGCCGGCGAGCTTCGTGGCCTTCGACCTGCTGGCATTGGGCCAGACAAACTACGTGGAGCGCCCGTTCCGCGAGCGGCGCGCCGCCCTTGAGGAGGCATTCAAGGACGCCAAGCCCCCGGTCTACCTCACTCAGGCGACCAAGGACCCCGCCCTCGCGCTGGAGTGGTTCAGCACGTTCGAGGGCGCCGGCCTGGACGGCGTGATCGCCAAGCCTCTCGGTGAGCTCTACGCCGAGGACAAGCGGGTGATGTCCAAACTCAAGCACGAGCGGACGGCCGACTGCGTCCTCGCCGGGTACCGGCTCTACAAGGACGAGCCCGACGCCATCGGATCCCTGCTCCTGGGCCTGTACGACGCCCAGGGCCGGCTCAACTCAGTGGGCGTCATCGGGGCGTTTCCCATGGCCCGCCGCAAGGAGCTGTTCGAGGAGCTGCAGCCGCTCGTGACCACGTTCGAAGGGCACCCCTGGGCGTGGGCGCAGCCCGCCGAAGTGCTGCCGGACAACCGCGACCAGTCCGCACCGCGCACCCCTACGGCGGCGGCGCACTCCCGCTGGAACGCAAACAAGGACCTCTCGTTCACCCCGCTGCGGCCGGAGCGCGTCGTCGAGGTCAAGTACGACCACATGGAGGGCGAGCGGTTCCGCCACACCGCGCAATGGGTCCGATGGCGCCAGGACCGCTCGCCGGAGTCGTGCACCTATGACCAGCTCGAGGAACCCGTCAGCTACGACCTCTCCTCTGTCCTGACCAGGGACCGGCCCGCGTAGCCCGTCCGCGGAGAGGCAGTTGGCATCCCCCGGAAGATTCGGAACAGCCGCTTGCCGGTTCCGCCGTGACCGGAACGAGCTACTCCCGCCCGCGAATACCCGCGCATGCCAGTTAAGTAGGGCGGGTTCAGACAGCCAGATAGTCCGCGTTGCTGACGGAGAATTGAAGCCATGACGAAGAGGCTGATAGACCGGCCTCTTCGATTATTTAGGCCGCGTTCATGCCCAGTCCCGTGGGGGCCAGTTCGTGGAAGCGTTGCGAATACTTAGAGTTTCCTCCCTCGATCGTCCCAGTTCTGGCGACGCGCTTCGTCCTCAACCCAGAAGTGAGCAACTGCCACCAAGAACCGCCGCGCGTCATACGCGGCTCAAAGCGTTTCTGACCCCAGACACATCCGGAGCCGGCAACCGAGGGAGCCGCCTCTCAGGCGCTTATTGCTCCCCCGTCCGGCCCATGTAGGCCATTCGCGTCGCGCCTCACGCGGGCTTTGCGAACGTGGCTGCGCTCATGATTTCGTATGCCACGAAGGGCTCGTCGCCCTCGACCCAGGCGTCATGTCCGGCTGGGATGGCATAAGCATTACCCGGGCTGACCGTAATGCGCGTTCCATCCTCCATCTGCACCATGAGCGTTCCGGCAGTGCAGATTCCAAGATGGTTGACCTGGCAAGTGTCGGTGTGGACCACGGTCTTGACCGTCTCGGACCAGCGCCAACCCGGCTCGAAAGTGAACCTGCCCAGAGTCGTATCACTGATCGTGACAACATCGACCTCAGTTCTTGGCGGACGGCGCTTTTCGTCGGGGTCGTCGAACGATTTTGATTCAAGTGCGTTGACAGTTACTGAGGACATCTTGTCCACCTTTGCTGAAAATTGAGGGCAGTATTCCATCCGGAGCATGAGAGCC
This sequence comes from Arthrobacter sp. R-11, assembly GCF_049913155.1. GTDB lineage: Bacteria > Actinomycetota > Actinomycetes > Actinomycetales > Micrococcaceae > Arthrobacter. The sequence goes on along the minus strand of NZ_CP183979.1, from coordinate 2,345,028 downwards.
TGCTCCGGGAAGAGGTTGACAGGTGCTAACCTTCCTGCCAACACGGCAACCAGCGGTATCAGACTGCTCTTGTGGGCAGGGCATGTCAATAAGCACGGGACTACCCTGGCGCACTCCAAGGCTGCCGGCTCCTTCAGCGTAAAGCCGGCAGCCCTGGGTCAATCCCCTGCGATTATCGGAGAGCTCGCAGCCCGCCAAGGAAACAGCGGAATCAACTTCCGGTCTCTTCGGGGTGCTCCCTGGCCCGCCGTTGGCCCGGGGTTTCGCGGCTTTCATTGGGGATGAAATCCGGATCGACCTTGCTGCCCATGCTGTCGTGACCAGCGTCCCCATTGCCGGGGGTCGATCTTCCCGTTGCATCGGTGCGGTGCACCGGCACTTTTCGTCGGGGCGTCGAATCCTGTTCGGCGGAGGGCACGCGGACTTCGAGAATCCCGCTGTTGTAGGAGGCCTGAATGTCGTCCTCGTTGACCCCGGCCGGGAGCTGAAAACTTCGCGTCAATGCGCCATAGTGAAATTCTGTGCGGTAATCGCTCTTGTCCTCACGAATGGATTCTTCTTCACGCCGGGCCTCGATGGTGAGTGTACGTCCTGAGATGGAGATATCGATATCCCGATCGGGATCGACGCCGGGTACCTCGACGCGGACGACCATTTCGGATCCGTCGCGGAATTCCTCTGCACGCAGCCAAGCGCCGGTTTCCCCTTGTAGGAAACGGCGCACAGGCTCCGGAACGTCGAAGGGCAGGTTCCGCATGAAGTCGCCCATGATTCTTCCTCCTTATACTGGGGCGCTGCCCGTCCCGCAGAGAGCCCGCGGGGGCCAGCGTTGTCATATCAGCAAGCTACGCCCGGGAGATGGCACGTGGAAGAGAGGCAAGCCACCCGGGCCGGCGGGCAGGGGGCTTCGGGAGGCAAACGCGACGCTAAGCAGCGCGGAGAAGAAGGGGGTCTTAGGGATCGGTTCGCCGGGAGGGATCCTGCAGCGAGTTGCCGCCGCCGCTCGGGCGGCCGTCTACGGACCCATCGCCAGCCCGACCCGGATCAGCAGCCTGCCGGTATTCTTCGGAGTTCTCGACGGCCGCCGCGTCGGTATCGACATCGGGGTCCATGGCATCGGCATGCTCCGCCTTGTCCGCGGAATCACGGTGAAGATCGCCGGCGTCCTCCTGGCGCTGTTCGGCCTCCTTGTGGAGGCGTTCGGCATCCAGCAGGGCCTGGTCGGCCTCCGCTTGGGCCCTGGCTGCTTGAACCTCGGATTCGCGGGCATCCAACTCAGCTTCTTCGGCCTTCTTCCGCAAGTCAGCTGCCCGCTTCTGGTCCTCGGCCCGCTGGGCACGTTCGTGTTCCTGCCTGCGTTTACGGGCGATGAAAAATACCAATCCTAGAACGACAAGTAGGGCGACGATCCCGACGACAATCCAAAGAACTGCGGTTGTGTCCATCGAAGCTTCCCTCTTTCTTGCTGGTTGTCCGGACAGTCTCAGTAAAGCCCAAGAGCGCACGGCAAACCAGAGGGTCGGAGCCCGCTGGCCGCAGCGGTCTGCATCCTTTGCCTACCTAGGCTCGAGCAGCAACAGGCTCCAGGCATCACCAAGCCAAGCGGCGAACTGCTGGGGAGTCCAGCCCCGTTCAGCGACGAGCAAAATCCAGTATTCGGGTCCGTTCATGCTCCAGACGACGTCTGCGAGTTCCTCGGCCGGGCGGTCTTTACGCAGCTCGCCGGTGGCCGCGAGATCCACGATGAACCTGCGCATGTTGGCTGCGCGCCGCTGGGAGATCTCGGTCCAAAGCGCGGCACATTCCGGGTCGGTGGAGCCGGCGTCCCTCAGAGCCAGATAGACCGGTGCCAGCCGCGGCTGAATCCCGGCCAGCGCCTGGGTGTAGATCTTGATTTTCTCCTGAGCGGTTGCGGCCTGACGGAGGCGTTTGACGTAGTCGCGCTGCTCGGCGGGGACGGCGTGGTCAGTGCCGGAGATCGCAGTCTCGACCACCTCTCGCAGCAGAGCCGGCTTGCGGCCGACGCTTGCGTAAACGGTGTCGACGGCGACCCCGGCGCGTCCGGCGATCTCGCCGACGGTCGTCGCTGCGTAGCCCCGCTCGATGAACAGCACGCGCGCTGCCGCAATCACGGAGTGCCGTGTTGCTGAAGCCTGCTCAATGCGGCGCGCGGAGTTATAGCGGCGCTTGGGAGCGTTGACATCACTCATCATCGAACCTAGCGGTTATTCATCCGAAAGATATTCGGATTAATTCTAGCAGGAGGCCGGACATGGTCTCAGGAACCACCCAGGACAACACGGCCGCCTTCCGGCGGTTGATCATCGAAGGATTCCAAGCGGGCAATCCAGGGGTCGTTGACGAACTCGTATCGCCGGATCTGATTGAGCACCAATTCGGGCCGGGCGGCTCCGGAGAGAAAGCGGTGAACAATCTGAAGCGGGCGATCGTCGGCCTGCACGCCTCGATGCCCGACGTCAGTTACACCTTTGACGCGACTGTCGCCGACGGGGACACGGTCTGGGCCCGCATGACTGCGAACGGCACGGACACCGGGGGCTTTCTCGGACACGATCCCACCGGCCGGGCAGTGAGCATAACGGTCGTGGACATCGCCCGCTTCAGCGACGGCAAGCTTGTCGAACACTGGGGCGTACCGGACCGTTTCGCCCTGCTGGCCCAACTGGGGCACCTCAACAACAAAACCGAAACCAACGGCGGCAAGCCTTAGAAGGCATGCGCGTGGTTCGCATCAAGCCCCAACGTACTCGGCAAGGTGCTGGCCGGTCAGGCCTACCCGGCCGGCCACCAGCTCCGCAGGGGTTCCCTCGAAAACGATCCTGCCGCCGTCGTGCCCGGCGCCGGGACCGAGGTCGATGATCCAGTCGGCATGCGCCATCACGGCCTGGTGGTGTTCGATGACGATCACCGACTTGCCGGACTCCACCAGCCGGTCCAGCAGGCCGAGGAGCTGTTCGACGTCGGCCAGATGCAGGCCGGAGGTCGGCTCGTCGAGGATGTAGACATTGCCCTTCTCCCCCATCTGCGAAGCGAGCTTAAGCCGCTGGCGCTCACCACCGGAGAGAGTGGTCAGCGGCTGCCCAAGCGCGAGGTAACCGAGCCCGACGTCGGCCAGCCGCCGCAGGATCGCGTGCGCCGCCGGGATCCTGGCTTCCCCGCCGGAGAAGAACTCCTCGGCCGCGCTGACCGACAGGCCGAGCACTTCGCTGATGTTGCGCCCGCCGAGCTTGTACTCAAGGACGGCGGCCTGGAAGCCCTTGCCTTCGCAGTCCTCGCAGGGCGTCGAAACGGTGTCCATGAAGCCGAGTTCCGTATAGATGACCCCGGCGCCCTTGCACTCGGGACAGGCACCCTCGGAGTTGGCGCTGAAGAGCGCCGGCTTCACGCCGTTGGCCTTGGCGAAGGCCTTGCGGATCGGTTCGAGGAGACCGGTGTAGGTGGCCGGATTGCTGCGGCGCGAGCCCTTGATGCCGGACTGGTCGATGGCCACTACGCCCTCGCCGCCGGTAAGCGAGCCGTGGATCAGGGAACTCTTCCCGGAACCAGCCACCCCAGTCACCACCACCAGCGCACCCAGCGGGATGTCGACGTCGACGTCCTTGAGGTTATGCTCCGACGCGCCGCGGATCTCGAGTTTGCCTTTGCCCTTGCGAACCTTTTCCTTCAGCTTCGCGCGGTCGTCGAGGTGCCGGCCCGTCAGAGTGCCGCTCCCCCGCAGTCCCTCGACAGTGCCTTCGTAGCAAACCGACCCGCCGGCGGCTCCGGCGCCCGGGCCGAGGTCGACGACGTGATCGGCGACGGCGATCGCCTCCGGTTTGTGCTCCACGACGAGCACGGTGTTGCCTTTGTCCCGCAGCCGCAGGAGGAGCTTGTTCATGCGCTGGATGTCATGCGGGTGCAGGCCGATGGTCGGCTCGTCGAACACGTAGGTGACGTCGGTCAGCGAGGAGCCCAGGTGGCGGATCATCTTGACGCGCTGTGCCTCGCCGCCGGACAGCGTTCCCGACGGCCGGTCCAGGGACAGGTAGCCCAGGCCGATCTCCACGAAGGAATCGAACAGGTGCAGCAGGTTGGCCTTCAACGGCGCAACGGACGGCGCATCCAGCTCGCGGATCCAGTGCGCGAGATCGGTGATCTGCATGGCGCAGACTTCGGCGATGTTCAGGCTGTTGATCCTCGATGAGCGGGCCGCATCGTTCAGCCGTGTGCCCTCGCAGGCCGGACAAGGGGCGAAGGCGGCCGCGCGTTCGACGAACGCGCGGATGTGTGGCTGCAGCGAATCCGGGTCCTTGCCGAAAATGGACTTGCGTATTTTCGGGATCAGGCCTTCATAGGTGACATTGATGCCCTTGGCCTTGATCTTCACAGGCTCCTTGTAGAGGAGGTCGTCCAGTTCCTGCTTCGTGTAGTCCTTGAGCGGCTTGTTCGGGTCGACGAAACCGGATTCCGTGAAGGTGGCCACCATCCAGCCGTCCGCGGTGTACCCCGGAACGAGGATGGCGCCGTCGAGCAGGGACTTGTCTTCGTCGTAGATCGCGGTGAGGTCCAGGTCGGAGACCGTGCCGCGGCCCTCGCACTCGGCGCACATCCCGCCGTAGTAGATGGCTTCGCGCACGATCGTCTTCTCACCCTTGGCATCGGTCATGATGCCACTGGCCTTGCGGGTGGGGATGTTGAAGGAGAAAGCCACAGCCGGTCCGATGTACGGAGTGCCGAGCCTGCTGAAGAGCACGCGCAGCATGGCGTTCGCGTCGGTGACCGTTCCCACTGTGGAACGGGCGTTGGCGCCCATGCGCTCCTGGTCCACGATGATCGCCGTCGTCAACCCTTCCAGGACATCCACATCCGGGCGGGCGAGCGACTGCATGAAACCTTGGACGAACGTGCTGTAGGTTTCGTTGATCATCCGCTGCGACTCGGCGGCGATGGTGCTGAACACCAGGGAGCTCTTGCCGGAGCCGGAGACACCGGTGAACACCGTCAGGCGGCGTTTCGGGATCTCCAGGCTGATGTCCTTCAGGTTGTTCTCGCGGGCTCCCTGCACCTTGATCAGCTCATGGCTGTCAGCAAGGGGCACCAAGGGAGACTGAGTTTCGGTCCCCGTGTCAGTACTCATCGTCTCTCCGTCCGTGAATCAGCGGGCCCGCGCGCGGTCCGCGTCGTCCTGTGCATCGCTCAGCCCAGCCTACGGTGGCCGGGCGCCAGGCTCCTGTCCACCACACTAGACCCGTGCCGGACCGTGCGGCTTCTCGGATTCTGCTCCGATCCGGCCCATTGTCTTAAGCCGTCCCGGCGCCAACAATGAAGCATGCCGGTCTACGTGAATTCCCTCGAGACAGCCGTACCGCCAACAGTCCTGGTGCAACCCCAGGCACGCGACGTATTCGCCGCCCAGCCCGGCCTTACCCGGCTCGGCTCCCGGCTCGTCAGGACCTGCTTCGACTCGGCAGCCATCGACACCCGGCATACCGCCGTCGCCGAGCTAACCGAGGGCGGAAGCCCGGACCGGCGGGACTTTTACGATCCGGATAGCGGCGAGGTCCTGAGCCCCAGCACGAAAGTACGCAACGACCTGTTCTTCACCGAGGCCACCAAACTCTTCATCGAGGCCGCGAAGGCGGCCGTCGGCCGCTGCCCGGACGTGGAACCCGCAGACATCACCCACGTGATCACGGTGTCCTGTACCGGATTCTTCAACCCCGGGCCCGACTACAAGGTGGTCCGGGCTCTCGGACTGAACCCCGCTGTGCAGCGCTACCACCTCGGGTTCATGGGGTGCTACGCGGCCTTCCCGGCCCTTCGGGCAGCCCGGCAGTTCTGCCTCGCCGATCCCGATGCAGTGGTCCTTGTCATCTGCGTTGAACTGTGTTCCCTGCACGTCAGGACGTCCAATGACCCGGACACCATCATGGGCTCGGCGATCTTCGGCGACGGCGCTGCCGCCGCCGTCGTCAGTTCACGCACCCCGGCGGGACCGGACGCCGTCCTCCGCCTGGACCATTTCGAAACAGTCCTCACACCGGTGGGCGAAGAGGCGATGGCTTGGAACATCGGCGACCAAGGTTTCGAGATGGTCCTGGGCAGCTACGTTCCGCACATCATCGAAGAGCACATCACGGGGGCCCTCGAACCCCTCCTTGCCCGCGAAGACGGGCTGGCAGGGCGGCCCTACCGGGAGATACCGCACTGGGCCATCCACCCGGGCGGCCGGAGCATCCTGGACAAAGTCGAGTCAAAGCTCGAACTGCTGGAAGAGCAGTTGCGGCCGGCGCGCGACATCCTGCGCGACTTCGGGAACATGAGCAGCGCCACCGTGCTCTTCGTGCTCAAGCACATCCTCAGCCAGCCGCCCCGTCAGGACGAGGAGCGGATCTGTTCCATGGCCTTCGGCCCCGGCCTCACAGTGGAAACCGGCTTGTTCACCAAGGTCGCTCCCCTGCGATCATGACGTTCTTCCTGCGGGAACGGGAGGGCAGCCTGATCGAGCAGATGGACCGCCCGGACTGCGAGCTGCGCCGGCTGCGCAGAAGCTACGCGAGGTTCCCTGTCATCAACTTCCTGCTGGCGCGCTGGGGCCGGAACTATGAACAACGGATCAGGCCCCTGTTGGCCGGCTCCACTGCGACGACATTGCTGGACATCGGATGCGGCGGAGGCGATGTCGTGCGCCGCCTCGCCAGGCGCGCTGCCCGGGACGGGTTCCGCCTGGCGGCGACCGGCGCCGATCCAGACCCTCGGGCACATGACTTCGCCACCTCCCGAAAAGCCTCTGACGGCGTCCGGTATCGCAGGGCGCTCAGCTCCGAGCTGGTGGCGGAAGGCGGTCGGTACGACGTCGTGATCTCCAACCACGTCCTGCACCACCTCAGCCCCGCCGAACTGGCCGCCGTCCTGTCCGATTCCGAACGCCTCGCCCGGCACCTCGTGCTGCACAACGACCTGCGGCGCAGCCGGATCGCTTTCCTGCTTTTCATGGTGGCGTTCTGGCCGCTAGGCCCTGGCTCGTACATCCACACCGACGGGCTGGCATCCATCAGGCGCAGCTACACTCCGGCAGAACTCCGGGACATCGTTCCGCCCGGCTGGCAGGTGGAACGCAACGGGCCATGGCACATCCTGCTCGTATACCGCCCGCCGGGTGCCGGCAGTGCTTGACGTCGGCATCGTCGGCGCCGGTCCGGTCGGCCTCTGCATGGCGGCACTCCTGCTCCGCCGCGGGCTCGACGTCGCCGTATTCGAAAAACGCGCAGGGCCGGGAACCCAGACCCGCGCCATCGGCATCCACCCGCCCGCGCTGGCGGTGCTCGAAAGCATCGGCGCGGCCGCGCCCTTGATCGGGAGCGGGGTGCGGATCACGAGCGGCACGGCATACAGTGCCGGGCGCAAGGTGGGTTCCTTGGATTTCGGGCTCCCGGGAGCGGCGTACCCGTTCATTCTCTCGGTGCCCCAAACCAGGACCCTGGAAGTCCTGGAGGAATGCGTTGCGGCGTCAGGTTCCGGGGCACTGCACCGCGGCGTCGAGGTGCTGGATGCCGTGCCCGACAACGGCGGCCTCCTCCTGCGGGGCAGGCGCGCCGACGGTGCCGGGCCAGCGGAACCGTTTGAAGCGCGGTGCCGCTTCCTCATCGCCGCGGACGGCGCGCACTCGGGGCTCAGGGCGGCACTCGGAATCACGCCGACGGTGCGCAGCTACCCGGACCACTACCTCATGGGCGACTTCCACGACGGCACCCCCTACGGATCCGAAGCCGTGCTCTTCCTCGAACCGCCGGGAATCGTGGAGTGCTTCCCGCTACCGGGAGGCATCCGCCGCTGGGTGGTGCGGACCGGGCCACCCGGAGGCGAACCGTCCGCGCCCCTGCTGGCGGCCCTCATCCGGGAACGCACGGCGGCCGTAGTGGAGCCGTCCAGCAATTCGATGCTCAGTGCCTTCGGCGTCCGTTCCAGGCTGGTTACCGAAATGGTCCACGGGCGCACCGTCCTGCTCGGGGACGCCGCCCATGAACTCAGCCCGATCGGCGGACAGGGAATGAACCTCGGCTGGCTGGATGCCTCGGCCCTCGCCCCGTTGCTGGAACGGATGGTCCGCGCTGACCGGGGCCGCCCGGATCCTGCTTTGGGTGGAGAACTCGCGGACCTGGAGCGTTCACGCCTGCGCGCGGCCCGGAAAGCCAGCCGCCAGGCGGGCATCAACATGGCACTTGGCCGACCCTTGCCTCCAACCGCCCTGGCGCTCCGCAATGCCGTCGTCGGCCGGGCAGTCAGGTGGCCGGCCGTTGCCGGATTCGTGGCTCGGCGTTTCACCATGCACTAGGCGAACCACCGTGCCCGGGCCGGTGCGGGAACGTCAGGCCGTGACCGTCACCTGCGCAGGGTCGGTGAAGTAGCAGTCGTAGCTGTCCTGGCTGCGGATCCGGCCGTCCTCCACCTCGAATACTGCCGTTGTGCGGGCGCGGATGGTTTCCCCGGCGTCCCAGTGCGGCAGGTCCAGCAGCAGGATGGCGGACCAGTTGATTTCCAGGACCACGCGGTTCCCCTCGCAGGTGGTGCGCACAATCTCGAAATGCTGGTTCTTGACCACGTCCTTGCTCTGGTCTGCCCCGGAAAGCGTGGCCTGCAAGTCCCGGATGGCACCCCGCGCCGACAGCACATGGGGCCATTCCGTGAGCTTGAAATCGTCGGCAAGGAAGGGCCGCACATCCGCCGCTCCTCCTCCGCCTTCAACGGCACGGATGAAGCCCAACACACAGTCCAAGGGGGTCAGCTCACTCATTTTTCGAGCCTAGTGCATGCCTCGCCAATGCCTTGGCGGAAGCCCCGGCCCCGCAAGTTAGGCTCGGTCCATGGACTTCCGTCTTCATTCACTCACAGCTGCCCCTCCGACTCCCCTGGGCGTGTCGGAAATCCGGGACCTCGTCGAGGGCATACTGGCGGAGGACGCCCTGCCGCCCATCGTCCAGGCCGGCCACCCCGTGCTCCGCCAGCACGCCGCCGCCTACGAAGGGCAGTTGGACGATTCCACCCTTTATCAATTGATCGATGTGATGCGCCGGACCATGCATGACGCGCCGGGAGTCGGGCTCGCGGCGCCCCAGATTGGCGTTCCCCTGCAACTGGCGGTCCTTGAGGACCAGTTCGACGTCGATCCGGCGGCCGCCACTATCCGGGAACGGCGTCCGCTGGACTTCTTCGCCATGCTTAACCCGGTGTATTCGTCCATCGGTGCTGACACGGCGTCGTTCTACGAAGGCTGCCTCTCGGTCCGGGGCTATCAGGCAGTGGTGACCCGGCACCGCCAGGTTGCCCTGGATTACGTGCGCCCGGACGGAAGCTCCGTGCACGCCGAATTCAGCGGCTGGCAGGCCCGGATCGTCCAGCATGAAACGGACCATCTGCACGGAGCCCTCTATCTGGACCGTGCGGAAACCCGCTCGCTGGCAAGCAACGAGGAGTATTCCGCCCGCTGGGCCCAGCCGGGGGTCAGCCAGGCAGGCGCGGAGCTGGGCTTCCCACCCGGCTAAGAGGCCGCCGTCGGCAGCTTTTCCGCCCACCAGGCCAGGATCTGCTCGAAACGCTGCTTCCTGTGGTGCGGGGTGCCGGAGCGCGAGAGCTCATGGTCCTCGCCGGGAAAGAGCAGGAGCGCGGACTCCACGCCCTGGGCCTTGAGCGCGGCGAAATACCGCTGGCCCTGCTCAACCGGGCAGCGGAGGTCGTTTTCGCTGTGGATCACCAGGGTGGGTGTGCGGACCTGCGACACCACGGCCATCGGGCTCTGGGCCAGCATCTGTTCCAAGGTCCCGCCGGTGTATTCACCCCCGAAGAACCAGCCGATGTCGGAGGAGCCGGTAAAGCTGACCGGATCGAGGAACCCCCGTTCCACGATCGCGGCCTTGAAGCGGTGATCGTGCGCGATGGTCCACGCGGTCAGGTAGCCGCCGTAGGACCCGCCCATTATGCCGACCGCTGTGGAATCCAGGCCCGGGAACGCGGCCAGGGCACCGTCGAGGAAGGCCAGGACGTCCGCCATGTCCACGGTCCCCATCGCTTCCTTGATGGACGAGCCGTGCGCCTGGCCGTAGCCTGCCGAGCCTCGCGGGTTGCACATCAGCACGGCATAACCTGCCTCCGCATACACTTGCGCTTCGTCGAAGAACGCGCAGCTGTACTGGGCGAACGGGCCGCCATGGATGTTCAACAGGACTGGGTGCGGTCCGGGACCGTCCGGCAGGACCAGCCATCCGTGCACGGGGTAGCCGTCCGCTCCGTCGGCAATAAATTCACGGGGTTCACGCACTGTGCTTTCGTTCCGGAGCGCTGCGGAGAAATCGCTGAGCAGGCGAAGTTCGCCTCGCTCCAGCACGCCCAGGTCGCCGTGGCTTGCGGCGTCGGCGAAGGCAACGGCCACCACATCCCCGGCCGCGGCGGCGCCGAGCACCTCCCGCTCGCCGTGCAGCAGCACCTCGCTGCCGCCGTCGGCCGTCCATTTCAACAGCTCAACGCTGCCGCGGTGCGAGTTCAGGACCAGCACCCCGTCGGGGCCGGCAGGCTCCAAGGGGCCGGACAGGTCCTGCTGTTCGACGTCGCTCAGCACCCGGGCCTCGCCGCCTTCGGCGGGCATCACCCACAGGGCGGTGTTCCGGGCGACGAAGTCCAAGCCGCTCGCTCCGAGTTCCTGGCCCGTGAAGAACAGCTGCCGGCCGTTGCGGGATTCCCGGACCGCATTGATGGCCTGCGGCTCCGCGCCGGTTGGCACCAGTACGGCGTCCCCGCCCACCGCCGGCACCTTGTAGATGCCCGAGGCGATGTCCGCGTCATGCCCTTCATGGCCGGCGGCCACGAAGTACACGCTGCGCCCGTCGCTGCTGAAAACGGGAGCGGTGTGGTCGACGTCGCCGGAGGTGAGCTGCACGACGGCGGGAATGCCCTTTGACGCCGCCCCCTCCTTGTCCTTCTGGTCTTTGTCGTTCTGCTCCTTGGCTGCCCGCCCGGCGGGCGGGACGGCGGGCTCCCCGCCCAGCTCCGGAACCTCCAGGACGAACAGCTGGGCGGCCTTGTCCTGCGTGTACCCGACGCCGTTCATCCGGTACTGGTTGCTGCTGACCAGGCGGGCGTCTTCACTTCCGGGCCCGACGCCGTCCACGGTGCCGTAACGGCCCTCTTCCGGGACGCGGGATGCGAAGACGATCCTTGCCGAGTCCGGCGCCCAGGAGAATTCCGTGACACCAAGCTTCTGCTCGGTGAGGGCCTGCGGCTCTCCGCCGGCCGCCTCCACAATGTGCAGCTGCGGTTTGCCGTCGGATGTCGCCCGGAGGAACGCAAGCACCCGGCCGTCCGGCGAAAAAGCCGGGGCGGTGTCGCGGAAGCCCCGAGTGATCCGCCGGGGACGCTGGGAAGCATCGAACGGGACGCTCCACAACTGGCCCACGTAGGCGTCGGCGTCGAAATCGGGACGCGTGACCGAGATGACGGCACGGCTCGCGTCGGGATGCACCGTGGGGGCGGAGACGGAATTCAGCAGCGGCAACTGTTCGGGTTTCACGCTGGTGAGCCTAACGCCTCCCTACGCTGACGCCGGGCCTGCCACTCCGTCCGCCGTAGGATTGTCCCTATGCTTTCCGACGCCGTGTCCGCCCTGCGCTGCCCGATCTGCCAGGACGGACTGGCCCTGGAAAACGGTCCGCGCCGTGCCCTGCGGTGCCCGGCCGGCCACAGCTTCGACGCCGCCAAGCAGGGTTACTTCAATCTGCTCACCGGAAAGGGCACAGCCTTCGAGGCCGACTCCGCGGCCATGGCCGCGGCCCGCCATGACTTCCTGTCCGCCGGGCACTACGCTGCCCTCGCCAGGGCCGTTGGGGACCTGGCGGTTCCGGGGATGCTCCGCAGTGATGCAGTCCTGCTGGATTCCGGGACCGGCACGGGAAACTACCTGCGGGCAATCCTTGACCGCTCCCCTGCCGCCTCCATCGGCCTCGACATCTCCAAATTCGCGCTCCGGCGCGCCGCCCGCCTGAACCCGGACACCCTCAATCTCGTGTGGGACGTCTGGCGGCCCCTGCCGCTGGGGACCGGCCGCATCGACGTCGTTACCGTCGTTTTCGCGCCGCGGAACCCAGGCGAGTTCGCCAGGGTGCTCCGGCCGGGCGGCCGCGCCATCGTCGTCACTCCCCGCCCGGGGCATCTCGCGGAAATCGCCGGCCTTGCGGGGATGCTCCGCATCGAGGAAGGAAAGGATGAACGCCTTGCCGAATCGATGGGCAGCCATTTCACCCTGTCCGGGCAGGAATCACTGGACATCCCCCTGCGGCTGGACGAGGCCGAGACCGCCGATCTTGCCTTCATGGGGCCGGCCGGGCATCACCTTGACCGGCAGGAACTCCTTGCCTCGCTCGCGGGCAGGGGGCCGGTGGAGACCACCGCGAGGTTCTCCCTGTCGGTATTCACCACGCCTCCGGCCGCTTCCTGACGCCGGGCCGCACAGCGGGCTAGGATGGAAAAACAGCGGGCGACACGCCGGTGCACCATCCGTTCCCACGGCTGCGGCGCACGGCGGATCCGGAACAGGGGGAACGATGTTTGAATGGCTCGGCGAGAACTGGTGGGCGCTCTGGCTCACGGTCTTCCTCGCCTTCGCGGTGATCGAGATGCTCACCCTCGATCTCTTCTTCATCATGCTTGGCGGCGGAGCCTTGGCCGCCCTCATTGCTCATTTCGTGGGTGCCGAGCTCTGGCTCCAGATCGTCGTCTTCTGCATCGTGTCGCTGCTGATGATCGTCTTCGTCCGCCCGGTGGCCATGAAGCACCTGCGCAAAGGCCCCGCGGACCAACTGAGCAACATTGACCGCCTGATCGGGCAATCCGCCGTGGTCATGGAATCGGTCAGCGCTGCCGGCGGCCTGGTGAAGATCGGCGGCGACGTGTGGAGCGCCCGCAGCACGGGCGGCACCATTGCCGCCGGAGAGAGCGTCCGGGTCACCCGGATCGACGGCGCGACGGCGGTTGTCTCGCCCGGCTCCCAGCAATGACAGCCGGCACCTGGCCGAAGAACCGCATCACAACCTAGCTGCATCAGAACGAATTTTGGGGAATGAAGGAGATGTATGGATAGCCTGGGAGGGACTGCAGCCGCGATCGTGCTGATAGTCCTCATAGTATTTGTGATCATTGTGCTGGTCCGCTCGATCAGGATCATCCCGCAGGCACGTGCCGGCGTCGTCGAGCGGTTGGGCAAGTACCAGCGCACCCTCAACCCGGGCCTGACGATCCTGATCCCCTTCGTGGACCGGCTGCTTCCGCTGCTGGACCTGCGCGAGCAGGTGGTCTCGTTCCCGCCCCAACCGGTCATCACCGAGGACAACCTGGTGGTCTCCATCGACACCGTGGTCTACTTCCAGGTCACCGACCCGCGTGCGGCAACCTACGAGATCGCCAACTACATCCAGGCAGTGGAACAGCTGACCACCACCACGCTGCGCAACGTCGTCGGTGGCCTGAACCTGGAAGAAGCGCTCACCTCGCGCGACCAGATCAACGGCCAGCTCCGCGGTGTATTGGACGAGGCCACCGGACGCTGGGGCATCCGTGTTTCGCGCGTGGAGCTGAAGGCGATCGATCCGCCGCACAGCATCCAGGACTCGATGGAAAAGCAGATGCGCGCCGAGCGTGACCGCCGTGCCGCGATCCTCACGGCCGAGGGCACCAAGCAGTCGCAGATCCTCACTGCCGAAGGGCAGCGCCAGTCCGCCATCCTGAAGGCCGAGGGTGACGCGAAGGCCGCGATCCTCCGGGCAGACGGTGAGGCCCAGGCCATCCAGAAGGTCTTCGACGCGATCCACAAGGGCAACCCGGACCAGAAGCTGCTGGCGTATCAGTACCTGCAGACCCTTCCGAAGCTTGCCGAGGGCACATCCAACAAGCTCTGGATCATCCCGAGCGAGGTTGGCGAGGCGCTCAAGGGCATCGGCGGGGCGCTGGGCGGCGCCGACACCAACGGCGTCGCGGGCCTCTTTGGGAACAAGGCAGCCGCAGGGGCTGCCGCTCCCGACGCGGCGCCGCGGCCACCGGAACCGACGCCGTAAGGGAGACGTTCCGGAGAGGGGCCGGTCACCGATGTGACCGGCCCCTCTCGCTGCGTAGACCCGGCCGGCCGCCGCGCGAAGCCGCGGCAACGCCCGGGAGTCCGGCGTTCTGCGTATAATGGTGTATTTGTCCGAGCGGTTCAATCCGCACGGAACATTTGAGCTTGGTCAAGCGTTGCATTTAGTGGTGCACGGTGTGCAGACAGTAGTCCGGACGGCGTCGCAAAGCCGGCCGACTAGCGCGGATGCAGTTCCGCGAACAGATAGAGGGAGTAAACATGAGCGATCGCAGCCTCCGCGGCATGCGCCTTGGGGCGCAGAGCATGGAAACCGAATCCGGTGTGGAGCCGGCTCCGCGCCAGCGGGTTGAATACCGCTGCGCAGATGGCGAGCAGGTCTTCGTGACGTTCTCGTCCGAGGCCGAAATCCCTCCCGTCTGGGTCTCCAAGACCGGCAAGGAAGCCCTCCTGGTGGATGGCGAACGTCCCGTGGACAGCAACGAAAAGGCGGTCCGCACGCACTGGGACATGTTGCTGGAACGGCGCAGCATCCCTGAACTGGAGCAGATCCTCGAGGATCGCCTGAACATCCTGCGCGAACGCCGCGGAGAGCGTCGCTCCGCGTAACGCGAAGGCAAAAAGCAGAAGGCAGGGCCGGCACCGTGTGGTGCCGGCCCTGCCTTTGTGCTGAGTGGAATGCTAGGCGCGTTCGGCCGTGGCGTCCTTCTTGCCGGTGAGCTTTGCCCAGCGGGCGGAAAGGCCCCATTTGGTGACGTTGATCATGGCCTCGACCACGATGTTGCCGCTCATCTTGGAGGCACCGAGTTCGCGTTCCACGAAGGTGATGGGGCATTCGACAATCTTCAGGCCGAGCCTCGCCACGCGCCAGGCCAGGTCCACCTGGAATCCGTAGCCGACTGATTCGACCTCGTCCAGCTTGAGTGCTTCGAGCGTGCTGCGCCGGAATGCCCTGTAGCCGCCGGTGACGTCCTTGATCTTCACGCCGAGCATGATGCGGGCGTAGGTGCTCCCCACCCGGGAAATGGCCTGGCGGTAGAGCGGCCAGTTGACGACGCTGCCACCCGGTACCCAGCGCGAGCCCATGGCCAGGTCAGCGCCTTCCTTGACCGCCGTCAGCAGCAGGGGAAGCTGTTCGGGCTTGTGCGAGCCGTCTGCATCCATTTCGACCAGGACGTCGTAGCCTGCGGCCATGCCCCATTTGAAGCCCGCAATGTAGGCGGCGCCCAAGCCTTCCTTGCCCTTGCGGTGCAGGACGTGGACCTGCCTGTCTTCGGCTGCGATGCTGTCGGCGAGCTGTCCTGTGCCGTCCGGGCTGTTGTCGTCGACGACGAGGACGTCGGACTCGGGGACGGCTGCGCGGAGCCTGCCGAGAGTCTTGGGAAGCGATTCCAGCTCGTTGTACGTAGGGATGATCGTCAGGACACGCAAGAAGAGGCCTTTCCTTGATGGAGCGGTCGATGTGCCGGAGCAGCCGCATGGCTGGGATTCTGGCGCAACTCTCCATTATAGGACCGGCACCGGGTGGGAATGACCGCGGGCAGGTCCACACACGCAGGGCCAGTGCCGTCCGGGCCGATAGAGCGCCGGTTGGACTGTTTTCTGCGTCGGTGGACCTGCCCGTTGATGAGTTCTGCAGCCCCGGCCTTGCCCGCCGGGGCGGCCACGGGATCGGAGTGCAGCCAAGGAGCCCGCACCGTCACCGTGACCCCCTGTTGACGATAAATGCTACGGACTACACAGATTCTGTCAAGCACTACCTGAACTGGGGATCCTTACGTTTTCCCAGTTCAGATGGCGTTCGGCCGGCAGAAATATCCAGAAAGGTTCAGGCGCGCAGAGACTCGGCCGCGAAGAGTTCGCGGCCTTCCCGTACGGTCTGCAGGCAGACCGGGTCGCTGCCGGTGTCCAGTGCCGGCAAAAGAGGCGTGCGCGCCCGGGGGTCCGTGCTCCACGACTGGACCCTGCTGTCTGCCACCTGCACCATGAGCTCCTCGACCCCCCAGACGGCGAAGCTGGCAGGGGCGCCCGGAACCAGCTGCCCCAGCAAGGGGTTGCGCTGCTTGCTGGCGCGCCAGCCTGCGCGGGTGTGCCCGAGGAATGCTGCCCGGGCCGAGATCCGCTCGGCGGGGTTGCTGTGTTCCAGGCATGCCCTCACGCTCGACCACGGCCGCAAAGGCGTCACCGGGCTGTCGCTGCCGAATGCCAGGGGAACCCCGGCCGAATAGAAGGAGGCGAAGGGGTTCATGGTCTTGCTGCGGCTGCCGAGACGCTGTTCGTACATACCGCCGGGCGCTCCCCATTCGGCGTCGAAGGCCGGTTGTGCGCTGACGGTGACGGAGTGCTTGGCGAGCCGGGCAATGGCGCCTGCGTCTGCCATTTCCACGTGCTCGAAGCGGTGCCCGGCCGCCCGGATGCGCTGCTCCCCCACCTCGGCCGCAGCAATGTCGAGGGCTTCGAGCGCGCCCGCCAGGCCGGCGTCGCCGATTACATGGAAGCCGGCCTGCAGTCCCAGCAGGGAGCAGGCGGCAAGGTGCCGCGCGGCCTCGTCAACGGAAAGATAGAGGGTTCCGCGGTGGACCGGAGAATCTGCGTAGGGTTCCGTGAGGGCGGCGGTCCTGGAGCCGATGGAGCCGTCGATGTTCAGGTCCCCGGCAAGCCCCAGCGCCGGAACGCCGAGTTCCTCCAGGATCGTGCGGGCCTCGTCCTCGGACCCTGCCAGCTGGCCCCAGTAGGGAAGGACTTCGGGCAGGGCCGATCCTGAGGAGTTCCAGGAGAACGCGCTGCGCAGGTCCTCCATGCCGCAGATGTGGGGCGCGGCCATTTCTGCCAGTGCAACGTAGCCGTTGGCCGCGGCCTCCCTGAGGGCCGTCTCCTGGTACCCCAGGCGGGCGGATTCCGGGAGCTGCCGTGCCGACAGCCGCGCGGCGGTGTGTGCGTCCCGCAGCACATGGGCCGTGCCGTTCCAGCCGTCCATGCCGGCAAGGCCTGCTGCGGCGGCCAGTCCGTCCGACACGAGCGCCGAGTGCACATCGACGCGGGAGAGATAGACGCTACGTCCGCCGGCGGCCCGTCCGAGCTCTTCCGCCCTGGGCAGGTCCTTCACGTCCCAGGCTGACTCATCCCAGCCGTGTCCCAACAGCGGAGCAGTGGCGTCCAGGCCGGCTGCCGCCACTGCAACCGCGTCGAGGAGCCCGGCCGCGGAACGGACGCCGTCGAGCCGCAAGCCAGCAGCTGCGATCCCGGTTTCGGTGAGGTGGACGTGCGAGTCGACGAAGCCCGGGGCCAGCAAGGCGCCGTGGAGGTCGATGATTTCCATCGAGGAGTCCGCGATGGAAGACGCCGCCTGTTCGGAACCGATCCACGCGACTGTGCCGCCGTCCACCACCATGGCGGTCGCAAAAGGATCGGCCGCCGAGTAGACCGAGCCGTTGCGGTACATGGTCACTTTGCGGTCCGGCTGGCCGCCGGACATGACGGAATTGCTCATCGGTGTCTCCTAGCTGAAGCGGATGCTGCGCTCACGCGACGTTCGAGTACGCCACGACGCCGCGGCGGACAAGGTCTATGGCTTCCCGGCAGATCCGGGCGAGCCGGGGTTCCAGGCCAGGGATTTTGGCCAGCTGGTCCAGCAAATCCACCACCTGCTTCGCCCAACGGACAAAGTCACCGGCTGCCAGATCCGTGCCGTTCAGCACTTCCTGCAGGTGGCGGCCCTTGGCCCATTTGAACATCGGCCAGACCAGGCCAAGCTCCGGTTCTGCGGTGAGCGGGAGCTTGTTCTGCTCCTCGAGGTCTTCCAGGCGGGACCACTCCCGGACCACGATATCCACGGATTCCTCCAGCGAAACGGACGGCATCCTGGGCCTCAGGCCGCGGTCCTCGCGCTTGGCCTGGTACACCAGGGCGCTGGCGAACGCGGCCAGTTCCGCCGCATCGAGATCGGAAATCGCGCCCTGGCGGATGGCCTGCGAGATGAGCAGGTCCTTTTCACCATAGATCCGGCGCAGGCGCTGCCCGTCGCTGCTGATGGCCAGATGTCCGCCGCCCTGGGCTTCGAGGTAGCCGTAGGCAGACAGGACATCGCAGACCCGGTCGAAGGTCTTGGCGATCGTGTTGGTCCTCCCCTGGATCTGCCGCGCCAGGCCGTCCGTTTCCTGGCGGAGCTTCCACCAACGTTCGGACCAGCGCGCGTGGTCTTCGCGTTCGCTGCAGCCGTGACAGGGATGTGCGCGCAGGGCTTTGCGCAGGCCCGCGATCTTGCGCTCCTGCTCGGCAACATTGTGGCTCCCGCCGAAGTCCTCGTTCCGCGCCGTGCGCGCCGGCGGCCTGCCCTCCCGGACAGCGTCCCGAAGCGCTGATGCGAGGTCCCGCCGGGATTTGGGAACCTTGGCGTTGAAGGACTTGGGAATCCGGATCCAGGATTCGGCGCTGACCGGCCCGTCGACGTCGTAACTGCTGATCCGGCGGAGCTGGCCGTCCTCGGTCAGGATGGCAGGCCGCGGCTCACGTGCCTGGCTGTCTGCACTGAGGACGACGGCGTAGCCCGGGATCCGGCCGCCGCTCACCTTCAGCACGTCGCCCGGCATGAGCCTGGTGAGCGAGTCCTGGGTCAGCGACTTACGTGCCCGGGCGTTGCTGCGGGAGGCCGCCTTTTCGGCGTCGCTGAGTTCCCGTCGAAGGGTGGCGTACTCCGTGAAATCGCCAAGGTGGCAGGTCATGGCCTTGGCGTAACCGGCAAGGGATTCCTCCCGCGCCCGGACTTGCCGGGCAAGCCCCACCACCGAGCGGTCCGCTTGGAACTGCGCGAAGGAAGACTCGAGGATTTCCCTTGCCCGGGCACGGCCGAATTGGGCGATGAGGTTGATGCTCATGTTGTAGGTCGGCCGGAAGCTTGAGTTCAGCGGATACGTCCGGCGGGAGGCGAGGCCGGCGACGGCGGCGGGATCCGTTCCCGGCTGCCAGAGCACCACCGCATGGCCCTCGACGTCGATCCCCCGCCGTCCGGCGCGGCCGGTCAGCTGGGTGTACTCCCCCGCCGTGATGTTGACGTGGGCTTCTCCGTTGAACTTGTCGAGTTTCTCCAGGACCACGCAGCGCGCGGGCATGTTGACGCCCAAAGCCAGGGTTTCCGTGGCGAACACGGCTTTGATGAGACCCTCGGCGAAGAGCGTCTCCACGACTTCCTTGAAGGTGGGGAGCAGCCCGGCATGGTGGGCGGCGAGGCCGCGGAGCAGGCCGTCGCGCCAGCCCCAGAAGCCGAGAACATCGAGGTCTTCGGCGGGGATGTCCCGGCTGGCCTCGTCCACGCGGGACGCGATGATCTGCTGTTCGCGCTCAGTGGTGAGCCACAGCCCGGCTGCTGCGCACTGGGCCACCGCGGCGTCGCAGCCGGCACGCGAGAAGATGAAGGTGATCGCGGGCAGCAGGTCCTGCCGGTCGAGGCTTGCGATCACCTGGGGACGGCTGGCCTTGCGTACCGGGCTGCGCTGCGCATCGCCGCCGCGTTCCTCGCGTTGCCGGTCCTGGCGGCGCCTGCTGCGCCCGCCGTGCCCGAAGCGGCCGCGGAAGTTCATCTGGCTTTCGGCGCGGGCCATGGAGAGGAGCTCGGGGTTCACTTCGAAGCCGGCCCTGGGTTCGCCGTCCGGCCCATTGCTCCGCCGTTTGTCCGGATCTTCCGCGGGCCCGCTATCCCCACCGCGTCCATTGCCGCCCGGAGCGGATGCGATTTCGTCGAAGGTAGTATCGCCGGCGAAGAGGTCCACGATCTCCCGGCCCACCATGACGTGCTGCCACAAGGGCACCGGCCGGTGTTCGGAGACGATCACGTCGGTGTCGCCGCGGACGGTGTCCAGCCAGGCACCGAATTCCTCGGCGTTGGAGACGGTGGCGCTCAGGGACGCCAACTGGACCTCGCTGGGCAGGTGGATGATGACTTCTTCCCAGACGGCGCCGCGGAAGCGGTCCGCCAGGTAATGCACCTCGTCCATGACCACGTAGCCGAGGTTGCCCAGGGTATCCGAGTCGGCATAGAGCATGTTCCGGAGCACCTCGGTGGTCATCACGACCACCGGTGCTTCGCCGTTGATGGTCGTGTCCCCCGTCAGCAGGCCGACGTTGGCCGCCCCGTACTTGGCTGCAAGTTCCGAGAATTTCTGGTTGCTGAGGGCTTTGATCGGGGTGGTGTAAAAAGCCTTCAGCCCACGTTCCAAGGCCAGGTAGATGGCGAATTCGCCGACGATGGTCTTGCCGGCGCCGGTGGGCGCTGCCACCAGCACCCCCCTGCCTTCCTGGAGGGAACGGCAGGCCTCGCGCTGGAAATCGTCGAGTTCGAAGTCCAGAGTGCGGCTGAATGCACCCAGGTAGCTCTTCGTATCTGACGACCGCTGCGCAGCCGCCCTGTATCGCTCTGAGGGCGACGCGGCCTCAGGGTGGTTGAACATGATTCAAGCCTAACTTGCGAGGGGACCCGGCCGAGGGCCCAAGCCGGTGAGGGCCCCGAACTGAGCGAAGCGAAGTTTGGGAGCCGATGGGGACTTGCGAGGTTTGGGAGCAAGTTAGGCGCTAGTGGCTTGGAGGCTACAGCTTGTCCAGATCGGAGGCTGACGTTCCGATGTCCGCCGTGGCCTCGGTCTCCTCGGCAAGTTTCACCTGCCGGCGGGCACGCCGTTTGTCGTTCAGCAGGCAGAGGCCGATGGCGGCGAAGAAAAGCAGGAGCATGGGCACAGCCAGGTAGAACATGCTCATGGCGTCGGCGCCGGGGGCAGCCATGGCCGCGAACAGGCACACAAGGAAGATCGTGATCCGCCAGCTCTTGATGAGCTGCTCCCCCTTGATGATGCCGGCGAGATTCAAGCCCACCAGGACCACCGGGATCAGGAACGCGATGCCGAAAGCCAGCAAGAGCCTGATCACGAAGGCCAGGTAGATGTCCGCACTGATGAAGTTGGACCCGCCCTCGGGCGTGAACTCCGTCAGCACGCGCACGGCGTTGGGAAGCACGAACCAGGCCAGCAGCACACCCGCGACAAACAAAGGAACCGCGGCGGCCACGAAGGACAACGCCAACCGGCGTTCCTTCTTATGTAGCCCCGGAACGATGAACGCCCAGAGCTGGTAGATCCAGACGGGGCTGGCGATGATGACGCCCAGGAAGATCGAGACCTGGATCATCAGGTCAAAGGAGCTCGCGACGCCATCAAAATTCAGCGCCGCGAGCCGGCCTCCGGTGTTGTTGAGGTCCTTGATCGGCTTGATGAGCGCAGCCAACAGGGGCTGATACACGATGAAGCCCACCACGGTTCCGGCGATCACCGCAAGGGCGGACTTGAAAAGCCGGTTCTTCAGTTCCTTGAGGTGATCGAGCAGGGCCATGCGCCCTTCAGGATTGGCCTTCCGACCTTTCACTTGCACCACTCGTCAAACGCGGTTGTTCGGCGGGAGGTCGGTGTCCCCGCCGTTCTTGCCGTTCTGCTCCGGGTGGCCGACCACTTTGCCTTCCACCGGGGGTTCTCCGCTGGCCGCTTCGGACGAACCGTCCTTCTTCATTTCGCGGACCTCGGATTTGAAAATACGCATCGACTGGCCGATGCTGCGCGCCATGGACGGCAGCTTGGGCGCTGCGAAGAGCACCAGGGCCAGGACGACGATGATGACAATATGCCAGCCTTCAAGCCTCATGTGGGGAAGTCCTTTCGTTGGAATACATCCTACGTCTAACTTAATTCGATGTCGTGCAGAGACTGGGGTTGGCCCCGTTCCGCTTTGCGCTTAACACGCCTCTGCCGACGCAACTCCCGGCGGGAGGCCTTGGCCGCGAAGTAATCATGACGCATCTGTTCCGGTGAGGCAAAAACGGCGGAACCGGGCACTGGACGCCGCGTACCGCCGTCGTCCTCCGGGGCTTCCGGGGCCGCCGGCAGGTGCCCGAGCCTGGCGCCCGCAGCGGTAAGTTCGCGCAAAGTTGCCATGACTTTCCGGAACAGGCCGATGCCAAGCAGCAGGTAACAAAGCAGCGAGACCGCAATCAACGCCACCCAGAGCAGGATCCATGACCACCAAGGCATATTAAGAGTCTAGCCAGCCTCAGGCTCGGTACTGTCCGAGGGCGGCCCTGACCCATGCCGCCGAGCTTTCAGCCAGGACGGCGGGCTCCAGGATACGGGCGGCGCCGCCGTGTTGGGCGATGAACATCGGCAGCCAGTCGACGCTTCCGAAACGGACCTCCGCGAGCAGGCCGCCGTCGGGCAGTTCAGCAGTGCGTTCAGCGTAGTAGTCATCGGCCAAGTGCGCCCCTTGCCCGCTCAACTGCAGGACAACCACGACGTCGTCGTCGCTCGGCGTGTAGAGCTTCACTGGAACGGAAGTCTCGGCACTGGCCGGAGTGGACACCGTGTTGCCGTTCGGCACGAGCTCCTCGATGCGGTCCAGGCGGAAATTCCTTACCGCGGCCTTGCTGTGGCAGTACGCCTCGAAGTACCAGGTGTTGTCCTGCGAATACAGGCGCAGCGGATCCACGTCCCGTTCCGAGACGGCGTCCCGCTGCGGCGAGAAATACCGGAGCGCGAGCTGCCTGCCATCCTTGATGGCAGCAGTGACCGTTTCGAAGAATCCAGCCTCTGCGGCTTCCACCGGTGGAGCCGCGAAGGACGCTGCCACCCGCCCGGCCTCCCCCGCAGCACCGGCGAGCTTGACAGTGACCGATTCCAAGGCGCTGGCCTGCTCATCACCCGACAGACCGGCCTGGGCCGGAAGGTTGCCGAGCGTGGCCAGGCCGGTCAGCAGTGCGGATGCCTCTTCCTCGCTGAAGCGCACCGGCCGGTTCAGCTCGAGGTGTTCGTGGATGTAGACGTGCTCGTCTTCCCAGTCGATGTCGAAAAGGTCATCCGGATAGCCTTCGGGCAGGCCGGAGCAGATGAGGAT
Source organism: Arthrobacter sp. R-11 (assembly GCF_049913155.1). GTDB lineage: Bacteria > Actinomycetota > Actinomycetes > Actinomycetales > Micrococcaceae > Arthrobacter. Next base: position 2,321,993 of record NZ_CP183979.1, on the reverse strand, counting down.
CTGGAGGTCCGCGATGAGTTCCTTTCGGCTGATCCCGAAACGGTCGGCCACTTCCTGGATGGGGAGGCCCTGGTTGTGGACCAGGAAAGGGACCAGCTGCAGCATGCGGCTCAGCTGGTCCTCCGACGTCCTCTTGCGCGCACGGCTGGATGCGGCGGGGAATTCCACCGGGAGGGCGGGGCGGGAAATGGCCGCTTCCGCGGCTTCCAGGCGGCGTACGACGGCGGTGCGCAGCTCCGCGGGCTCGACGACCCTTACGTGCGGGCCGTAGGAGGCGAGCTCCTCGGCGAAAAGTTCGCTGTCGCGGAACGGCACCGCGAGCACATCCTGGCCACTTTGCGCGGGTGTGCGCCCCGGAACCGGGACGGAACGCTTGCGCAATCCGAGGAGCCTGCCGGCTGCAACCTCGAGGATCGCGTCCTGCTGCGGCAGCTCGGCCAGGCCGTCCAGCTCCTTCCGTGCGTCGAAACCGGCGGGCAGCTCGTAGCTGTCCCTCGTCTCAAGCTGCACCGCCGTGGTCATCCGGGACAGCCGGAAGAAGCGTTTCGCTCCGCGCGCCCGGTCGAATCCGACGAGGTACCACTGACCGAAGCGGCTGCCGAGGCCCCAAGGTTCCACCCGCCGTCGTTCTTCAAGGCCTGTGCTCGCAGCCCGGTATCCGAAGCTGACCGGATGCCGCGCGTTCAAGGCGTTCACGATCGCTTCGAAGGACGGCCCGGCGGGCTTGATCCGCGGCTGGACGCCAGCCGGAAGCTCCACTTCGCCAAGGTCCCCGGATGCCTGGAGCTTGCGCAGGGCGCTGGCCGCGGCACCGCCGAGGGCTGAGCGTTCCCACAGCATCGCCGCAAGGACCAGGACCGTACCTTCGGCGGGCGTCAGATGGACGTCCGGCAGGCGGTTGGATTCCTTGCCGATCCGGTAGCGGGTGGTGGCCGGATCGTCTGCGGAGAGGCCGGCCTCGGCGATCGTCTCTATCTCGAATCCGAAGCTGCGCAGCTCCGTCTTGTCCCGCTCGAACATGCGTCCGAAGGCCGCGTCATTGCTGTCGTCGTCGTGGTAGACCTTCTCCCGCAGGACGGCGCGCGAGAGGCCGTACTTCGTGTTCAGGAGCGCAAGAAGCAGGTTGAGGAGGCGTTCGGTACGTGATGCGGACACGGATGCAACGTTACTAAAGTCCCGGGGTTAACGAAGAAGGCGGGTCAACTGCCGGACGATGCCTGCAGCTGACCCGCCTTCCGGGTGCTTCGCGTCTAGCGGACAGCGAGCAGGTCCACGACGAAGATCAGTGCTTCGTTGGGCTTGATCGCTGCACCGGCGCCACGGGAGCCGTAGGCGAGCTCGGAGGGGATCTCGAGGCGGCGACGGCCGCCGACCCTCATCCCGAGCAGGCCCTGGTCCCAGCCCTGGATGACCTGGCCGACGCCGACGCGGAAGTCGAGCGGGGCGCCGCGGTTCCAGGAAGCGTCGAATTCCTCGCCGGTGGACCAGGCCACGCCGACGTAATGGGTGGAAACGGTGTCTCCGGGCTTGGCCTCGGCGCCGTCGCCGACAATCAGGTCGGTGATGACCAGCTCGGCGGGGACGTCGCCTTCCGGGAAGTCGATTTCAGGCTTGGTGCGGTCGTAGTCGCGCTGTCCGAATGACATGGTGCTCCTCAATATGTGCTTGGAGTGGTGGGGTTTGTTTGCTGTGTTGGCTACTTGACGCCGAGGATGTCGACGACGAAGACGAGGTCACCCTTGGCCTCGCCCTGCCCGGCGTCACCGTAGGCGAGGTTCTTGGGGATGACCAGGAGGACCCGGGAACCGACGGTCTTGCCGGCCAGGCCCTGGGTCCAGCCCTTGATGACATTGCTGAGCGGGAAAGTGGCTACGCCCTTGTGCCCGAAGCTGTCCTCGAAACTGGAGTCGAACTTCTTGCCGCCCACCAGGTTCACGCCGACGTAGTTGACGGTGAGGGTGTCGCTGGCCTTGACCACGGCCCCCTTGCCCTTGATGAGGTCCTGGGCGATGAGGGACTTGGGTGCCTTGACCCCGTCGACCGAGATTTCCGGGACGCCCGCGTCGTTGACCTTCACCGACGGCAGTCCGGCCGGAGGAGTGACGGTGTCGCCTTCGGGCTTGTCGAGGACCTTCGGTGCGTCCTTTGCGGAGATGAGCTTGAAGACGACCAACTGGCTCGCCCCGGCGGCCTTGCCTTCGCTGGCGGCCTTGCCCGGCGCGGCGAAAGCGATCTGCGAACCGACCTTCGCGCCGACGACGACGTTGTAGATCAGGGAGCTGCCCTGCTTGAGCTGGTCGTTGAGTTCGATCGGCTGCGCACCGGAAGCGTAGGTGTCTTCCAGGGTCTTGCCGGTCTTGCCGTCGACGGCCACGTAGGACATTTCGACGATCTGGCCTGCTTTGATGCGGTCGCCCTTGCCCTCGGTGACTTCCTTCACCGTGGGTTCAGCGACTTCCAGCGGCTTGGGGAACTCCAGCCCCGGCGCCTTCTGGTCGCCGTTGTCGGAAATCTTCAAGGAATCGAACTTGGCCACATCGCCGGCAGACTGGCTGCTCGGTTCCGGAGCCGCAGGGGTACCGCCTCCGCAGGCAGTGAGCAGCAAAAGGCCAGGGATCAGTATTGCAAGGAGTCGGCGCACAAGTTGAACTTTCGTCGGGGCTCAAGGACACGTGCCGGGGCTGGGCCTAGGCACGCATGAGTTGACCTGGAAAATGGCCAAGTTCCAGAGTAGCGGCAAAAGCTGGGAGTCAGCTCATTGAATCCAGCAGTGCGTCCACGCGCTCATCGACGCTGCGGAAAGGGTCCTTGCACAGGATCGTCTGGTGGGCGCGGTCATTGAGTTTCAGGTGCACCCAGTCCACGGTGTAGTCGCGGCCCAGTTCCTGCGCCCGCCGGACGAAGTCTCCCCGCAGCTTTGCCCGGGTGCTCTGCGGCGGCATGTCCACGGCATCCTTGATGTCCGTCTCCGCCAGGAGCCGCCTTGCGGCTCCGCGGGATTGGAGCAGGTAGAACAGCCCGCGCTGCCTGGAGATGTCGTGGTAGGTCAGGTCGAGCTGGGCGATCCGTGGCGAATCCAGGCCCAGGCCGTGCCGTTCCATGTATGCGTCCATCAGTTTCTTCTTGATGGCCCAGTCGACCTCGGTGTCGATGGCGCTGGTGTTGCCGCTTTCAATGGCGTCGAGCGTACGTCCCCAAAGGTCGAGGATCAGGGGTACATGCGGGTTGTGGGCGCCATTGGCCTCCACGAATTCGGTGACTTTGTCGAGGTATTCGCGCTGGATTTCCAAAGCGGTCAACTGGCGGCCGTTGGCCAGCCGGACCAGGGCCTTCCCGCTGAGGTCGTGGGAGATCTCGCGGATGCTGCGGATGGGGTTCTCCATGCGCATGTCCCGCATGATCACCCCGGCTTCGATCATCCGAAGCAGCAGGTCGACGGTGCCGACCTTCAACAGGGCGGTGGTCTCTGACATGTTGGAGTCGCCCACGATGACGTGGAGCCGGCGGAAGAACTCGGCATCGGCGTGCGGCTCATCCCGGGTGTTGATGATCGGCCGGGAACGGGTGGTCGCGGAAGAGACACCTTCCCAGATGTGGTCCGCCCGCTGGGAGAAGGCGAAGGTGGCCCCGTGCGGGGTTTTCAGGACCTTGCCGGCACCGGCGATCAGTTGCCGGGTCACCAGGAACGGGATGAGGATCTCTGCGAGCCGGGAGAATTCGCCGCGCCGCGGGATGAGGTAGTTCTCGTGGCTGCCGTAGGAGTTCCCTGCAGAGTCGGTGTTGTTCTTGAACAGGTACACGGTGCCGTTGAACCCTTCGGCGGCGAGCCTGCTCTGGGCCTCGTCGACGAGGTCGTCGAGGATCAGTTCGCCGGCCCGGTCATGGGCGATCAACTGGGCCAGGTCGTCGCATTCGGCCGTGGCATATTCGGGGTGGGAACCGACGTCGAGGTAGAGGCGGGACCCGTTGGTGAGGAAGACGTTGGAGGACCGGCCCCAGCTGACCACCTTGCGGAACAGGTACCGGGCAACCTCCTCCGGCGCGAGTGGCCGTGAATCGGGGCTCGAGTAGGAGATCCCGAACTCGGTTTCGATTCCGAAAATCCTCTTGTCCATGTCAGGCCTCCCCTTCCAGCGAGCGAACAATTTCTTCGGCGGACAGCCGTCGGAAAGCACGGCGTGAGCCGCGGCTGCTTTCGGAGCCGCGGTCGAGCACCGCAGCCTCCACGGCCGTTCCGGGCAGGGCGTCCGCATCCTTGTCGGCGGCCAATGCGCGGACCGCGAGCCGGAGCGCACCGGCCAGGCTGAGCTCGGGGCTCCACCCGGCTTCAAGAGCTTCGGAGACCTGCTCTGCCAGGCCCCCCATGGCCACGAAGCCGTTGACGTCGGCGATCGAGCCGTCGAAGGTCAGCCGGTACAGGTGGTCGGAGGCCTGGTCCCGGCCCACTTCTGCCACCGCGAGTTCCACCTCGAAGGGTTTCTGTTCGGCGGTGAACACCGCACCGAGGCTTTGCGCATAGACACTTGCGAGGCCGCGCGCGGTGACGTCCTCGCGGTCGTAGGAGTAACCGCGGACGTCCGCATAGCGCACTCCGGCCTGGCGCAGGCTCTCGAATTCGTTGTACTTGCCGACCGCTGCGAAGGCGATCTTGTCGTAGATTTCCCCGAGCTTGTGCAGGGACGGGGAGGGGTTTTCGGCCACGAGGGCGATCCCGTCGGCGCAGCTGATCACGACGACGGAGCGGCCCCGGGCAATTCCCTTGCGTGCGAAATCCGCGCGGTCCTTCATCAGCTGCTCGGGCGAAACGTAGAACTGCTGGGTCATGTCAGGCCTCCCTTCCTTCGATCGTGCGCGAGCTTGCGATCCGGCCGGCGATGGCGGCCAGTTCGCGGTCCGGTACCCTGCGGGCGCCTGCACTGTTAACGGTGTACACGACGGGCCAGAGCTGCCGGACCGGATCGGGACCGCCCGTGGCGGAGTCGTCGTCGGCCGCGTCATAGAGGGCCTCGACGGCGACGGAAACCGCCTCGCTCTCGGAAAGGTTGGGGCGCCACAGTTTCTTGAGCGCGCCCCGGGCGAACACCGACCCCGAGCCCACCGAGTGGTGTTCCTGCTCCTCGTAGCGGCCTCCGGTGACGTCATAGGAGAACAGGCGGCCGAGCTGCGCCACCTGGTCGAAGCCGGCAAACAGCGGGACAACCGCCATGCCCTGCATCGCCATGGGCAGGTTGCTGCGGATCATGGCACCGAGGCGGTTGGCCTTGCCGTCCAGGCTGAGCAGGGTGCCTTCGATCTTTTCGTAGTGTTCCAGTTCCACCTGGAAGAGTTTGGTGATGTCGATGGCCAGGCCTGCGGTTCCGGCGATTCCCAACACAGAGTAGCTGTCGGCCGCGAAGACTTTCTCGATGTGCCTGCTGGCGATCACATTGCCCATGGTGGCCCGCCGGTCCCCCGCCATCAGCACACCGCCCGGGTAGGTCAAGGCGACGATGGTGGTGGCGTGGGGTGCCTGCGGAAGCTGTCCGGCGGGGAGCAACTGGCTGCCGGGCAGGAGTTCAGGTCTTGAGCGCTGCAGATACTCGGTGAATGACGACGTTGCCTCGGTGGCCGGGAAGCCGGCCGTTAGCTCCTGCACTGCTGCGCTCCTTCGACGATGACATCCGGGGCCCGGCGTGGGCCGGGCAGTGGTGGGGGCCCTGCCGCTATTGGCCGCCCTTTTGCACGAATGCGCGGACAAATTCCTCGGCGTTGGATTCAAGGACGCCGTCGATTTCGTCCAACAGGTCGTCCACGCCCTGGGTGGCTGCGGATGCCTGGGCTTCCGGTGCGGCCGGGGGCGCCTCGGGTACCTCGTCCTCGACCTCGGTGTCCCGGGACTGCGGCTGTTGTTGTTCCTGGGCTGCCATGACCCTCTCCATTCTCTTTGCCCCTGGGCGGCGGTTCCGGAGTGGAACTGCTGCGGGGACTCCCTGTAATGCCATACTGCCACGGTGCGGGCGGCCGTGCTGCTGTTTTCCCGCAGGCGATTCGCTCCGCGCCGCGGGGTTGGTGTTCAGCCCCGCGGGGCCGGTGGCGGGCCGAGCAATTCGCCGAGGAATGCTTCGGCCGTGCCGTGCTTCCGGAACAGTGCGCCGGTCAGCGACTCCGTGCCCCGAAGGGGCTCCCGGGTGGGCACCCGCTGCAGTTTCCCGATGCCGGGGACGTCGAAGATGACCGAGTCCCAGCTGGCTCCGACCACCTGCTTGCCGAACGTCGAAACGCACCTTCCGCGGAAGTATGCCCGGGTGTCCGAGGGCGGTTCGACGGCGGCACGGGCGATCGCGCCGTCGTCCACCAAGCGCTGCATCCGCTCCCGGGCGAGCATCCGGTAGTACAGCCCCTTCTCGGGCCGGATGTCAGACCATTGGAGGTCCACGAGGCCCAGCCGCGCGTCGGACCATTCGAGCCCGTCGCGCCGGCGGTACCCCTCGAGCAGGGCCAGCTTCGCGAGCCATTCCACCGAGGAGGCGGCGGCCGGCGGATTGGAGCCGAGCAGGGTGAGGACCGACTCCCATTGCTCCAGCACGCCCCGGGTGTGTCCATCGCCGCTGACCGCGTCGGAGACACCGGTTTCCTGGGCGAGCTTGGCCGCGGCTTCGTAGTAGATCCACTGGATGTCCAGCGCGGTCACCCGGCGGCCGTCCAGCAGGCGGAGCGTGGCGCTGAGCGAGGTGTCATGGCTGACTTCCTGCAGCCCTGCCACCGGTTCATGGAGTTCGATCCTCGGAGCCTGGCCGGCCTCGATCAGGCTCAGCACCATGGCGGTAGTGCCGAACTTGAGGTAGTTGGAAACCTGGCTCAGGTTCGCGTCGCCGATGATGACGTGCAGCCGCCGGTACTTGTCCGCTGTGGCGTGTGGTTCGTCCCGGGTATTGATGATCGGCCGGCGGATGGTGGTCTCGAGCCCGACTTCGGCTTCGAAGAAGTCCGCCCGCTGGCTGATCTGGTATCCGGGCCGGGATCCGTCCTGGCCCAGACCCACTCGTCCCGCGCCGCAGATGACCTGCCGCGTGACGAAGAAGGGAGTGAGGCCGCGGACTATATCCCCGAAAGGAACCGAACGGGGCATGAGGTAGTTCTCATGGGATCCGTAGGAGACGGACTTGTTGTCGGTGTTGTTCTTGTAGAGATTGATGGACGGCAGCTCCGGGTCGGCCGCGAGCTTCCGGACGGCTGCGAGGGCCACCAGGTCGCCGGCGGCGTCCCAGGTGACGGCCGCGAGCGGGTTGGTTACCTCCGGGCTCGAGTATTCCGGGTGGGCGTGGTCCACATAGAGGCGCGCGCCGTTGCCGAGGACCATGTTCATCAGCAGGGAGCCGGCCTCGTCCGAACCGTCGGCTTCCAGTTCCTGCCGGCCGTAGGCGAGGGCCACTGCTTCGGCGTCGAGCACCGGAGGCTGGTCAGTCAGCTGGCTGGGGTCAGCCGCACTGCGCTCCAGGGTCCAGCCGCGGGCGTCATGCAGCGGCTCCTCGTCCGTGTAGTCCCAGCGGGTCTCCGCTCCCCCGGCGGTCCGCTGCCTGGTGAGCTGGGCGTAGGCCTGGATGACCCGCGCGGACATCATGGTGGCGTTGGCGCCCGGGGCGGAGGGGGCGTGGATGCCGTATTCCGTTTCCGAGCCCATCACGCGCATGGCTCCGCCGGCCGGCAGTTCGCTGCCCGGCAGCGCCTCGCGTCCCGGGGTCACAGGTACTGGCCGGTGTTCGGGGTCGTCTCGATCGACTTCCCGGGCTCCTGGCCGGCCTTGCCCTGGACGATGGTGCGGATGTAGGTGATGCGCTCACCCTTCTTGCCGGAAATGCGTGCCCAGTCGTCCGGGTTGGTGGTGTTGGGCATGTCCTCGTGCTCACGGAATTCGTCTACGACGGCGCGGAGCAGATGGTCGATCCTCAGGCCCTTTTGCTTGGTGGTGAGCAGGTCCTTGATGGCATACTTCTTGGCCCGGTCCACGACGTTCTGGATCACGGCACCGGAGTTGAAGTCCTTGAAGTACAGCATCTCGGTGTCGCCGTTGGCGTAGGTCACTTCGAGGTATTCGTTGGACTTCTCGGTGGAGTACATCGCCTCGACCGTGCGCTGGATCATCGCGTCGACCGTGGACTGCACATCGCCTTGGTGCTCGGCGAGGTCGTTCGGGTGGAACGGCAGATCCGTGGTGATGTACTTGGCGAAGATGTCCGCGGCGGCTTCAGCGTCCGGGCGCTGGATCTTGACTTTCACGTCAAGGCGGCCGGGCCGGAGGATTGCGGGGTCGATCATGTCTTCGCGGTTCGACGCACCGATCACGATCACGTTCTCCAGCCGCTCCACGCCGTCGATCTCGCTCAGCAGCTGAGGCACGATGGTGGTTTCGACGTCGGAAGACACGCCGGTGCCGCGCGTACGGAACAGCGAGTCCATTTCGTCGAAGAAGACCACCACTGGGCTGCCGTCGGAAGCCTTCTCCCGGGCCCTGGCGAAAATCAGGCGGATGTGGCGTTCGGTCTCACCGACGTACTTGTCCAGCAGTTCCGGGCCCTTGATGTTGAGGAAGTAGCTCTTCAGGTCCGTGTTGCCTGCCCGCTCGCCGGCCCGGGCGGCCAGGGAGTTCGCGACCGCTTTGGCGATCAGGGTCTTGCCGCAGCCCGGAGGCCCGTACAGGAGGATGCCCTTGGGCGCTTTGAGTCCGTGCTCGCGGTAGAGGTCCGGGTGCAGGAATGGAAGCTCGATGGCATCGCGGATCTGCTCGATCTGCGGGCCCAGGCCGCCGATGTCTTCGTAGGTGATGTCCGGGACTTCTTCCAGGACCAGGTTCTCGACTTCCGCGCGGGGCACTTTCTCCAGGACGTAGCCCGTGCGCGAATCCAGGGACAGTGCGTCACCGACGCGCAGCGGTTGCCTCTGCAGGGCCCCGGAGAGCCGGACCACGCGTTCCTCGTCGGCGCGGCCGACCACGAGGGCGCGGTCATGGCCGAGCATCTCCTTCAGGGTCACCAGTTCGCCGGCACGTTCGTAGCCGAGCGCCATGACCACCAGCAGTGCCTCGTTCAGCAGTACTTCCTGGCCCACTGCCAGTTGGTTGACGTTGACCAGCGGGCTGATACCGACGCGCATTTTCCGGCCGGCGTTGAAAATGTCCACGGATTCTTCCGTGGCCGCCTGTCCCGCGTTGCCGGCGGTGGACTGGCGGCGCGGATTGATCTGCAAGATGGTGCCGAAGCTGTAGGGCGGCTGGCCGTCCTGCTCCAAAGCGCTCTTGAGCCGGACGATTTCGGCCTTGGCCGTCTCCAGCATCGTGACGAGCTTGCTGTTGTTCTGGGTGGCTGCCGCGAGTTGCCGGTCGATGTGCCGGAGCTTGTCGCGAAGGATGTTGATCTGCCGCTCGGCGACTGTCAGCTCGCCTTCGCCCTGCTTCGGTCCAACGGCGGACAAGCCGCGTTCCACCGTCCCTTCCGCCTTTGCGGAGGACTCTTCCGGTGTCAGTCCGAAATCGTTGTTCGTGGTATCCACGAAGCATCAGCCCCTTCCTGCGTCTATAGATAGACCTTAGCCCTCAAAAGGCCCGGGAATGCTCTGACATCCGGAATGCGGACCAGTTTGTGATCTTCGCTAGCCGTCCACGCCAGGGGTGTCCATGACGTTCGTGCCCGCGATGGCGTCGCGGGCAGCGCGGCGGAGTTTCTTGTCCGAAACCGCACGTTCTCCTACCGCGCCGGGGGTCCAGGCGTTCAGGTCCTCTTCGCTGAATTCGGTCTTGGAGGGCCGGCGCTTCGTGGAAATGCCGGTGACGCCGGCGGCGAGGCGGCGAGTGACCAGGAGGAATCCCGTGTGTGCCACCATCCGGTGGTCCGGCCGCACGGCCAGGCCTTCCAGGTGCCAGCCGCGGACCATGGACTCCCAGGCGTCGGGTTCGGTGAAACGTCCGTCAGCCCTGATCGCCTCTGCGGTGCGGGAAAGCTGCGTGACCGTGGCAACGTAGTTGATCCAGACGCCGCCGGGAGCCAGCACCGTGGCGACGGCGTCGAGGCATTCCCAAGGGGCGAGCATGTCCAGCACCACGCGGTCCACCGAGCCGGGCTCCTCGCTGCGGACCACTTCTTCCTGGAAGTCGCCCAGCGAGATCTTCCAGGCCGGGTGCGGGCCGCCGAAGATGGTTTCGACGTTGCCGCGGGCAATATCGGCGAATTCCTGGCGGCGTTCAAAGGAATGCAGGTAGCCGGCGTCACCCACGGCGCGCAGCAGTGAAATCGAGAGGGCGCCGGAACCCACGCCGGCTTCCACCACGCGGGCGCCGGGGAAGATGTCCGCCATGGTGACGATCTGCCCGGCATCCTTCGGGTAGACCACGGCTGCGCCGCGGGGCATCGAAAGCACGAAGTCCGACAGCAGCGGGCGCAGGGTCTGGTACTGCTGGCCGATGTTGTTGGAGACCACCGAGCCGTCCACCTTGCCGATGATTTCGTCGTGGTTCAGGAAGCCGCGGTGCGTATGGAAGGCGCCGCCCACCTCGAGGGTGATGGTGTTCATGCGGCCGCGTTCATCCGTGAGCTGGACACGCTCGCCCACCCGGAACGGTCCGCGCCGGCGCGCCGCCCCCGTCGCCTGGCTTGCCGAAGTGTCCGCGCCGGTCTCCACAGTGTTGTTGTTGACGGCGGTTTCCCTGCTCATGGATGTGTTCCTCGCTTTTGTAAGGCTGGGCCGTGGAGCGTCGCCGCGGAGTGCGGCAGATGTCCGGATCAATTCATGGCCGGCAGGTAACTCTACCGGGAAGGTGCTAAGCGCGCCCGCTCCGGCGGGGATCTTTACCTGTAATGGCGCTCACGACGGCCTGCTGCCGCAGCAGCCCGGTCACTGTGCCGGAGTCGTCCACCACGGCGTATTCGCCGCCGTCCAGGCGGGCCAGGTACTGGATGAGCTCCTGGCCTCCGGCATTCCAGGGAACGTAAGCGCCCGGTGCCAGGGCTGCGGCGACGGCGCTGACCGGCGTCGCCGCTTGTTGTGCGGGCGGTACTGCCAGCGCTGAGGAGGGAATCACCCACGCCTTGGGGCGGCCGTCCGGATCCTGCACGACGACGGCGGGCCGGCCTTCCGGGGACAGGCGCAGCGCGTCTGCGACGCTGGCTGTGTCCGGGACCCCGACGGCGCGTTCGGCCAGGGCGCCGGCGTTGACGAAACGGAGGCGGCTGCGCATGGTGGCATGTTTGATCGCTGCCGAGGCGCCGATCCAGAGGAAGCCGCAGACCAGGACAGCGATGACTGTCCGGGCGAAGTCCACCCTCTCGCCGCGCAGCCAGGGCACCACAATGAACAATGCAAGCAGGACGACGACGATGCCGCGGCCGGTCCAGCCAGCGGCGATAGTGCCCTTCTCCTGGCTCCCGGTGGCTTTCCAAACGAGGGACTCCACCAGGCGCCCGCCGTCCAGCGGCAGCCCGGGGAGCACGTTGAAGATGCCGATCAGGAAGTTCACCCACATCCCGCTGTTAAGCAGCGTTTCGGCCACCCCTGAGAAGACATGGGCCTCCACCAGCGGCCAGGCGGCGCCGGCAAGCACGAAGTTGGCCGCCGGCCCTGCAAGCGCAACGATGACCGAACGGCCGGGCGACGCCGTGAAGCTTTCGAACTGGGTGTGACCGCCCCATAGGTTCAGCACAATCCTGTCCGTGGGCCAGCCGAACAGGCGGGCACTGAACGCGTGGGCCAGCTCGTGCACCAGGACCGACACCGCCAGCAGCACTGCGTAGGCGAAGGCGACCAGATAGGCGGCCACTCCCAGGCCCGATGCGGCTGCCAACGGGGGCCCGTTGGTGATCACGATGAAGAGCGCAATGGCGAACCAGGAATAGGCAAGGTACACCGGGATGCCGGCGATCCTGCCGAGCCGTATGCCATCTTTGCGTCCACCGTGGGCACCATGGCCCGCAGCGCCGCTGGCCACCTAGTTTGCTCCTTCAAGAAGAACGCCGGCGCCCGCCAGGCGTGCGCGGTCGGCGACTAGCTGTTCGAGTTCGGCGACGGTGCGGCCGGCGAGTGTGCTCCAGGTGGTGCGGCCGGCGTCTTCGGGCAGCGGCATCTGGTGTGGGATCCCCACCGTCACGACACCGGAGGCCAGGGCCGCCGCAACGCCGGGAATTGAATCCTCGAGGGCGACGCAATGGTCGACGGTCAGTTCAGGGTCGGAGAGGCGCAGGCGTTCGACCGCGGTGAGGTACGCCTCGGGGTGGGGCTTGCCTTGGCTGACGGAGTCCCCGGTGACCATGAATTCGAAGTAGGGCTTGGGGAGGCTTGCCACAACCTCGTGTGCCAAGGGTCCCTCGGACATCGTCACGAGGGCGCAGCGCACGCCGGCGCCGTGCAGTTCCTCAAGGAGTTCACGGGCGCCCGGCCGCCACGGGACTTCGACCCTGATGCGCTCGATGACCTGGGCGCTGAGGGTGTCGATGATGTCCCGCTTTTCCATCCGTACCCCGGCCTCCTGAAGGATGCCCGCGGAGTGCGTCAAGGACTGGCCTACAAGCTGCATGGCCTGTTCATGGGACCACCTCCCGCCGTGGGCTTCAACGAGCGCGTGTTCAGCGGCGATCCAGTAGGGTTCGGTGTCCACCAGGGTGCCATCCATGTCCCAGAGGGCGGCTTTCAAGCGGGGCTGGGGGGCGGCATGCATATGGTCAAGTCTACGTGCACGCGGGGCTGGCCCCGGCCACCGCCCCCGGGAAGGGGCAGGGCGGCCGCGGAACGGAAAAGCCCCGGGCGCAGCGGCGTGTGATGCCATGCACAGCCGGGGTGCTTCGACGTAGGGTGAGGGAATGAACAGTTTGGACGGAGCCCGCGACGGACAGGACGCCCCCCGCGAAGCCGAGCACCTTTTGCAGACAGCGCAGGAGGGTAGAAGGACCACCGTGATGCTTGCCGCTTTCGAAGGCTGGAATGATGCCGGCGAAGCGGCCAGCGACGCGCTGCGCTACCTGAACAAGCTGTGGCAGGGCAAGAAGGTGGCCACTGTGGATGCCGACGACTACTACGACTTCCAGTTCACCCGTCCGACGGTGCGCCGCACCGCCGCGGGAGAGCGCCGGGTGAAGTGGCCCTCCACGCGCCTGTACCGGGCAAGCGTCCCGGACAGCAACGTTGATGTGGTGGTGGTGCTCGGCACGGAACCTTCCTACCGGTGGCGTGCCTACACCACGGAACTCCTTGTCCACGCCGAGGCCCTCAAGGTGGACTATGTGGTGCTCCTTGGCGCGCTGCTTGCGGACGTTCCGCACAGCCGGCCCATTCCGGTGAGCACCACCACGGAGGACAACTCCTTGAGGCAGAGGCTGAACCTTGAAGCCAGCCAGTACGAGGGGCCGGTGGGCATCGTGGGAGTACTGGCGGAGTTCGCGATGCTGGCGGGCCTTCCCACTGTCTCCCTCTGGGCTGCGGTTCCGCATTACGTGTCCCAGGCGCCGTCCCCGAAGGCCCAGCTGGCGATCCTGCACAAGGTGGAGGACCTGCTGCAGCTGCCGTTGGACACCCAGTCCCTGGCGGAGGACGCCGAGGCCTGGGAACGCGGCGTCAACGAACTCGCCACGGACGATCCGGAAATCGCCGCGTACGTCCGGCAACTGGAGGAGGCCAAGGACACCGCGGACCTGCCGGAGGCAACGGGCGAATCCATCGCGCGGGAGTTCGAGCGCTACCTCAAGCGCCGCGGAAAGGGAAAGTCCTAGGCAGCAGAATCCCCGCCCGGTTCCTGCCGGGCGGGGATTCTCTGTGAACCTCTAGAGTTCGACGCCGAGCAGGGCGTCGACGGCGTCCGAGAACAGTGCGGCGTCCACTTGCGACGCTTCCGGGGTGCCGGCGTCGAGGGCGGCCTTTGCCCATTCGTCGACGGCGGCCAGTGCGCCTGGTGCGTTGAGGTCATCGGCAAGTTCACTGCGCACCCGGCCAAGCAGCGCGGCGACGGTCCCGGCGGGCGCGGCATCGCGGGCGGCGCGCCAGATCGCGAGCCGTTCCTTCGCCGCCTCGAAGCCTTCCGCGGTCCATGACCAGTCGGCGCGGTAGTGGTTTGCAAGGATCGCCAGCCGGATTGCCGGAGCTTCTTCCCCGGCAGCGCGCAGCTTGGACACGAGCACGAGGTTGCCGAGCGACTTGCTCATCTTCTCGCCGTCGAGCCCCACCATTCCGGCGTGCGCGTAGTGCCGTGCCAGCGGAACCCCGCCGATCGACCAGGCATGGCCGGCTCCCATTTCATGGTGCGGGAATACCAAGTCGGATCCGCCGCCCTGCACGGTGAAGGGTGCGGGCAGGTATTCGCGGGCGATGACCGTGCACTCGATGTGCCATCCGGGACGGCCCTCCCCCAGGCTAGCGCCGGGCCAGCTCGGCTCGCCGTCGCGGGCCACGCGCCACAGCAGCGGGTCGAGGACGTTCCGCTTGCCGGCACGTGCGGGGTCGCCGCCGCGTTCGGCGAACAGCGGCAGCATGTCCGCCTCGCTCAGTCCGGAGACGTCGCCAAGCCGCCACGCGTCCTCGCTGTCCGAACGCTTTCCGGCCTCGTCGACGTCGTAGTAGACATCGCCGTCGGGCTCGCCGCCGGTGCCGTCCACCCGGTACGCCAGGCCGTCCGCGAGCAGTTTTTCAATGGCGGGCACGATCAGCGGGATGGCCTCGACCGCGCCGACATAGTTGTCAGGGGCGAGGACGTTCAGTGCTGTCATGTCGGCGTGGAACAGTTCGATCTGGCTGGCGGCAAGTTCGCGCCAATCCACCCCGGTCGCATTGGCGCGTTCCAGCAGCGGATCGTCGATGTCGGTGACGTTCTGCACGTAGGCGACGCGCTGGCCGCCGTCGCGCCAGGCACGGTTCAGAAGGTCGAACGCCACATAACTTGAGGCATGGCCCATGTGCGTGGCGTCATAGGGCGTAATGCCGCAGACATACAGGGATTGCTCCGCCCGGAGCGGGATGTCCACGACGGCATCCTTGGCAGTGTCGAAGAGCCGCAGCTGGGGCATGGTGCCGGGAAGCTCGGGTACTGGGCGGGAAGTCCACGATTTCACAGCCTCAACGATAGTGCTAGGCGCTGATGACATTGAAACCGAGCAGCAGGTAGAGGGCAAGGCCGAGGAGGATCCGGTACCAGACAAACAGCCGGTAGCTGCGGGTCGAGACGTACTTCAGGAACCAGCCGATGATCACGTAGCCCACCCCGAAGGCGATCACGGTGGCGAGGGCGGTCTCGGGCAGGCCGTAGGGCCCTGTGATTCCGTCCTTGCTGAGCACTTTGTACAGCTGGTAGAGCCCGCTGCCGAAAACGGCCGGGATTGCCAGCAGGAAGGAATAGCGGGCCGCGGCTTCGCGGGTGTAGCCCATGAGCAGGCCGGCCGTGATGGTGCCGCCGGAGCGGGAAACACCCGGGACCAGGGCCAGCGCCTGGGCGAAGCCATAAAGGATGCCGTGCTTGTAGCTGAGATGGGTGAGGTCGCGTTTCTGCTTGCCCGTTGCGTCCGCCACCGCGAGGATCATGCCGAAGACGATCAGCATGGTGGCCACGATCCACATGCTGCGGAAGACCGATTCGATTTGGTCTTGGAAGAGCAGGCCCAGGACGATGATCGGCAGGCTGCCGAGGATCACAAGCCAGCCCATGCGGGCGTCGGGATCATTCCTGCCTACCTTGCCACCCAGCGAGCCAACCCACGCCCGGACGATCCGGACGATGTCGCGCCAGAAAAACACGACGACGGCGGTCTCGGTACCCAGCTGGGTAATCGCCGTGAACGCTGCGCCGGGATCGGCTGCATTGGGCAGGAAAGCGCCGACGATCCGCAGATGTGCGCTCGAGGAAATCGGCAGGAATTCGGTGAGCCCCTGCACCAGGCCGAGGAAGGCTGCTTCTATCCAGTTCACGTGAATAGACCCTACGTCATGATGTCCCTGAAGTGCCCGTAAGCTAGCACCATGCAGCAGCGTTATGTCGGCAACAGCGGCCTGAGGGCCTCGGTTCTTTCCCTGGGCACCATGTCCTGGGGGCAGGAGACCGATGAGCAGGATGCAATGGAATTGCTCCATGCTTTTGTCGACGCCGGAGGCACCCTGGTGGACACCGCGGCATCCTATTCCGGAGGCGAAGCCGAGGCGATCCTCGGGTCCATGCTTGGCGACGTGGTTGCGCGCTCCGAGCTGGTCATTTCGAGCAAGGCGGGCGCCTGGAGCCAGGATGGCCGGCAGAGGGTGGACGCCTCGCGCGGTGCGATGCTCTCTGCGCTGGACGCCAGCCTGGCTCGACTGGGAACTGATTACCTCGATATCTGGTTCGTCCAGTGCTGGGACGCCAACGTTCCCCTGGACGAGACCCTGTCCGCCCTGGAACTTGCGCTGCGCAGCGGGCGCGCACGCTACGTCGGCATCTCGAACTTCAACGGCTGGCAGAGTGCCAAGGCCGCAGCCGTCGCGGGGTTCCCGATCGTGGCAAACCAGTCGGAGTACTCCCTCCTGAACCGCAGCCCGGAAGCTGAGCTGCTGCCCGCCGTCGAAGATGCCGGTCTCGGGCTCATGGCCTGGGCCCCGCTGGGCCGAGGCGTGCTGAGCGGAAAGTACCGGGGGCAGGTCCCGGCCGGGTCCCGCGCGGCCGGCGACCGGCTGGCCGGCTATGTAGGCAAGTACCTCGAAGCCCGGGAGTCCCGGGTGGTCGAGGCCGTGCACATGGCAGCAAAGGGTTTGGGCCGGTCTGCCCTTGACGTTTCATTGGCATGGTTGCTGAACCGGCCGGCGGTGGCGACCGCTGTGGTAGGGCCGCGGAATGCGGTGCAACTGAAGGAACTCCTCGATGCCAAGCCCGCGCCGCTTCCGAGCGAAATCGCACGGGCGCTGGAAGACGTATCCGCCTAGCGGCGCCTGCCTAACGCTGGAGTTCTGTTGGACCAGTTCTACTGGTCGAGGATTTCGAGCTCGTCCTCGTCGAGCAGTTCGCCGTCCTCGTCGTCGCTTTCGTCCTCTTCATCGAACACCTGCAATGGCGTGACTTCCGCGTATGCCTCGTACAGGGCGTCCTCGTAGACTTCAAAGGCGTCCGCGACGGCAAAGAACGCCGCTTCGACGGTAGGATCACCTTCACCCCGGCGGGCGGAAGCGGCGACGAGATGCTCCTCCAAAGCAGCTGTCAGTGACTGAAGCGCGACACGCGGATCGATGCTCATGACTTCACGTTAGCCCGAAAACGACGAAAATGGAGAGGGATGAGGGAACAAATTCTAGGCAGTTCCATCGAACGCCAAAGGGACAACGCAAGGCAGTACGAGTACCTGGTACTGACGGTGGCGCCTGACGATTCCCTGCCGGATGCCCGGCGCCGGCTCGTCGAACATTCCGAGTACGGCAAGTGGGAACTCGAGCGCAGTGTGCTCTATATGGGCGGCGGCCGACGTTTCTGGATGCGCCGCAAAGTGTTTTCCGTCCAGCGCACGGTCTGAGGCCGCTGCCCTGAATCAGCGCTCCAGCGGCCCCAGCCAGGCATTGGCCACGGTGTTGTGCGCCGACTCATCGTTGGACGGGTGGAAGATGCCGGCCAGCACGTCCCTGTAGAGGCGTTCGAGTTCCGCTCCCCTGAAGTAGCTGGCGCCACCGGAGACCCGGATGGCGGTGTCCACCACAGCGCGGGCGGTTTCCGTGGCGCGCAGCTTCAGGCCCACGAGCTTGGCGAACCAAAAGCCTCCATGGTCCGCCCCGCCGTCCACGTCTCGGGCGAGTCCTGCCAGCTGGGCCTGTACGGAGTCCAGCGCCATGGCGGCGTCCGCGATCTTCCAGCGGATGTCCGGGTCCTGGGCGAAGCTCCGCCCGCCGTATTTGGCCGAGGTACGGCGTTTGACGGCTTCCAGGGCCAGTTCAAAGGCCCGCTCGGCAATACCCGTGTAGACGGCGGCGAGGAGCGTCTCGAAGCACGCGAAGACGGCGAAAATCAGGGGATCCTGATTGGGTCCGGGCGGAAGCTTCCGGAAGATCCGTTCCGAAGGGACCACGGCTCCCTCGAGCAGTGTCGAATTGGACTGGCTGGCACGCATGCCCAGGGTGTCCCAGTCCCCTGCCGTGGAATGGCCCGCAGCCTGCCGGTCCAGGAAACCGAAGACGAGTTCCCCTGCGCCCCCGCGGGCGGTACCGTCCTTGCCGAAAGTTCCCAGGCGGGTCCATACCGGGGAAAGGCTCGTGAAGATCTTGCGTCCGGTGAAGCTGTAGCCGCCGTTCGGCAACCGAGCCGCGACGGTTCCGGAATCGAAGAGCATGGAATCGTTGCCGGCTTCGGAGATCGCGAACGCGAACACTTCTCCCTCCCCCGCTTCCTTCAACACAAAGGAAAGGGAGCCGTCACCCATGTTCTCCAGAACGCGGGCGACGCCGGTCCACACCAGGTGCATGTTCACCCCAAGCGCGGTTGCGGGCGCCGCCCCGGCGAGCCGACGCTGCAGGGCGGCGACCTCCGCAAGCCCGAGGCCGCGGCCGCCGTCGGACTCCGGAACGAAGAGCTTCAGGTACCCGGCATCGGCGAGTTCCCGGAAGTCCTCATGGAAGAAGGAATTGTCCCGGTCATAGCCTGCGGCCCTGTCCCGGATCCGCTCCAGCAGTTCGTACGGCAGGATGTCCTCGGGGGTCACGGCAGGCTCCTAGTAGTTGCTCAGAAGCCTGTTCAGCACCCGGGTGCCGAACTTCAGTGATTCGGCCGGCACGCGCTCGTCCACGCCGTGGAACATCCCGGTGAAGTCGAGTTCGTCCGGGAGCATCAGGGGGGCGAAGCCATAGCCGGTGATGCCGATCTTGCTCAGGGACTTGTTGTCGGTGCCGCCGGAGAGCGTGTAGGGAAGGACCTTGGCGCCCGGGTCCTCGGAGTGCAGGGCATCAATCATGGAGTCCACAAGGTTGCCGGCGAAAGGCACTTCAAGGGAGACATCCTTGTTGACATAGCTGACTTCTACGCCCTCGCCTGCCAGTTCCTTGATGGTCTGGAAAACGAGTTCCTGCTGTCCCGGCAGCGTGCGGCAATCCACGAGGGCCTCCGCAGACTCGGGGATCACGTTGTGCTTGTAGCCCGAGCGCAGCAGCGTGGGGTTGGAGGTGTTCTGCAGAGTGGCGCCCACGAAGCGGGCAACCGTGCCGAGTTCCTTCAGGAGCAGTTCGGGGTTGTCGGGGTCGAATTCGACGCCGGTCAGTTCGGTGACGCCGTCCAGGAACTGCCGTGTGGTGGGCGTGAGTTCGATCGGCCACTGGTACCCGCCGATCCTGGTGACGGCCCCGGCAAGCCGGGTGATGGCGTTGTCCGTGTTGATCTGGGAGCCGTGGCCTGCCCGGCCGTGCGCCACGAGGCGGAGCCAGGAGATGCCCTTCTCCGCGGTCTGCAGCAGGTAGGTGCGCTTGCCGCCGATGGTCGCGGAGAAGCCGCCGACCTCGGAGATCGCTTCGGTGGCGCCGTCGAACAGTTCGCGGCGGTGCTCGACGGCGTAGCGCGCCCCGTAGGTGCCGCCGGCTTCCTCGTCGGCAAAGAAGGCGAAGACGATGTCGCGCTTGGGCTTGCGGCCGCTACGGGCGAAGTCGCGCATGACCGACAGGATCATGGCGTCCATGTCCTTCATGTCCACCGCGCCGCGGCCCCAGATCAGGCCGTCCTTGAGTTCGCCGCTGAAGGGGTCCACCGACCACTGGTCCTTGAGTGCCGGAACGACGTCGAGGTGGCCGTGGACCACCAGGGCGTCCGCCGAAGGATCCTCTCCGGCCATCCTGGTCACGACGCTCGCCCGTCCGGGGGCAGACTCGAAGATTTCGACGTCGAGGCCCACTTCGCTGATCAGCCCGGCGGTGTACTCCGCGGCGGCCCGCTCGCCCGGGCCCGAGTCGTCGCCGAAATTTGAGGAATCTATCCGGATGAGTTCCTGGCAGATCCGGACAACTTCGTCTTCGGGGCGGATCTCAGACATGGAACTCTCCTAGCTGGGTTCGGTGCACATTCGGCTCTCACCGCGCAGCATCGCAGGCGCGGCACTCCCCCAGCCTACCCACCCGGGACCGGGTGCGGAGCCCGCAGGGCCGGCGATTCCCGGCCGGCGGCGCACCCCGCCGCCCGCTGTAGAACTCCCGTGGGCCTTCTTCGGGGAAATAGCTCCGAGGCAGGCGGGCTATTGAGATGCGCATCACATTCGCTGTGATCTGAAAGAATTCGTAATTAAACAATCGAGGCCCGAATTCGTGAATTGAATTCGGGCCTCGCATTTGTGCGCGGAGGGGGACTTGAACCCCCACCCCCTTTCGAGGACTAGCACCTCAAGCTAGCGCGTCTGCCATTCCGCCACCCGCGCAGGTGGTGTCCGGAGCATCGTCCACGCCTTCCGGCGCTTTACTTTCCTCCGAAGCAGCGAGAAAAACTCTAACACGGTTCCCGGGGATTTTAAAATCGGGTGGCGGGCGGACCGTGTCCGGAAAATTCGGTAACCGGCGGCGGGTTTCGGCAGCGGCTGCACCGGGCAAGGGCCGGTCACCGCCGTACGCGAAGGAAGCAGCCGGCCTAATCCAAGGCAGCCACCGATCCCTTGAAGTGGCGGCGGCCGCTGCGTGGGTTCCACCCGGTGAAATCCGAGTGGGACCAGTGCCCTCCGGCATCGCGGGACGTGCCGATCTCCAGGGAAACACGGGCCGGGAGGAACACCGGAGCCTCAAAAGCAACCTCCCAGGCAAAGGCTTCACTCCTGGCCGGCCCCACTTCGGCCAGTGCCCGTGAGGCAAGGTACATGCCGTGGGCGATCGAGCGCTTCAGCCCCAGTGCCTTGGCTGAAAGCACGCTCAGGTGGATCGGGTTGAAGTCGCCCGAAACGCCCGCATAGTTCCGCCCGGCATCGACACCGAGAGTCCACAGCGCAGTCGGGTCGGGCGGGCTGAACGGAGTTTCGGTCCCGGGTCCCTGAACGCCGTTTTTGTCTACGCCCGGAAGGAAGAAGCCTTTGGCGAGGTAGCTGGACACTCCCTTCCAGAGGAGGTCGCCGCCGACGTCCCGGACTTCGGCCACGAGGTCAACCTGGGTCCCTGCCCGGTGCCCGCGCAGGTTCTCCGCCCACGCCACGATCTCCAGGGACTCCGAAAAGTGCACGGCACGGTATTGTTCCACCCTGTTCCGCAGATGGATCATGCCCAGGAGCGGGAGCGGGAAGTCGTCCCGGTTGAGCACGCTCATCGCCACCGGGAATGCCAGGGCATGGATGAATCCCGCGGGCAGGAAGTCACCGGCGCTCTCGCCGACCAGGTGCTGGAAAGCCGTCAGCTTTTCGACGTCGGCCGTGACGCCCCGGAGCCCGTGGCGGGCGCCCGGGAGGTCAGTGCCGGGCAGGGCGCCGGAGATCCGGCGCCGGGCCGCCGTCGCCGCGGCGTTGAGGTACAGCATCGAGAGCGAAGGCGCCTCCGGCAAGAACACGGTCCGCCCGCCGCCTCCGCCCGCGTCCGCGCTCATGCGCCCACCAGATTCTGTCCGCAGACCCGCAGCACCTCACCGGAGATCCCGCCGGCCGCATCCGAGGCCAGGAACGCGATGGCCTCGGCGACGTCGCCGGGAGCGCCGCCCTGTTGCAGGGAGTTCAGGCGTCGCGCCACTTCCCGGGTGAGGAACGGGATCCGGGCAGTCATTTCGGTTTCGATGAAACCGGGGGCAACAGCGTTGATCGCGCCGCCGCGGGCTGCCAGCAGGGGCGCGCTGGCGCGCACCATGCCGATCACGCCCGCCTTGGACAGGGCGTAGTTGCTTTGGCCGCGATTGCCGGCGATGCCGCTGGTGGACGCAACTGACACGATCCGCGGCGCCACGGGCAGGGCTGCTGAAGCGAGGACGGCATCGTTGATGCGCAGCTGTGAGGCGATGTTGACGGCGATGACCGAGCGCCAACGTCCTTCGTCCATGTTGGCCAGGAGCTTGTCCCGGGTGATGCCCGCATTGTGGACCAGGATGTCCATGCTTCCGTGCCGTTCCAAGGCATGGTGGATGATCCGCTCCCCGGCATCGGGCACGGTGATGTCCAGTTGAAGGGCCGTTCCCTTCACCGCGTTGGCAACCTCCGCCAAGTGGTCACCCGCCGCCGGAACGTCGACGGCGACAATGGTGGCGCCGTCGCGGTGGAGGGTCCGCGCAATGGCGGCACCGATTCCCCTGGCGGCGCCGGTGACGACCGCGACCTTTCCTGCGAGCGGCTTGTCCGGGTCGCCGGGCTGCCAGCCGGCGGCGGTGGATACGGTGAGGAACTGGCCATCGACGAAGGCGGAGCGGCCCGAGAGGAAGAAGCGCAATGCCCCCAGGGTTCCCGGACTTTGCGGCCCGGCATCCCGGCCCAGCAGGATGCCGTTGGCAGTGGCTCCGTCACGGAGTTCCTTGGCCAATGAGCGCACCATCCCGTCGGTTCCCTGGCGGGCGGCCGCTTCGGCCGGATCCGCTGCGGATTCCGCCGTGCGTGACACGGTGACGACCCTCCCGCCTGGGGCAAGGTCACGCAGCGAGCGGGCGACGGTCAGCACGGGGATTTCAAGGTCCTCCGGCCGCTGGACGTCGTCAAGCACCAGGATGATCGCCCCGAGCTTTTCTTTGGGCAAAGCGTTGCGCCGGACGTCCAGGCCCCAGGAAAGGAGTTCCGCGGCAAGGGCTTCCGCCGCCTGCCCTTGGCCTTCGTCCGGCCTGCCGACGACTAGCGCCGGCCCGGGTACCAGTGGGCTGCCCGCTTTGTACCTGCGCAATTCGACCGGCCGGGGCAGGCCGAGCCTCCCGGCGAGGTCGCGGCCGAATCCATGGCTGACGAATTGCGTGTACTTATCGCTCATGCCTGCTCCCCTTCCGCGGCTGGGTAAGCCTCAAGAATTGCCACCACGCCCTGTCCGCCCGCTGCACAGATGGAGATCAGGCCCCGGGCAGGGCGCCCGTGCACCGTGCCGCGATCGCGCAGCATTCTTGCCAAGGAGGCAACGATGCGGCCGCCGGTTGCGGCGAAGGGGTGGCCGGCGGCGAGCGAGGAGCCGTTGACATTGAGCTTGCTACGGTCGATCGAGCCGAACGCGCCCGGAAGGCCGAGGCGTTCCCGACCGAAGTCCTCGTCTTCCCAGGCGGCCAGGGTGCTGAGCACGGTGCCCGCGAAAGCCTCGTGGATTTCAAAGAAGTCGAAGTCTTCGAGGGTGAGTCCATTGCGGGCCAGCAGCCGCGGCACCGCGAAGGCCGGCGCCATCAGCAGGCCGTCCTTGCCATGGACGAAATCGACGGCGGCGGCCTCTCCGTCTACCACCACGGCCAGCTTGGGCAAGCCCCTGCGGTCCGCCCAATCTTCGCTTCCAAGCAGCACCGTGGCCGCACCGTCGGTGAGCGGTGTGGAGTTGCCCGCCGTCATGGTCGCCTCGGCGCCAAGAGTCTTGCCGAACACAGGCTTCAGGGTGGCGAGCTTCTCCAAGGAGGTGTCGGGTCGAAGGTTCGAATCCCGGTTCAGGCCCCGGTATGGGGTGAGCAGGTCATCGAAGAAGCCGCGATCGTATGCCGCCGCGAGATTGCGATGGCTGTAGTAGGCGAGTTCGTCCTGGGCTTCGCGGGTGATCTTCCACTGCGCGGTGGTGAGTGCCTGGTGTTCGCCCATGGACAGGCCCGTGCGGGGTTCTCCGGTATCCGGGGCATCCGGGATGATGTCCTTGGGACGCAGCCGGGACAGCGCCTTCAGGCGCGCAGGAAGGGTCTTGGCCCGGTTGAGATCTAGCAGCACTTCGCGCAGACCTTCGCTGACGGCGATCGGGGCGTCGGAGGCCGAGTCCACGCCGCCGGCCACTGCGGAATCGATCTGGCCCAGCTTGATCTTGTTGGCCAGCCCGAGCACGGTCTCCAGGCCGGTGGCGCAGGCCTGCTGCAGGTCGTACGCGGGGGTTTCCGCGGACAGCGCCGAACCAAGGACGGCTTCGCGGGTCAGGTTGAAGTCGCGCGAATGCTTCAGTACGGCACCCGCGGCAACTTCACCGAGCCGTTCCTCCTGCAGGCCGAATCGGGCAATCAGTCCGTCAAGTGCTGCGGTGAGCATGTCCTGGTTGGAGGACCTGGTGTACGCACCGCCGCTGCGGGCGAACGGAATCCTGTTGCCGCCGATGACCACCGCCCTGCGGAGGCCCGCTTCGGGCGAATGCTGCCCGCGCTGCGCGTGGCTTTCTTCCGGTGACAGTGCTGCTTCGGGCATCCGTTTGCTCCTTCGCTCGTTCGGGTTACTGATACCCAGCGTACCTGATACGCTGGGTATCGTGAACAGCGTCACAGCATCCAAGCAAGCGGCATCCGGGCAAGCGGCCACGGGCTCCGCCGCCGCCCTCGCAACGGGTCCGGCGGATTTCGTTGCCCCCGCCGTCGACGGCCGTGCAGCCCGCTGGCAGGGCCACCGGGAAGAACGCCGGCGGGAACTGATCAAGGCAGCACGCAAAGCCGTACACACCCTCGGCAGCGACGCCTCGATGGAGGACATCGCGGCAGCGGCCGGCACTTCGAAGCCCGTGTTCTACCGCTACTTCGGTGACAAAGCGGGGCTCCAGCAGGCCATGGGGGAAGTGGTCCTCGCACAGATGCAACGGAAGATGAAGGAGGCGGTGGCCACCGCCACATCGGCCCGCGAAGGCCTGTTCGCCATGGTGTCGGCCTATCTGCAGATGGCCGGGGCAAGCCCGAATGTCTACGCCTTCGTCACCCGATTGCCGCACGGCGAGGCCGGCCAGCAGGACGCCATCGCCGCCTCCGGCGCCCTGGGACACTTCTTCGAGTCGATCAGCGCCATGATGGCCGCCCCCATGCGCGAACACCTCGGTCCCGACGCTGAGGTCCTGATCGGCTATTGGCCGACGGCGGCCATCGGCATGGTGCGCAGCGCCGGTGAGCTGTGGCTCAGTTCCCCGGACTCCCCCGGCAAGCCCGACGAACAGGCCATGGCCGAGCACCTCACCGACTGGCTGTGCGCAGGGATCGCGCCCGGAAGCCGAACCACCCAGAACCAGCAATGACCCACTGTATGGAAACCGCGAAGGAATCACATGACTGAAGTAGTGGACCGCTCCGCGTCCGGCACCAAGCCCGCCGGATCCGAAGCTGCCGGCACCCCGGCCGTCGATGTCGCTGTGCTCGGCGACCTCTTGCTCGGCCGCTGGGCGGACGTCCGCCGCGCGGCCCGCGAACTCGCCGGCCGCCCCGAGGTGCACAAGTTCGAGGGATTGACCCACACGGAACACCGGAAGCGCGTGTTCGCGCAGCTGGGCTACCTGGTGGAGAACAACGCAGTGCACAGGGCTTTTCCCACGCGGCTGGGGGGCTCGGACGATCACGGCGGGAACATTGCCGGATTCGAGGAACTGGTCACGGCTGATCCGTCGCTGCAGATCAAGGCCGGCGTCCAGTGGGGCCTTTTTGGCTCCGCCGTCCTTCACCTTGGTACCGCCGAGCACCATGACAAGTGGCTGCCCGGGATCATGAGCCTGGAGATCCCGGGCTGCTTCGCCATGACGGAAACCGGCCACGGCTCGGATGTCGCCAGCATCGCCACCACCGCCACCTATGACGAGGCGGCGCAGGAGTTCGTCATCCACACCCCGTTCCGGGCCGCGTGGAAGGACTACATCGGCAACGCCGCGAACGACGGCCTCGCCGCCGTCGTCTTCGCCCAACTGGTGACTCGCAATGTCAACCACGGCGTCCACGCCTTCTACGTCCCCCTGCGTGATCCGCAGAGCAAGGAATTCCTCCCCGGCATCGGCGGCGAGGACGACGGCGTCAAGGGCGGGCTCAACGGGATCGACAACGGCCGGCTGCATTTCAGCAACGTGCGGATCCCGCGGACGAACCTGCTCAACCGCTACGGCAGCGTCTCCCCCGAGGGCGCATACAGCTCGCCGATCTCCAGCCCCGGACGGCGGTTCTTCACCATGCTCGGCACCCTGGTTCAGGGCCGCGTGTCCCTGGACGGCGCCGCCGTGGCCGCGAGCAAGGTCGCGCTGAAGACTGCCATCCAGTACGCCAGCGAACGGCGCCAGTTCAACTCCTCCTCCCCCGTGGAAGAAGAGGTACTGCTCGACTACCAGCGCCACCAGCGCCGGCTGTTCACCCGCCTCGCCACCACCTACGCGGCGGGGTTCGCCCACGAGCAGCTGCTGGTGAAGTTCGAGGACGTCTTTTCCGGGAAACAAGACACCGACGCCGACCGGCAGGACCTTGAGACACTTGCCGCCGCGCTCAAGCCGCTGAGCACGTGGCACGCCCTGGACACGCTCCAGGAATGCCGCGAGGCCTGTGGCGGGGCCGGCTTCCTGATCGAGAACCGCTTCGCCTCGCTGCGCGCGGACCTCGACGTCTACGCCACCTTCGAAGGCGACAACACGGTGCTGCTCCAGCTCGTGGCCAAGCGGCTGCTGGCTGACTACGCCAAGGAATTCCGTTCCGTTGACTTCGGTGTGCTGGCCCGCTTCGTGGTGTCCCAGGCCGCAGATGTGGCGCTGCACCGCACCGGCCTGCGCCAGGTGGCGCAGTTCGTCGCCGATAGCGGTTCCGTGCAGAAGGCCGCGCTGGCCTTGCGGGACGAGGAAGGCCAGCGCACCCTCCTGACGGACAGGGTGCAGTCGATGGTCGCCGAAGTCGGCTCGGCCCTGAAGGGCGCGAACAAGCTGCCCCAGCACCAGGCCGCGGCCCTGTTCAACCAGCACCAGGACGACCTCATCGACGCCGCCCGCGCCCACGCGGAACTCCTGCAATGGGAAGCGTTCACCGAAGCGCTCGCCTCCGTGAAGGACCCGGGCACCCTGCAGGTGCTCACTTGGCTGCGCGACCTCTTCGGGCTGTCACTGATCGAGACCCACTTGTCCTGGTACCTCATGAACGGCCGGCTCTCGATGCAGCGCGGCCGGACTGTCGGCGCCTACATCAACCGGCTCCTGGTGAAAATCCGCCCGCACGCCCTGGACCTGGTGGACGCTTTCGGCTACGGGCCGGAACACCTCCGTGCGGCCATCGCCTCCGGCGCCGAGCAGCAACGCCAGGACGAGGCACGCGACTACTTCCAGGCGCAGCGGGCCAGCGGGTCCGGCCCCCTGGAAGAAAAGAACCTTCCGGCTCTGAAGGGCTGAACCGCCCGGGGCGGGAACAGCGACGGCGGCGCCGCACGTTCGCAAGCTTGCTTGCTGAAGGTGCGGCGCCGCCGTCGTGCTGCTACCAGACGGGTTTCCCTGCCTAGCTCAGCCCGGGCTTATCGAGCACCGAGCGGTAAACCTCAAGGGTGGTCTGGGTGATCGATTCCCAGGAGAAATGGGCCTCGGCCCGTGCCCGGCCGGCGGCGCCCATGGCCTTCGCCCGTTCCGGGTCGGAAACGACTTCCGTGAGGGCCGCGGCGAAGTCGGCCACGAACTTCTCCGGATCCAGCGGAGTGCCGGTTCCGTCGGTCACCTGTTCCAGCTCTACCAGCAGGCCGGTTTCGCCGTGGTTGACGACCTCGGGGATGCCGCCGGTCGCGCTGGCAACGACGGCCGCACCGCAGGCCATTGCCTCAAGGTTCACGATGCCAAGGGGTTCGTAAATGGACGGGCACGCGAAGGCCGTGGCGTGGCTGAGCACCTGGATGAGTTCCTTGCGCGGCAGCATGCGTTCGATCAGGATGACTCCCTCACGCTTGCTCTGCAGCTCTTCGATCAGGGCTGCGGTTTCCGCGGCGAGTTCCGGGGTGTCGGCGGCGCCGAGGCAAAGGACCAGCTGGACGTGGTCCGGCAGCTTCGCCGCGGCACGGAGCAGGTAAGGCACGCCCTTCTGGCGGGTGTTCCGGCCGACGAACACCACGCTCGGCTTGGCCGGATCGATTCCGAGGGCACGGACGTGTTCTTCGCCTGCATCCGGCTGCCACAGTTCCACGTCAATGCCATTGTGGACCACACGCACCTTGGCGGGATCAACTTCCGGATAGCTGCGCAGGATGTCCTGCCGCATCCCTTCGGACACGGCGATGATCGCGGCAGCCGCTTCATAGGCCGTCTTCTCCACCCAGGAAGACAGCGCGTAACCGCCGCCAAGCTGCTCGGCCTTCCAAGGACGCAGCGGCTCGAGGCTGTGTGCGCTGAGGACGTGCGGAATCCCGTGCAGCAGTGACGCGAGGTGGCCCGCCATGTTCGCGTACCAGGTGTGTGAATGCACCAGGTCCGCCCCGGCGACGTCGGGCACGATCCTCAGGTCGACGCCCAAGGTCTGCACGGCGGCGTTGGCGGACACGAGGTCTTCCGGCGTCGAATATGACGTCACAGTCGCCCCGTGGAAGTCGGCGTCGCGGGGCGCGCCGAAGGCGCGGACCTGCAACTCAACATGTTTTGCAAGGACTCGGCTGAGCTCGGCAACATGCACTCCGGCGCCGCCGTAGATCTCGGGAGGAAATTCTTTAGTCACAATGTCTACGCGCATGGTGCCTAACGTAGTCGTTCCCCCGTATCTGTTCTAGTGTGAAGGAGTCCGGCATCCCGGGCTCTTCGGGGGGCTTCAAGACGTACAGGGAGAAATACACCAATGGCGTTGAAGAAAGTATTGGCGATCGTATTGGCCGGCGGCGAGGGGAACCGCCTCATGCCACTGACGGCGGATCGGGCTAAACCGGCGGTGCCGTTCGCCGGCGGTTATCGGTTGATAGACTTCGCGCTTTCGAACCTGGTCAATTCGGGGTATCTGCAGATCGTTGTGCTCACTCAATACAAGTCGCACAGCCTCGACAGGCACATCTCGGAAACCTGGCGCATGTCCACCCAGCTCGGCAAATACGTCGCCTCCGTCCCGGCCCAGCAGCGTGTGGGCAAGAGCTGGTTCCTGGGCAGCGCAAACGCGATCTACCAGTCCTTGAACCTGATCCATGACGCCAACCCGGACATCGTGGTGGTGGTCGGCGCGGACCACGTCTACCGGATGGACTTCTCGCAGATGGTGGAGCAGCACGTTGCCAGCGGGGCCAAGGCCACCGTCGCGGCCGTGCGCCAGCCGCTGTCCATGGCAAACCAGTTCGGCGTCATCGAAGTGGACCAGAACGATCCCCAGAAGATCGCCGCCTTCGTCGAGAAACCGGCCGAAACCGCCGGCCTCGCCGCGGACCCCACCCAGTTCCTGGCCTCCATGGGCAACTACGTCTTCGACGCCGACGCCCTCGTGGACGCGCTCCGCGTTGACGCCGAGCGCCTGGATACCAAGCACGACATGGGCGGGGACATCATTCCCTACTTTGTAGGCAAGGGCGAAGCCGGGGTGTACGACTTCACGCTCAACGACATCCCGGGATCGACAGAACGCGACCGCACCTACTGGCGCGACGTAGGCACCATCGATTCCTTCTATGACGCCCACATGGACCTCATTTCGCCGGTCCCGGTGTTCAACCTCTACAACTCCGAGTGGCCGATTTACACCCGGCAGAGCATTTCCCCGCCTGCCAAGTTCGTGCGCGGGGAGAACCAGACCGTGGGCTCTGCCCTGGATTCGATCGTGGCCAGCGGCGTGGTGGTTTCCGGCGGCATCGTGGAGGGTTCCGTGCTCTCCAACGACGTCTACGTGGGCACGGCCAGCCGCGTCCAGGACTCGGTGCTGATGGACAAGGTCCGCGTCGGTGAAGGCGCCGTGGTCAACCGCGCCATCATCGACAAGAACGTCCGGATCCCGGCCGGCGCCGCCATCGGCCTCGACCCGGAACTGGACCGCGCCCGCGGCTACAAGGTCACGCAGTCCGGCATCACGGTCCTCGCCAAGGGGCAGCTCGTGCCGGAACCCGAAGAGGCCGAGCTGGCACTCTCCGCAGAGTACCGGCGCGTTCTCCCGAAGGCAGTCAGGGCCGTTACCGAGGGCCTCCCCGACGCCCGCGAGTCCATGGAGAAGACCGCCGAAGCCCAGGCAACCTCCGTCGAGGTCTGACCCGACAGGAAGCCCGCAGCCTCCCCGTGCACCGCACGGGGAGGCTTTCCTTTTGAGGCCCTTCCGCGGGCCTGTAAAATCGGAGCAATGAGTTCCGAGTTGACGCCTGAAGAGATCCAGGCCTGCCTTAAGGTCCTGAACACGATCCACGCCTACGACGAGGAGCACCCGGACTACGTCGCCGTCCGTCGTGCCACTGGGAAGATGTTCAAGGCGGTCAAGCGCCACCGCCGGGTCACCAAGCGTGACGCCATCGCCGAGGCCGACCGCGCCGTCATGGCGCTGACCGCGACGGCGGCTCCCGACCGCATTGACGACGAAACCCGCGGCAACAAGCTTGCCAGTTCGGCGACCGGGGAGATCGCCGGGCACCTGATCCGTTCCCGGCCCTGTTACATCTGCAAACAGCACTACACCCAGGTGGACGCCTTCTACCACCAGCTGTGCCCTGAGTGTGCCGCCTTCAGCCACGGCAAGCGCGACGCTCGGACGGACCTGACTGGCCGCCGCGCCCTCCTCACCGGCGGGCGGGCGAAGATTGGCATGTACATCGCCCTGCGGCTGTTGCGCGACGGCGCCCACACCACCATCACCACCCGCTTCCCCAAGGACGCCGCCCGCCGTTTCGCAGCGATGGAGGACAGCGCCGAGTGGTTGCACCGCCTGAAGATCGTCGGCATCGACCTGCGCGACCCGTCCCAGGTGATGGCCCTGACGGACTCCCTGAGCGCGGCCGGCCCGCTGGACATCATCATCAACAACGCGGCCCAGACAGTGCGGCGCTCCGGCAACGCGTACAAGCCGCTGGTGGATGCCGAAGACGAACCGCTGCCCGCGGCACTGCAGGCTGGCAACGGCGGTCCGGAACTCGTCACGTTCGGCCACGCCCACGACAAGCATCCCCTGGCCATCGCCCACAGCGTCAATGAACACCCCGTCCTGGCCGGTGACGCCATCACCTCGCTGGCTTTGTCCACGGGTTCCGCCTCGCTGGAACGCATCGCCAGCGGCACGGCCATCGACGCCGGGGGCCTGGTCCCGGATCTGGCCACCATGAACAGCTGGACACAGGTGGTGGACGAGGTCGACCCGCTGGAAATGCTCGAAGTCCAGCTGTGCAACGTCACCGCGCCGTTCCTGCTGGTGAGCCGCCTGCGGGAGGCCATGAAGCGCTCCACCGCCCGTCGGAAATACATCGTGAACGTCTCGGCCATGGAAGGGCAGTTCTCGCGGGTTTACAAGGGCCCCGGCCACCCGCACACCAACATGGCCAAGGCGGCACTGAACATGATGACCCGCACCAGCGCCCAGGAAATGCTGGACACCGACGGCATCCTGATGACCGCGGTGGACACCGGCTGGATCACCGACGAACGCCCGCATTACACCAAGGTCCGGCTCATGGAGGAAGGCTTCCATGCTCCGCTGGACCTGGTGGACGGCGCAGCCCGCGTCTACGATCCGATCGTGATGGGCGAGCAGGGCGTGGACCAGTTCGGCGTCTTCCTCAAGGACTACAAGCCCAGCCCCTGGTAAACAGCCTGCGCTTCTGACCGCTGTGGCCGGCACCGGAAATCCGGTGCCGGCCACAGCTGCCTAAACCCGCGTCTGCTCAAGCCCGTGTTCAGGCCAGGCGGGTGATCTCCACGGTCACGGTCAACGCCGATCCCCCGCCGCCGGACAGGATGCCCTTCAGCGGCGGAACGTCGCGGTAGTCCCGGCCGCGCGCCACCGTCACGTGGTGGTCGCCGGCCGGCTTGTGGTTGGTGGGGTCCCAGCTTCGCCACTCGCCGTCCCACCACTCCAGCCACGCGTGCGACTGGCCGGCCACGGTCTCGCCGATCTCCGCCGTCGAACGCGGGTGGATGTACCCGGAGACGTAGCGCGCCGGAATGCCACAGCTGCGCAGGGAGCCGATCGCCAGGTGGGCGAGGTCCTGGCAGACGCCCTGCCGCTGGGTCCACGCCTGCTCGGCATTCGTGGTGACCAGGGTGCTGCCCTTCATGTAGGTCATCTCGCCGCGCATCCATTCGAAGACGGACATTGCGGCGTCGTGCGGGTTACGGCCCGCCACGACCCCGGGGATGATGGACAGGACTTCGGCGCCGGGGCCGCTCAGCTGGGACTGCGGAAGCCAGTCGCTGAATTGGTCCCGTACGGCGTCGGAGTCGAGCGTTTCCCAGTCGACAATCTGCTCCGGCAACGCGATCTTCTCGGCCCGGTGCACTTCGACCGTGCTGGTGGCGACAACCTCCAGCCGTTCGTGCGGCATCTGCATGTCGAATGCGGTGACGCGGGTGCCCCAGTAGTCGCGGTAGGTGCTGACGGCTGCCTGCGACGGCGTAACCTTCAGCGACGTTTCGAGGACCACCTGCTGGGGGTCGGTCAGCGGGGTCATCCGGGCTTCGTTGTAGGACAGGGTGACGCGCTTGTTGTACTTGTACGCGGTCTTGTGGACGATGCTCAGCCGGGTCATGAAACTTCTCCCACCCAGGCCAGTTCATCCGCCTGATTGAAGTACTTACGGGAAATCGCGTCGGAGGCCTGCGTGACCGCCTTCTGCACACGGTCCATGTGCTCGGGAAGCTCGGCCATGAGGTCGTCCGTCCGGTGGAATTCGAGGAAGGTCCTGGCCTGGCCCACGATCCGGCGGGCGTCGTTGATGAAGCCGACGCGCTGGGCCGAAGGGTCAAGCTTGGCAAGGCACTCGTCGGCGTCGCGCAGCGCGTACACGATCGAGCGCGGGAACAGCCGGTCCAGGAGCAGGAACTCTGCCGCGTGCTGGTCGCCGAAGGCGGCCCGCCGGGTGCGCAGGAAGGACTCGTAAGCGCCCGCGCAGCGCAGCATGTTCACCCAGGACATGCCCGCGGAGAGGACATCCCGGGTGGAGAGCATGCGGGCCGTCATGTCGGCGCGTTCCAGCGACCGGCCCAGGACCAGGAAGAGCCAGCTTTCGTCGTGGCTGACGGTGGTGTCGGCGAGGCCGCGGACCATCGCGGTGCGTTCCAGGACCCAGTTGCAGAAGCGATAGGTGCCCACGACATCCTTGCGGTGCTGGTTCAGCCCGTAGTACGTCGTGTTGAGGCACTCCCACAGCGAGGACGACACCGTTTCGCGGGCGCGCCGGGCGTTCTCCCGCGCTGCGCCCAGGGATCCGGCGATCGAGGAAGCATTGGACTTGTCGTAGGCCAGCGCGTGGAGCAGTTCCGGCAGGCCGAACTCCTCGCTCTGCGGCCGCGCACCCATCACGGCCAGGAGTTCGCGGGCTACGCTGCGCTGTTCGTCGAGCGGAAGGTGGTTCAAGCGCTCGAGGTGGACGTCCAGGATCCTGGCGGTGCCGTCGGCACGTTCCACATAGCGGCCGATCCAGAAGAGTGACTCGGCAATACGGCTCAGCACGGGCCTGCCTCCTTGGCGTTCGGGGTCTGGTCAATAGAGAGGGCGGGCTGGAACAGGCTCATTGCTGTTCCTGCTCCGACTGGCGGTCGCGCCAGTTGCTTTCCACGGGCCATACGGACACCTGCTCGCGGACGCTGATGCTCTGCCGTGGAAGGTCCGGTCCGGGCAGCTGCGGCGAATCGGAGAGCACCCAGGTGTCCTTCGAACCGCCTCCTTGGCTGGAGTTCACGATCAGCGACCCCTCCTTCAGTGCCACCCGGGTGAGTCCGCCGGGCAGCACCCAGACGTCGTCGCCGTCGTTCACGGCGAAGGGCCGCAGGTCCACGTGGCGCGGGCCGAACTTGTCCCCGGAGAGCGTGGGCACGGTGGAGAGCTGCAGCACGGGCTGGGCGATCCAGCCGCGCGGGTCCGTCAGGATCCGCTGGCGCAGGGCGTCGAGTTCGTCCTTGGATGCGGCCGGGCCGATCACCAGGCCCTTGCCGCCGGAACCGTCCACGGGTTTCACCACGAGCTCGTCCAGGCGGTCCAGCACGTGTTCACGGGCTTCCTTCTCCTCCAGGCGGAAGGTGTCCACGTTGGCGATGACCGGCTCTTCGTGCAGGTAGTACCTGATGAGGTCCGGAACGTAGCTGTAGACGAGTTTGTCGTCGGCGACGCCGTTGCCCACCGCGTTGGCGATGGTGACCCCGCCGGCGCGGGCCGCGTTGACCAGTCCGGGGCAGCCGAGCATGGAATCGGAGCGGAACTGCAGGGGATCGAGGAAGTCGTCGTCGATGCGTTTGTAGATGACATCCACGCGCTGCTCGCCGGCGGTGGTGCGCATGTACACCCGGTTGCCGCGGCAGATGAGGTCGCGGCCCTCCACGAGCTCCACGCCCATGAGGCCGGCAAGGAGGGTGTGTTCGAAGTAGGCGCTGTTGAAGACGCCCGGGGTCAGGACGACGACCGTGGGATCGTCGACGCCGGACGGCGCGGTCTTGCGCAGCGCGGACAGCAGGCGGCGCGGATACTCTTCGACAGGACGGATGTGCTGCTGGCCGAACGCTTCGGGAAGGCCTTTGGCCATGGCGCGGCGGTTCTCCAGGACATAGCTGACCCCGGAAGGTACGCGCACGTTGTCCTCCAGGACGCGGAAGGTACCGGCGGCGTCGCGGACCACGTCGATGCCGGAGACGTGCACGCGCACGCCGCCCGCGGGCTCGAAGCCGTGCACGGCGCGGTGGAAGTGGGCACTCGTGGTGACCAGCTGGCGCGGGATCACGCCGTCGGACACCACGGACATCCGGCCGTAGACGTCGTCGAGGAAGGCTTCGAGGGCGCGCACGCGCTGGGCGACGCCGTGTTCCAGGGTTTCCCATTCGTCGGCAGGTATCACCCGGGGCACGATGTCCAGCGGGAAGGGCCGTTCCTCCCCCGCATAGTCGAAGGTAACGCCGCGGTCCAGGAAGGTCCGTGCCATGGATTCAGCACGCGCACTGACGTCTGCCAGCGACAGTTCCTTCAGGGCCCCCTCGACCTGGCCGTACGACTTCCTGGCTATCAAGCCCGGCGCGAACATCTCGTCGTAGGCGCCGGAGCGGGCCACGGCCTCGGAATAATCCTGGAATAGCTCTGACATAGGACTCAGGTAATCACCTATTCATTACGGGCGCATTTCTCGCCGATTATGTGACGCACTTCACGCCCTCACCGCTGCGGAGCCGGTGCCGGAAGAGAGCGCCTCTTCCGGTATTCTCCCGGCCCCGTAGCTGCCAATATATACCTGCCCGCCACTATGGGCGGGCGCCCGGCCGCGCCGCTCCGGCGGGCCCGCTGCGTGGTTAGATAAGTGAGTGTCGAACCTCACCCGCGCTGAAGCAGCCGCCCGTTCCGCACTGGTGACCACCCACCGGTACGACATCTCGCTGGACGTCCGGCACGCGGCGGATCCCGCCGTCGACGGCTACACCAGCCGCACCTTCATCGCTTTCTCGGCAGTGCCGGGTGCGGACACCTTCCTGGATTTCATCCACGGCGGGGTGCACAGCGTCTTCCTGAACGGCGAGGAACTGGACCTGGGGTCCGCCGTCGACGGAGACCGGATCCAGCTGCGGAACCTGGCCGCCGACAACGAGGTGATCGTCACCGGCACCGCCTTGTACAGCCGCTCCGGTGAAGGCATGCACCGCTTCTTCGATCCCGCGGACGGCAAGTGCTATCTGTATACGCAGTACGAGCCGGCAGACGCCCGGCGCGTGTTCGCAAACTTCGAACAGCCAGAGCTGAAGGCGGAGTTCACCTTCCACGTGGCGGCGCCGTCGGACTGGCACGTGGCGTCCAACGGCGCGGAGTCCGGCCGCGCCCCGCTGGCCGGCGATCCCGACGCCAGCACCTGGGACTTCGCCACCACCAAGCGCATGTCCACCTACATCACCTCGATACTGGCGGGGCCGTACTTCCGCGCTGAGGACAACTGGAGCACGGTGCTCGACGACGGCGCCCGGCTTGAGGTGCCGCTGGCCCTCTACTGCCGCGCGTCCCTGGCGGAGTCCTTCGACGCTCCGGAGCTGTTTGCACTGACGAAGGCCGGGCTGGATTTCTTCAACCGGCTCTTCGACTTCCCCTATCCGTGGGGCAAGTACGAGCAGGCGTTCGTTCCGGAATACAACCTCGGCGCCATGGAGAACCCCGGTCTTGTGACCTTCACCGAAAAGTACGTCTTCACCTCCCGCGCCACCGACGCCCAGTACGAGGCCCGCGCCAACACCCTGATGCACGAGATGGCGCACATGTGGTTCGGCGACCTGGTGACCATGCGCTGGTGGGACGACCTCTGGCTCAAGGAGTCCTTCGCCGACTTCATGGGCACGCTGGGCGTGGACCGGGCCACCTCCTGGGAATCGGCGTGGGTGAGCTTTGCAAACAAGCGCAAGGCCTGGGCCTACCTGCAGGACCAGTTGCCGACGACGCACCCGATCGTCGCCGACATCCCGGACCTGGAAGCGGCTAAGCAGAACTTCGACGGCATCACCTATGCCAAGGGCGCCTCGGTCCTCAAGCAGTTGGTGGCGTACGTCGGCTTCGAGGCCTTCATCAACGGTTCGCGTCAGTACTTCCGCGAGCACGCGTTCGGCAACACCTCCCTGGCGGATCTGCTTGGGGCCCTCGAAACCGCGTCCGGCCGGGACCTTGGCAGTTGGAGCCGGCAATGGCTCCAGACCTCGGGCATCTCCACCCTCAGCGCGGAAATTACTGACGGCCCGGGCGGCACTGGCAGCATCGGCGAGATCATGGAATCCGTGCTCCTCCGCCAGGACTCCGTGGATCCGGCCACGGGCCGGCAGGAGCACCGGCCGCACCGGCTCAAGCTGGGACTCTACGACTACGACGACGGCGACTCCGGTGCCCTGCGCCGGACGGACAGCCTGGAGCTCGACGTCGACGGGCCGCTGACCGCGGTGCCCGGCCTGGCCGGCAGGCCCCGCCCCGCCCTGCTGCTGGTCAACGACGAGGACCTCAGCTACGCCAAGGTCCGCCTGGATGGGCGGTCCGAGGCGACGGCCCGCGAGGCCCTCGACCGGATCGACGATCCCATGGCGCGGGCGCTCTGCTGGACCGCCCTCTGGGACTCGGCGCGCGACGCCGAGACGCCGGCGGAACTGTACGTGGCCGCCGTCGAACGCTTCGCCCCCGCCGAAAGCGGCATCGGCGTTCTGCTGAACATCCTGGGCAATGCCGCGACGGCGGTGGAACGCTATGTGCCTGCCGCACAGCGGGACACGGTGCGCAGCGGACTGCTTAACACGGCAGCGGCCCGCCTCCGGGATTCCGTCCCCGGCTCCGATCAGCAGCTTGCCTGGGTGCGGACGCTCGCCGGGGTGTCCCGGCACGACGGTGGCCGGCTTGGGCTGCTCCGCGGGTTGCTGTCCGGGACAGAGGACGTCGCGGGCCTGGCCGTGGACGCCGAGCTGCGCTGGAGCCTGTGGCAGGCCCTCGCCGCGAACGGTGCGGCGACGCCCGCCGAACTCGAGGCGGAGCTGGCGAGGGACACCACG
The DNA here is from genome assembly GCF_049913155.1 of Arthrobacter sp. R-11. Lineage (GTDB taxonomy): Bacteria > Actinomycetota > Actinomycetes > Actinomycetales > Micrococcaceae > Arthrobacter. The sequence goes on along the minus strand of NZ_CP183979.1, from coordinate 2,284,628 downwards.
GCCTCGGGACGGGAAGGCCATGCCCTCGCGTCCGCGGCGCGGCCCGACGCCGCTGTGAAGGCCGAGGCCTGGCAAGCCGCCGTCGAGTCGACTGCGCTGTCCAACGAGATCCTCGGGGCCACGATCGCGGGCTTCATGACGGCGCCCTCCGGCATGCTGGATGCCTACATCGAGCCCTATTTCGACTGCCTGGAGCGGGTGTGGCGGGAGCGCAGTATTGAGATTGCAGGACGGATCGTGCGCGGGCTGTTCCCGGCCGGGCAGGATCTCCCGGAAGGTACCGCACCCGAGGAGCACGCGGTGCTCCTGCGCACGGACGCCTGGCTCACAGGGCATGCGGATGCGCCGCGGGCACTGCGGCGCATCGTCCTGGAGCAGCGCGACCACCTGCTGCGGGCGCTGCGCGCACAGGCCGTGCCGCGCTAGCCCCGGCCGAGTAGCCGGTCACGAAAATGCGAGTAGCTTGAACTCATTTGCTGGATTAATCGAGTACCAACTACGGTGTCCGGGCCCGGCAGACCTTAGTAGCATCGCGTGCACCAGCCATCCAGCGAAGGAATGAGGAACCGCCATGCTCAGGAAATCCCTACTGACGGCAGCCGTCTGCACCGTGGCCTTTGTGGGCCTGTCGGCAGCACCGGCGTCCGCTCAGGGCCAGGTGGAACGCGGCCCAGAACATGCGAACTCCATCTGTTCGTTCTCCGGCCTGAACGATGTCCCCGATGATCCGGTGGAGGGTGGCAGGGTCCAGTCCTACGGCCAGATCGTCAGGGCGGGGTTCAAGTCCGAGGTGCCCAGCCCGGGCATGCTCTGCAACGGACACCTTTTCCCCTACCCGGAGGCGTTCCCCGAGGAGGAGGAATAGCAACCGTAGCGGGCGGAACTAAGGAATCCTGTACAACCATTCATCGGTGCCGAACTTGCTCCGCACGCGTTCCTCCGCCGCGGCCACCTCGGCATCGCTAAGGCGCGTTTCCACGGCCCCGTAGCGCTCCGTGAAGACATCCTGCATCGCCTTGATGATGGCCTCCCGGGGCAGGCCGCTCTGCCTGCGCAACGGGTCCACCCGCTTCTTCGCGCTGCGGGTGCCCTTGTCGGAGAGCTTTTCCTTTCCGATCCGCAGCACCTCCACCATTTTGTCAGCGTCGATGTCGTAGCTCATGGTGACGTGGTGCAGCATGCCGCCGTTGGCAAGGCGCTTCTGTGCGGCCCCGCCGATCTTCCCCTGCTCCGTGGCGATGTCGTTGAGGGGCACATAGAAGGCCGTGATCCCGAGCTTCTCCAGTGCGGCCATCACCCAGGCGTCCAGGAAGGCGTAGGAGTCGGCGAAGCTGATGCCGTCCACGAGGGTCTGCGGCAGGTAGAGGGAATAGGTGATGCAGTTTCCGGCTTCCATGAACATGGCTCCCCCGCCGCTGATGCGCCGGACCACCGTGATGCCGTGGCGGGCAACGCCGTCGGGGTCCACTTCGTTGCGGACGGATTGGAAGCTGCCGATCACCACGGATGGCTCCTCCCAGTCCCAGAAGCGCAGGGTGGGGTTGCGGCGGCCGGCGCCGACTTCCTCGGTGAGGACTTCATCCAGGGCGACATTGACGTGCGTGGGAAGGACCGACGGCGGAATCACCTCCCACTGGTGGTCCAGCCAGCCGGTGGCTTTGGACAGTGCCCGGCGGACGGCGATGGCCACCGCTTCGGCCGAAAAACCGAACAGGACGGCCTCTTCCGGCAGGGTGGCGGTCACGGCGGCGGCGAGCTCACCCGGCGTCGACTCCGCAGGCTGGCCGCTGAGGGCGCGGTTGATGTCCTGCAATGCTTCGTCCGGTTCGAGGAAGAAGTCGCCGCTGACGGAGACCTCCGCCAGCTTGCCGTCCACCAGCCGGCAGTCCACGACGACGAGCTTGCCGCCAGGAACCTTGAACTCGCCGTGGAGGCGGCCGGCGTCGGACTCGGGGGAATCGGAGCGGGAAGTCATGTCCACCATCCTGCCGGAAAACCGCTCTAGCGGAGAACAACAGAGCCGGAGAACAACCCTGCCGGAGAACAACCCTGCCCGACAACAACAAAGCCCGCGTCCCTTCGCGGGACGCGGGCTTTGCGGATGACTTGGTGAAGTCGATTACTTCTTGGCGCCGAAGCCCTTGAAGCGAGCGTTGAAGCGCTCGACACGGCCTGCGGAGTCCATGATGCGCTGCTTGCCCGTGTAGAACGGGTGGGACTCGGAGGAGATTTCGACGTCGATGACCGGGTAGGTGTTGCCGTCTTCCCACTCGATGGTCTTGGAGGAAGACACGGTGGACTTGGTCAGGAACTTGACGCCGGAAGCGAGGTCGTTGAAAACAACAGCTTCGTACTTCGGGTGGATATCAGACTTCATAATTGGACCTTTGTTCGCGCAGCTGGATTTTGCCAGCTGCCAGGTATGAATGGAGGTGGTCCGTGTGCCTGCGGACGATGAACGTTCCACGGCTCCCGGGCCAACAAACAATCCTAGCGGATGCGGGGGGAACTGGCGAACCGGCCAGGCCTGGACTGCGCCGTAGGCGCTATCTTGGTGCGTGGTCGTTGCCGCGCATGCGGAAGGCGACGAGGAGGCCTGATGCGGCAGTGATCGCGGCGACGGCAGCTATAGCGGTCGGGATCCCGTACAGGTCCGCGAGGACGCCGGACAGGAGCGCCCCCACAGCGAAACCGCCGTCGCGCCAGAGCCGGTAGACGCCGACGGAGCGGGCCCGCCAAGCGGGGTGGGCTACGTCGCCGATGGCGGCGAGCAGCGTCGGGTACACCATCGCCGTCCCCAGTCCCAGGAGCGCTGCGGCGGCAAGCCAGGGCCCGAAGCTGCGCGAAGCGGCGACGGTTGCCAGTCCCACGGCCTGGGTGAGCATGCCGGCGACGATGAGCCACTTGCGCCCCCACCGGTCCGAGGCCGCCCCGGTGAGGAGTTGCCCGGCGCCCCATACGGCAGGATAGGCCGCGGCGAGGATGCCGATTTGGCCAAGGCTCAGCCCGGCGCCTGCGAACAGGACCGGAAAGAGGCCCCAGGCGAGGCCGTCGTTGAGGTTGTTCACCATGCCGGCCTGGCTGACCGCCGCGAGGGAGCGGTCGCGGAAGCTGGTCAGGGTGAAGACCTGCCGGTCCGTCAGCCCGCCGTGGGCGTGCTCGTGCGCATCGATGTGGGCGCGGGCCTCAACGAGCGAATGGCCGCGGGTCTCGCGGACGGCCGCGACGGACAGCCCAAGGCCGAGGGCGATGAAGGCCGCACCAAGCAGGAACGGGACTGGCCGCAGGCCGTATTCGGACGCAAGGTACCCGGTGGCCAAGGCGGTGGTCGCGACGCCCAGGTAGCCCGCCGCCTCGTTCAGGCCCATGGCGAGTCCCCTCCGGGACGGGCCGACGAGATCCAACTTCATCATCACGGTTGTGGACCACGTGAGTCCCTGGCTGATGCCCAGAAGCACGTTTGCCCCGACCATCCATTCCCATGCCTGCCCGGAGATGAGCATGAACGGAACGGGGATCGCTGCCAGCCATCCCCCCAGGAGCACCGGCTTGCGGCCGAGCCGGTCTGAGAGGGTTCCGGCGAAGTAGTTCGTCGCCGCCTTGGCCAGCCCGAAGGCGAGGATGTACGTCAGGGCGCTGGTGTAGCGGTCGACGTGAAAAACGTCGCTCGCCAGTAGGGGCAGGACGGTCCTTTCCTGTCCGAGGGTGCCGCCAACGCAAGCGTTGACGGCGATCAGCAGGATGAACTGGGCCAGGTTCTGGCGCAGCCCCAGCACCGGCCCTGGCTCCCGGGGATGTTCATGATCTCTCGGGTCCGTGATCCCCTCCAGTCCGGGTTGTTCCCGCCGCTTGCAGTTGGTGCGGCTCTACGCCTTCGCTGGGGTTCTCATGGCCGTGAATGCCAACACGACTCCGACGAGGAAGATGAGGACGGCGAGATAGATCAGACCGAGGTGGCCGAGGGTCGCCAGGCCCCAAGGGTAGTGGGCGGGCAAGGCAACGCCGAGCCCGACAACAGGAACGACGATGGCCGTGCCGAAGGCCCATCGTTCACCGCGGCGCACCCCATACCAGGACAGGGCTGCGACGGCCAGTCCGGCAGCCGCGATGAAGCCGCTGACGGCGATGTGCAGGTGGCTGATGTAGTGGTACAGCTGCGGGCTGAAGGCCTCGATCTCGTCCTTGCCCTTGTCCACCTGGTCCGGGCCGATCCCGAGCTCAAGGAAGGCGTCCGTGAAATTGAGCACGAAGAAGATCACGGCGTATCCGACGAATCCGAGTCCCGCGACTGCCATGAGGGTGGCGCCTGCGCGTAGGCGGGACTGCTGTTTCCGTGGAGTTTGGATGGCGGCCATTTGCCACCGCCCCCTTTCTTATTCAAGTGAGTTCTTGAATAACACTCCCAATGCCATACTCTTGTCAAGAGAGTTCTTGAATAGTTCTCCGGAGGAGGGGCAGCATGGGAGACCATCGGGCCAAGGAAGCGCTCTTCGACGTCCTTGTCGAAGCTGCCAAGGCGCTGGGGAACGGTCGGCGGGCGGAACTGGTGGACGTCCTCTCCCAAGGCGAGCGGTCGGTGGAAGAACTGGCCGCGGAGATCCGCCAGAGCGTCGCCAACACCTCCCAGCACCTGCAGCGCCTGCTGCGGGCAGGGGTGGTCACCTCCAGGCGGTCAGGGACCCGCGTCTACTATTCCCTGGCGGGACCAGCTGTCGAGCGGCTTTGGCGGGCGCTGCGGGAAACAGCCGAGGCGCATGCGGGCGAGCTGGGGGCGCTTGCCCTCTCATACCTGGGTGACCGAACCAGCCTGAGCACCATCAACCGTGACGAGCTGCAACGGCGGCTGAAGCAGGGCGACGTCGTCGTGCTCGACGTCAGGCCGCGCCCCGAATATGACGCCGCGCATATCCCGGGCGCCCTTTCAATGCCTGTCGCGGATTTGAAGGCCCGCCTGAGGCAGATTCCCGAAGGGCGCGACATCGTGGCGTACTGCCGCGGTTCCTACTGCGTGTACGCGGACGACGCCGTGCGTGAGCTGAGCGAAGTCGGGCGCCAGGCGTTGAGGCTTGAAGAAGGGTTTCCGGAGTGGAAAGCTGCCGGACTCCCGGTCGAACCGGCCACGTGACCGGTTCGCCGGTTCCACCGCTGCTTAGTCCCTCGGGCGGAGTTCCCAGAACGCGACGGCGGACGCCGCGGCCACGTTCAACGAATCCACGCCGGCCCGCATCGACGGCGTCGTCCGTCAGTTCCATCGCCGTGACGGTGAAGCCTGGGCCTTGAGGAGTGCCAGGTCCCCGGGCCAGCTTTCAAGCCGTGCCCACGTTAGTAGGTGCCGCAATCTGTTCGGGAGCGAGAGCGACTGCCGGCTGGCCGGCGGAGCGGTGGCGAGCCCAGACAATGGGGACCCCATGGACAGGACGCGATGCCGTAGCCGGGGTATAGGGGCTCCCCGCATGTCGCCCGGCTGGTTGAAGTGTGTGCTGTAACGTGCTCCCGCACCTTTGCCGCCCAAGGCGCCGGGAGCGTGACCACACCTGAAGGATCGCACCTGCTAGCCGCACGGCCTTCTCGCCGACGAAGTCGGGCACGTTCGAGCAGCTCTTCCGCCCGTAGATCAGGTGCGGACCGGGCGATTACCTGTCGGGCGGCCGCCCGACCGTACCTGCGCACCGGAGGATTCCCCTGGGCAGACGGCCGGGTTTACTGTAAGTGCGTGCGCGGGCGCATCGAAGCCGACTATCTGGTGGTCGGCGCTGGGACAGCGGGGATGGTCTTCACCGACCGGATCCTCGCGCATTCGGATGCCACGGTCGCGATCGTCGATCGTCGGCACGCGCCCGGGGGACACTGGCAGGACGCATATCCGTTCGTTCGGCTGCACCAGCCCGCGAACCTCTATGGCGTCGAATCCGTGCCATTCGGAGCCAACAGGCGCGACGTCAGCGGCACGAACGCAGGCATGTACGAGCTGGCCGGCCCGAGCGAGATCTGCGCGCATTTCGAAGAGGCGATGACGCGGGTCTTCCTGCCGACCGGTCGTGTACTGTACCTGCCCGAGTGCGAGTTCGTTGACGAGGGTCGGATCGTCTCCCGCCTGGACGGCCGCACCGTGCCCGTCACCGTGCGCCGCCGCGTGGTGGATGCCAGGTATCTCGAGGGCCGCATCCCCGCCACCTCCGCCCCGCCGTTCGCCGTGGCCGATGGAGTCCGATGCATCCCCACCGGCGGGCTCGCCCGACTCGCCCACCCAGCCGGACGCTTCACCGTGATCGGCGCGGGAAAGACCGCCCTCGACACATGCGTGTGGCTTCTCGAGCGGGGTGTGGATCCGGCCGACCTCACGTGGATCAAACCGCGCGAGGGCTGGTGGCCGAATAGACGCTACCTGCAGCCGCACGACCTAGTCGTCGACCAGTACGTCGCGAACGCCGCACAGATCGAGGCCATGGCCCAAGCGACGACGGTTGACGATCTCTTCGCACGGCTCGACGAACAGGGAATCCTGCTAAGGGTTGATCCCTCGGTGCCACCCACGATGTTCCACGGGGCGATTGTCGGAGAAGCCGAGATCGCCCTCCTCCGGCAAATCGAGGATGTCGTCCGCCTCGGCCACGTGCGTACTGTCGAGCGCGACCGCATCATCCTCGACGACGGTGTCATCCCCACGACACGCGAAACGCTGCACGTCCACTGCGCGGCGTCGGGGCTCGTCCGGCCTCCACTTCGTCCGATCTTCGAACCAGGCCGCATCACGCTTCAGCCGATGTTCTGGGGCACCGTCTCGTTCCAGTACGCGATGCTTGGCGTCGTCGAAGCCGAACTCCACGACGACGACCAGAAGAACAAGCTGTGCCGCCCGCTGCACCTCTGGGATCGGAATGTCGACTTCCTCATCGCCTACGCCGCGCTGATGGCGAACGCCCGGGCACGCGGCCAGCATCCGGCCGTGTCCGCCTGGTCGCGCACGAGCCGGCTGTATCCTTTCGCCGAGCTGGAGCATTACGCCGACGACCCACGCATCCCCGAGGCTCGCGAGCGCAGCCGAGCCCATGCCGCCGGAGCGCTCTCCAACCTCCCCCGCCTCATCGCCTCCCGTCACTACTCGAAGTCGGCGGAGTCAGGCCCCGAACACCCCCAAATGCGGTGAGCCACTTAACCTTCTCCCGCCCGCGAGCCGGTACGTCGCCAACATCAGTTTGCGGCTCAATGCCTCCACAGGTGGCGGCCAGGACGGCACCGCGGCCTTACAAACCCGGCCTGATCTCCCTGGCTGGATCGCCCCCACCTGGAACAGGCCGGTTTCCTCGCTGGCGTCCGCCCCGGTCATGCCAACGACGGCGACGGCGACGGGCATATACGACACCAGCAACCCGCTCGGCTGCAACAAACACGTCCAATCACCGAAAGGGTAAAGACCCGCCCGCTCAACTGCAGTCAGTCGAGCAGCGCTACGCCGAACTCAGCGACGACGGCCCGCAATTCCCTGAGGTAGCGCTGCGCTTGGTCGGTAAGCGGAATCGCGGCGTAACCGATCCAGCCGATCTCGATGCGTTCGTCAACGTCAAGCGGGATGGCGACGATCTCCGGGTCGAGCTGCCCGCTGATGATGCCCGTCGAGATCGTGTATCCGTGGAGCCCGATCATGAGGTTGAAGATCGTGGCCCGGTCAGAGACCCGGATCTCCTGCTTACTGGACAAGGTGGAGAGAATCTCCTCGGCGAAGTAAAAGGAGTTGTTCGCACCTTGATCGAAGGTTAGCCGCGGCAAGCCGGCGAGATCGGCGAGAGTCGCACGCTCTTTTGAGGCAAGCGGGTGGTTCCGTGAAATGAAAATGTGCGGATCGGCGAGGAAAAGCGGAGTGAACGCGAGCCCGGATTCCCGGAGCAGCTTGTCGATGACCTTCCGGTTGAAATCGTTCCGGTAGAGGATGCCTATCTCGCTGCGGAGCGTCCGGACATCCTCGATGATGTCCCAAGTACGGGACTCACGCAGCGAGAACTCGTATTCGGCCACATCAGTGGCCTTGACCATCCGGACGAAGGCGTCCACCGCGAACGAGTAGTGCTGCGTTGACACCCCGAGCAGACGTCGCCGCGGTGGCCTACCAAGGTAGCGCTGCTCGAGGAGAGCGAACTGCTCGACGACCTGCCTCGCGTAGCCGAGGAACTCTACCCCGTCGGCGGTAAGGGTGACTCCGCGGGCGGAGCGAACCAGGAGCGCACGGCCAACCCGGGCCTCAAGGTCCTTCATCGCAGCGGACATTGTCGGCTGCGCTACGAAGAGAAGATCGGCGGCCGCGGAGATCGACCCCTCAGCCGCAACTTCTATGAAGTAACGGAGCTGCTGTAGGGTCAATCCGCTCGAAATCTGAGGCATAGGAAGATTCTATATGAATGCATAGTAACCACTAGTTACTTGATATCCCTCGGAAGGCTGCACCATGGATACATCCCCTTCGAAAGGCCGTCTCCGGCCCATCAACGGATTGGCAGCACATGGCAGACGACTTCACCTTCAGCATCACCACGACCCCCTTCGACGAGGACTACTCCCCGTCGGAAGGCTCGCGGATCACGACGAATTTCGCCAACCTGGCACGGGGCGAGCACCGCCAGGAGAACCTCCGCAACGCCTTGACCATGATTCGCCGCCGCTTCAACGATCTCGCAAGCTGGGACAACCCGGACCGGGACCGCTACACGGTCGAGCTTGAGATCGTGTCCGTGCAGATAGAGTTCACTGCGGAAGGTACGGATCAGCAGTTCCCGCTGTTCGAGGTTCTCGACATCCAGATCGTCGACCAGCTGAACGGGGTCCGCCACCAAGGGATCGTGGGGAACAACTTCTCCTCCTACGTGCGTGACTTCGACTTCAGCGTCGTACTGCCAGCGGCAGCAGGGGACTCAGGCAAGCCCACCGTTCCCGAGGACTTCGGCGATCTTCACGGCAAACTGTTCCAGCAATTCCTCGATTCCCCTGCATGCCAGGAACGCTTCCCGCAGCCGCCAGTGGTGTGCATCAGCGTCTCCACGAGCAAGACGTACCGGCGAACGGAGAACCGTCACCCGGTCCTGGGCGTCGAGTACCAGCAGGACGAGTTCTCGCTGACGGACGCGTACTTCGCAAAGATGGGGCTGCAGGTTCGCTACTTCATGCCACGCGGCAGCGTTGCGCCGCTCGCCTTCTATTTCCGCGGCGACCTGCTCAACGACTACTCCAACCTGCAGCTCATCGGCACGATCAGCACCATGGAGACGTTCCAGAAGATCTACCGCCCGGAGATCTACAACGCGAACTCCGCCGCCGCCCACGTCTACCAGCCGAGCCTGGGAGAGCAGGATTACTCGCGGACCCAGATTGCTTACGACCGCGTCGAGCGCGGTCAGCTCGCGATCACGCAGGCGAAGTACACAGAGGAACACTTCATCACGCCCCACAAGGATCTATTGGACCAGTGGACCGCCAAATACCCCGCTCTCGTCAACTGACCCACGGAGAATCGTCAATCATGAACACACTTTTGCCCACCACCGTTGTCGGAAGCCTGCCCAAACCATCGTGGCTCGCACAGCCGGAGACTCTTTGGTCCCCGTGGAAGCTGGAGGGAGATGCGCTGCTCGAGGGCAAGCAGGATGCGCTGCGCATCGCGCTCCACGAGCAGAGCCGACGCGGCATCGACATCGTCAGCGACGGCGAGCAAACCCGCCAGCACTTCGTCACGACCTTCATCGAGCATCTCAGCGGGGTCGACTTCGAACAGCGCAAGACCGTGCGCATCCGCGATCGCTACGACGCCAGCGTGCCGACCGTCGTCGGAGCGGTGCGCCGCGAGCGGCCGGTATTCGTGGAAGACGCAAAGTTCCTCCGCGCAGCCACCGACCGGCCGATCAAATGGACTCTTCCCGGTCCAATGACCATGGTGGACACGCTCTACGATGACCACTACAAGAGTCGCGAGAAGCTGGCCTGGGAGTTCGCTGCGATCCTGAACCAGGAGGCGAAGGAACTGGAGGCGGCCGGCGTGGACATCATCCAGTTCGACGAGCCCGCGTTCAACGTCTTCCTCGATGAGGTCAAGGAATGGGGCGTGGCTGCGCTTGAGAGAGCGGCGGAAGGGCTGCGTGCGGAGACCGCCGTGCATATCTGCTACGGCTACGGGATCAAGGCGAATAATGACTGGAAGGCGACGCTCGGCTCACAGTGGCGGCAGTACGAGGAAACGTTCCCGCTGCTTCAGAGCTCCAGCATCGACATCATCTCGCTGGAATCCCAGAACTCCCACGTGCCCATGGACCTCATCGAGCTCCTCCGCGGCAAGAAAGTCATGCTCGGGGCAATCGACGTCGCAAGCGAGACCATCGAGACCCCGGAGGACGTCGCCAGCACCCTCCGCAAGGCCCTGCAGTTCGTCGATGCGGACAAGCTTATCGCCAGCTCCAACTGCGGCATGGCACCGTTCCCCCGGGACATCGCACTGGCCAAGCTGAGTGCTCTCAGCGCAGGGACGAACATCATTCGCGAGGAACTCGCCCGCTCCGCCCCCAGGGTGTCCTAACGATGTTTCACGCCTACCCCGCAGACACCTGGCTCGAGGCTCCGAAGCAAAGCTTCCCGTCCTCCCTCTCGGCCGACGAATTCAAAGCACTGTTCCGTGGCCACCCGGGAGGTGTCGCCGTCATCACGGCTGATGCCGGCGAAGGACCGGTGGCACTGACGGTATCGTCGGTCGTGTCAGTGAGTGCGGAACCTCCGTTGCTGATTTTCTCGGTCTCGGCACTGTCCTCCGCGTCCGTGGTGCTTTCGCGCGCCGAAACCGTCGTCGTGCACCTGCTGGACGCACACGACGTCGACTTGGCGAAGTTTGGAGCGACCCCCGGCGCCGACCGCTTTGACCAGACGCACCGATGGTCGGCCCTTGCAACCGGCGAAGCGGTGTATGACGATGTCCGCGCCTGGGTGCGCTGCGCCGTCATCAATCGCATGGAGGTGGGGACCTCCACAATCATCGCCGTTCACGCCCTAGAGTCCCGCGTGATGCGTGACGTCCAAGCGGGCGAACCCGGCGACGCTCTGGTCTACCACAACCGTTCATGGCACCGTCTGGGCGAGCATTCCAAGCTTGAAGGCTGAGCGCCGCCCCAACAATGCGAGGCAGGAAGCCGAGCGGCTCACGACGGCGGAAGCATAACTCCCGCCGTCCGCGCTTCGCGGTTGGCGGCATGGACGCACAGACGGCCAACGACCACATCCTTGCCGAGGGCCTGATTGACGATGACACCCTTGCCCAGTTGGGCGAGACAACGTTCACGATCCTGAACGGCAACTGGCCGGGACGACCTTGTCGGCCATTCCATGATTGCACGTCGACGCTACGATGGCGCCCTAGCCGCCGGCGCAGATCCCCGGAGCGACGGCATCGCCTTAGTTGCCAGCCAGTCCACCTAAAACCACCAACAAGCATGTCCGAGGGGTGGTCATAGAGACCACCCCTCACGATGAAGGATCCCTTAAACCATGACATCAGCCGTAGCCAGCTCAGGTACCAAAACCGCCTCTACCCCGCAAGAAAATGCGTCGTCTCCGGAAAAGTTCCGACTGATGCTCATGATGGCCCTCACGCTCGTTACAGGTGTGGTTGACGCGGTCGGCTACCTTGGACTTGATCACGTCTTCACCGGAAACATGACCGGCAACGTGGTGATTCTTGCGATGGCGTTGGCCGGGGCGGCGAACCTGCCAACTTTGGGCCCACTGGTAGCACTTGGCGCCTTTCTCCTCGGCGCGGCGGTTGCCGGATCTACGCTCCAGTCAAGCCCGAAAGGCTGGAACCGCAGGGTCACGCTCCTTCTCACAGCGGGTTGTATCGTGTTGACGGGAACCGCCGCCATCTCTCTCATCGTGGAAGACGTCGGCCGGCAGTCCATTGGTGTCATTGTTGCCGCCGTTATCGCCATGCACATGGGCTCCCAGGCCCTGATTGCGCGGCATTTGGGCGTACGAGACATGACCACAGTGGTCATTACTTCCACCATGACTTCCCTCGCCGGAGAGTCACTTGTGGGCAAGCAACAGCCCCGGTTACTCAACCGACGGCTGGGCGCTGTCCTCGCTATGTTCGCCGGGGCCGTCATCGGAGTACTCCTGCTCCAGATCCATTTCAGCGTCCCGATCGGCCTCGGCATCGCCATCACCGCCGCTGTGACGGTCCTGGGGAGTCGCCGCTGGCATTGATGCGGTACATCACCGAGGGTCTCGAGGTGGAACCGGATCTGAGTGGCGAGCTGGGTAGGCGAGTTCAACGTCTGGGGCTCCTGGACTGGTACCGGTGTCTTCCTTTAGTCGCTCGAGGTGTGACGACCTCCATGCCGGGGCATCTGGTGTGGCTGGTCACGTCCGTCGCCTGCCGATCCATACCAAGTGCTTCTCAGCGAGAGGCTGTCCCCGCAACAGACGGCCGATGACGTCCGCATCGGATGGCCCTGTCGGCATCGCCACAAAGTCGTCGACGCTCAAGGCCCCGACCTGCCAGTCGATCCCCCTGAGGTCGATGTCACCGTAGTCGTTCAGGAAGGGGTCATATCCGCCGTGGTCGAACACCCATTGCTCCAGCACGTCACCGGGCTAGCGCAGCTCCCTGGCCTTGGCCAGCCGCCGGAACTCTGCGAATCCGTAACCTTCCTCGCGGCACCGGAGCGCGTCCAGGGAGAAGTCAGCCAGGTGTAGTCCAGCGTTGGTGGTTGGTGTCTTCTGGCACTCTCCCGTATTTCGTGGTCGCGCTTCCTGCGGCTATCACTGAAGCTATAGTCCGGCATTGGCTACCGCGTCGCGTAGAACGCCACAGCAGAGGAGGCCGCGACATTGAGCGAGTCGACGCCGTTCATCATCGGGATTGTTACGCGCGCGTCGAGCGCCTGATCGGTCTCAGGCCTCAATCCTTCACCCTCGGTGCCGAAGACTAGCGCGAGGTTTTGATGGTCCTGGGCGACCAGCTCGTCGAGCGTGATGGCCCCTTCGCCGAGCGACATGCCGGCCACAAAGTAGCCCGCTTCCTTGAGTAGCTCAAGGTCCCCAGGCCACGACTCGATCCGCGTCCACGGCACCTGGAACACGGTCCCCATCGACACCCGGATGGAGCGTCGGTAGAGCGGGTCGGCGCACTGGGGCGAGACCAGGACAGCGTCGACGCCGATGGCTGCGGCGCTCCGGAAAATCGCACCTACGTTTGTATGGTCGGTAAGGTTCTCAAGGACCGCGATCCGTGATCGTCCTTGCATCTGAGCCCGATCCGGCCCTTGTAATTTGCGACCACTCACATTGGTGTGTTCCACGATGTCCTCCAGGACCGCCACCCGGCGGGCGCCTGCCAGGAGGGTTTCCAGCGGGACCGGGGCGGGCCGGTGCATGGCGGCCATCGCGCCGCGGTGCAGGTGGAATCCGGTGATCTGCTCGAGCAGCTTCGCCTCTCCGATGTAGACCGGAACGTCCGGAAATTGCCGGAAAACGTCGTCGAGGTCCTCAAGCCATTTTTCGGCCAGGAAGAAGGATCGGGGCTGGTGGCCGGCGGCGAGGGCGCGCCTAAGCACCCGGGAGGATTCGGCGATGTACATGCCTTCTTCCGGCTCCCTGAGCTTGCGCAGGTGTACGTCGGTGAGCTGCGTGTAGTCGGAGACGCGCGGGTCGTCCGCGGATTCGAGGTAGTGGAAAGTCACCGGGAGATTATTTCAGCAGGTTGGCGACCATGAATCCGAACGCCACCAGGCCGAGGACGAAGATGACCCCGCGCAGCACGGACGGCGAGAGCCGCCGGCCCACCTTGGAGCCCAGCAGCCCCCCGATGGTCGAGCTGACGGCGATCAGCGCCACGACGGTCCAGTTGATCCGGCCGAACGCGAAGAGCATGTAGGACACGGCGGCGACCAGGTTCACGCCCAGCACCAGGATGTTCTTCATGGCGTTGGCGTTCTGGATGGTCCCGGTCATGAACACGCCGAGGATCCCCACCAGCAGGATGCCCTGGGCCGCCACGAAGTAGCCGCCGTAGACGCCGGCCAGGTAGACGAGCACCACGAGCAGGATGCCGTGGTTCTTGTCCTTGATGGCGTGCTCCGGGTTTTCTTCGCGCCGCCGGACCCAGGCCTGTAGGCGCGGTTGGAAGATGACCATGAGCAGCGCCAGGACCAGGAGTACGGGGGCAACGAAGAAGAAGACCTTCTCCGGCAGGTGCAGCAGCAGCCAAGCCCCGGTGATGCCGCCCAGCAGCGACGCCGGAAGAAGCTGCAGCAACTGCTTGCCGCGGCCGGTGAGCTCGCGCCGGTAGCCCCAGGCGCCGGCGGCCGCACCTGCCACCAGGCCCATGGCGTTGCTCATGGAGGCCACCACGGGAGTGATTCCGAGGGCGATGAGCACCGGGAAGGTCACAAGCGTGCCGGAACCGACCACTGCGTTGATGGTGCCGGCCCACAGGCCGGCGATGAACGTGATGACGCCGCTGAGCAACTCCACTGTTTCGTGTGCAGCCGGCTCAGCGGCGGGCGGTGGCGGTGTAACGTCCCGCGTTCTCGGTGACGTCCAGGTCCACGCCGAAGGTGGTGCTGAGGTGTTCCGCTGTGAGGACTTCGTCGATGGGCCCGGCAGCGACCACGCCGCCGTCGCGCAGCAGCATCGCGTGCGTGAAGCCCGGCGGGACTTCCTCGAGGTGGTGGGTCACGAGGACCATCACCGGGGCGTCCTCGTCGTTGGCCAGTTCGGCGAGCCGGTGCACAAGTTCCTCGCGTCCGCCCAGGTCCAGGCCGGCGCCCGGCTCGTCCAGGAGCAGGAGCTCGGGGTCGGTCATGAGGGCGCGGGCAATCTGGACGCGTTTGCGCTCCCCCTCGGACAGGGAGGCGAAGGTGCGGTTCAGGAGTGGGCCCATGCCCCATTCGTTGAGCAGGGCGAAGGCGCGGCGCTCGTCGTCGCGCTCGTAGCCCTCGCGCCAGCGGCCGGTGACGCCGTACGCGGCGGTGACCACGACGTTGAGGACCTTCTCTTGCTCGGGGATGTGGTTGGCCAGGGCCGCCGAGGAAAGACCGATGCGGGGGCGCAGTTCGAAGACGTCCACGCGGCCGAGGGTTTCGTCGAGGATGCCGGCCGTTCCGCTGCTCGGGTGCAGGCGTGCGGCGGCGATCTGGAGGAGCGTGGTCTTGCCTGCGCCGTTGGGACCAAGGACGACCCACCGTTCGCCGTCGTTGACCTGCCAGTCCACCTTGTCCAGCAGAGTCTTGGAACCCCGGACGACACTGACAGAAGTCAGTTCAAGAACATCACTCATAGGAATAGACACTAGGACAAAATCCGGGCCGATTGATAACCGGCCGGCAGTCATACGGCGGGCCGTCATGGAATTCAGGGTGCCGCGCTGCGCTGGCTAAGATTGCAGCCATGAGTTCGAACGTGACCGCCGTCAGCTATGGCGTGGATCTGTCCCCCTTGGAGCTGGAAAACCTGCGCAATGTGCTTTCCTCGGCCGGCGCTTCCCTGACCTCGGAATCGCGTTCGGGGGACGAGCGTTTCAGCGTCTACACGGTGGGCCTTTCGGTGGACAACGGACTATCCTCGGACCTCACGCCGCTGCGCCGCCTGCTGGCCGGTGCCGCCGGCCCCGGCATGGATACGGCGATCGTTCCGGACAGCCTGCGCCGGGCGCCCCGCAAGCTGCTCATCATGGATGTCGATTCCACGCTCATCCAGCAGGAAGTCATCGAGCTCCTCGCCGCCCACGCAGGCAAGCGCGAGGAAGTCGCGGCCGTCACCGAGGCCGCCATGCGCGGCGAACTGGACTTCGCCCAGAGCCTGCACGCCCGGGTGGCCGTGCTCGCCGGGCTGCCGGCCGACGTCGTCGATTCCGTCCGTGCCGAGGTGCGCCTGAGCGAGGGGGCGGCGGAACTCGTGGCGGCCTTCAAGGCCGCGGGGCATGCGGTTGCGGTGGTGTCCGGCGGCTTCAACCAGATCCTGCGTCCAATAGCCGAGGAGCTGGGCCTGGACTACTGGATCGCCAACGAACTGGAAATCGTGGACGGCGCCCTGACCGGCAGGGTGCTTGGCGACGTGATCGACCGCGCCGCCAAGGAGAAGTACCTGCGCCAGTGGTCCTCCGCCGAAGGTATCGATCTGGAACACACCATCGCCGTGGGCGACGGCGCCAACGACCTCGACATGCTCGGCGCCGCGGGAATCGGCGTCGCCTTCAACGCCAAGCCGGCGGTGCGCGCCGTGGCCGACGCCGCCATCAACATGCCGTACCTGGACGCCGTCCGGCACATCGCCGGCGTCTGAGCAGGATCCTGATACGGCAAAGGCCGTGGCCCCGCAAGGCGGGACCACGGCCTTTGCGTTTCCGAAGGGCGGATCAGCCGAGGGTGGCGAGCAGTTCCTGCATCTCCTTGATCTCGGCCTGCTGCGCCGTGACAATCACGGTGGCCAGCTTCACAGCGGACGCATCCTTGCCATTCGCCGTTTGATCCTTGGCCATGCTGACGGCGCCTTCGTGGTGGGCGATCATCTGCGTGAGGAACATCCTGGCCGCTTCCTTGCCTTGGGCGGCATTCAGCGCGGCCAGTTCCTCTTCGCTGAGCATGCCTTCCATGGAATGGCCGGCGTGCCCGGCGGCCATTTCCACGGGTTCATTCCAGGCCTTGAGCCAAGCAGTCATAGTGGCGATCTCCGGGCCCTGGGCATCCTTGATCCGCTGCGCCAGGTCCATGACGGACTGCGGGAGGTCCTTCTTGCCCAGCATGCTTTCGCTCATGTCGAGGGCCTGCTGGTGGTGGACGATCATGGCCTGCGCAAAGCCGGCGTCCGCCTCATTGTGTGCAGCGGCGGACTGGCCCTGCTGGTGCGTTCCGGCGTCGTGCCCGCTCCCCGTGGGGGCGCCGCTTCCGGTGCCGCCTGCACAGGCGGTGAGCGTGAGTCCGGCGGCGAGCACCACCGCGGCGGCGGCGATGCGAGGTTTCGTGAAGGTGTTCCGGGAAAAGGTCATTGCAGTGTTCCTTGTCTGGCTGGTTGTGCCGGTGCGGGCTTGTGCTTGCGGCAGCCGCCACGGGCGGCCTGCCGAAGCCGCATCAGCACCGGCTGATGCACAACTCATGCAAGGAGTGGCTGCGGGAATCCAGGAGCACGCTGCCGGAGGCGTTCAACTGCATGACCGGCGGTACCGGCCGCAGCACGAACGGTGAGCCGCCCTGCGGCAGCAACGTCACGGTGCTCGTCATCGGATCGCAGGACGGATGCGCTTCGGAGACTTCGGGACTCGGCGAGGAACAGCCACAGCCGTGCGCATCCGTGACGTGGGCGGACTTCATGGCGACGGAGTGCGCCGCCGTATCCACTGCGACGGCGCTGGACATGTGCCCTGCATGGTGTCCGTTGAGCACGTGCATGCCGAGGAATCCTGCGAGCACCGCGGCCACGGCAAGAAACAGTGCCAGCCTGGCTGCCATTGCCCGCATGCCTGCTCCTCCCCGGTTGATCCAACATGCACACAATACCCCCAGGGGGTATGAATCGCAATGAAAGAGGCTCCGGACGGCAGTTGCTGTCCGGAGCCTCCTTGCCCCTTTCGGAGAGGGCGAAACGCTAGGCGCTCTTGCCGAAGTAGTCGGCGCCTCCCACGTACTCGGTGTGGCCGCTTTCGACGTCGGCGGTCACCATCTTGGCCACCTCGGCCGCGAACTCTTCCACCGAGTACAGCTTGCCGGCTTCCGCACGGCGGGCCTCGATGGCACCCGGGTTGGAGCGGTCGAGGAGGGTCGCGGTGACGGTGCCCTCGATCATGTCGCCGGAGACGACCACGAGGGAGATGCCCTTGTCCTCAAGGCTCGGCAGCAGCTCGCGCAGAGCCAACTCACCGGCGCGCTTGCTGCGTGCCACCGGCTCGTATTCCGGCATGGTGGGGACGGTGTCGATGAAGTGGGCCTGGTGGCTGGTCACGAAGACCACACGGGAGCCTTCGCCCATGAGCGGGACGGCCGCGTTGAGCATGTTCAGCTGCGCGTCGCGGTTGAGCTTGAGGGCGTAGTCCTCCCCCATGCCTGACTCCATGCCGCCGGAGGCGTTCAGGACCAGGACGTCGAGGGAGCCGAACTCTTCCATCGCCGCGCTGGCCAGTGCGTGCACGCCCTCCACTGTGGTCAGGTCGGCGCCCACGGCCACGGCACGGCCGCCGGCCTCCTGGATTCCAGCCACGACCTTGTTGGCCCGGGGGGCCTTCTGGCGGTAGTTGACGACGACGGCGGCACCCTCGCCTGCGAGGATCTTGGCAACCTCGGCGCCAATGCCTCGCGACGATCCGGTGACGATTGCGGTCTTGTTATCGAGCAGTCCCATTCGAGCTCCTTTTGTTCATGACGTCCAAAATAGTGTGGGTCCGGTATCCATCATGCCAGCGCAGGGCCGTTTTCCTGTTGTGGGCTTTCCACAAAAGGGGCGGCGCGGAATCGGGGCAGGAGGACCGGCGGTGGATGCGCGGACTCGGCTTAGTGGCCCATGCCCAGGCCGCCGTCGACCGGGATGACTGCGCCGGAGATGTAGGCGGCTTCGTCGCTGGCGATCCAGCGCACCACGTTGGCGACCTCGGTGGCTTCGGCGAAACGGCCGGCGGGGATGCTTGCCAGGTAGCTCTTCTGGGTTTCCTCGGGAAGCTCGGCGGTCATATCGGTGTTGATGAAGCCCGGTGCCACCACGTTTGCGGTGATGCCGCGGCTGCCGAGTTCGCGGGTCAGGGAGCGGGCGATGCCCACCAGGCCGGCCTTGGAGGCGGAGTAGTTGATCTGGCCCGGTGCGCCGTACAGGCCGGAAACAGAGGAGATCAGGACCACGCGGCCCTTGCGCAGGCGGATCATGCCCTTGGAGGCCCGCTTGATCACGCGGAACGCTCCGGTGAGGTTGGTGTCGATCACGGAGGTGAAGTCGTCTTCGCTCATCCGCAGGAGCAGGGTGTCCCTGGTGATGCCGGCGTTGGCGACTAGCACCTCCACCGGGCCGTGGGCGGCTTCGACTTCCTTGAACGCAGCATCCAGCGACGCCTCGTCCGTCACGTCGGCGCGGACGCCGAGGATGCCTTCGGGCAGGGGGGATTCGCTGCGGTAGGTCACGGCCACCTTGTCTCCGTTGGCAAGGAACGCCTCGGCGATGGCCAGGCCGATTCCGCGGTTGCCACCGGTGATGAGTACGCTCCGGCCGTTTGCTGTTTCAGACATGCTCTGTGCTCCGTGATCCCGCGGCAGGAAGTTGCCGCACTGTGAAGAAGGATGTTTTCCCGGATCGATCTTAGCCGCGGGCCGGCGCCCGCGCGGAAAGGCATACCGGCCGGCCGCGGACGTGACGGCGCCGGCGCAGTTTGGGCGCCAAGTGCCGTGGTGAGAGAATTGGATAGAGCATTTGGAGCGTGGTGAACAAGCTGTGACAAGACATGACCGCCCCGTGGACCGGGAACCCGGGGACCCGGCGCCGGATTCCGCGTACCCGGAAGTCCACAGCATCACCGACGCCGCAGCCGCGCATTCGGAAGACATGCGCGAACGGATGATCAAGTACGCGGTGGCCATGGGCATCCGCATGGTGTGCATCATTCTCATTTTCGTGGTGGATGGCTGGTTCAAGCTCGTTGCGGTGGCGGGGGCGGTCTTCCTGCCGTGGATTGCGGTGGTCATCGCGAACGGCAGCGACAAGGCCGAGGTGCACAGCGACGCGTTGCTGGACTACGTTTCCGCGGCCGAACTGGAAGGCACGGACCGGGTGCAGGAATCAGGCAGAGCAGAGGAAGCGGAGACAGAGCAGCCGATGACCATCCTGGAAGGCGAAATCGTCGACGACAACGACAGGCCGGACCCCAACGCCACGCCCGAAGACGGCCGCGGGCAGGCGGCGTCGTGAGCCTGCTTTTCCCCGGCTCCGCGTCGGCTGGCCCTGAGGGTGCCCCGGCCATCTGTTCCCGCAAGGCCTGCCGTGCCGAAGCGAGCTGGCAGTTGCTCTGGAACAACCCGCGCATCCATACGCCTGAGCGGCGGAAGGTGTGGCTCTCCTGCTCCGAGCACCGCGGCTGGCTGGAGGACTACCTGCAGACCCGCGGGCTGTGGAAGGAAACCGTCCCCTTCATCCCGGAGGCGGCACCCTCGGCCCCGGCACAGGACGGAAACAGCTGAATGTACCGCTTCCTCTTCTCCAGCAAATGGCTGGGATATTTCGTCCTGGCGCTGATTTTCGCCGCCGGCTGCGTTCTCCTGGGGCGCTGGCAGATGGACCGCCGCGCCGAAACCCTGGCCGAGATCAACCGGGTGGTCAGCAACTACTCGGCCACCCCGATCCCGTTCAGCGAGGCGAAGGCCCAGTTCCAGTCCCTGGATCCGGAAAAGGAATGGACCCAGGTGGAGCTCCGCGGGAGCTACGACGTGGCGGGACAGCGCGTCGTGCGCAACCGTCCGCTCAACGGCCAGCCGGGGTACGAAGTGGTGGTCCCCTTCCGGCTGGACAGCGGCGAGGCCGTGGTGGTCGACCGTGGCTGGCTGCCGATCGGAAACAAAACGCCCGGCCGGCCGGACAGCATCCCTGCCCCGCCCTCCGGCGAGGTAACCGTCGTCGTACGCATGAAACCGGGTGAAGCGAAACTGGACCGGGGAGCCGTCGAAGGCCAGCTCGCGTCCATCGACCTGCCCGCCTTCGCCACCGAACTCCCCTATCCCGTGCTGACCGGCGCCTACGGCCAGCTGGCCGGCGAAACCCCGGCCCCGGCGTCGATGCCCGTCGCCTTCCCCAAGCCGGCCACGGACGAAGGCACGCACCTGTCCTACTCCCTGCAATGGTTCGCGTTCGGCGTGCTCATGTTCGTGGGCTTCGGCTATGCCGCCCGCCAGCAGGCCCGCAATGCCCGGATCGACGCCGAAGACGAGGACGACGACTTCGGCGCGGCCGCCCGGGTCAAGGGCGCCGGCTCGAAGCCTGCCCGCAAGTCGAAGCGCCGCACATCCGAAGAAGAGGAAGACGCGATTCTCGATGCCCAGGGCTACTGACGCACACTCCGCCGGATCCCCGGAGGCAGTAGCGAACGTCAGGAACGCGCTCCTGGCCGCCGGGCTGCCGGACACGATGCAGCTTTTCAGCACGGGCGTGCCCACCGCTGCCGCAGCGGCGGAACAGCTGGGCTGCGATGTGGCCGCGATTGCCAACAGCCTGGTCTTCGAGCACGACGGCGGCCCGCTCCTGATCCTCGCCAGCGGCGCGGCACGGGTGGACACTTCGCTGGTGGCAGCCCAACTGGGCAACGGAAAGGTCCGCCGCGCCAGCCCGGACTTCGTCCTTGAGCACACCGGCCAGGAGGTGGGTGGCGTGGCCCCGGTCGGGCATCCGGAACGGATCCGGACCATCCTGGACGAATCCCTCGGGCAGCATCCGCTGCTGTGGGCGGGCGGCGGCGACCACTGCTCGATGTTCTCGATCAGCTACGCGGACCTCACCCGGATCACCGGGGCGGAGCCGTTGCGGGTGCGCTAAACCAACTGGCACTTGTTGCCGTTTTGACTGCTCAAAACGGCAACAACTGCGAGCCAGTTGGGCGGCTAGGCCAGGGTGATCAGGTCCAGGTAGTCGGAGTTCCAGAGGTCCTCGACGCCGTCGGGCAGCAGCACCACGCGCTCCGGGTTCAGCGCCTCTACAGCGCCTTCGTCGTGGCTGACCAGCACGACGGCGCCACTGTAGTTGCGCAGCGCGCCGAGGATTTCGGCGCGGCTGGCCGGGTCCAGGTTGTTGGTCGGTTCGTCCAGCAGCAGGACGTTCGCGCTGGAGGCCACGATGGTGGCCAGGGCCAGGCGCGTCTTTTCACCGCCGGAAAGCACGCCGGCCGGCTTGTCGACGTCGTCGCCGGAGAACAGGAACGAACCGAGGATGCCGCGGACTTCGGAGTCCTTCATGTCCGGGGCCGACGAGCGCATGTTCTCCAGGACGGTCCGCTCGTGGTCCAGGGTTTCGTGTTCCTGGGCGTAGTAGCCCACCTTCAGCCCGTGCCCCGGAATGATGTCCCCGGTATCGGGCTTGTCGACGCCGGCCAGCATCCGCAGCAGGGTGGTCTTGCCGGCACCGTTGAGGCCCAGGATGACCACCTTTGAGCCGCGGTCGATCGCGAGGTCCACGTCGGTGAAGATTTCGAGTGAACCGTAGGACTTGCTCAGGCCTTCGGCAGTGAGCGGAGTCTTGCCGCAGGGCGCGGGCTCCGGGAAGCGGAGGGCCGCCACGCGGTCCTGCTCGCGGACGGCCTCCAGCCCGCTGAGGAGCCGTTCGGCGCGCTTGGCCATGTTCTGCGCAGCGACGGCCTTGGTGGCCTTGGCGCGCATCTTGTTGGCCTGGTCGATCAGCACCTGGGCCTTCTTCTCGGCGTTGGCACGTTCGCGCTTGCGGGCGCGCTCGTCGGTTTCGCGCTGCTGCAGGTACCGCTTCCAGCCCATGTTGTAGTAGTCGATCTGGGCCCGGTTGGCGTCCAGGTGGTAGACCTTGTTCACCGTGGCTTCGAGGAGCTCCACGTCGTGGCTGATGACAATCAGTCCGCCCTGGTGGCCCTTCAGGAAGTCCCGCAGCCAGGAGATCGAGTCGGCGTCGAGGTGGTTGGTCGGTTCGTCCAGGAGCAGGGTCTCGGCGTCCGAGTACAGGATCCGGGCGAGCTCGACGCGGCGGCGCTGGCCGCCGGAGAGGGTCTTAAGCGGCTGGTTGAGGATGCGCTCCGGGAGCGCCAGGTTCGAGGAAATGGCAGCGGCTTCGGCTTCGGCCGCATAGCCGCCGCCGGCCAGGAACTCCGCCTCCAGGCGGTCGTAGCGGGCCATCGCCTTGCGCTGCACGGCGGCGTCCTCGCTGGACATTTCGGTTTGGGCCTTCTTCAGCTTCCCGACGACGATATCGAGGCCGCGGGCCGAAAGGATCCGGTCCCGGGCGAGCTGCTCCATGTCCGGGGTGCGGGGGTCCTGCGGCAGGTAGCCGATCTCGCCGCTGCGGGTCACCTTGCCTGCAGCGGGCAGCCCCTCACCGGCGAGGACCCGGGTGAGCGTCGTCTTGCCGGCACCGTTGCGGCCCACCAGCCCGATCTTGTCCCCCTTGTCCACCCTGAAGTTGACCTGGTCCATCAGCAGGCGGGCGCCGGCGCGGAGTTCGAGTTCCTGGACGGTGATCAATTCTTCGGATGCCTTTCAACGGGGACGCCACGGCACGTCGAAGTTGCCGGCGGCGGAGAAGACCGCGAACGCGGCCCGTCCAAGTCTACCGGCCCGGCCGGGCGCAGCCGTGCAGACGGAACCGGTCCACGCCCGGCCTTTTGTACACAGCCTGACAAAGGGGCCGCCTGCTGCTTGTCCGAAGCCTCCAAAAACGGCGGCGCCCCGCGCAACTACGCTCGAAACAGGGGAACCCGCCCGCACCAGGCCTTAACCGACAGGACCGCAATGAGCCAGAACACCGCCACCCGCCCGCAGGCGCGCAAGCAATGGAACGCCACCGATCTTGGGCTGGTCGCCGTCTTCGCCGCTCTCGTGGCCGCGGCCGCCTTCGTCCCCGGCGTCCCGATGGGCGTGCTCGGCGTGCCGATCACCATCCAGACCCTCGCCGTCATGCTCACCGGCCTGGTGCTGGGCGCCGGGCGCGGTTTCGCCGCCGTCGGGCTGTACGTCCTCCTGGGCCTTGCCGGACTGCCGATCTTCAGCGGCGGGCGCAGCGGCCTGGGCATCCTTGCAGGGCCCTCGGCCGGCTACATCATCGCCTTCCCGCTGGCCGCCGCCGCGGCGGGCTGGCTGGCCGCCGTCGTCGTCCGCCGCACCGTCAAGTACCGCGCCGTGTTCTTCTTCGCCGCCGCCATGGTGAGCAGCATCGTGCTGGTCCACGGGCTCGGCGTGCTGGGCATGATGGTCAACGGCAAGCTGGACTTCGGCAAGGCGTTCCTCGCCGACCTCGTCTACTATCCCGGCGATATCATCAAGAACGTCCTGGCCGCGGTCATCGCCGTCTCGCTGCACAAGGCATTCCCGGACCTGCTGGTCCGCCGCGTCAAGTAGCGCGCGTCGAAGCAACCCAAGGACAGCATGATTGAACTGAAGGACGTTTCAGTCCGCGTCATCGTTGATGGCCAGGATGCGCCGAAGACACTGCTCGACCGCGTGGACCTGGAACTCACCGAGCGCCGCATCGGCGTGATCGGCGCCAATGGCTCGGGCAAGTCCACCCTGCTGCGGCTGCTCAATGGCCTGGTGCTGCCCAGCCAGGGAAGCGTCCGCGTCAACGGTGCCGGCACGGAGGAGCAGGGGCGCAAGGTCCGCAGCCAGGTGGGCTTCGTCTTCACCGATCCGCTCTCCCAACTGGTGATGCCCACAGCGCGCGAGGACGTGGAGCTGTCCCTGCGCCGGAGCGTGAAGAACGCAGCCGAGCGCGGTGCCCGGGCAGAGTCGGTGCTGGGCCGCTTCGGCCTGCTGCACCTGGCGGACCAGAGCATCTACGAGCTCTCCGGCGGGGAGCGGCAGCTGCTTGCCCTCGCCGCCGTGCTGGCCGTCGACCCGGCGGTGCTCGTCCTGGATGAGCCTTCCACGCTGCTGGACCTGCGCAACAAGGAGCTGCTCCGCCGCACCGTCGCAGGCCTGCCACAGCAGGTCATCATGTCCACGCACGACCTCGGGCTGGCCCTCGACATGGACCGCGTCCTGGTGGTGGACAACGCAATGATCGTGTTCGACGGCGGCCCGGCTGCCGCCGTCGAACATTACCGGGCGCTGTGCGCGGCGTCGTTCGAGGACGCCCCGTGAGGGGCCACGGCTTCCTCCTCGCCAACCACGTGCCGGGGAACTCGCTGCTCCACCGGACGCCGTTGTGGGCGAAGTTCCTGCTGGTGGCGGGGTGCGGGGGCGCGTCCTTCCTGATCGTCGACTGGCTGGTCTCCGCCGGGGTGTTCGCGGCGATGTGCGGGCTGTTCCTGCTCAGCGGCGCCGGAGTGCGGCGCTTGCTCCGCGCTCTGTGGCTGATGGCCCCCGTGCTGCTGCTCATCGGCCTGTTCCAGTGGTGGCAGCTCGGCGGCCCGACGGCGGCGCGGATCGTCCTGAACGTGCTGGTGTGCGTTGTGGCGGCGTCGGTGCTGACCGCCACCACACCCGTCCAGGAGCTGCTCGACGGCGTCGCCGGCCTGGCCCGGCCCTTCCGCCGTTTCGGGGCCGACCCGGAACGCTTCGCCCTGACCATCGCCGTGATGCTGCGCAGCATCCCGTTCATCGCGGGGACCTTCGCCGATGTGCGGGACGCCGCGCGGGCCCGGGGCCTGGAACGCAACCCGCGGGCCCTGGTGCTGCCGGTGTTCATCTCCACCGTGGCCTACGCCCGGCAGACCGGCGACGCCCTGGCCGCCCGGGGACTTGGCGACGCCGAAGACTAGAACCGCATGTACCGGAAGAGCGCCGCTGTTCCCATGCCGCCGGCGATGCTGATCATGGCCAGGGCCAGAGGATCGCGGCCCGGGTTCTCTTGTGCCGCCAGCCGCGCCTGCGCCAGCAGCCGGGTGACGAGGACCGCGCCCGAGGCGCCGTAGCCGTGGCCCAGGGCGAGGGCGCCGCCGTCGAGGTTGGCCCGTTCCGGATCGATCCCCAGAGCGTCGAGGCAGGCGATCGCCTGGGCGGCGAATGCTTCGTTGAATTCCACGAGATCCACCTCCGCGGCCTTCATCCCGTCCCGTTCGAGCAGCCGCGCCGCCGCGGCGGCCGCTCCGACGCCCAGGAGTTCCGGATCGACGCCGGCGGTGTCGCTGCCGAGTACGAGCAGTGCGCCCGGGACGCCGAGTTCGCGGGCCCGGCGCAGCGAGGTGATGACGACGGCGCAGGCGGCGTCGGCGTCGAAGCAGGAATTACCGGCGGTGACGGTTCCTTCCGGAACGAAAGCGGGTGGGAAGCGCCTCAGCACCGCAGCGCCAAGCGCGCGGCGGGGACCGTCGTCGGACGCCACCGTTGTCCCGGCCACGGCCACGGGCAGGATCTCACCGTCGAAGCGCCCGGCCTCCCGCGCCGCAATCGCGCGCTGGTGGCTGCGCAGGGCGAAACCGTCCTGTCGTTCCCGGCTGATCCCGTGCTTGCGGGCCACGTTCTCCGCCGCGACGCCCATGTCCGGGTCCCCGAACTGCGGGGGCACGAAGCGCGCCCGGGTGTAGAACTCGGGGGCCTCCTCCGGGGTCCGGCCCGGGTAGGCGCGCAGCGGGGCGGTGCTGATGCTCTCCACCCCGCCTGCGAGGTAGATGCCGTCCCCGCCGGCGGCGAGCAGGCGGGATGCCAGCGCGATCGCGTCCAGCCCCGAGCCGCACTGCCGGTCCACCACCATGCCCGGCACGCTGACGGGCAGGCCTGCCAGCAAGGCGGCATGGCGGGCCAGGTTTCCACCACCGCCCACGGCGTTGCCGATCAGCACATCGCATACCTGTTCCCCTGCGATACCGGTGGTGTCCAGCAGCGAACGCAGCACGGGGGCCAGGAGTTCTTCGGCGCGCAGGGACTTCAGCTGCCCGCCGGCGCGGCAGACCGGGGTGCGGAGGGCTGCGATGATGACCGGCTGCAGCGAGGGATCGGCCGGCACGCCGGGCTCAGCCAAGGGGGCGTGCCCGGGGGTCATTGTCCGCGATCCATTCCAGGAGCACCCGGCGGCTGACCTTGCCGCGGTCCGTCACGGGAAGTTCGCTGAGCAGGTAGTACTGCAGGGGACGCTTCTCGCGGGCCAGCAGCCCATCCAGTCCGGTGCGGATCTGGGTGGCAGTGACAGCCCCGAAAGCCGGCAGGATCCCGGCGACCACGCGCTGGCCACGGAGTTCGTCCGGCATGCCTGCCGCGACCGCGGCGGAGACGCCGGGCACCGCTGCCAGTGCCAGTTCCACCTCATGCGGATAGACGTTCCGTCCGGCGGACAGGATCATGTCCGAACGGCGGCCCAGGATGTGCAGCACCCCGTGCTCGAGGTAGCCCTGGTCCCCCACGGTGTACCAGTCGCCGAAGGAGCGCAGCGCATGCCCGTCGTCGCCCCAGAGATACCCGTTGGACACCATGCCGCTGCGTACGCAGATGTTGCCGTGCCCGCCCGCCGCCATTTCCGCGCCGGCGTCGTCCCGGATGGAGAGTTCGACGCCGGGGAAGGGTCCGCCGATTCCAGTACCTCCGGCGTCGAGCGGCTCCCCCGCGGCCAGGCAGGTGCCGGAGACGAAGCTGAGTTCGGAGGCGCCGTAGTACTCGTAGATTGCGGCGTTCGGGGCCCAGCGGCGGGCCGCCTCAAGCGTGCGGGCGTCGAGCTTCGAGCCGGCGCAGATGATGCTGCGGATCCCGGAGGCGTCCACGCAGCCGGCCAGGCCGCGTTCACTGAGCAGCCGCAGAACGGTGGGGGTAAGGACCAGGCGGGTGACGCCGTCGTGCGTAATCGCCGCGTGCGCATCGCCCACGTCGAAGGTCTCCAGGGTGTGGAAAGCTGCCCCGGCGTAGAGACATTCGGACAATGCGTACAAGTTCAGGCTCGCGGCCAGGGGGCCAGGAGCGAGGGTGACGTCGTCCTGATGCAGGCCGAAGAACTCGACGGAGGCGTCGAAGGAGAGCTGCCAGGACCGTCGCGAGCGGGTGAAAGCCTTGGGCACAGAGGTGGTGCCGGAGGTCAGGCCCACCAGGAAGTCCGAGTCCGGCGGTCCGTCAAGCAGCTCGGCGCCGTCCGACATCCCGCCGCCGGGGCCAATCCGCCGGGACACTTCTTCGATCAGCGGCGCCGGCCAGAGCGGGTCCAGCACGGCGCAGCACCGCAGGCCCGCGACGGCGGCGGCAAAGGACACTACGAACTGCAGTGAGTTGCTTTCCGCCAGCACCGTGGTGGCAGGGGTTTCGCCCAGACGCAGCGTCGCATCGTCGCGCAACTGCGCCCAGGTCAGCCGCTTCCCGCCCACAGCGACGGCAGTATCGTCTGGACGGTCATCGGCCCAGAGCTGAAGCTTGTTCAGGAAAGGCACCAGTGTATTTTAGCTTCCGCGACCCCTTGCCCGCCCTCCGTGACGTCCTATGGTTGGGACTATGAGTTTCAATGACGGAGCGGAGCTGGATCCCAGCCAGGTACAGGACCGCCGCGGGGGCGGCGCGGGTCGCGGAGTAAAGATCGGCGGCGGCATCGGCGGCGGCATTGTCGCCCTGATCCTGGTGCTGCTGGGGGTCAATCCACAGATCCTCGAAGGCATCACCGGAAGCGGCCAGCCACCCGCGATCGGCCCCGGCACCACGCAATCCTCCGGGGGGACCCAGGAGTGCCGTACCGGTGCGGACGCCGACAAGCGCCTGGATTGCCGCATCCTCGGCACGGTCAACAGCCTCAACAGCTTCTGGCCGGCGTACCTCGCCGACTACCAGGTGAAGTACCCGCGTCCGCAGGCGGTGATCTTCAGCCAGGCCACCTCCACCGCTTGCGGCACGGCCACCAGCGAAGTCGGCCCCTTCTACTGCCCGGCGGACCGCACTGCCTACTTCGATCCGGGCTTCTTCCAGGAGCTTGTGGACCGCTTCGGTTCCTCGGGTGGTCCGCTTGCCCAGGAGTATGTGGTGGCCCACGAATTCGGGCACCACGTCCAGAACCTGCTCGGCAACCTGGACCGGGCGCAGGAGGACCCGCAGGGGCCGCAGTCCGGCGCGGTCCGTGTGGAACTGCAGGCCGATTGCTACGCCGGGCTGTGGGCACGCCACGCGAGCACGGCGAAGGATCCGGACACCGGCCAGCCCTTCCTCGATCCGCTCACAAAGCAGGACCTGGCCGATGCACTATCCGCCGCCTCCGCCGTCGGCGATGACCGCATCCAGGAAGCCGCCACGGGCAGGGTCTCCCCCGAGGCCTGGACCCATGGCTCAAGTGCCCAGCGGCAAAAGTGGTTCGGCCAGGGCTACAACACCGGCGACATCACCAAGTGCGACACCTTCGCGGTCGCCCGGCCTTAGGCTGCGGCCGCAAATGTCGGGCCCGGCGCTCCCGGCTCGGCTTACGCCCGCGCGGGCCGGAGGTGTTCCTGGCACCCCACCGCGTAGGCCTCCCGTAGCCACGCCGCAAGTTCGGCGTCGACCTCGGAAGGATCGGTCAGGCGGACGGTGTGGATGTGCGTGTATGGCGTCAACGATTCGATCTTGTGGAACCGTGGAGATTCGGCCCTCCGTGTGAGCCAGAAGTCCACATCGAGCCAGCGCTTCCTGGGCCGCGCCCCGCAAAACCGGACCCTGACCATGAAGGCAATGCGATCCGCGTAAGGCACCAGCGTGACCGGGCCGAAGGTCTCAACGGTCCGGCGCACAAGGGTGAAGAGTTCCCGGGTGGTGTCCGGCATGCCGAGGAACGCCTCTTCCAGGGAGTTGTCGACGCACGAGTGGTACATGTTCCGCGTGACAAAGCTGCGGCCGCAGGAGGGACATTTCCACAGTTCCCTGCCCGTGCGCGTGCCCGGCGGCGGGACTGTCCGCCCGAGCACCTGCGCCACGATCTGCCCGGCCCTCCGCTCCCTCGACCCGGGAGTCCTTGCGCCTTCGAGGAAGCGGACCAGCTCCCGCCGCTGGGAGGCTGGAAGGAGGTCCCAGGCCGCTTCGGCACCGGCAGCCGCTCCGAGGGCGCTGGCCAGGTCGGAAGGAGTATCGGACCCTTGCGGGCCGAGGGGCTGTACTTCGAGGGAGACGGTGTCGCCGAGGCGCACCCCTGCGGCCCCGCGGACCCCGCCGGGAAGGTACAGAATGTGCCCGCCAGCCCCCACCGGCACCAGCGTGGCGTGGAATTCGGCGGCCGATTCCGCACCGGCGAGCCGCGCACTCACCCGGATGCGTCCGGCGTCGGCAAAGGGCAGTAATTCCTTGCTGACCGTATCCGGAACCCCGACGAGGGAATTTTGCCCGCGCTGTTCCACCAGTGCATTGAAGTGGACCATGCACCCATTATCGCCCGGGATGGTTGCGATCGACGGGGGTACGACGACGGCCGGCCACCTTTCGGTGGCCGGCCGTCGTTACCAGCAGGATCTGCCGGGGGATCAGATGTTGAAGCCGAGGGCCCGCATCTGGTCCTTGCCGTCGTCGGTGATCCGCTCGGGACCCCATGGCGGCATCCAGACCCAGTTCAGGCGCCAGTCGTCCACGACGCCGTCGAGGGCTTTGCCGACCTGTTCCTCGAGGACATCGGTCAGCGGGCAGGCCGCCGTGGTGAGTGTCATGTCAATGAGCAGGGCACCGTCCTCGTCGGAGTACTTCAGACCGTAGAGCAGCCCAAGGTCAACGACATTGACGCCCAGCTCGGGGTCGATGACGTCCTTGAGCGCTTCCTCGACATCCTCGAGGCTCGTGCGCGCCGCTTTGATTTCGGTCATAAGGTGATCCTAACTAGGCCTGAACGGCAGGCGCAACGGCGACGCCTGCGCCGTCGACGTAGCGGTCGTAGCCTTCTTCTTCGAGGCGGTCGGCCAGTTCCGGGCCGCCCTCTTCCACAACCTTGCCGTCGACGAAGACGTGGACGAAGTCCGGCTTGATGTAGCGCAGGATGCGGGTGTAGTGGGTAATGAGCAAGGTGCCCATGTTGCCCGTCGAGTGTGCACGGTTGACGCCTTCGGAGACG
Source organism: Arthrobacter sp. R-11 (assembly GCF_049913155.1). Classification (GTDB taxonomy): domain Bacteria; phylum Actinomycetota; class Actinomycetes; order Actinomycetales; family Micrococcaceae; genus Arthrobacter. The sequence continues at coordinate 2,254,004 of NZ_CP183979.1, read as the reverse complement.
ACCTTCAGGGCGTCGACGTCGAGGCCGGAGTCGGTCTCGTCGAGGACAGCGAACTTCGGCTTGAAGAGCTCAAGCTGCAGGATCTCCACACGCTTCTTTTCGCCGCCGGAGAAGCCTTCGTTGACGTTGCGCTGGGCGAAGTCGGCGTCGATGCGCAGTTCCTGCATGGCGGCCTTGACGTCCTTGGTCCAGGTGCGCAGGGCGGGGGCTTCGCCGTCGATCGCGGTCTTGGCGGTGCGCAGGAAGTTCGTCATGGTGACGCCCGGAACTTCCACGGGGTACTGCATGGCCAGGAAGACGCCGGCGCGGGCTCGCTCGTCGACGCTCATCTCCAGGACGTTTTCGCCGTCCAGGGTGATGCTGCCGCTGGTCACGGTGTAGCGCGGGTGGCCGGCAATCGTGGAGGCAAGGGTGGACTTGCCCGAACCGTTCGGACCCATGATCGCGTGGGTCTCGCCGGTCTTGATGGTCAGGCTGACGCCCTTCAGGATCTCTTTGGTGCCCTGCTCAGTCTCGATGCTGACGTGCAGGTCCTTGATCTCAAGAGTTGACATGCTCTTCTTTCTTTCGTTCGTAAAGTCTCAGATACCGGGGCGCTCAGTAGTGGTGTACCGGGGCGCCGTTCACAACGTTGCTCACGTCCACGTAGACGTCGTCGCCGTCGAAACTGACGGCGAAGACGGGGACGGGATCGTAGGCAGGAAGCTGGAGCGGTTCTCCGCTGCGCAGGTCGAACTGGGAACCGTGGCCCCAGCATTCGATGGCGCAACCTTCGATTTCTCCCTCGGCGAGGGAGATATCCGCGTGCGAGCAGGTGTCCCCGATGGCGTGTATTTCGCCCATCGAGTCCTTCACGATGGCTACCGGGTAGTCGCCGATGAGGATACGCAGCGCCTGCTTGACCTGGATGTCGTTGGCGTTGCACACCAGCTCGCCCTGGGGCAATTCACTCATGGTCCGTTCCTGCCTGGCCGGTCTAGTTCTCGACCGCGGAGAGTTCGCGCTCGACGGCGTCCGTCAGGCGCTCTTCCAGGGCAGGAACCTTGATCTTCTGGATGATTTCGTTGAGGAAGCCACGCACCACGAGGCGCCGCGCAATATCTTCGGGGATGCCGCGTGCCATGAGGTAGAACAGGTGCTCGTCGTCGAAGCGGCCCGTGGCGCTGGCGTGGCCAGCACCCTCGATGAGCCCGGTTTCGATTTCGAGGTTCGGCACGGAGTCCGCGCGGCAGCCGTCGGTCAGCACCAGGTTCTGGTTCTTCTCGTAGCTGTCGGTGCCCTCGGCCTGCTTCTGGATCAGGACGTCGCCGACCCACACGGTGTGGGCGTCCCTGCCCTGCAGCGCGCCCTTGTACAGGACGTTGGACTTGCAGTTCGGCTGCGAGTGGTCAACGAAAGTGCGGTGCTCAAGGTGCTGGCCGGCGTCGGCGTAGTACAGGCCGAAGAGTTCGACCTCACCGCCGGGGGCGGCAAAGCGGGCCGTCGGAGTCACACGCACGACGTTGCCGCCGAGGCTGACTACGATGTGCTTGAACTTGGCGTCGCGGCCGATCTTGGCCTGCTGCGAGGAAGCATGGACGGAATCGTCGTTCCATTCCTGCAGGGAGACGACCGTGAGTTCGGCGCCGTCTTCGAGGACGATTTCAACGTTCTCGGACACCACCGCCGTACCCTCGTGGCCGAGGACAACCATGGCCTTGGAGAACTTCTCGGCAACAATCACCACGTGCTGGGCGGAAGCCTCGGAGCCCTGGCCGGCCAGGACCACGGTGACTTCGTTTTCAAGAGTGGTCTCGGCCGAAACCGTGATGACGGTGGCTTCCTTAAAGTTGGCCCAGGCGTTGGCCGAGACCCGGTCTTCGGGGATGCCCGCGGAACCGACGCGCTTGTCGTCGCGGCCCACGGTCTCGACCGTGACGCCGTCGGGCGCGGTCACGCTGACGGCCGGGGCGGCACCGGTGAGGGCCTCCGTGTGGAGTCCGCGCAGGCGGCGCAGCGGGGTGAAGCGCCAGTCTTCTTCCAGGCCGGTCAGTGCCTTGAAGTCCTCAAGCGTGTAGGAGGTCAGGCGCCCGGCGCGCGAGCTGTCCGGGACGCCGACTCCGCCGCCATGCGAGTGGCCCTTGGCGGAGCTGCCGGCGAGCGGACCGGACGACGGCGCCGCGACGGTGCCGTCTGCGTTGATCGGCGAGAGGTTCTCGCCTTCCTCGGTGAACCCGTTGATGAACGGCTGGGCGGAGGGCGCGCCGATGCGCGCCTTTTCAGTAGTGGTCTCAGTCATCGTTAACCGACGGATCCTTCCATCTGCAGTTCAATCAGGCGGTTCAGCTCGAGAGCGTATTCCATGGGCAATTCGCGGGCGATCGGCTCGATGAAGCCGCGCACGATCATCGCCATGGCCTCGTCCTCGGGCAGGCCGCGGGACATCAGATAGAAGAGCTGCTCTTCGCTGACGCGGGAAACGGTTGCCTCGTGGCCAAGCACAACGTCATCCTCGCGGATGTCGATGTACGGGTAGGTGTCCGAGCGGGAAATGGTGTCCACCAGGAGGGCGTCGCAGCGCACGGTGTTGGCCGAGTGCTTTGCGCCTTCACGGATCTGGACCAGGCCGCGGTAGGCGGCGCGGCCGCCGCCGCGGGCCACCGACTTGGAGATGATGGAGCTCTTCGTGTTCGGAGCGATGTGGACCATCTTGGAGCCGGTGTCCTGGTGCTGGCCCTCGCCGGCGAAGGCGATGGACAGGGTTTCGCCCTTGGCGTGCTCGCCCACCAGGTACACGGCCGGGTACTTCATGGTCACCTTGGAGCCGATGTTGCCGTCGATCCATTCCATGGTGGCGCCTTCTTCGCAGATGGCGCGCTTGGTGACCAGGTTGTACACGTTGGTGGACCAGTTTTGGATGGTCGTGTAGCGGACGCGGGCGCCCTTCTTCACGATGATCTCGACGACGGCCGAGTGCAGGGAGTCCGAAGTGTAGATCGGCGCGGTGCAGCCTTCGATGTAGTGGACGTAGGAGTCCTCGTCGGCGATGATCAGGGTGCGCTCGAACTGGCCCATGTTTTCCGTGTTGATGCGGAAGTAGGCCTGGAGCGGGATTTCCACGTGGACGCCCTTGGGCACGTACACGAAGGAACCGCCGGACCACACGGCAGTGTTCAGGGAGGCGAACTTGTTGTCGCCCACCGGAATGACGGTGCCGAAGTATTCCTGGAAGATTTCCGGGTGTTCCTTCAGGGCGGTGTCGGTGTCGAGGAAGATCACGCCCTGCTTCTCCAGGTCCTCACGGATCTGGTGGTACACGACCTCGGATTCGTACTGGGCGGCGACGCCGGCCACCAGGCGGTTGCGTTCGGCTTCCGGGATGCCCAGCTTCTCGTAGGTGTTGCGGATGTCCTCGGGCAGGTCTTCCCAGGAAGCGGCCTGCTTCTCGGTGGAACGCACGAAGTACTTGATGTTGTCGAAGTCGATGCCGGAGAGGTCCGCACCCCAGGTGGGCATGGGCTTCCGGTCGAAGTACTTCAGGCCCTTCAGGCGCAGGTCGAGCATCCATTCCGGTTCGCTCTTCTTTGCCGAGATATCGCGGACGACTTCTTCGTCCAGGCCACGGCGTGCGTTTGCACCGACATCGTTCTTGTCGGCCCAGCCGTACTCGTAGTTGCCGATGCCATGCAGCTCGGGATTCTTTTCCAGAATCTCCGAGATCACAGTGCCGTCAGCTACCGCTTTCTCCGCTATTTGGTCCGTCATTACGGCCTTCCTTGCTGATTGTTTGATTCTTCACGGGGCGCGACCCGGCCTTCGGGAGAAATGGTGTTCTCCTTCACGGCGGGCCTGCCGGTAGGTATATGGGTGGTGCAGACGTGTCCGCCCCGGGCGAGGGTGGAAAGCCTGCGGACGTCGACGCCGATCAGCCGGGAAAAAACGTTGGTTTCAGCGTCGCAGAATTCGGGGAAGTCGGCCGCCAGGTGCTGGATCGGGCAGTGTCCCTGGCACAGCTGCACACTCGACAGGGATGCGGGCAGCGGGGCCTTGCTTTCGATGGAAGCTGCCGAGGCGACGTATCCGTCGCGGCTCAGGGCTTTGGACAGGGCCATGGCGCGGGCGGTGATGTCGCTGCCGGCCGAATCGATCTCAGGGGCGTAGCGCTGTTCCATGTCCGCGAAGCGCTCGACGGCGAAGTCCCGCACGGCGTCGTTGCCGGCCAGTTCCTTCAGTCGGCGCAGCGCGGTGCCTGCGATGTTGAGGTAGTCGTCGCCGATCTTCGACTGGCCCTGGGAGCTCAGCACGTAGCGGCGTGCGGGACGGCCTGCGCCTGCCCCGGCTTTGGCAACCCGCTTCACCTCGATGACGCCGGAGCGTTCCAGGTGGTCGAGGTGGCGGCGGACCGCTGCGGGCGTGAAGCCAAGAAGCTCCCCAAGCTCGGCCGCACTGACAGGGCCGTGCTCCAGCACAGCGTTCAATACGCGGTCGCGCGTCCGGTCCTCCGAATCGGCGACGACGGAGGCAGCGGCCGGCGGCACCGCGACGGCGGTGCTGTGCCGCTTCGCGGGCACAGAAACAGAGCTGCTCATGGAATACACAACACAATCATGTCGTAATCTAATCCCCGCATCCAGTAAGGCAAGGCTGACCTGACGCCGGGGGGCCAGGGCGGCACCTGCACACTTGGAGCCGCCTGCTACTACTTCCCGTAGAATACTCTGGTGCGTTCCCCCGAATCCCCCGTCCTCTCGATTGAAGGACTCATCAAGGACGTCGGCCCGCTGGCCGCCCTTGACGGCAAGATGCTGCGGGTGGTCAACGGCGTCAGCCTGCATGCCGGGCGCGGGCAGGTCACCGCGCTTCTCGGTGCAAACGGTGCCGGCAAGACCACCACCCTCGAGTGCGCCCAAGGCCTCCAGAAGAGGTCCGGCGGCAGCATCCGGCTCCTGGGCGAAGACCCGGACCTGGCCGGAGCTGCCTTGCGTTCCCGCGTCGGCGTGATGCTGCAGGACGGCGGCCTTCCGCCGTCGGCCCGTCCGCTACCCCTGCTGCGCCACATCGCCGGGATGTACGCGAATCCGCTTCCGGTCGACCAGCTCGTGGAGCGGCTCGGGATCGATTCGTTCAGCCGCAGCAGCGTGCGGCGCCTTTCCGGCGGCCAGAAGCAACGCCTGGCCCTGGCGGCCGCGCTGGTCGGCAACCCGGAGGTGCTGTTCCTCGACGAGCCAAGCGCCGGACTTGATCCGCAGTCGCGCCAGATCGTCTTCGAACTCATCGCCGAACTGCGCGATTCCGGGATGGGCATTATCCTCACCACCCACCTCATGGACGACGCGCAGCGCCTGGCAGACTACGTCTACATCATCGACGCCGGCCACAACGTTGCCGAAGGAACGGTCGCCGAACTCCTGCAGCACGGCGAGCCCGGCAAGGACGGCATCGCCGAACGCACCCTGTCCTTCGACGCACCGGCGGGGCTGGACCTCCGCTCCGCGCTCGGCGCCCTGGGCGAGGGACTTGCACTTGCCGAGGACCGCGCCGGCAGCTACACGGTCACGGGCGCTCTCGCCCCGGAGCATCTGGCACGGTTGACGGCCTGGTGGGCGGAGAAGGGGATCATGCCGGCCTCGCTGCGGCTTGAGGCGCGCAGCCTCGAGGACGTTTTCCTGGACATCTCGGGAAGGGACATTCGATGAGCACCACTCCCGCCGACGGACTGGCGACCGCAGGGCGCACACCGTCGGCCCCGGCCCCCCTGCTCCGGCGGATCCTGCTCCAGGGAAAGTACGAAACCCTCGCCATGGTCCGCAACGGGGAGCAGCTGATCCTCGCAGTGATCCTGCCGCTCCTCGCGCTGTTCGGCCTGACTGTCACTCCGCTGCTCGACGGACTCGGGGCCCCCCGCGTGGACATCGCAGTGCCCGGCATCCTCGCCTTGTGCGCCATGTCCACCGCCTTCACCGGGCAGGGCATCGCCACCGGCTTCGACCGCCGCTACGGTGTCCTGCGCTTCCTTTCCACGACTCCCCTCGGCCGCACCGGACTCATTGCCGGCAAGATCCTGGCCGTGCTCGCCGTCCTGTCACTGCAGCTTGCGGTGGTCGGGGTGGTCGGAGCGGCCCTTGGCTGGCACCCGCGCCCCGAGGGCTGGCTGCCGGGTTTGACGATGCTCGTTCTGGGCGCCGCCGCTTTCACCGCACTGGGCCTGCTGGTTGCCGGGACCGTGCGTCCGGAGGCAACGCTTGCCATCACCAACCTGTTGTGGATCCTCCTCGGCGCCCTGGGCGGCATCGTGGTTCCGGCGGTGCGACTGCCCGCTGTCGCCAGCAACCTCGCCCACTTCCTGCCTTCAGGCGCCCTGGGCGAGGCCATGCGGGAAGCCTTCCTGCACGGCAGCTTCGCCCTGCCCCAATTGTTCGTCCTGCTGCTCTGGACCGTGGTGCCGGGCGCCGCGGCCGTCCGCTGGTTCAAATGGAATTGAGAGAACTGTGAACACGGCTTCCCGCCTCCCCGACATCATCCAGCGGCTTGCCGCCAGGCTCCCGCACCAGGTGGACAACACCGTGCGCAGGCTGGCCATGCTCTCGCTGGTGGGCCAGACCATCCTCGTGGTGACCGGCGGCGCCGTCCGCCTCACGTCTTCCGGGCTTGGCTGCCCAACGTGGCCGCGCTGCACCCATGATTCCCTGGTCAACACCCCCGAGATGGGCATCCACGGCTTCATCGAGTTCGGCAACCGCATGCTCACCTTCGCGCTTGCTGCCGTCGCCGCACTCATGCTGGTGTACCTGTGGAACCTGCGCAAGGAACGCCGGGACCTGTTCGTGCTCGCGCTGGGGCTGCTTGCCAGCATCCCGGCCCAGGCGATCATCGGCGGCATCACGGTCCTCACCCGGCTCAACCCCTGGGTGGTCGGCCTGCACTTCCTGGTCTCCATGGCCCTCGTGGTCCTTGCGACCCTGCTGGTGAACCGGGCCTACGGGCGCACCGGCCGCTTCATGGACCGCAGCCTCGCGGCACTTCCGGCGGTGACCCGCCCGGTGATGAACGCCGTCGCACTCTTCTCCGCCGCCGCCGTCATGCTTGGCGTTGCGGTTACGGGCGCCGGTCCGCATGCGGGCGACGCCAATGCCCCCCGCAATGACCTCGACTGGGACCTGGTCAGCCATATCCATGCCGTGCCCGCCTACCTGGTCACCGCAGGGACCGCCTTCGCAGTCTTCCTGGTCCTCCGCAAGGGCATCACGGGACCATTCCGCACCGCGGTGTTCCTGCTGCTCGGAGTCACCGTGCTGCAGGCCGTCATCGGCTTCACCCAGTATTACAACGGGATTCCGGCCCTCCTGGTCGGCGCGCACATGCTCGGCGCGGCGCTGCTCATGGCGGCATCCACCAACGCCGCCGACCTGGCAGGCTGCAGCCCGCGCAGCTAGCGCCCCCGCAGCCAGCCCCGGGGGCCTCGACCACCAAGGCCCCGGCCCCAAACGGAAGCGCCACCCGCCGTCCTCTACGGACTGCGGGTGGCGCTTCTTGGTATCAGCCGGAAAAGCCGGCGGGAACTTCCGCGGCGGCTCAGCCGCCCAACAGCGGACCGCCGACGAACGGGTCCACGGCCAAGGCGATAAACAGAAGGGTCAGGTAGCTGATGGAGCCGTGGAAGACCTTCATGGCGCCCTTGTTGGACACTTCGCCCTTCTGGGCGCGTTCGTACAGGGCGTGGGATTCGTACAGGAACCAGGCGCCCGCCAGGACGGCTGCAATGGTGTACACCCAGCCGGCGCCGCCCAGCGGAACCATCAGCAGCGAGCAGGCCACCATGGCCCAGGCGTAGAGCACCACCTGCACGGAAACCACCTTGGCTCCGGCGATCGCGCCGAGCATGGGGACGTTCGCCTTGCGGTAGTCCTCGCCGTAACGCATGGACAGCGGCCAGTAGTGCGGCGGCGTCCACAGGAAAATGACCATGAAAAGTACGACGGCGGGCCACTCCACCGTGTTCGTCACGGCGGACCAGGCGATAAGCACGGGGAAGCAGCCGGCGGCGCCGCCCCACACGATGTTCTGCGCGGTGCGGCGCTTGAGGATCATGGTGTAGATGACGACGTAGAAGACGATGGCGGCGAGGCCGAGCCAGGCGGACAGCGGGTTGGCGCCGAACCAGAGGATGGCGATAGCCGCCGCGCCAAGGATCCAGCCGAACACCAGCGCCTCGCGGGGTGAGACCTCGCCCGTGACCAGGGGCCGGTTTTCGGTGCGGTGCATCAGTTTGTCGATGTCGCGGTCGATGTAGCAGTTGAAGACCCCGGCACTGCCGGCGGCGAACGCACCGCCGACGAGGGTCGCCAGGATCAGGCCAATCGACGGGAAGCCGCGCTGGGCGAAGATCATGGTGGGCAGGGTGCTCACCAGCAGGAGCTCGATGACCCGGGGCTTGGTCAGTGCCAGATACGCCTTGAACTTCCGCGAAAAACCGCTTTTCTGGATGGCGGCAGAGGCATCGAGGTTGGTATCGCTTGTGCTCACGGTGGCAGTCACTCTGTTCTGTAGCTCTTGGTGTTCCCGCGGGGCAGCAACCGCGCCGTTCCCTGCAAATCAATTCCGGGGACCGGGGTTGCGCATGCCGCTGGCGGCCTCCGAATATCATACCGTGGCCCGGATGCACAGAAGGCACCTGCGAAACACGCATGTTTCGGAATCTTCACCCCCTCCTGGGCGCCATGGTGATTCATAAATCGGAATTTTGCGGACAAATTTCGGGAATCCCACCAACAGGCCCGTTGTCTCGGGCTAAGCTGTCAGCAGATCAGCTCGTGCAGCCTTCTGAGAAAACGCATTCTCAGAAGCCAGGGTCTGGATGATAGATCAACGATTCAATGGTGAACGGCTGGTGGACACCTCGCAGCGGGCACCGTTTCCTGCTCCGCGTCTGCTGTTCACCCCCGCCGCCGTCAGCACAGAGAGGGGCTCGGTTTACGTGCCACATTTGGAAGAGCAAGAACTGACTTGGACCAGCCTGGACCAGCGTGCAGTGGACACCGTGCGTGTCCTGGCTGCCGACGCCGTTGAGAAGGTCGGTAACGGCCACCCCGGTACGGCAATGAGCCTGGCACCGGCGGCATACCTGCTGTTCCAGAAACTGATGCGCCATGACCCGAAGAACCCGGACTGGATCGGCCGCGACCGTTTCGTCCTCTCCCCGGGCCACACTTCCCTGACCCTGTACATCCAGCTGTTCCTCTCCGGCTACGGCCTGGAACTGAAGGACCTTGAGGCGCTGCGCACCTGGGGTTCGCTGACCCCCGGCCACCCGGAGTACAAGCACACCGCAGGTGTGGAGATCACCACCGGCCCGCTGGGCCAGGGCCTGGCCTCCTCGGTCGGTTTCGCCTACTCGCAGCGCCGCCAGCGCGGCCTGTTCGACGCCGATGCTCCCGCCGGCGAGTCCCCCTTCGACCACACCATCTGGGTCATCGCCTCCGACGGCGACCTGCAGGAAGGCGTGACCTCCGAGGCATCCTCGCTGGCCGGCCACCAGGAACTGGGCAACCTCGTCGTCATCTACGACGAGAACCACATCTCCATCGAAGACGACACCGACATCGCCTTCACCGAGGATGTCCTGAAGCGCTACGAAGCCTACGGCTGGCACACCCAGCGCGTGGACTGGACCAAGACCGGCGACTACGTCGAGGACGTCCAGGAACTCTACTCCGCGCTGCTGGCGGCGAAGGCCGAGACCTCCAAGCCGTCCATCATTTCGCTGCGCACCATCATCGGCTACCCGGCCCCCAAGAAGCAGAACACCGGCAAGATCCACGGTTCGGCCCTGGGCGCCGAAGAAGTTGCCGCGCTGAAGAACGTGCTGGGCTTCGACCCCGCCAAGTCCTTCCAGGTGGACGAGGACGTCCTGGCCCACGCCCGCCAGCTTGTCGAGCGCGGTGCCGCTGCCCGGACCGAGTGGCAGGCGTCCTTCGAGGAATGGCAGTCCGCCAACCCGGAGAAGGCCGCCCTGCTGGAGCGCATCGAGGCCAAGAAGCTTCCGGCCGAACTCGACGCCGCGCTGCCGGTCTTCGAAGCCGGCAAGGACGTTTCCACCCGCGCCGCCTCCGGCAAGGTCCTGAACGCGATCGGCCCGGTGCTGCCGGAACTGTGGGGCGGTTCGGCCGACCTTGCCGAGTCCAACAACACCACGATCGAAGGCTCGCCCTCCTTCATCCCGGCGTCCCGCTCCACCGACGCCTGGACCGGCAACCCCTACGGCCGGGTCCTGCACTTCGGCATCCGCGAGCACGCCGCCGCGTCGATCGTGAACGGCATCTCCCTGCACGGACGCACCCGCGCGTTCTCGGGGACCTTCCTGATCTTCTCCGACTACCAGCGCCCCGCGATCCGCCTCGGCGCGCTCATGGGCGTGCCGTCCCTGTACGTGTGGACGCATGACTCCATCGGCCTGGGCGAAGACGGCCCCACCCACCAGCCGGTGGAGCAGCTCGCCTCGCTGCGCGCCATCCCGGGCCTGGACGTCGTCCGCCCCGGTGACGCCAACGAAGTCGCCGCAGCGTGGAAGGCCATGCTGGAGAACCACGAAAACCCGGCGGGCATCGTGCTGACCCGCCAGAACATCCCCACCTACGCCCGCGGCACCGGTGAGGCGGAGGGCGATACCTTCGCTTCCACGGCCGGTGTTGCCAAGGGTGCGTACGTGCTGGCCGAGGCGTCCAAGGACGGTGCCACCGTCCCGGCGGATGTCATCCTGATCGCCACCGGTTCCGAGGTCCAGCTGGCCGTGGCGGCCCGCGAGAACCTCCAGGCCGAAGGCATCGCCGCACGCGTCGTTTCCGTGCCCTGCGTGGAATGGTTCAAGAAGCAGGACCCGGCCTACCGCGAATCCGTCCTCCCGGCAGCCGTGAAGGCCCGCGTCTCCGTCGAGGCCGGCCTGGCCCTGGGCTGGTCCGAGTTCGTCGGCGACGCCGGGCGCTCCATCAGCCTTGAACACTACGGCGCCTCCGCCGACTACAAGCGCCTCTTCAACGAGTTCGGCATCACTGCCGACGCCGTCACCGCGGCGGCCAAAGACTCCCTCGCCGGCCTCTCGGCCTGATTTCCAAGGAGAAACACAAAATGACTACTCCCACCCAGCAGCTTTCCGACGTCGGCGTTTCGATCTGGCTCGACGACCTCTCCCGTGAGCGCCTCGCCAGCGGTTCGCTGCGCAAGCTGATCGAAGAGAAGAACGTCGTCGGTGTCACCACCAACCCCTCGATCTTCCACGCGGCCATCACCTCCGGCAGCGACTACGACGCGAAGATCGCGGAAGAAGCAGCCAAGGGCGCTTCGGTGGAAGAGACCATCTTCGAGATCACCACCACCGACGTGGCCGATGCCTGTGACCTGTTCGCTCCGGTCGCCGCTGCCACCAAGGGCGTTGACGGCCGCGTGTCCATCGAGGTGGACCCCCGCCTGGCCTGGGACACCGAAGGCACCATCGCCGAGGCCAAGCACCTCTACAAGAAGGTCAACAAGGACAACGTCCACATCAAGATCCCGGCAACCGTCGAAGGCCTCGCCGCCATCACCGCCGTGCTCGGCGAGGGCATCAGCGTCAACGTGACCCTGATCTTCTCGCTGGAGCGGTACCGCGCTGTGATCAACGCCTTCCAGTCCGGCCTCGAGCTGGCCAAGGAAAACGGCCACGACCTCTCCACGATCCACTCCGTCGCTTCGTTCTTCGTCTCCCGCGTGGACACCGAGATCGACAAGCGCCTGGACGCAATCGGCACCGAGGAAGCCAAAGCCCTCAAGGGCAAGGCCGGCGTCGCCAACGCCCGCCTGGCCTTCCAGGTCTACGAGGAGCTGTTCTCCACCGAACGCTGGGCCGTGCTCGCCGAGGCAGGCGCCCTGCCGCAGCGCCCGCTCTGGGCCTCCACCGGCGTCAAGGACCCGGCCTACCCGGACACCCTCTACGTCACCGAACTGGCGGCGGCCGGCGTCGTGAACACCATGCCGGAGAAGACCCTCGAGGCCACCTTCGATCACGGCGTCGTCACAGGTGACACCATTGCGGGCAGCTACGAGGAAGCCAACGGCGTCCTCAACGCCCTCGAAGGCCTCGGTGTGTCCTACAACGACGTCGTCGCCCTGCTGGAATCCGAAGGCCTGGACAAGTTCGTAGCCTCCTGGAAGGAACTCCTCGGAGACGTCGAAGGCGCCCTCGCATCCGCACGGAAGGCTTCCTGACCCCTATGAGCTCACTCAGCTACGACGCAAGCGGTGCCGCGCAGCAGGCCATTGAGCTGCATGTCCCGGCACTTGTTGAAGACCGGGTCGCCAGCCGGATCTTCGCGAAGGACCACACCCTCTGGGGTGCCGACGCGGAATCCGAGTCGGCGATCCGCCTCGGATGGGTGGAAGCGGCTACCGTTTCCCAGCCCCTGGTCGAAGGGATCCTGGAACTCCGGGATGCCCTGAAGGCAGAAGGCGTCACCCGGATTGTCCTGTGCGGCATGGGCGGCTCCTCGCTCGCCCCGGAAGTCATTGCCGGAACCGCCGGCGTCGAGCTGACCGTGCTGGACAGCACCGACCCCGAACAGGTCGGTGCTGTCCTCGCGGAGCGCCTCGCCGAAACCGCCATCGTGGTTTCGTCCAAGTCCGGCTCCACCGTGGAAACCGACTCCCAGCGGCGCGTCTTCGAAAAGGCGTTCAACGACGCCGGCATCGATGCCAAGAGCCGCATCATCATCGTCACCGACCCCGGCTCGCCGCTGGACAAGGCATCCCGCGAAGCCGGCTACCGTGCGGTCTTCAATGCCGACCCCAACGTCGGCGGCCGCTTCTCTGCCCTCACCGCCTTCGGGCTGGTTCCCTCCGGCCTGGCCGGCGTGGACATCCAGGCGCTCCTGGACGAAGCGGAAGAGACAGCCGAAATCCTCCGCGAGGATTCCGAGGACAACATCGGCCTGCGCCTGGGCGCAGCGCTGGGCGGCACCTCCCCGCTCCGCAACAAGATCGTCATCGCCGAAGACGGCTCGGGCATCGTCGGTTTCGCCGACTGGGCCGAACAGCTCATCGCCGAATCGACCGGCAAGCTCGGCACCGGCGTGCTGCCCGTCGTCGCAGGTCCTGCTGCCCCCGAGATCGGCAGCGGTGCCGACGACGTCCTCGTGGTCCGCCTGGTGGGCGCCGATTCCGACGTCGAACTCGGAGCGAACGAAGCCGCGATCGCAGGTGGCCTGGCCACCCAGATGTTCGTGTGGGAGTTCGCCACCGCGGTGGCCGGCCGGCTGCTGGGCATCAACCCCTTCGACCAGCCCGACGTCGAGGCCGCCAAGGTGGCCGCGCGCGGCCTGCTTGACGCACGCCCCGAGCCCACCCCGGCCGACTTCACCGACGGAGCCATCGAGGTGCGCGGCGGCGAGTGGCTGGGCGCTGCGGCCACGGTTGAAGATGCCGTGAAGGCACTGCTGGCCCAGCTCGGCCAGGACGGCTACCTCAGCGTCCAGGCCTACTTCGACCGGATTGCCTATGCTCCCTTCGAAGGCGTCCGCGACCAGCTCGCTGCCGTCAGCGGCCGCCCGGTGACGTTCGGCTGGGGCCCGCGCTTCCTGCACTCCACCGGCCAGTTCCACAAGGGCGGTCCGGCCATCGGCTCGTTCCTGCAGATCACAGCGGCCGGCTCCGGGGATGTCGAGATCCCGGAGCGTCCCTTCACCTTCGGTGAGCTGATCACGGCCCAGGCCGCAGGAGACGCCCAAGTCCTCGAAGACCACGGCCGTCCGGTCCTCCGCCTGCACCTTGTTGAACGGAGCGCGGGTGTCGCCCAGCTCCAGGAAATCGTCGCCGCGCTGGCCTCCCGGGCCACCGCGCTCGAAAGCTAAGGCACAATTCCAACATGCCAGAAACTGAAAACGGCAGGAAGACTGCCGTCCGCAATCCCCTGCGGGATCCGCGCGACCGGCGCCTGAACCGCATTGCGGGTCCGTCGTCGTTGGTGTTCTTCGGAGTCACCGGCGACCTCGCCCGGAAGAAGCTCATGCCGGCCGTCTACGACCTCGCGAACCGGGGGCTGCTGCCCCCGAGCTTCGCGCTGGTCGGCTTCGGCCGCCGCGACTGGAGCAACGAGGACTTCGCCAACGAGGTGCGGGAGAACGTCAAGGCGCACTCCCGCACCCCGTTCGACGAGGCCGTCTGGAACCAGTTGTCCGAGGGCATCCGTTTCGTCCAGGGCGAGTTCGACGACGACGAGGCCTTCAAGCGTCTCGACGCCACGCTCACCGAACTGGATGAAAACCGGGGCACCCGCGGAAACCACGGCTTCTACCTCTCCATCCCGCCCAAGGCGTTCGAACAGGTCTGCCGGCAGCTGTCCCGCCACGGCTTGGCCCAGGCGGCGGACGGCCAGTGGCGCCGCGTTGTCATTGAGAAGCCTTTCGGCCACGACCTCGAGTCGGCCCGGAAGCTGAACGACATCGTCGAATCCGTGTTCCCGCAGGACGCGGTGTTCCGCATCGACCACTACCTGGGCAAGGAAACGGTGCAGAACATCCTGGCGCTTCGCTTCGCGAACCAGCTGTTCGAACCGATCTGGAACGCCAACTACGTGGACCACGTGCAGATCACCATGGCCGAGGACATCGGCACCGGCGGCCGCGCGGGCTACTACGACGGCGTGGGCGCAGCCCGCGACGTCATCCAGAACCACCTGCTGCAGCTGCTTGCCCTGACGGCCATGGAGGAGCCCATTTCCTTCAACGCGGACGACCTCCGCGCCGAGAAGGAGAAGGTGCTGGCAGCCGTCAAGCTGCCCGAGGACCTGTCCACGCATTCGGCCCGCGGTCAGTTCACCGGCGGATGGCAGGGCGGCGAGCTCGTCCAGGGTTACCTCGAGGAAGAAGGCATCCCCGCCGATTCCAAGACCGAGACCTACGCTGCGATCCGGCTGGACATCAACACCCGGCGCTGGAGCGGCGCGCCGTTCTACCTGCGCGCCGGCAAGCGTCTCGGCCGCCGCGTGACCGAGATCGCCGTCGTGTTCAAGCGTGCCCCCAACCTGCTGTTCCGGGACCACGGCGAGGACGACTTCGGCCAGAACGCCGTAGTCATCCGCGTCCAGCCGGACGAGGGCGCCACGATCCGCTTCGGTTCGAAGGTCCCCGGCACCCAGATGGAAGTCCGCGACGTGACGATGGACTTCGGTTACGGCCACTCCTTCACGGAGTCAAGCCCCGAAGCCTACGAACGGCTGATCCTGGACGTGCTGCTGGGTGAGCCGCCGCTGTTCCCGCGCCACCAGGAGGTCGAGGAGTCCTGGAAGATCCTGGACCCCTTCGAGGAATACTGGGCAGGCCTGGATGAGCAGCCCGAACCTTATGCTCCGGGCAGCTGGGGACCGGCCTCGGCCGATGAACTGCTGGCACGCGACGGACGAAGCTGGAGAAGGCCATGATCGTAGATCTCCCGAACACAACGACTTCCAAGATCTCGAAGAAGATCACCTCGCTGCGCGAGCAGGGCGGCGTCATCGCCCTGGGCCGGGTGCTGACCCTCGTGGTCGTCACCAAGTCCGGCCTGGAGGAAGAGGCCATCGAGGCGGCCAACGAGGCCAGCCGGGAACACCCCTGCCGGATCATCGTGCTGGCCGACGCCGGCGCTGAGGCTCCGGACCGGCTCGACGCCCAGATCCGCGTGGGCGGCGACGCCGGTGCCTCCGAGGTGATCGTGCTGCGGGGCTTCGGTTCGCTGGCCAAGGAGAGCGAGTCCCTCGTGGCCGGGCTGTTGCTGCCGGATGCCCCGATCGTGGCTTGGTGGCCGCACGGCGCGCCGGACAACGCCTGTGAAACCTCGATCGGCCGGATCTCGCACCGCCGCATCACGGACTCGGCCAACGAGCCGGATCCCGCGGCGGCCCTGGAACGGATCCGCAACACCTACCGTGCCGGCGACACCGACCTCGCATGGACCCGCCTGACGAACTGGCGCCTTCAGCTCGCCGCGGCACTGGACCAGGTGGACGACTCCCCCGTCACGGCCATCACCGTGGAGGGCGCCTCGGATTCACCCAGCACCCTGCTGCTGGCGGCCTGGCTGACCCTCTTCCTCGAGGCGCCGGTGGAGATCGTGGAAGACCCGGCCGGCACCGGCATCCGCCGGGTGCTGCTGAGCCGTGCCAGCGGCGACGTCCAGCTGCACCGCCCAGGACTGACCGTGGCCGAGCTGACCCAGCCCGGCCAGCCGGCCCAGCGTATTTCGCTGCCCCGCCGCAGCCTGCGGGATTGCCTCGCCGAGGAGTTGCGCCGGCTCGACCCGGACGACGTCTTCGGTGAAGTGATTACTATGGGACTGCCCCGCACCGACAGCAAGGAGTAGCGTTCCGTGACCGTTGAGCCCAGAGTAAGCATCCACCCCGACTCCACCGTCCTCATGGCCGCGATTGCGGCCCGGCTCATCACCAAGCTGGTCGATGTGCAGGACAAACACGGGGAAGCCACCGTCGTCCTGACGGGCGGCACCGTGGGAATCGGAACCCTCAAAGCCGTTGCGGCCTCTCCGGCGGCTCCGGCCGTGGACTGGTCCCGGGTCAACCTGTGGTGGGGTGACGAACGTTTCGTGGCCAAGGACAGCCCGGACCGCAACACCCGCCAGGCACGCGAAGCGCTGCTGTCCGGGCTGCCCCTGGATCCGGAACGCGTCCATGAGCCCGGCTCGTCGGACGAGTTCGCCTCCGCCGACGACGCCGCCGCGGACTACGCGGCCCGGCTCAAGGCGGCTGCCGAAGCCGAACACGCCGCCGACACCTCCGACAACCGCCCTGCGGAAGCCGGGGAGCTGCCACGCTTCGACGTGCTGCTGCTCGGCGTCGGTCCGGATGCACACGTCGCCTCGCTCTTCCCGGAGCAGGCAGGCATCCGTGTCCAGGACCGCACCGTGGTGGGAGTGGAGAACTCCCCCAAGCCGCCGCCGTCGCGCGTTTCACTGACGCTGCCGGCGATCAACTCGGCACAGGAGATCTGGATGGTCGTCGCGGGAGAGGACAAGGCCGGCGCAGTCGGCCTGGCCCTGGCCGGGGCGAACCCGGTGCAGGTCCCCGCGGCCGGCCCGCACGGCCGCTCACGCACCCTGTGGCTGATCGACGAGAACGCGGCCTCCCGCGTTCCGCAGCAACTAGTCCGCAAGGATCCCGCGGGAGCGTAACCTTTTCAGCGCTCCAGCCAGGACACGTTCAGCGTCCTGGCTGGAGCGCCTTTCTTTAACGTAATCGAGGTGGCTCTTGAACACTTCGTCGTCCTGGCGTTCGCACGGCGCCACGCCAGGCTCCCGGGCGGCCACGAGGCCGCACTTCGGGCAGTCCCAGCTAGGCGGGATCTGGTCTTCCGGCAGCTTAAGAAAAACAAGCCGCGTTTCGTGTCCGTTGGCGCACCAATACGGGACACGAATACGCGGCAAGTTTTCGCCGGCATTGCTGTCGGACTCGTTTTTGGGCCCTGAACCGGCGGCTACGCCGGCTCTGGTGCCCCGGAAACCTTGGGTGCCATGAACCATCGTCAAGCTCCTTGAGAGTCGGCTGCATCGCGGGAAGCCACGCAGCCAAGTCTAATGCCGGGAGCCCGACGGCGGCAGTGCCGGTTTCCGTCGCAGGATGGCTTTGCTCAGGAGTCTCCGCCGGAGGTGAAGCGCATGATCAGGCCGAGGCCGATGATCACCACGCCCCAGGTGCAGCCAAGCACGATGGTGAAGCGGTTGAGGTTGCGCTCCGCCACGCCCGAGGAGCTAAGGCCGGAGCTCATGCCGCCGCCGAACATGTCGGACAGGCCACCGCCGCGGCCTTTGTGGAGCAGGATGAGCAGGGTGAGCAGAAGGCTGGTGATACCCAGCAGGATCTGCAGGATTACTTGAAGAACGTCCACGACGGCCTTTCAGGAGTACGGAAAGCGGGAGTTTTACCCGGCCTAGGCCGCGGTGATGTGGCTCTCGAACCTGACAATGTTAGCAAACTCGGCCGGGTCGAGGCTGGCGCCACCAACGAGCAGGCCATCCACATCGGCTTCGGCCATGATTGCCGCGGCGTTGTTGGCCTTGACGGAGCCGCCGTAGAGGAGGCGGGTGCCGGCGGCCACGGCCTCGTCGAACAGGGAAACCAGTTCCGCGCGGATGGCGGCACACATTTCCTGTGCGTCTTCCGGCCCTGCGACCTCGCCCGTACCGATGGCCCAGACGGGCTCGTAGGCCACGACGAGTTCCTTTGCCTGCTCAGCCATGAGGCCCTCGACGCCCGCACGCAACTGCGCTAGGGTGTGCTCGACGTGGGTGCCGGCCTGGCGGATTTCAAGGCCTTCGCCGACGCACAGCACCGGGGTGACCTCGTGGCGGAAGGCGGCCTTGACCTTGGCGTTGAGGACCTCGTCGGACTCGTTGTGGATGGTCCGGCGTTCGCTGTGGCCGACGAGCACATAAGAGCAGCCGAGCTTGTTCAGGAACTGGCCGGAGATGTCGCCGGTGTAGGCACCGGAGTCGAACTGGGACAGGTCCTGTCCGCCGTAGACAACCTTGAGCTCGTCGCCCTGGACGAGGGTCTGGACGCCCCGGAGGTCGGTGAACGGCGGGAAGACAGCAACCTCAACACGGCTGTAGTCATGCTTGGCATCGGACAGGGTCCAGGCAAGCTTCTGCAGCAGGGTGATGCCCTGGACGTGGTCCATGTTCATCTTCCAGTTGCCGGCGATGAACGGCGTGCGGACGAAGTTTCCATTGGCAGAGGTTGTCACGTGTGCTCCATAGAAGTAGTGAAAAGGGAAACCGGCAAGGTGCTGCTCCGAAGGGAGCGGCACCTTGCCGGCCTGGTGCCTGCTGGCGGGGTATTGCTGCCTAGCGGTCGAGAACGCTCAGGCCCGGGAGTTCCTTGCCTTCAAGGTATTCCAGGCTGGCACCGCCGCCGGTGGAGATGTGGCCGAACTGCGAGTCCTCGAAGCCGAGGGTGCGCACGGCCGCGGCGGAGTCGCCGCCGCCGACCACGGTGAAGGCTTCCGTTTCCGTCAGTGCCTGCGCAATCGCGCGGGTACCGGCGGCGAAGGCCTCGAACTCGAAGACGCCCATGGGGCCGTTCCAGAACACGGTGCGTGCACCCTTGATCTGCTCGGCGAACAAGGCCGCCGATTCCGGCCCGATGTCCAGGCCGATGCCTGCGGCGCCGAAGGAGCTTGCCTCTATGGCATCCGCGGCGACGGTCTCGTGCTCGGCGGCCGCGGCAAAACGGCTGGCGACGACGACGTCCACCGGAATCACGAAGGTGGTGCCGGCGTCGGACGCGCGCTTGAGGTAGTCCTGGACCACCGGGATCTGGTCTTCCTCGAGGAGGCTGCTTGCCACCTTGTGGCCGGCAGCGGCCAGGAAGGTGAACAGCATGCCGCCGCCGACCAGGATGGTGTCGGCCTTCCCCAGCAGGTTGTCGATCACGGCGAGCTTGTCCGAGACCTTGGATCCGCCGAGGACCACGACGTAGGGACGCTGGGTGTCAGCCGTGAGTTTCCGGAGCACCTCCACCTCGGTGTGCACGAGGTCGCCCTGGTAGGACGGCAAGCGGGTAGCCACGTCGTAGACGCTGGCGTGCTTGCGGTGTACGGCGCCGAAGGCGTCGTCCACGAAGGCGCCGTTGTCCCCGGTGAGGGAAACGAGCTCGTCGGCGAAGGCGCCGCGCTCGGCGTCGTCCTTGCTGGTTTCGCGGGCGTCGAAGCGGACGTTCTCGAGGACCAGCACTTCGCCGTCCTGCAGGGCGGCCGCGGCTTCTTTGGCGGCGGTACCGACGGTATCCGCGGCCAGGGCGACCGGGAAGTCTGCCAGTTCGGCGAGCCGCGCCACGGCGGGCTTGAGCGAGTACTTGTCCTCGGGGGCGCCCTTGGGGCGGCCAAGGTGGGCGGTTACGAGCACACGGGCACCGGCGTCCGAGAGCTTCTTAAGGACCGGGAGGGAGGCCTTGACGCGGCCGTCGTCGGTCACTGTAGAGCCGTCGAGCGGCACATTCAGGTCACTTCTGACCAGAACGTACCGCCCGCGGACACCTTCAGCGATGAGTTCGTTGAGGGTGTGAGATGTCATGTGTCTACCCTAGCCCAGCTTGGATGCGACGAGCTCCGTGAGGTCGACCAGGCGGTTGGAGTAGCCCCACTCGTTGTCATACCAGGAAACAACCTTGACCTGGTTGCCGATGACCTTGGTCAGGCCGGAGTCGAAGATCGAGGAGGTGGGGTCGCCGACGATGTCGGAGGAGACGATCGGGGCGTCGGTGTAGCTCAGGATGCCCTTGAGGCTGGACTCGGCGGCGGCCTTGACAGCGGCGTTGACCTCGTCGACAGTGACTTCGCGGGAAACGGTGACGGTGAGGTCGGTGGCGGAGCCGGTGGGGACGGGAACGCGGATGGCGTAGCCGTCGAGCTTGCCCTTCAGTTCCGGCAGGACCAGGCCGATGGCCTTCGCAGCACCGGTGGAGGTCGGCACCATGTTGATGGCTGCGGCGCGGGCGCGGCGGAGGTCGCTGTGCGGGCCGTCCTGCAGGTTCTGGTCGGCAGTGTAGGCGTGGACGGTCGTCATCAGGCCGCGTTCGATGCCGAAGGAGTCGTTGATGACCTTGGCCAGCGGGCCGAGGCAGTTGGTGGTGCAGGAAGCGTTGGAGATGATGTTGTGCGCAGCCGGGTCGTAGAGACCGTCGTTCACGCCCATCACGATGGTGATGTCTTCGTCCGAGGCGGGGGCGGAGATCAGGACCTTCTTGGCACCGGCGTCGATGTGCTTCTGTGCCGCCGCGGCCTTGGTGAAGAAACCGGTGGACTCGATGACGATGTCCACGCCAAGCTCACCCCAGGGCAGGTTTGCGGGATCGCGTTCGGCGAGGACCTTGATGGGCTTGCCGTCCACCACGAGCTGGCCGTCGGAAACCTCGACGGACTGGGTCAGGCGACCACCGACGGAGTCGTACTTCAGCAGGTGGGCCAGCGCCTCGGGGCTGGTGAGGTCGTTGACCGCGACGATCTCGAGATCGGCGCCCTGGGCCAGCGCTGCGCGGAAGTAGTTGCGTCCGATGCGGCCGAAGCCGTTGATACCAATACGGGTGGTCACTTTTTGTCTCCTTGGTGCTCTCTCAAGCACATCTAGTGAGTCGGATCTTGATTCCAACTAACAAATCCCGCACGTCTTTGGGCAGAAGTGATTATCAGATCGGAGGGCGACCAGCCACGTTGCTGAAGGCTGACGCCTTCCGTGACCTATCTTACGTTCAAGAAAGCCCGCCCCTGCAACTGCAGGGGCGGGCTTTCCGCCATTTGGGCGAAATTCACGCGAATGTGAAGTTTGTTACATCTGCGTGTATTCCGGATCACCCGCTAGAGAACAATGAGTCCCGTGGCGTTGGCGCGGGCGGCTTCGAAGCGCTTGGCGACGTCGGCCCAGTTGACGATGTTCCAGAATGCCTTGACGTAGTCGGCCTTCACGTTGACGTAGTCCAGGTAGAAGGCGTGCTCCCACATGTCCAGCATCAGCAGCGGAGTGGTACCGACGGCAACGTTGCCCTGCTGGTCGTAGAGCTGCTCGATCAGCAGGTTGCCGGCGATGGGCTCGTAGGCGAGGAAGGCCCAGCCGGAACCCTGCAGGCCAAGGGCGGCGGCGGTGAACTGGGCGCGGAAGGCGTCGAAGGAGCCGAAAGCGTCCTCGATGGCTGCCGCGAGCTCGCCTTCCGGCTTGTCGCCGCCGTCCGGGGAGATGTTGTTCCAGAACACCGAGTGGTTGATGTGGCCGCCGGTGTGGAACGCCAGGTCCTTCGACAGGCGGTTGATGTTGGCGAAATCGCCCTTTTCGCGGGCTTCGGCCAGCTGGGCCAGGGCGTTGTTGGCGCCGGCGACGTAGGCGGCATGGTGCTTGCTGTGGTGCAGCTCCATGATCTTCGCCGAAATGTGCGGCTCAAGTGCCGCGTAGTCGTAGCCAAGCTCGGGCAGTACGTACTCTGTCACGAAACCCTCCAATGTCGTGGACCGTCGGTCCTGTTGCTAACTCTCGTTCTGTTCATCCGGCCGGAGCACCGGCCGGAAATCCCTGGGGAGTACTGCGTTCCCGGCGGACCATCGGCATAACCGAAGGGGCCGTCCGGGTATTTCCCCCCGCCGTGTCGATTCTAGGCACGGAGGCTATTCGTCCATCATTTCCGGAGTCACATTTGCCTCGGTGCCCGGGATGTCCAGCTCAGCGGCGCGTTTGTCGGCCATGGCCAGCAGGCGCCGGATCCGGCCGGCGATCGCGTCCTTGGTCATGGGCGGGTCGGCGAGGCGGCCGAGTTCGTCCAGGCTTGCCTGCTTGTGCGCTACGCGCAGTTCGCCCGCGTACTTCAGGTGATCGGGGACGTCGTCGCCCAGGATCTCCAGGGCGCGGTCCACCCGGGCTCCGGCGGCAACGGCCGCCTGGGCGGAACGCCGCAGGTTGGCGTCATCGAAGTTGGCCAGCCGGTTGGCGGTGGCGCGCACTTCCTTGCGCATGCGCCGTTCCTCCCACACCATCAGGGCGTCATGGGCGCCCATCCGGGTCAGGAGCTCTGCGATCGTGTCGCCGTCGCGGATCACCACACGGTCCACTCCGCGTACTTCGCGGGCCTTGGCCTGGATGCCGAGGCGGCGCGCCGCGCCCACAAGCGCCAGGGCCGACTCCGGCCCGGGGCAGGTGACCTCCAAGGAAGATGAGCGGCCGGGCTCGGTCAGTGAGCCGTGGGCGAGGAAAGCTCCCCGCCAGACCGCCTCGGCATCGGCGGCGGAGCCGTTGACGACGGCGGACGGCAGCCCGCGCACGGGGCGGCCGCGGCCGTCCAGGAGGCCGGTCTGCCTGGCGAGGGCCTCTCCGTCGCGCACTACGCGGACGACGTAGCGGCTGCCGCGCCGCAATCCCCCGCCGGACACGACGATGATCTCGCTCTGGTGGCCGTAGACCTCGGCGATGGCGGCGCGCAGGCGCCGTGCGGTGGAGGCGAGGTCGACCTCCGCCTCGATGACGATGCGTCCCGAGATGATGTGCAGCCCACCGGCGAAGCGCAGCATGGCCGAGACTTCGGCCTTGCGCACGGAGGACTTCTTGATATCCAGCCGGGAAAGTTCTTCCTTGACCGATGCGGTCAGTGCCATGGCGTGTTCCTAACTGTTCCCGAAAATATCGTGGTACGCCGCCGCCAGAAGGAGGGGGTCATGGACCGGGCGGCGCCGGGACGCACCTACTCTACCGAAGACAACCTCCGCGCCGATGCGGCCGGCGGCCTTTTCGAAGGTCGCGACGTCGGAAACGGATTCGGGATCGGCAAGGACAACGTCGATGCTGAACTCCGGGGCGTACTTGCGCAGTGCGTCCAGATGGTCGGCCGCGCTCATGCCGGAGGTTTCCTTGGTGTCCATGGCCAGGTTCATGGTGAGGCAGCGCTTGGCGGCGGTGCCCACGAGGGCCTGGCGCATCTCGGGAAGGAGCAGGTGCGGCAGCACGGAGGTGTACCAGGAGCCCGGGCCGAGGACGATCCAGTCCGCCAGCTCGATGGCCGTCAGCGCGTCGGTGCAGGCCGGCGCGTCCTCCGGGATGAGCCGGACGTCTTCAAGCGAACCGGCCACCGCGCATTTCGCCTGGCCCGTGATGGTCTGCACGCCGTAGCCGCCGGCGGGCAGCGGAACGCGGACGTCGCCTTCGATGGTCAGCGGCACGCTGGACATCGGCAGCACCTGGCCGCGGGCACCGAGCAGCGCCCCGGCCCATTTCAGCCCGGCAACGGTGTCACCCAGCAGTTCCCAGAGCGTCATGATGAGCAGGTTGCCCATGGCGTGGTTGTCGAGCGGGCTTTCGCGGCCTTCCGGGGCCTTGAAGCGGTGCTGCATGACGTCGCGCCACGTGCGTCCCCAGTCGGTGTCGTCGCAGAGGGCGCTTAGCGCCATGCGCAGGTCGCCCGGCGGGAGGACGCCGTACTGTTCGCGCAGGCGCCCGGAGGAGCCGCCGTCGTCGGCCACCGTCACGATGGCGGTGAGCTCGGAGGTGAGAAGGCGCAACGCCGACAGCGACGCGGCCAGTCCGTGGCCGCCGCCGAGCGCCACCACCGAGGGGCTCTTGTCCTTCTGGCTGCCGGGCGTTCCCTTCGGCGGGATGAGCGGCAGCGGGCCCGTCAGGACTCCCATTACTCGCGGCCCAGGTCGCGGTGGCTGGTGGTGACGGTCACGCGTGGATACTGTGCCAGGCGTTTGGAGAGCTCGACGGCGACCGCCACCGAGCGGTGCTTGCCGCCCGTGCAGCCCACGGCAATGGTGGCATAGTGCTTGTTCTCGGTGCGGTAGCCGTCCAAGACCGGTTCGAGGGCCTGCACGTAGCGGTCCACGAATTCCTTCACGCCGGCGGCTTCGAGCACGTAGTCCCGCACGTCGGCGTCCAGGCCGGTGTGGGGGCGCAGCTGCGGGACCCAATGCGGGTTCGGGATGAAGCGGGCGTCGGCCACGAAGTTGGCGTCCACGGGGAGACCGTACTTGAAGCCGAAGCTCATGACGTTCAGGCGCAGCGTCACCGGGCCGGTTTCGCTGAAGAGTTCGGTGATGGCGGTGGCGAGTCCGTGGACGTTGAAGACGCTGGTGTCCAGGACAATGTCCGCGGAGTCGCGCAGTTCCCTCAGCACCTCGCGTTCGGCCGCGATGCCATCGAGGATGCGCCCCCCGCCCTGCAGCGGGTGGGGCCGCCGGCCTTGCTCGAAGCGCCGCACCAGGACGTCGTCGCTGGCGTCCAGGAAGAGCACCCGGAACGTGATTCCGCTGGCGCTCAGGGCGCCGAGGGCGGTGCGGATGTCGGTGAACAGTCCCTTGCTGCGGACGTCGACGACGATCGCGAGCTTCGGGATCGAGCCGGGGGCATGGGAGACAATTTCGGCCAGCGTGCCGAGCATCTGCGGCGGAAGGCCCTCCACGACGTACCAGCCGTGGTCTTCGAGGGCATCGGAGGCGGTGCTCCGGCCGGCACCGGACATGCCCGTCACCACCAGCAGTTCCGCTTCGACAGGCTTGACGGGTACGAGTCCGTCCTGCTCCGCGCCGGATTCTGCCGTTGGCTCTGACATCAAATCTCCCCGTTTCCAGATGGTCCGTACCGGAGCCGCTGCGGCAGCGGTCCGTTCCTACCCTAGCTAAGATTCGAGACCCTAGCTAAGACTCGAGGATTTCGCCGGTGGTCATGTTGATGGCGACGGCGGCCTCGTTGCCTTCGGCTGCCTCGCCCAGGTGCCGGTTGATCGCCTCCGCCAGGGCCGGGCCGATGCCCCTGGCTGCGGTGAGCTCGACGACGGACGCGGCCTTGATCTTCTTGAGCGAACCGAAATGGGCCAGGAGGGCCTTCCGCTTGGCTTCGCCGAGGCCCGGCACGCCATCCAGCGCCGAAACGGTCATGGCCTTCCCGCGCTTCTGCCGGTGGAAGCTGATGGCGAAGCGATGGGCCTCATCGCGGATGCGCTGAAGCAGGTACAGGCCCTGTGAGGTGCGGGGCAGGATCACGGGGAAGTCGCTGTCCGGGAGCCAGACTTCCTCGAGCCGCTTGGCCAGGCCCACCACATGGACGTCGTCGATACCCAGGTCCGCGAGGGCCCGCGCCGCGGCATTGACCTGGGGCTGGCCGCCGTCGACGACGACCAGGTTGGGCGGGTAGGCGAACTTGGCTTTCGCCGCGGGCGCGCCCGCGTCATCGGCCGGCGGCTGGCCCCCGGGCCGGTCCTCCCCCGCGGGAATTCCTGCCTGCGGGATCTCACCCGATTTGGGCGGCTGGGACGCTTTGTCCTGCAGGTAGTGCCGGAAGCGGCGGGTCAGGACGTCATGCATGGCCGCGGTGTCATCGCGGGCGGCCTCGCCGGTGATCGAGAACTTGCGGTAGTCGGCCTTCTTCGGCAGTCCGTCCTCGACCACCACCATCGAGGCCACCACGTTGGTGCCTTGGACATGGGAGATATCGAAGCATTCGATCCGGAGCAGCGGCACGGGAAGTTCGAGCGCCTCCTGGAGTTCCTGCAGCGCCTGGGAACGCACGGTGATGTCACCGGCGCGGCGCACCTTGTGCAGCTTCAGCGCCTGTTCCGCGTTTTCACGGACGGTGGACATGAGAGCGGCTTTGTCCCCACGCTGCGGAACCCGGATGTCCACCTTCGCGCCCCGCAGCCCGCCCAGCCACTCAATGAGCTCCGCATGGTTGGCAGGGGTCTCCGGGACCAGGACTTCCCGGGGGATGCGCTCCTGGTATTCGCCGTCCTCGCCGTAGACCTGCTGCAGCAGATGCTCGATCAGTTCAGGCGTGGTCACGTCTTCGACCTTCTCGACCACCCATCCGCGCTGGCCCCGGATGCGGCCGCCGCGTACATGGAAAACCTGTACCGACGCCTCGAGGTCGTCTTCGTGCAGAGCGAACACGTCCGCCTCGGTGTCCTCCGAGAGCACCACGGCGTTGCGCTCGAACACCTTGCGCAGGGCGGCGATGTCGTCTCGGACGCGGGCCGCGCGTTCGTAGTCGAGCTCGGCGACGGCCCCGGCCATCTCCTTCTCCAGGCGGCGGATGAACCTGCCTGCTTCGCCGCCCATGAAGGCGCAGAAGTCTTCTGCCAGCCGCCTGTGCTCCTCCGGGGTGACCCGGCCGACGCACGGGGCAGAGCATTTGTCGATGTACCCGAGCAGGCACGGCCGGCCGCTCGCCTGGGCCCGCTTCAGGACGCCGGCACTGCAGCTGCGCACCGGGAAGACCCGGAGCAGGGTGTCCA
Source organism: Arthrobacter sp. R-11 (assembly GCF_049913155.1). Lineage (GTDB taxonomy): Bacteria > Actinomycetota > Actinomycetes > Actinomycetales > Micrococcaceae > Arthrobacter. The sequence goes on along the minus strand of NZ_CP183979.1, from coordinate 2,227,255 downwards.
TGGTCTCGCGGATCGCGCCCGCGGTGTACGGGCCGAAGTAGCGGGTGCCCTTGCGCCGTTCACCGCGCATCACCTGCACGCGGGGCAGCTTCTCCCCCATGGTCACGGCAAGGTAGGGGTAGCTCTTGTCGTCCCGGAAGACGACGTTGAAGCGCGGCTTGAATTCCTTGATCCAGGTGTATTCGAGCTGGAGGGACTCCAGTTCGCTGGCGACGACGGTCCACTCGACGCTGCTCGCGGCGTGCACCATGGCGTGGGTCTTCGGCAGGAGCCCGGCAGGGTTGGCGAAGTACGAGTTCAGCCGGGAACGGAGGTTCTTGGCCTTGCCCACATAGATGACCCGGCCGTGCGGGTCGCGGAAGCGGTATACGCCCGGCGTCGTCGGAATTTCGCCCGTCCGGGGCCGGTAACTCGCTGGATCTGCCACGGCTCCAGTCTAGTAAGGGAAAGGGCGCGCCGCCGCCAGGGCTACTCGGCGCTCTTGCTCTGGTTGTAGCCGGCCGCGCGTTCCTGCCCGCTCAGCTCCGCGATGGCGTCCATGATCCGGTCCGTGACCTCGCGGCGGGCCGGAAGCGAGTGGTCCGGTCCCGTCTTCTCGAAGTACAGGGGCTCGCCCACCTTCATGGTGAAGTGCTGCGGGCGGACGGCATTGGTTTCGATCGACTGGAGCTTGTCCGTGCCGATCAGGCCCACCGGGATCACCGGGGCGCCGGTGGTGAGGGCAAGCCAGCCGACGCCGGTCCGGCCGCGGTACAGCAGGCCGTCGCGGGAGCGGGTGCCCTCCGGGTAGATGCCGATGCCGCGGCCCGCTTCGAGGATGTCCAGCAGAGTCTTGAGGGCCTGCACACTGGCGGCCTGCTCGCCGCGTTCCACCGGAATGGAGCCCACGGCCTTGAAGAACGCCTTCATGGCACGGCCCTTGAAGCCCTTGCCGGTGAAGTATTCGGCCTTGGCGAAGAAGGCGACCGGACGCGGCATGAGCGCCTGGACGATCACGCTGTCGAGGAAGGAAAGGTGGTTGGGAGCGACGATGAACGGACCGTCCTTGGGCACGTTCTCCAGGCCGATGACCGTTGGCCGGCAGCTTCCGGAAATCAGTCCACGGGTTGTCCAGCGGATGACATCAAAGGCTTCCATCGTTCTGCACCTCGCTCAGCGCCGCCGCACGGACAACGTCCAATTCTTCAATCTTCTTCCGCAACTCATCAGCAGTGTGCACCACAGCGATGGCGCCGGCTCCTTCAAGCTCCCCGTCCGGGGCGAACCCCCAGCGGACTCCGACGCAGTCCAGGCCGTTGGCCATGGCTCCTGCAACATCCTGGTGCCGGTCCCCGACCATCACCGCGCACTGGCCACCCAGCCCGGCAAGGGCCGCGCCCACGATCTCGATCTTTCCGGCGGGCACGCTCCTGCCTGACGGCAGCACCGCGTCCGGGGACTCGTCGTCGGACGATCCGCAGATCGCCGTGAAGAACCCGGCAATGCCGTGGTGCTCCAGGACCACCCGGGCCAGCCCCTGCGGCTTCTGGGTTGCGACGGCAACGGGCCGCCCTGAGGCGGAGAAGTGGTCCAGCAGTCCGTGGATACCGGGGTAGAGCCGGCTGGCCGCGATTCCGGTGGCCAGATAGTGGGCCCGGTAGCGGGTGATCGCTTCCCCGACCAGCTCCACGGGAACGCCCGCGATGGTTCCCATGGAGTCGCTGAGTTTGGGACCGACCATGGAATCCAGGGTTTCCTGCCCCGGGACGGGCAATCCCATCTCGCCCAGCGCGGCGGCGATCCCGCCTGTGATTCCGCCGGCAGGATCGACAAGGGTGCCGTCCAGATCGAAGATTACGGGCACCGATGTTTGAGTCACCGGGTTAGTTTCTCACGAGTTCAGGCATGCCTGAAATTCACATTCCGGCCGGGGAATACTTCTTGGCGGCGGCGGGGCACGCCGTCCCGTTCTCCGGCCGGGGCGTCTATGCCCGGCCCAGGATCTCGGCGAGGAAGGTTCCCGTGTGGCTGTCCGGGGACTTGGCGACCTGTTCCGGGGTGCCCGTTGCCACGATGCGCCCGCCGCCGGAACCACCGTTGGGGCCGAGGTCCACGATCCAGTCGGCGGACTTGATGACATCCAGGTTGTGCTCGATGGTGATCACCGTGTTCCCCTTGTCCACCAGGCCCTGGAGCACCAGGAGGAGCTTGCGGATGTCCTCGAAATGCAGGCCCGTGGTGGGTTCGTCCAGGACGTAGATGCTGCGCCCGTTGGAACGCTTCTGCAGTTCCGAGGCGAGCTTCACACGCTGTGCCTCGCCGCCGGACAGGGTGGTGGCCGGCTGGCCGAGGCGGACATAGCCAAGGCCGACGTCCACCAGGGTGTTCAGGTGCCGGGCGATCGGGGTGAAAGCCGCGAAGAACTCCGCCCCTTCCTCGATGGGCATGTTCAGCACATCGGCGATGGTCTTGCCCTTGTAGTGGACTTCCAGGGTTTCGCGGTTGTAGCGCGCACCGTGGCAGACCTCGCAGGGAACGTAGACGTCCGGGAGGAAGTTCATCTCAATCTTCAGGGTGCCGTCGCCCGAGCAGGCCTCGCAGCGACCGCCCTTGACGTTGAAGGAGAAGCGGCCGGGCTGGTAGCCGCGGACCTTGGCCTCGGTGGTCTCGGCGAAGAGCTTCCGGATGTTGTCGAAAACGCCCGTATAGGTGGCCGGGTTGGACCGCGGGGTGCGTCCGATGGGGCTCTGGTCCACATGCACTACCTTGTCCAGATGCTCAAGGCCCTGCACTGAACGGTGCCGTCCGGCCACCTGCTTGGCGCCGTTAAGCTTGTTCGCCAGCACCTTGTACAGAATCTCGTTGACCAGGGTGGACTTCCCGGAGCCGCTGACGCCGGTGACCGCGGTGAGCAGCCCCAGAGGGAAGGTGGCGTCCACGTTGTTGAGGTTGTTCTCGCGGGCGCCGACGACCTTCAGTTCCCGCTTTTTGTCGTACTTGCGCCGTTTGGCGGGGACCTCGATGCTGCGGCGGCCGGACAGGTAGTCACCGGTGAGTGACTCCCGGTTCTCCAGCAGTTCCTTGTAGGTACCGGAATGGACCACCTGGCCGCCGTGCTCGCCGGCGCCGGGCCCGATGTCCACCACCCAGTCGGCTTCGTGGATGGTGTCTTCGTCGTGTTCGACGACGATCAGGGTGTTGCCGAGATTGCGCAGCCGGGTGAGGGTTTCGATGAGCCGGCGGTTGTCCTTCTGGTGAAGGCCGATGGAGGGCTCGTCCAGGACATAGAGCACACCGACGAGGCCGGAACCGATCTGCGTGGCCAGGCGGATGCGCTGGGCTTCGCCGCCGGACAGGGTGCCGGAGGGGCGTTCGAGGTTCAGGTATTCAAGCCCGACGTCCAGGAGGAAGGTCAGGCGGGCCTGGATTTCCTTGAGGACCTGGTGGGCGATCTGGGCTTCACGGCCGGTCAGGGTGAGGTTGCCGAGGAACGCGGCGCACTCCCGCATGGGCAGGGCCGATACTTCCGCGATGGACTTGCCGTTGATCAGCACCGAGAGGGAGGCCGGGTTCAGGCGTGCGCCGTTGCATTCCGGGCACGGGATCTGGCGCATGTACTCTTCGTAGCGGTCGCGGGCCCAGTCCGAATCGGTCTCGCCGTGCTTGCGGTGCACGTACTGGATGGCGCCCTCGAACCCGGTGCTGTACTTGCGTTCCCGGCCGAAGCGGTTGCGGTACTGCACAACCACTTTGTGGTCCTTGCCGTGCAGCACGGTGGCACGGACCTCCGCGGGCAGCTTCTCCCAGGCGGTGTCCATGGAGAAGCCGAGCTCCATGGCCAGGCCCTCCAGCAGACGGTTCCAGTATTCAGTGGTGGCCGTGCCCAGGGACCACGGGGCGATGGCCCCCTCGTTGAGCGAGAGCTCGGGGTTGGGAACCACGAGTTCCTCGTCCACCTCGAGCTTGGTGCCGATGCCCGTGCACGCCGGGCAGGCACCAAAGGGGTTGTTGAAGGAGAAGGACCGCGGTTCGATCTCGTCGATTGCCAGCGGGTGTTCGTTGGGGCAGGCCAGGTTCTCGGAGAAGGCCCGGATGCGGGCGGGGTCCTCCGGATCCAGGTCCACGAACTCCGCGAGCACGCGGCCCTCGGCCAGCGCCAGCGCCGTCTCGATCGAGTCGGTAAGGCGCTGGCTGATGCCTTCCTTGACCACGAGGCGGTCCACCACCACTTCGATGGTGTGCTTGAACTGCTTGCCGAGCTTAGGCGGATCGCTCAGCTGGATGAGTTCGCCATCGACCCGCGCGCGGGCGTAGCCCTTGGCGGTGAGTTCCTTGAAGAGCTCGACGAACTCGCCCTTGCGCCCGCGAACCACCGGGGCGAGGACCTGGAACCGGGTTCCGGCGTCGAGCTCGAGGAGCTGGTCGACGATCTGCTGCGGGGTCTGGCGGGTGATTGGCTCATGGCAGATCGGGCAATGAGGGCGGCCGACGCGGGCCCACAGCAGGCGCATGTAGTCGTAGATCTCGGTGATGGTACCCACCGTGGATCGCGGGTTTTTGCTAGTGGACTTCTGGTCGATTGACACTGCCGGGGACAGGCCTTCGATGAAGTCGACGTCCGGCTTGTCCACCTGGCCGAGGAACTGCCGGGCATAGGCTGACAGGGATTCCACGTAACGGCGCTGGCCTTCGGCGAAGATGGTGTCGAACGCCAGCGACGACTTGCCGGACCCGGACAGGCCGGTGAACACGATCATGGCGTCACGGGGCAGGTCGAGGTCGACGTTGCGAAGGTTGTGCTCCCGCGCACCCTTGACGACCAGCCGGGACAGGTCATGTCGGGCAGGCTGCACAGGGGCAGGGGGAACGCTCTTGAGGGTTTCGACGGCAGAGTCTTCAGCTACGGCTTTGGGCACCCACTAATGCTAATCGAAAACTTCTTCGAATTTCCATGTGCGCGTCCGGCTGCCCGCCACGGCCCCTGGCCAGCGCCGACGGCGGCCTGCACCGTGGCGGTGCATGCTCCTACGCTTCGTCGTAGGCGGCCGCGAGAAGCTGGACGGCCTCGGCGAAACTGGCGCCCTGGGCCCTGGCCGCGGCCGCGTATTCGGCCGCGACGGCGGCCAGCACGCTGTGCCGTTCGTCGCGGGCGCAAACCACGGTGCCGTTCCGGCCCCGGGTTGCGACGACGCCGGCGGCTTCGAGCTCCTTGTAGGAGCGGGCCACGGTGTGCGGGGCGACGTCAAGCTGCTCGGCCAGTTTCCGTACGGCCGGCAGCCTGCTGCCCACCGCGAGGGCGCCGCTGTCCGCGAGGTCGATGATCCGCAGGCGGAGCTGTTCGAAAAGCGGCACCGAACTCGTCTGGCTGGGGCGCCACTCCCCCGGGAACACGGCTTGGGCGCTCATCGCGCAGTCCCGGTGCCGGCGTCGTCGAGCGGTGTCTCCGGTTCGCCGCTCCCGGCGAACTGGGCCTCGTGCAGCCGGGCGTAATGGCCACCCAGGGCCACCAGGGTCTGGTGCGTTCCGTGCTCGACAATCCGTCCGTGGTCCATGACGAGAATTAGATCAGCGTCCCTGATCGTGGACAAGCGGTGCGCGATCACGAAGGATGTCCGGTTGCTCCGGAGCCGGTGCATGGCGTGCCGGATCAGCACCTCCGTGCGGGTATCCACCCAGCTGGTGGCCTCGTCCAGGACCAGGACGGGCCGGCCTGACAGCCGGGCCCGGGCGATGCTGAGCAGCTGCCGCTGCCCCTGGCTCAGCGGTTCCCCGCCGTTGCTGAGCATGGTGGCGTAACCGTCAGGGAGGGATCGGACAAAGTGGTCCACGTGGCTCGCTTCGGCGGCGGCGACGATGTCCGCATCGCTGGCGGAGGGGTCGCCGTAGGCGATGTTCTCCCGGATGGTCCCGGTGAAGATCCAGGGTTCCTGCAGGACGACGCCGAAGTGCTGCCGCAGTGCGTCGCGGGGCATCTGCGAGATGTCCACGCCGTCCACGGTGATCCGCCCGGCGTCGGGTTCATGGAAGCGCATGAGCAGGTTCACCACGGTGGTCTTGCCCGCGCCTGTGTGCCCGACGATCGCCACGGTCTGGCCCGGATCCACCGTGAAGGAGAGATCTTCCAGGACCGGGGTGTTGGGCCGGTAGCCGAAGGAAATGTGTTCGAAGGAAACCGCGCCGCGGCGGCCGTTTGCCGAAGCGGAATCCGGCACGGCCGCCGCTTCTGCCGGGAGCTCAGGGGCATCGAGCAGTTCGAAGATCCTCGCGGCGGAGGCCGAGCAGGATTGGAAGGCCTGGACCATCCCTCCGATCTGTCCGAGCGGTTGGCTGAACAGGCGGTTGAACTGGATGAAAGCCTGGATCCCGCCGATCGTCATGGCCCCGGCAAGGAACTGGAGTCCGCCTACCAGGGCGACGCCCACGTAGCTGGCGTTCGACACGAAGGCCATGAGCGGCTGCACCAAGCCGGACAGGAACTGCGCCCGGGCACTGGCGGTGTACAGGTTCCTGTTCCGCGTCGCGAAGCGGTCCGCCATCAACCCCCGGGCGCCGAAGAGCTTGATCGTCTCATGGCCGGAGGCCGATTCCTCCACGATCGAATTGACGTCGCCGGTGGCTGCCCATTGCCTTGCGAAGTAGCCTTGGGCAGGCCTGCTCACGGCATAGGAGACCAGGATGGAGACCGGGACGGTCAGGATGGCCACCAGCGCGAGCAGCGGCGAAATCAGCAGCATCATGCACAGCGAGGCGAAGACCATCAGCAAGGACGTGATCAACTGGCCGAGCAGCTGGTTGAGGAGCTGGGCCACGTTGTCGAGGTCGTTGCTCGCCCGGCTCAGCAAATCACCGCGGCTGCGGCCGTCGTAGTAGGCCACCGCGACGCGGTGCAGCTTGTCTTCGACAGCTTCCCGAAGCCGGTAGGCGAGGCCCTGGACGGCGCCAGCGGTCAACCTGCCCTGAGCCCAGCTCAGCAGCGAAGCAACGATGTACATTGCCATGACCGGAACCAGCAGAGCAACGAAGCGCCCGGAATTGAAGCTTCCGCCCAGTACGGCTTGGGCGACGACATCTGTGGCGTCACCAAGGATTTTGGGTGCGGAGACGTTGAGGACAACGAAGCATGCAATACACAAAAGCGCACCGGTCATCGCCGCACGCGACGGTTCCAGCAGCTCGACCAGGCGGAGCAGGGCCCACCCGCGCCGCCGCCGCTGCGGGCGGTCGCCTCCCTCAGCCGCATCTGCGGGCCGCGTCATGACCCGTCCGCCGTTTCGAGCTGGGAGGCGACGATTTCCCGGTAGTGCCGGGACCCGGCCAACAGAGCGGCATGGGTGCCGCTGCCGACGATCCTGCCATTGTCCACCACGAGGATCCGGTCCGCGGTTTCGATGCTGCGCACCCGTTGGGCCACCATGAGCACCACGGACGTGGAGAGTCGCGGCACCAGTGCCTCGAAGATCCGGGTTTCGGTGAGGGCGTCCAGCGCGGAGAAGCTGTCGTCGAAGAGATGGATCGACGCCGGCCGCAGGAGGGCGCGGGCAATGCACAGCCGCTGCTTCTGTCCGCCGGAGAGCCCGCCGCCCTGTGCGAGGACCGTATGGATGCCGTCCGGAAGAGCCGAAACGAATGACGCCGCCTGCGCCGCTTCCAGCGCCTCCCACAGTTGGGTGTCGCTCGCCGCCGGGAGCGAGATCCTGAGGTTGTCCGCGACGCTTCCGTCGAAGAGCCAGTTCCGCTGCGGCACGGCGGCGATGCTGTGCCGCAATGCGTCCAGGGGAATGCCGCGCGTATCCTGGCCGCCGATGGTGATGCGGCCGCTGCTGGCTTCGAGCAACCTCGGCACCAGCCGCAGGAGGGTGGACTTTCCGCTGCCGGTGGAACCGATGATGGCCGTCGTCGTGCCGGGCAGCGCCTCGAAGCTGATGTTTTCCAGCACACGGGCCTCGGCGCCGGGAAAGGCGAAGGACACCTCCTCGAAACGGAGGACCGGGCCGGATGGCTCCCGTGGCGGCGTCGACGAATGCCTGCCATGCATGGCTGCCGGCGCGGCAGCGGAACCCGCGAGCCCATCGTCAGCCTGCCGCTCGTCCGGGATGGCAAGGACTTCGCTGATCCGTTCGGCGCTGACTTCGGCCCGGGGGGCGGCGGAGAGCACATACATGGCCATCATGATGGCGAGCAGGATCTGCATGATGTACGCGGTGAAGGCGGTCAGGGCGCCCAGTTCCATCGCGCCGCTGACAATCCTGAGCCCGCCAAGCCACACCACCGCGACGGAGGAAAGGTTCACCACGATCATCACCAGCGGGAGCATCACCGCCACGATGCGGGCCGAACGGAGGTTGTTGGCCGTCAGTGCGCCGTTGGCGGCGGCGAAGCGCTTCTTCTCGTAGGGGCGCCGGACGAATGCACGGATCACCATGACACCCATGACCTGCTCCCGGATCACCGTGTTGATGCGGTCCACGAGCCCCTGCCCCTGCCGGTACAACGGGACCAGCTTGTGGACGATCCGGAGCATGATGAGCATCAGCAAGGGAATGATGGCGAACACCAGCCATGCCAGGGTTCCGTCCTGTGCCACCGCCAGGAGGACGCCGCCGACGCCCATCACTGGTGCCGCAACGAGCATGCTGAACACGAGGATCATTGCCGTCTGGACTTGGAGGACATCGTTGGTGGTGCGGACCACCAGGCTGGCCGGTCCGAAGCGCTCCGCTTCCTGCGTGGGCAGCGCATGGATCTTCTCGAAGAGTTCCTGCCGGAGCCGGCGCCCGATCTTCATCGCGACGACGGCGCCAAGGTAGGCAGCAGACACGGCTGCCAGCACCTGGACGAAGGCGAGCGCCAGCATCCGTCCGCCGATTTCCAGCACCACGGCGCTGTTGCCGGCGACCAGGCCGTCGTCCACGATCTCCGCATTCAGGGTGGGAAGCAGGAGGGTGGCCCCGACCTGGAGCAATTGGAGGGTCGCTATGGCCGCGACGTGCAGCCGGTACGGGGCAAGGCGCCGCAGTACGAGCGCTGCGAGCATCCGGCCTCCGTTCCATGTCCGGGAGGCTGCGGCCGCCAAACGAATGCAGCCCCCACTGTCGCGCTTGTCATTGTAGTGCAGATCACAGGCAGGGCGGCCTATGCGCGCCGGCTTCCCGGCAAAGCGTCCGCATGCGGGCCTCCGGGCTTGTGCCCGACCGCGAAGATCCGCCGGAACGGGAACACGGTGCCATGGCGGCCTACCGGGTAGGCCTCGCGCAGCAGGGCCGCATATTGCTCCTGGAAACGGTCCGCCTCCGCCCGGGACAGGGCGGCCAGCACCGGGCGAAGGCCCGTTCCACGGACCCATTCGAGCACGGGATCCGGCCCCGGCAGCAGTTGCTGGTAGCTGGTCTCCCAGGCGTCGGCCGTCCACCCGGCGTCGAGCATCACGGTGAGGTAGTCCGCGGGGCCGGCCACGGCTTCATCATGGCGCAGCACGCTGTCCAGCTGCCTTGCCCATTCCGGCGACCCGGCGAGCCGGCGCATCAGGGTGTGCGACGGCGCCCCGAAGTTGCCCGGGACCTGCAGCGCGAACCATGCCCCGGGCGGCAGGGCGTCCAGCCAGCGGGGCAGCAGGTCCAGGTGGCCGGGGACCCACTGCAGCGCGGCATTGCTGACCACGACGTCGCAGTCGGGCCCGGGCGTCCAGTCCTGGATGTCGGCGGCTTCGAAGGCAAGCCGGGGCCGCCCTTTCACCAGCCGGGCGGCACGCTGCAGCATGTCGGGCGAGGAGTCGAGGCCCAAAACTGAAGCCTCCGGCCAGCGTGCCGCCAACGTGGCCGTCAGGTTTCCGGGCCCGCAGCCAAGGTCCACCACCTGGCGGGGCGAGGCCGCACCGATCCGGGCTGTCAGGTCGAAGAACGGTCTGTCCCGGTAGTCGCCGAACTGCACGTACTTGCCCGGGTCCCATGTCATGGCCTGTGCCAACTGCTGCCTCCTCGTGGGTTTCTGGCTCCACACTAAGCTGGAGGCAATGAAACTTCTTGAGCAGCTCTCCGGCATGTCACTCGGCGGCCCGGACGGCGCATCCCCCGACCCGGACGATATCTACACCCGCTTCGTTGACTGGACGGAGAGCCGCGGTCTCCAGCTCTACCCGGCGCAGGACGAAGCCATCATGGAACTGTCCTCGGGCGGGAACGTCATCCTTGCCACGCCCACGGGTTCCGGGAAGTCCCACGTTGCGATCGCCGCGCATTTCACCGCAATGGCCCGCGGCGGCCGCAGCTACTACACGGCCCCGATCAAGGCGCTGGTTTCCGAGAAGTTCTTCGCCCTGTGCGACATCTTCGGCGCCGAAAACGTCGGCATGATCACGGGCGATTCGGGCGTCAACCAGGACGCGCCGATCATCTGCTGCACGGCCGAGATCCTGGCCAACATCGCTCTGCGCGAGGGTGCCGCTGCCGATCTGTCCGCCGTGATCATGGACGAGTTCCACTTCTATTCCGACCCGCAGCGCGGCTGGGCGTGGCAGGTGCCGCTGCTCGAACTGCCGCAGGCCCAGTTCCTGCTCATGTCGGCGACCCTTGGCGACGTAAGCCGCTTCGAAAGCGGACTGACGGAACTCACAGGACGGCCGACGGCGACCGTCAGTTCCGCGGAACGTCCCATTCCGCTGCACTACTACTACCAGGAGACCCCGGTCCACGAGACCCTCGAGGAACTGCTGGAGACCAGGCAGGTCCCGGTGTATGTGGTGCATTTCAGCCAGCTCGAGGCGATCGAGCGGGCACAGAACCTGATGAGCATCAACATGTGCACGCGCGAGGAAAAGGACCGGATCGCCGAGCTGATTGCCGGCTTCCGATTCGCCGCCGGTTTCGGCAAGACGCTCAACCGCCTGGTGCGGCACGGCATCGGCGTCCACCACGCCGGCATGCTGCCCAAGTACCGCCGCCTGGTGGAACAGCTGGCCCAGGCCGGACTCCTGAAGGTCATCTGCGGCACCGACACCCTCGGCGTCGGCATCAACGTGCCGATCCGCACGGTGCTGCTCACCGCCCTGAGCAAGTACGACGGCGTGCGCACCCGCCTGCTGAACTCCCGTGAGTTCCACCAGATCGCCGGCCGGGCCGGCCGCGCGGGCTATGACACCGCCGGCACCGTGGTGGTCCAGGCGCCGGAGCACGTCGTGGAAAACGCGAAGGCGATGGCCAAGGCCACCGCGAAGTTCGGCAACGACCAGAAGAAGCTGCGCCAGGTGGTCAAGAAGCGCCCACCCGAGGGCTTCGTCTCCTGGGGCCAGCCCACGTTCAACAAACTGGTGGAGTCGGTGCCGGATCCCCTGTCCTCCAGCTTCACGATCACGCATGCGATGGTGCTGAACCTCATGGAACGCCCGGGCGACCCGTTCGTGGCGGCCCGGCGGCTGCTGAGCGAAAACCATGAAACACGGCCGGCGCAGCTGAAGCTGATGAAGAAGGCCCTGGGCATCTGCCGGGAACTGCTTGCCGCCGGGGTGGTGGAACGCATCCCGGAATCCGAGCGGGAAAAGGAAGGCCGCTCGCTCCGGCTGACTGTCCACCTGCAGCCGAACTTCGCCCTCAACCAGCCGCTCTCGCCGTTCGCGCTGGCGGCACTGGAACTGCTCGACCCGGAGTCGCCGTCGTACGCCCTCGACGTCGTCTCCGTGATCGAGGCGACCCTCGAGAAGCCCCGCCAGATCCTCTCCGCGCAGGAGAAGAAGGCCCGTGGCGAAGCGGTGGCCGCCATGAAGGCGGACGGCATCGAGTACGAGCAGCGCATGGCCATGCTGGAATCCGTCAGCTATCCGAAGCCGCTCGCCGAGATCCTCGGCGACGCGTTCGAGGTGTACCGGCGGGCGGCCCCCTGGGTGGGCGACTTCGAGCTGGCACCCAAGTCCGTCATCCGCGACATGTACGAGCGCGCCATGAACTTCGGGGAGTTCGTCCAGTTCTACGGCCTGGCCCGCTCCGAGGGCATCGTGCTGCGCTATCTGGCGGACGGCTTCCGCGCACTGCGCCAGACCGTCCCGCAGGACGCGCTGCGCGAGGACCTGGAGGACCTCGTCGCCTGGCTGGGCGAGCTGGTCCGCCAGGTGGATTCGAGCCTGCTCGACGAGTGGGAAGAGCTCACCTCCGGGGCAGCACCCACTCCGCACGACGCGCCCCCGCCCCCGCCGCCGGCCCTGACGAGCAACATCCGGGCCTTCCGGGTAATGGTCCGCAACGAGATGTTCCGGCGGGTGGAACTGTTCGCGGCCGAGGACTCGGCCGCCTTGGGAGAGCTCGACGGCGGCAGCGGCTGGGATGCTCCCCGCTGGGAAGAGGCACTCGACGACTACTTCGACGAACACGACGACATCGGCGACGGTCCGGACGCCCGCGGCCCGGGCCTGCTGATCATCACCGAGGAGCCCGGGATCTGGCGCGTGCGGCAGATCTTCGACGACCCTGCCGGAAACCGCGACTGGGGTATCTCTGCGGAGATCGATCTGGCGGCGTCGGATGAGAGCGGTACCGCCGTGGTGAAGGTGACCGCGGTCAACCGCCTCTGAGGCTCCGGTGGGGACGCAGTGGAGGTTTGGGAGGTGGCGGGTGGGCCCACGCAGGCGAGGGCCCCGAGACGAGCGCAGCGAGGCTTGGGAGCCTGCGGGGTTTAGTAAGCTCGGATCCATGAGTGTGATCCGTTCCGCAACCCCGGCCGATGTCCCCGCAATCCTCCAGATGATCCACGAACTGGCGGTGTACGAAAAAGAGCCGGACGCGGTGAAGAACACCCCGGAGATGCTGCACGGAGTGCTGTTCGGCGACAACCCCCGCGTGTACGCGAACATCGCGGAGAACGACGCCGGCGAAGTCCGCGGTTTCGCCCTCTGGTTCCTGAACTACTCCACGTGGGAGGGCGTGCACGGGATCTACCTCGAAGATCTCTACGTCACCCCGGAGGCCCGCGGCGAGGGCCACGGCAAGGCGCTGTTGCAACACCTGGCCGCCACCGCCGTCGAGAACGGCTATGCCAGGGTGGAATGGAGCGTGCTGGACTGGAACGAGCCGTCCATCGCGTTCTACGAGAGCCTGGGGGCCGTGCCGATGGACGAGTGGACCACCTTCCGGCTCACCGGCAACGCACTTGCCTCGTTCGGTGCTGCTGCCTTCGATGAAAGCCTGGCCCGTGGCTGAGGCTTTTGCCGCCCTGACCACCGGGAATCCGACGGGCGCAGCCCTGGCGGCCGGCCACACCGTTGCCGGACGCCACGAGTTCCGTGGCCTCCGGACAGTGGAGCATTTCTTCACCGTCCCCCTGGACCACTCGCGCCCGGCCGACGCGGAAATCACGGTCTTCGCCCGGGAATATGTCTCCACGGACCATTCCGACGCCGAAGCCTCGGCGCTGCCTTGGCTGCTATTCCTGCAGGGCGGTCCCGGCGGCCGGGGCAACCGGGTCACTTCGCTTTCCGGGTGGATGAAGGCGGCCGCGCGCGACTTCCGGATCCTGATGCTGGACCAGCGGGGCACGGGCCTGTCCACCCCGGTGGACCGCAACACCCTCCCGCTGCGTGGCACCGCGGAAGAGCAGGCTGCTTACCTGGCCTTTTTCCGGGCCGACTCCATCGTGGCGGACGCCGAGCTGATCCGTGCCGCGCTCGGCGCCGAACCCTGGACGGTGCTGGGACAGAGCTTCGGCGGCTTCTGCGCCCTGACGTACCTGTCCTTCGCACCGGCCGGGCTGAAGGAGGTCCTCATCACCGGAGGCCTGGCGCCCCTGCACGGACCGGCCGAGCAGGTCTACCGCGCTACCTTCCAACGGGTGGCCGAGCGCAACGCCGAATACTTCGCCTGGTACCCCGAGGACCGCGAACGGGTGACCCGGATCGTGCGCCACCTCGCCCGGCAGGAAGAAGTGCTTCCCGACGGCAGCCGCCTCACCCCGGAGCGCTTCCAGATGGTCGGTTCCTTCCTGGGCGGCAACACCCGGGTGGACGCGCTGCATTACCTCCTTGAGGACGCCTTCGTGGCCACCCCGGGCGGCGACCGCCTCTCCGACGCATTCCTGGAGCAAGTGCGTTCCCAGGTGTCGCGCGCAGCCAATCCGCTGTACGCCGTGCTGCACGAATCGATCTACGGCCAGGGCCAGGCCACGGACTGGGCGGCTTGGCGGGTGCTGGAGGAATTCCCCCAGTTCCGCCCCGATGCTGCCGAACCCCTGCTCACCGGCGAAATGGTCTACCCGTGGTACTTCGAGCAGGACCCCGCCTTGGAACCCCTGCACGACGTCGCCCGGCTGCTCGCGGAGAAGCCGGACTGGGCTCCGCTCTACGACCTGGAGCAGTTGGCGGCCAACAGCGTGCCGGTTGCCGCCGCGGTCTACCGCGACGACATCTACGTCGACTACGGCCTGTCGATGGAGACCGCAGCGGCTGTCCGCGGCCTGCAGGCATGGACCACAGCCGATTTCCACCACGACGGCATCGGCGAGGACGGCGAAGGGATCTTCCGGCGGCTGCTTGGGATGGTCCGCGCCTGAAGATGGACGCGCCTAGGCCGTGGCCGCTTCCTTGCGGAACATGCGGAGCAGGACGGCGGCGATGACGACGGCGGCAAGGGCCCCCGCGGCCATGTTCAGTCCCTGGTAGCCGAGCCAGGCCAGGAGCGGCCCTGAGAAACCGCCGCCCACCGCGCCCGCAGCGCCCATGAGCGTGTCCGAGACGCCCTGCACCGTGACGCGTTCCTCCTGGGGCACGCTTTCGGCCAGCAGAGTGGAACCGGCGATGGTCGCGGCGGACCAACCCATGCCGAGGATTACGAGGCCGGCGGTGACTGCCACCGGTTCGTGCTGGCCGAAGCCCGCCACGCACGCGGCCGCAATCAGCAGCACATAGCCCAGGCCGATCGTCGGAAGCCTGCCGGCCTTGTCAGTCAGCCAGCCCATCAGCGGCGAGAGCGCGAACATGCCGGCGATGTGCAGCGAGATCGTGAAGCCGATGATGGTGAGCGCGTCGGTTCCCATGGCGTGGTCGCCGTGGTGTTCGGTCATCGGTCCTTCGACGAGCTGCTGCAGGTGTAGCGGCGTCATGGACATGATGCTGACCATGATGCCGTGCGCCCCCACCACCGAGGCCAGGGCGAGCAAGGACATCGGTGAGGAACGGACCGCCTTCAGCCCCAGCGCCAGGGAGCGGCGGCGCGGACCGGTACGGCCGCCGTCGGGCTCTTTCCTGCTCAGGCTTCGGGCGAGCAGCAACGGGTCCGGGCGCAATCCCGCAAGGAGCAGCACTACGGCCAGCAGGAGCCCGGCCACGGAGAAGATGAACGGCCCGGCGGTGGCCGGAAGCCCGAGCGCCTCGCCGACGGCGGCTCCGGGTTGGATCAGGTTGGGCCCCGCAACGGCGCCGATGGTGATGGACCAGACCACGGTGGAAAGGTCGCGGCCGCGGCGTTCCGGAGCGGCGAGGTCGACGGCGGCAAAACGGGCCTGGAGGTTCGCCGCGGATCCGAGTCCCAGCAGGGCGCCGCCCACAAGGAGCAGCAGGAAGCTTCCGGCGGTGGCCGACACGATGACCAGGAGTGCGCCGGCCATCGCGGCGAGCAGCCCGGTGACGAGTCCGATGCGCCGGCCGCGGCGTTCTGCCAATCCTGCCAGGGGCAAGGCGGCGACCGCCGCGGCGAGGGTCAGGACAGTGGTCACGGAACCCGCCCACGCTTCGGAACCGCTGAGCTGCACCGCGAGCAGGGAGCCGATGGAGAGGGTGGCGCCGTTGCCGATGCCGCTGAGCAACTGCGCTGCGCTCAGGAGGACAACGGAACGGCGCTGGACTGCTGCGGGATCGATGGTTTCTGTCGGAGTCAAAGCCACCACCCGAGCATATCCCCGCACCACGCGCGCGGCTCCCGGAAACGGCGGAACCCCGGTCACATCGGTGACCGGGGTTCCGGGAGAAGGCGCCGGACGGCGTCAGTCGACGTCGCTCAGGCTCTTGCGGGAGTCCTCTTCGAGGCGGGCGTCCAGTTTGGACTGCTTGGCCGCCGGGCTGAGCAGGCTGGCCACGACCGCGATGATGATGGTGCCGATGATGACAGCGAGGGACACGAAGGTGGGAATCTCCGGGGCCCATTCGATGTGGTGGCCGCCGTTGATGAACGGCAGCTCGTTGACGTGCATCGCGTGCAGCACCAGCTTCACGCCGATGAAGGCCAGGATGACCGACAGAGCGTGCTTGAGGTAGACCAGGCGGTTCATGAGGCCGCCCAGCAGGAAGTAGAGCTGGCGCAGGCCCATGAGGGCGAAGATGTTGGCGGTGAACACGATGAAGGCGCTCTGGGTGAGGCCGAAGATGGCCGGGATGGAGTCGACGGCGAACAGCAGGTCGGTCATGCCGATGGTCACGAAGACGATCAGCATGGGGGTGAAGAGCTTCTTGCCGTCGACCGTGGTGCGCAGCTTGCCGCCGTCGAACTTCTCCGACATCGGCACGACCTTGCGGAGCTTGGCCACCAGGGGGTTCTCGGAGCCTTCTTCTTCGTCTTCGCCTTCGTCCTTGGCCTGCTTCCAGGCGGTCCAGAGCAGGAAGGCTCCGAAGATGTAGAAGACCCAGCTGAACTGTTCGATGACCACGGCGCCGAGCGCGATGAAGATGCCACGCAGGACCAGGGCGATGATGATGCCCACCATCAGCACTTCCTGCTGGTATTTCCGGGGTACCGCGAAGCGGGCCATGATGATGATGAAGACGAACAGGTTGTCGATGCTCAGGCTGTACTCAGTGACCCAGCCGGCAATGAACTGGCTGCCGTGTTCCACGCCCGCGAAGGCGAACATGGCGCCGGCGAACGCGAGGGCCAGGGCGACGTAGAAGGCCACCCACAGCCCCGCTTCCTTCATGGACGGTTCGTGGGGACGCTTGACCACCAGGAGGAGGTCGACGAGCAGGATGATACCGAGAACGACAAAAGAGCCGACCTCAAACCAGGCTGGAAGCTGCATGAAAAAGTGCCTTTCGCAGGGTACGTCAAAGCGGTGTAAGTCTCTCCGGCCTGCCTGCGCACTTGGTGCTGAATCGGCGGCCCGCTGCGTCCGGCGAGGCATCTGTGCCTGGCGTGCTGACGGACGTAGCGCTTGGGATACTCCCCTACGTGGGCATTACTTTACCCTAGGCGTGCCCGGCTGACTGCATTTGACGCAGTTCCCGCTTCAACTCACCCACTTCGTCACGTAGCCGCGCGGCGATTTCGAACTGCAGTTCCGCGGCGGCGGAATGCATCTGCTCAGTCAGCTGTTCGATGAGTCCCACGAGGTCTTCCGCCGGAGCGGCAGCGAGGCCGTCACTGCGCACGATGGCTGCACCCTTCTTGGCCCCCTTGGCGCCGGGTTTGGCGGATGAGGCGATGCCGCGCTTGCCCTTGCCGTAGTCGAAGCTTCCCAACAGGGCATCGGTGTCGGCATCTTCGCGTGCCAGCTGGTCCGTGATGTCCGCGATCTTCTTGCGCAGCGGCTGCGGATCGATGCCGTTTTCCTGGTTGTACTTCACCTGGATGTCGCGGCGCCGGTTGGTTTCCTCGATGGCGTGGGCCATGGAATCGGTAATCCGGTCCGCGTACATGTGCACCTGGCCGGAGACGTTACGGGCCGCACGGCCGATGGTCTGGATCAACGAGGTGGACGAACGGAGGAAGCCCTCCTTGTCTGCGTCCAGGATGCTGACCAGCGACACTTCGGGAAGGTCCAAGCCTTCCCTGAGGAGGTTGATGCCTACCAGGACGTCGAACACGCCCATGCGGAGTTCCCGCAGCAGTTCCACGCGGCGGAGGGTATCGACGTCGGAGTGCAGGTACTGCACCTTGACCCCGTGGCCCAGCAGGTAGTCGGTGAGGTCTTCGGCCATGCGTTTGGTGAGGGTGGTGACCAGGACGCGTTCGTCCCGCTCCACCCGGGTGCGGATCTCGCCCAGGAGGTCGTCGATCTGGCCCTTGGTGGGCTTGACGATGACTTCGGGGTCGATCAGGCCGGTGGGGCGGATGATCTGCTGCACGAAGCCGTCCGCCTTGCCGAGCTCATACTTGCCGGGGGTGGCCGACAAGTAGACGGTCTGGCCGATGCGTTCCAGGAACTCGTCCCACTTCAGCGGCCGGTTGTCCATGGCGGAGGGCAGGCGGAAGCCGTGGTCCACCAGGGTGCGCTTGCGGGACATGTCCCCTTCGTACATGGCGCCGATCTGCGGCACAGTCACGTGGGATTCGTCGATGACCAGCAGGAAGTCGTCCGGGAAATAGTCCAGCAGGCAATGCGGTGCGGTGCCTGAACCGCGGCCGTCGATGTGCCGGGAGTAGTTCTCGATGCCGTTGCAGAAGCCCATCTGCTGCATCATTTCGAGGTCGTAGGTGGTGCGCATGCGCAGGCGCTGGGCCTCGACCAGCTTGTTCTGGCCCTCCAGCACCTTGAGGCGCTCGGCAAGCTCGTCCTCGATGGCCGTGATGGCCCGGCCCATGCGCTCCGGACCGGCGACGTAGTGGGATGCCGGGAAGACGTACATCTCGGTCTCTTCGCGGATGACCTCGCCGGTGACCGGGTGGAGGGTGTAGATGTTCTCGATTTCGTCGCCGAAGAACTCGATGCGCAACGCCAGTTCCTCGTACATGGGGATGATTTCCACGGTATCGCCACGGACGCGGAAGGTGCCGCGGTGGAAGTCCATGTCGTTGCGGGCATATTGCATGGACACGAACTTGCGCAGGAGGTCGTCCCGGTTCATTTCCGCCCCCTTGCGGAGCGTCACCATTCCGGCGATGTACTCTTCCGGTGTGCCGAGGCCATAGATACACGACACGGTGGCGACGACGATGACGTCCCGGCGGGTGAGCAGGGCGTTGGTGGCCGAGTGTCGGAGCCGCTCCACTTCCTCGTTGATCGAGGAGTCCTTCTCGATGAAGGTGTCCGTCTGCGGGACGTAGGCCTCAGGCTGGTAGTAGTCGTAGTAGGAAACGAAGTATTCCACCGCGTTGTTCGGCAGCAGTTCCCGGAACTCGTTGGCCAGCTGCGCCGCGAGGGTCTTGTTCTGGACCAGCACCAGCGTGGGCCGCTGGACCTGCTCGATCAGCCAGGCCGTGGTGGCGCTCTTGCCGGTGCCGGTGGCACCGAGCAGCACGACGTCCTTTTCACCGTTGTTGATGCGTTCGGTGAGTTCGCCGATGGCGGCCGGCTGGTCACCGGCAGGCTGGTATTCGCTGACGACCTCGAAGGGCGCGACGACTCGGTTGATTTCCTGGGCGAGGCTCATGCATCAAATCTACCCCTGCCCGCGGACAGTTACTGTCCGCGTTCCGGCGGCAGTTTGACCCGTTTCCGTGGCACGATGGCGCCATGGACATCACCTACCTGCAGCCCGAGGGGCTGGTCCGCAGCCCCGCCTTCAGCCATGCCGCCGTCGTTCCGGCAGGTGCAGCCACGGTCTACCTCGGTGGCCAGAACGGCGTGGACGCCAGCGGCACTGTTGTCTCGGACGATGTAGCCGAACAGTCGCTCAGAGCCGTTGCGAATGCCCGGCTGGCCCTGGAGGCCGCCGGTGCCTCATTGGCCGATGTGGTGCACTGGACCGTGCTCATCCACGTCGACGCCGATCTCGGTGCCGCCTACGGTGCCATCGCCCCGCAGCTCGCCCGCGAGGGCGCCCCTCCCCTTGTCACGGCGGCGCGGGTGGCCGGGCTGGGTGCCCCCGGGGCCCTCATCGAAGTAAGCGCCATCGCCGCCTTGCTCCCCTGAAACGCCTTGCTCCCCTGAAACGCCGTGTCCACTGAGGCAGTGCATTCCGGAGGCGTCAGGAGTACGACGGCGCCCGCCAGCCGCTGCTTTCGGCCCAGGCTTCCATGCGGGGCTGCGCCTGCTCGGTGAACCAGGGTTCCTTCGCTTCGGCATAGCGGGCGGTTCCCGCGTCGTCGGCGAACTGCGCCGCCAGCTCTTCTTTCAGCAAGGCGTAGTCCGCCCGCGCGTCCGCGTCGGCGCGCAGCCAGTCCCGGAACAGCAGGGCGTAGCGCCAGCCCGGACTGCCAGCCACGCGGAGGTGGACGTTGGCGGGCTGTCCGGGATCCGCATTCGCGTGGAAACGTTTCTGCCAAAGCGCCGGATCCTCGAATCCGGGCTTCGCCGTGTCCCGCCAGGCGCCGGGCACCGCGGGGAAGCCAGCCTCGCCCAGCGCGGGGGCGAGCTTATCCGCCGTCGCGAGCGAATCAACGGTGAGCTGCAGATCGATGACGTCCTTGGCGGGCAGTCCGGGGACCGCCGTCGAGCCGACATGGTCGACGGCCAGTAGTTCCGGTGCGGCCTTGCGGATCCGCGCGGCGAGCCGCTGCGCGACGGCGGACCAGGCGGGGTCGGGCGGCGACAGGCGGGCACCGCCGGGGCGTTCGGCGCGACTGCCCGAAGCGAGGTTCCCGGCAAAAGGCAGCAGCCGTTCCTCCCACAGGCGGTCCACCTGGGCGAGGACGTCTTCGGGGTCGCCGGAATTGTCCAGGACCACGTCCGCCGCTGCCAGCCGTTCATCCCGTGTTGCCTGCGCGGCGATCCGCGAACGTGCTTCGTTCTCCGCCAGGCCGCGCAATCCGGTCATCCTTTGCACGCGCAGCTCTTCCGGGGCGTCGACGACGACCACCAGGTGGAAGCTGCTCCCCTGCATGGTCTCGACGAGCAAGGGGATGTCCTGGACCACGATGTCCCCGGGGTGCGCCGACTGCAGCAGTTCGGCCGCACGCCTACGAACGAGGGGGTGGACGATTCCGTTGAGGACTTCACGGCGGCCGGGGTCGGCGAAGACGATTCCGCCAAGCCTGGCACGGTCCAGCCGGCCGTCCCGGTCCACGATGTCCAGGCCGAAGGCATCCACGATCCGGCGGAGGCCCTCGGTGCCGGGCTCCACGACTTCGCGGGCGATCACGTCGGCGTCGACCAGCACCGCCCCGAGTTCACGGAACCGCTGGGCGACAAGGGATTTTCCGGAGGCGATCCCGCCCGTGAGTCCGATTTTCAGCACCCCTCCACCCTAAACTGGCTCAGTGCCAGAACAAGAGAGCCGGGCCACCGCGTACACGACGCTGGCAGCCGGCAGCGATCTCCGCCATGAACTCGAAATCAAGCGTTCCCGCTTCATCACCGTGCTGCGCCGTGCCACGGACGAGGACGCGGCGCGTTCCCTCGTGGCTGAGCTGCGCAAGGAATTCCATGACGCCCGGCACCACTGCTCGGCCTTCGTCCTGGGACCGGACCGAGACGTGCAGCGCTCCAGCGACGACGGCGAACCTTCCGGCACGGCCGGGATTCCCATGCTGGAGGCCTTGGTCAAACGGGAGACCCTGCCCGGGGTGAGCGACCTCAGCGACGTGAGCGCCGTCGTCGTGCGCTATTTCGGCGGCATCCTCCTGGGCGCCGGCGGACTGGTGCGCGCCTATTCCGAATCAGTGTCCTCCGCGCTGGACGCCGCCCCGCTGGTCCGGCGGAGCCGGCTCCGGATCTGCGCAGTGCCCGTCCCCCATGCCCAGGCCGGGCGCCTGGAGAACGAGCTGCGGGCCGCGGGATTCGTCATGGCGGACAGCAGCTACGAGGCCGAGCACACCGTGCTGCGGCTCGCCTTGCCGGACAACGCGGCGGACATCGCCGACGCCGGTGCGCGCCTGGCCGCGCTGACGGCAGGCAGCGCGGGGCTGCTGCCGCAGGGGACGGAATGGATCGATCGCAGCTTGGACATGTCCGGTTTCTGAAGTCGGCGATGGACATAACGGGTTATGTCCATCTGCAAGCACGTGCACTGGACATGTCCGCAAGTGACCACGCACGGACCTTAAACGGAAGGCGCCCCCTCCAACTGGAGGGGGCGCCTTCGTGGCTATTCAGCTGTTCCCGTGCGGGAAAGCGGAATTAGTTGCCGGTGAGCTTCTCGCGCAGTGCGGCGAGGGCCTCGTCCGAAGCCAGGGTACCCGAGGAAACCTCGGAAGCAGCCGGCTCGGAGGAGTAGCTGGTGGCAGCAGACTCGTTGTCGCCGGAAGCGGCGGCAGCGGCGTCGTCAGCAGCGTGCTGTGCAACCTGCTTCTTGTGGGCTTCCCAACGTGCCTGGGCGTCAGCGTACTGCTGCTCCCATGCGGCGCGCTGTGCTTCGTAGCCTTCGAGCCATTCGTTGGACTCGGGGTCGAAGCCTTCGGGGTACTTGTAGTTGCCCTCTTCGTCGTACTCGGCAGCCATGCCGTACAGAGCCGGGTCGAACTCGGTGCTGTCGGCGTCAACGCCCTCGTTCGCCTGCTTGAGGGAGAGGGAGATGCGGCGGCGCTCGAGGTCGATGTCGATGACCTTGACGAACAGTTCGTCGCCAACGGAGACAACCTGCTCAGCCAGTTCAACGTGGCGGACAGCCAGCTCGGAGATGTGGACCAGGCCTTCGATGCCGTCTTCGACGCGAACGAACGCACCGAACGGAACGAGCTTGGTGACCTTACCCGGAACAACCTGGCCGAGGGCGTGGGTGCGGGCGAAGGTCTGCCACGGGTCTTCCTGCGTAGCCTTGAGGGACAGGGAGACACGCTCGCGGTCCAGATCCACTTCGAGGACCTCGACGGTGACTTCCTGGCCGACCTCGACAACCTCGGACGGGTGGTCGATGTGCTTCCAGGACAGCTCGGAAACGTGAACCAGGCCGTCTACGCCGCCCAGGTCCACGAAGGCACCGAAGTTGACGATGGAGGAAACGACGCCGGGGCGGACCTGGCCCTTTTCCAGCTTGTTGAGGAAGGTGGAGCGCACCTCGGACTGGGTCTGCTCGAGCCATGCACGGCGGGACAGCACAACGTTGTTGCGGTTCTTGTCCAGCTCGATGATCTTGGCTTCGATCTGCTGACCGATGTACGGAGCCAGGTCGCGCACGCGGCGCATTTCGACGAGGGATGCGGGGAGGAAGCCGCGCAGGCCGATGTCGAGGATAAGACCACCCTTGACGACCTCGATGACGGTACCGGTGACGACACCGTCTTCTTCCTTGACCTTCTCGATGTCGCCCCAGGCGCGCTCGTACTGAGCACGCTTCTTGGAGAGGATCAGGCGGCCTTCTTTGTCTTCCTTGGTGAGCACCAGGGCTTCGACCTGATCGCCGACGGCGACAACGTCGCCCGGGTCAACATCGTGCTTGATGGAAAGCTCGCGGGAGGGGATGACACCTTCGGTCTTGTAACCGATGTCGAGCAGAACTTCGTCGCGGTCGACCTTGACGACGGTACCTTCGACGAGGTCACCGTCGTTGAAGTACTTGATGGTGGCGTCGACAGCTGCGAGGAAGTCCTCGGCGGTACCGATGTCGTTAATGGCGACTACGGGGGTACCGGGCTTCTCGGTGGAGGTGATGGTCATGTAGTAGGGGCTCCGTTGTGGATAGTATGTCGGTCAGGCAAACCGCCCGCTTCCCGTTCCGGGCTTCGGGACACAGCACAAGGCCGGGTCATCCTGAATTGTGGATTGTATTGATCGCGTGCACGTAGTACACGCCCGTTCATTCTAGTCGCACGCGCCAACAAGGGTCAAAATCGGCGCCGCCGCGGCAGCCGGTTACCTCAGGAGCCCGCCCACCTCGCCAAGGCGTGCGAAGACCACGCCCCGGTCCAGCAGGCGGGGCAAAGCCGCCGCGTAGCCGGCAGCCGTGCCGCTGCCAGGGTGGTTGAAGTGCGAAATCACGATGTCGCCGCCCCGCACCCCGGCCAGTTCGGCGGCGACCTGCCCGGCGCTGAAGGTTGCCCCGCCGTCGCCGTTCACGCTGAAGTTCACCGGCACCTGGCCGAGCAGCCGCGCGATGGCGGCTGCGACGTCGTCGTAATGGGCCGTTCCCGAGCGGAAGAACCCGCAGGGTTTGCCGCTCAGCTTCTCCAGCACGGCCTTCGCGCCCGTCAGTTCGTCATACACCTCGCCGACGTTCGCGGTCCCGGGAATCCCGTAGGCCTCGCGTCCGTCCACTGAGAGCGGACGGTGCACTGCGCCGTGGTTCGCCAGTTCGAAGAGGGGATCCGCTGCAAGGGCGGCGGCGCGCTCCGGGTTGGCCGCGACCCAGCGCCCGTTGAGGAACAGCGTGGCGGGGACCCTTAGTCCGCGAAGGGTGTCGAGGAGCCGCTCGTCGCACGCCGCTCCCCCGGGACCACCGCAAGCGTCGAAGGTGAGGACGGCTTTCCTGGACTTGCTGCGGGTAGCGACCCCGCGCACTTCCATGCCCCATTCCGTAGGCTGCCGGTCCCCGAAACGGGCGATGATGGCAGCGCGCGACGGGAGACTGCTTGCGCGGCGGGCCGTGCCGTTCGGGGCCCCGCCGGTCAGAGCCGTGGTGTTCGGCCCGGCGTGTGCGGTTCCCGGACTGCCGGGCTCCCCCGGAGTCGGGGCAGCCGGCAGGCTTTCGGCCGGGCCGCTTTCGGTCGTGCCGGCGCAGGCGCCGAGCGCCGTGGCCGCCAGCCCGGCGGCAGCAAGAAGTACGGTGCGGCGCCCGGCCGCGATGTGTCGGGCACCGGTTCCGGTGCCGCCGACGATGGAGTCCCCCATGGATTCCTGTTCTGTTATGGCCCGCTGGAGCGGGAGGTGGTGCCGGAAGTGGCTATCTAGAAGTGGGTGGCGCAGTGCGCGGGACGTTCGACGGCGAAGAGCTGCCGGGCGCGGAACGCGGCACCCGGCGTGTGCTCCCGGATCCGACCGGCGGCCAGCAGGGTCAGCGGGCTGACTGCGCCGAGGTAGATCGAGCCGAGGTCCGCGACGTCGAGGGACAGGTCCGCTGCAGCGCCCGCCGGCGCGGGAACCACCGTGGCCCGGTTCTCCGCGGCGTCCAGTACCCAGCGGCCCTCGGCGTGGCCAAGCCCGTCGCTGACGTCGAGCACCAGCCGGCCGCTGCCGGCGTAGCTCCTGGCCGAAAGAGCCCCGGCAACGTCGAGGATCCGCAGCCACAGCATGTCCCGGTGGTCCGAATCCGTAACGCAGCGCGGGTCTGCCAGGGCCCAGGCCAGCGGGTCGTCGACGGGCGCGTCCTGCCAGCTGACCTGTTCCACGAGGTCGATGCTGCCCAGGAACTGCCACAGCTCCAGGTAGGCGGCGTCCGTGCCGGCCACGATGTCCAGCACCTCCACCGTGTAGGGCTTGCTGTCCCAGCCGGCGAATTTGTAGGAGACGTACCCGTCCACGGCGCCGTCGGCGTCGTAGTGTAAAGCCGCCTTGACCGCCCGGTCTTCCTTGCCGTCGCGGCCGAGCGTCCCTGAGACGTGGTTGCGGTAGAAGTCCTGCCGCACGATCGATCCCGGGGTGCGGCGGTGGGCCTGATCGAAGAGGGCGGGGGCCAGTTCCAGCAGCACCGCGGGGTCAGCGATCTCCACGCTGCCCACGGGCTCATGGCGGAGCCGGAACTTCGGGCCGGTGTCCACCTTGATGCTCCGTTCGAAGGTGGCGACGCCGAAGCCGAAGCGGCCGTAGATCGAAGCCTCGGAGGCGGTCAACGCGGCCATCGTGGTCCCGGCAGCCTTCGCCGCCGCCAGGTCGCCCTCCATCATCCGCCGCAACAGGCCCTTGCGGCGGTGGGTGCCGCGGACCGTGACGGAAGTGATCAGGTGCGTGCGCAGCTGCCGGCCGAAGCCGATGTTCAGCTCCTTTTCGAAGCTGCCGAACGTCGCCACCGGGTACGCGGCGTCCAGCGCGTGGGACGGCGTGCCGCCCTTCAGGTAGGCCCCTGTCAGTTCCCGGCCGTCGGCCAGGTGCAATTCGATGATCTTGTCGATGTGTTCGTCGGCGCGGTGTTCATCATGGAAGCCGTGCCCGACGGCTCGGATCCAGTCGCGTGCCTGGCGGTAGCCGGGTTGGTCCCTGGGCGCGGATCGGAATCGTTCGATGACGTAGTTTTCATTGGGATCTGCCACGCGCCCAAGCCTAACCGCCGAGGGCCCCGAAGTGAGCGAAGCGAGCTTTGGGAGGCGGTTAGGCGCTAACCAGACGCAGCAGGGCGCGCCACCATACCGGCGGCGCGCCCTGCGTGCGGTTCCGTTGAAGCGGCCTCAGTGGCCGGCGTCGTGCCAGCTGGTCCCGACGCCGATCTGGACGTCCAGCGGGACGCTCAGCTCTGCCGCCGACCCCATCTGCGCGGCCACCAACTGCTCCACGGCTTCCCGCTCACCCGGGGCGACCTCGAGGACGAGTTCGTCGTGGACCTGCAGGAGCATACGCGACTTCAGGCCCTGGCCAGCCAGTTCCGCGGAGACGCCAAGCATGGCGCGTTTGATGATGTCCGCGGCCGATCCCTGGATGGGTGAGTTCAGGGCGATGCGTTCGGCCAATTCGCGGTGCTGCCGGTTGGTGCTGGTGAGGTCCGGCAGGTAGCGGCGGCGGCCTTCGATGGTGGAGGTGTAGCCGTCGATGCGGGCCTGTTCGACGACGCCCCGCAGGTAATCGCGCACCGCACCGAAACGGTCGAAGTAGTCCTTCATGAGCGAGCGGGCCTCGTCCACCGAGATTTCCAGCTGCTTGGACAGGCCGAAGGAGGTCAGGCCGTACGCGAGGCCGTAGGACATCGCCTTGACCTTGGAGCGCATGGCGCTGGTGACGTCTTCAGGTGCCACGTTGAAGATGTGCGAACCGACGTAGCGGTGCAGGTCTTCGCCCTCCTTGTAGGCCTGGATCAGTCCTTCGTCCCCGGAAAGGTGGGCCATGATGCGCATTTCGATCTGCGAGTAGTCGGCGGAGAGCAGGCATTCATAGCCTTCGCTGACCACGAAGATCCCGCGGACCCGGCGGCCTTCCTCGCTGCGGACCGGGATGTTCTGCAGGTTCGGGTTGTTCGAGGAGATACGTCCGGTGGCAGCGACGTTCTGGGCGTAGTCCGTATGGATGCGGCCGTCCTCGGCCACGGACTTCTTGAGGGTCTCCACCATCTGGGCGAGCTTGGACGACTCGCGGTGCGCCATGAGCTGGACCAGGAATTCGTGACCGGTCTTCTCCAGGAGGGCCTTCAGGGAGGCGGCGTCCGTGGTGTAACCGGACTTGATCTTCTTGGTCTTCGGCAGTCCGAGTTCCTCGAAGAGCACTGTCTGCAGCTGCTTGGGCGAACCCAGGTTCACTTCATGGCCGATCGCGGCGAACGCCTGCTCCTGGGCGTGCTGGACCACCTTGGAGAGGTCGGCGAGCTGTTCGTTCATGCGGTCCGTGGACACGCCGATGCCGGCAAGCTCCATGGCCGCCAGCACGCGTGCGACAGGCAGTTCGAGGGTGGTCAGCAGCGCACCGGCCTGGCGGTCACTGAGTTCCTTTTCGAAGTGCTTGCTGAGGGTGTGCACGACGGCGGCCTGCCGCACCAGTTCGGTGGCGGCGGCGCCGTCCGGGCCGTCGCCGAGGTCCAGTTCGAGCTGCCCTGACGCGGACGCCCCGCTTGCCAGGGTGATCTTCAGGTGGTGCTGGGCAAGTTCCGGGAGGTCGTAGCTGCGCCGGTCCGGTTCGATCAGGTAGCCGGAAATCGAGGTGTCATCGACCACGCCTTCGAGGCCGAGCCCGCGATGGTGCAGGGCCTTCAGGGCGGCCTTGAACTCGTGCATCACCTTGGCTTCTTCGGGGTCCTTCAGCCATCCTGCGACCACGGCCTCAGCGGCGGCGTCGAGCCTGGGCAGTTCCACGAAGGCGGCCCCGTTGCCGCGCACGACGGCGAGGGCTTCGGCGTCGTTCCCGATCCGGCCGGGAACCATCTGCACGGCCACGGCCGAACGCATCCCGGCCCCGGCAGCGAAGAAGGCCTGCAGTTCCGCCGCGTCCTCCAGGACGGCGAATTCCGGGGCTTCGATGGTGTCCGGCGCTGCACCGGCGGTGTCGTCACCGTAGAGGTCGAACAGCCGGGTGCGGAGGGTCTTGAATTCAAGCTCGTCGAAGAGCTCTTCGATGGCCTGGCGGGCGGGCCGCGGTTCGGCGAGCTCCTGCAGGCTGACCGGGAGGTCGAGGTCCGTCAGCAGGCGGTTGAGGCGGCGGTTCCGCTTGACTGCCTCGATGTTCTCGCGCAGTGCCCCGCCCACCTTTCCGCCGATCGCGTCCAGGTTCTCCAGGATCCCCTCCAGACCGCCGTAGAGGTTGATCCACTTCGCTGCGGTCTTGGGGCCGACGCCGGGGACGCCGGCGAGGTTGTCCGCGGACTCCCCCACCAGGGCGGCGAGGTCCGAGTAGCGGGACGGCGTGACGAAGTACTTTTCCTCGATGGCCGCGGCGTCCATGCGCGGGATATCGGAAACGCCCTTCCTCGGGTAGAGGACGAAGACGTTGTCGGTGATGAGCTGGAAGGAGTCGCGGTCCCCGGAGACGAGGAGCACTTCGAAACCGGCCGCCTCGCCCTGGGCTGCGAGCGTGGCAAGGATGTCATCGGCTTCGTAGCCGGGCATCTTGATGGTCTTGATGCCCCAGGCGTGCATGACCCGTTCGATGAGGCCGATCTGGCCGCCGAACTCTGCCGGGGTCTCGTTGCGGCCGCCCTTGTACTCGCTGTATTCGGCCTTGCGGAACGTGGTGTCGTCCGAAACGTCGAAGGCAACGGCGACGTGGGTGGGTTTCTGGTCCCGGATCAGGTTGATCAGCATTGACGTGAAGCCGTGGACGGCGTTGGTGTGCTGGCCTGCGGAGGTGGCGAAATTTTCGGCCGGGAGTGCATAGAAGGCCCGGAACGCCATCGAGTGGCCGTCAAGCACCAGGAGCCGGGACCGGCCGCCGGACGCCGTTCCCGGAACAGCGTCCGGAAGGGTTGCGGCCCCGGCGGCAGAGATTTCGATGGCTGTGTCTTCGATGGCCTGGTTTTCGACGGTACCGGCCGGTTTGGTTGTTTCGCTCACAGGTGCCAGCCTAGTTGCCATGATGGACAATTTCACGCCGGGCCGGTTCACCGAGGAACTCATCGCCGCCGGTGTTCCGCAGGAGTATCACGGCTGGCTGGATCGCTTCGGAGTGGGTGCGCTCGTAGTGAAGATGGGTATCAGGTTCCTGGAACTGGGGCCGGAGCGGTCCGTCGCCACCATGCCGGTGGAAGGAAACACCCAGGTGGCCGGGATCCTGCACGGCGGCGCCCATGTGGTGCTGGCGGAGACTCTCGGCTCCTTCGCGGCCTCCCTGCATGCCGGGCCCGGACGCCACGCCGTCGGGATCGAAGTTGGAGCCACTCACCACCGTTCGGTCGCTGCCGGCCTTGTCACGGGGACCTGCACGGCGATCCACCTCGGCGGCACCCTCGCCACGCACGAGATCGTCATGACGGACGCGGCCGGCCGGCGCCTGTCTACCGCGCGTATCACCAACATGATCCGGGACAACCGGGGCCGCTGAGCGGGCAGGCGGCTGCGCCGCCCGGGATGCTAGCCGGCGTTCCTGCCCGGAAGCCTGTACCGGAGCTCCACGGCGGCCCCGCCGATGGTGCGGGAAGAGAGCAACTCAAGCGGCGCCGTCGGGCCGTCAACGGGAAGCAGCTGCTTGCCCGAGCCGAGCGCCACCGGAATCAGCGTGACGATGATCTCATCCAGCAGCCCCGCCCGCGCGAACTGGGCCACCAGGTCCCCGCCGCCCACCAGCCACACGTTCCGGCCGGCCGCGCTGTCGATCAGGTCCTGCGCGAATTCGGCGACGTCGCCGCGGACGAAGGTGATGTCCGCCCCCTCGGGCGCCGAGTATTCGCGGTGGGTGAAGATCCAGCAGGGCAGGTCCGGGTAGGGCCACTTGCCGGGTTCGTGCTGCAGCAGCCAGCGGTAGGTCTGGCCGCCCATGACCACGCAGCCGACGCCGGCCATGAACTCCTCGTAGCCCTCGCCCACACCTTCGGTGCTGTCGAACTGGAGGAGCCAGCCAAGGTCGTCGTCGGGGGTGGCGATGAAGCCGTCGAGGGACGATGCAACGTAGTACTGGAAATCGGACATGGCCCCAGCGTACTTACCGCGGTGCGGGGTTCCCAGAGGCGGGATTGCCGTACTCGACCCGGACGCTGCCGTTGTCGGGAAGCACCACCACGCGGCCGTCGTTCAGGGTCCAACCGTCGTTGAGCAGGAAGATCCGGCCGCCGCTGACGACCAGCAGGCGCAGCCCGCTGTAGCGGTAGAGCGGCGCGGCGGTGGTGCCGGCAGAGGACTCGAGTACGTTCGGCGCCGAGACGGCGAGCCGCTCCTTGCTGTAGACGACGGCGGTGGGCAGCAGCGCGGACCGTTCCTGGTAGTCGACGGCGGCACCGCGGCCGAGCGCCTGGGCATAGTCGGCAGTGCCCCAGAACAGCAGCAAGGTCACCAGGATGAACATGAAGGCGCGCTCCAGTCCGCGCGGGGTCAGGATCGGGCTGCGCGCAGCGTATTGCGCCACGCGCCGGCGCAGGGCAACTCCCCAGCTGCCGAGCAGCAGGCCGCCGGCGATCAGATAGGGAACGTAGAGGAGGGTGCGGTCCGGCTGGGTTACGGTGAGGATCCACATGGCGGCGGCGAACAGGTAGCCGCCCGCGGCCAGGACTGCGGCCCCACGTCCGAGGGCCCGCCGATAGCGGCCTCCCGCGATGACTTTGCTGAGCGCGCGGTCCGCCATAAGCCACGCGAGTCCGATGAGCGCAAGCCAGGCAAGCGGACGGAACAGCGACTGGATGCTTCGCAGGATGAAGTCCTGCACGGTGTAGCCGAAAAGACTCACGTCCAGGCCCATGGACTTGGCCTGCGCGTCGCTGCGTGCCCAGCCGAAGTAGACCAGGAGGGCCGTCGCCACCGTGAGCGGCGGGCCGATGACCGAGAGGACCTCCAGGGTGCGCTGCCAGCGGGTGTCAAGCAGCCCACTGTCGCCCGCCTGTGCACCCGAATCCGCCGCACCGGAGTCCAGCGCGCCGGATTCCGGCACTCCGGCGCCGTTGGCTCCGGCGTCGTTGGCTCGGGCGTCGTTGGCTCTGGCGTCCGGGGCTTCCGTCCCTGCAGTCGTGCCGCTCACGGGGTAGCCGTGCTGCCTGTGCTCCCGGACGGTCCGGGGCTCGCGGGCTCGGGCGGTTCCGTCCCGGAAGGCGTGGCGGAGCCGCCTGCGCCGCCGGTGGGAGCGGCGTCGTCGTAGAAGAACTGCACTTCACCGGGCGCGTCCAGGGTGTCGGTGATCGAGACGGTGATCGAGTCCTTGTCGCCGGCTGGTGGCGTCTTGAAGTAGACCGGGAAATAGTCGCCGTCGGTGCGGGTTTCCACGCCCGAGTCCTGGCCGTCGATCCGGATTTCCGAGACCCGTACGTAGTAGCCGTCCAGCCGGACCCAGGTGCCTCCGGACCGCGGACCGGAGGGGCGGCTGAGGCCCGGCACGGGGACGAAATTCTCGTCGACCACCGTCAGTCCGCTGAGCCGCCGCGGGCAGGCTTCCCCGCTGCCCGGCTCCAGCGGGACCGCGGTTCCGGGGTTTGCATTGTGGTAGTCAACGGCGCTGCGGGCCACGGCGAGGACGGCCAGTTCCAGGCAGCGGCCCTCAGGTGGCGCTTGGACGGCGGCCACCGCCGTCGCCGCGTCCTGCCAGAGCGCGCCGGTCCCGTCCCGCAGCGCATAGCAGACGGCCTCGGCGGCACGCCACACGTCCTTGAACGCGGTGCCGTCCACGCCGTCGCGAAGCTGGTCGCAGTCGCGGCCCTGAGCGAACAGGTACATCCGCCCTTCCTGGGGATCGTTGGGGCCGACGGGGCCGATCGGTATCCACCGGACCACCGGTGCCGCCGCGGGCGGCGGAACATCGGGGGCCGGCGGGCCGGGAACAGGCCGGACGGTAGGCTCCATCGGCGCCGGGTCGCTGCTTGCCGGGACGCTGGGAGAAGTCAGGGCGGGCGTCTGCTGAGCGCCGGTGCTTTCCGATCCAGCCGGCGGGCCGCAGGAAACCAGCGCAAAGGCAGCCAGGATCACCGGAAGGATCGTCCCGGAAGTGCCGTTCAGTTTCAGCCGTCCGAACATGGCCCCACACCTGCCCCAGGGCGGCGCAATGGCCCCCGGGAAAGGCGGCCAGTCAGCTTGCGCAGCTACACAGCCGATTATTCTCCCGAATGGACTGAACGGCCAGAGCCTGCCCGGGCCGGCGGGCTACTTGCCGAAGTAGGGCACGATCAGGTAGATGCCGAAGAGTACGGCGGCGCCGCATGCGGCGAAGCACAGGTAGGCCAGGGAACGCACCAGCACCGGCGACTTGTTCTCGACGTCGCCGGCCACTGCCGTGAGGCGCACGCCGAGGGAGTACAGGACCACCAGGACCACGGCGGAGACCAGGGTGGCTCCGGCAACCTGCAGCAGTTCCAACCACTTCATCGCTTGGCGTCCTTGCTCTTGTTCTCCGCTGCCTTCTTGCGGGCGGACTTCTTCTTCTGGAACCTGACGGCCGTTCCGGCCTCTTCGACCTCCACGGCGTTGTGGTGGCCCACGTGCGACTTCCTTGAGTACAGGAACATGAAGATCACGACGGCGGTGCCCACCACGGCGGCGATCACCACACCCACGGTGCCGACGCCTACCAGCAGGGCGGTAAGGGCACCGACGACGGCGGCGGCCGGCAGGGTCAGCAGCCAGCCGATGGCGATGCGGCCCACCATGCCCCAGCGTACGGTGGTACCCCTCCGTCCGAGGCCGGAGCCGATGACGGACCCGGAGGCGACCTGCGTCGTGGAAAGGGCGAAACCGAGGTGGGAGGAGGCGAGGATGGCCGAGGCGGTGCTGGATTCCGCGGAGAAGCCCTGCGCGGGCTTGACCTCCGTGAGGCCGGAGCCCATGGTGCGGATGATCCGCCAGCCACCTGCATAGGTACCGATGGCGATGGCGAAGGCACAGGCCGCGATCACCCAGAACTGCGGGCCGCTGCCGGTCGCCTGGGTACCCGCGGAGATGAGAACCAGGGTGATGATGCCCATGGTCTTCTGGGCGTCGTTGGTGCCGTGGGCCAGCGCCACGAGGCTGGAGGTGAAGATCTGGCCGGTGCGGAAACCGCCGCGCTTCTGGGTGAGCTTGTCACCGGTCTCCGGGTCGTGCCGGGAGGTCAGGGCGTAGGCGAGGCGCGTGCAGACGTAGGCCACCGCACCGGCGATCACCGGGGCGAACACGGCCGGCATGATCACCTTGAGCAGCACGGTTTCGAAGTTCACCGAATGCAGGCCGATGCCGACGATCGCCGCGCCGATGAGTCCGCCGAACAGTGCATGCGAAGAGCTGGACGGCAGGCCCTTGAGCCAGGTGAACATGTTCCAGAGGATCGCGCCCATGAGGCCCGCGAAGATGATCTCCGGGGTGATGTGGATGCCGTCTGCGCCCTCCCGGATGAGCCCGCCCGAGATCGTCTTGGCGACCTCGGTGGACAGGAAGGCGCCGACCAGGTTAAGCACAGCGGCCAGCGCCACCGCTGCCTTGGGCTTGATGGCGCCGGTGGCGATGGGCGTGGCCATCGCGTTGGCGGTGTCGTGGAAGCCGTTGGTGAAGTCAAAAAATAAGGCCAGCGCTATGACAAGCGCGACCATGAAGGTGATTTCCACCTGGTTGCCCAATCTGCAGAGTCGACGTTCAGCAGTTCCACTCCCCGCGCCTGCCACACCGCATGTTCAACAGATGTACACCTGCCTGTCCTTGCGGAGGCCTTCCGTGGCCAGCATGAAACCTTAAGAATCCTACGTTGCATCGGGGGCAGGTCAAAACACTCCGGCGGCGGATTCCGGTTCAAAGGAAAGCCTCGACGGCGTCCAGGTCGTCGGGCGTCAGGCCCTTGCGCGGATCGGGGGAAATGTGCAGCATCCGGCCGCCCCAGGCGTCGGCCCAGGCCAGCGCCCGCGGCTCGCTGTCCAGCTGGTCGTCCAGCCAGACAAGGCGATCCGCCGGATTGCGGGCGACGTCGCCGCGGATCGCGTCCAGCTTCCACCAGTCCGGCGACAGTTCCCGCCCGGCGCTGGAGAGGACGGGCCAATCCCGCCCGTCAAGCTTGATGGCCGGACACAGGAACTGGGGAGCGAGACGCTCCCATGTGGTCAACCACACAAAGCGCGCACCCGGCCGCCGGGACAGGACATTCAACTTGGCCACCAGTTCCGGCGCGAACGCCACCTCCAGGACTCCGGCGTCGGCCAGCGCCCAATCGCTCCCCCAACTGGTCCTGCCCTCCACGGCGAAGGGACTGACGACACCATCGACGTCGAGGTACAACGAC
The DNA here is from genome assembly GCF_049913155.1 of Arthrobacter sp. R-11. Classification (GTDB taxonomy): domain Bacteria; phylum Actinomycetota; class Actinomycetes; order Actinomycetales; family Micrococcaceae; genus Arthrobacter. The sequence continues at coordinate 2,193,118 of NZ_CP183979.1, read as the reverse complement.
ACCCGGGACATAGCGGCTCCTGCAGCCGGAGGCCGCGCCTGCCGCACCCGCCGGCAGTCCCACAGTAACGCGGGCATGGCATGGAGAACAGGCCGCAATGGCTTTCCGGCATGCAGGACAAGATCCACGTATTTCACTATCGAAACGATCGTCACGTTGGTGTTATCCTGCTGTGCAGGCGGCCGTTCGCGCCGCACCCTGAGCCCACGTGAGGAGCATCCATTGAGCACGGAACCCAAACTCAACGCAGAACCGGACACCGCAGGGCAGGGCGTCCCCGTTTCCGCCGCCTCGGCCGTCCTGGACTCGGCCTCCCTGGACTCGGCCGTCCTGGACTCGGCTGCGCTGGACAATGCCGATCCGCTGGCCGGCTGCCGCGAGCTCTTCTACAGCCCGGACACCGCCCAGCTCTCTGCATACCTGGACGGCAATTCGCTGGGCAGGCCGCTGAAGGCCACGGCGGAAAAACTCCCACGCTTCGTGGAGGATGCCTGGGGCAGCCGGCTTATCCGGGGCTGGGATGAGAAGTGGATGGACGAGCCCCTGGCGGTCGGCGACCGTCTGGGCGAGGTGGTGCTTGGTGCCGCCCCCGGCCAGGCCTTCATCGGCGACTCCACCTCGGTGCTCTTGTACAAGCTGATCCGGGCGGCGGTCGATGCCCGTCCGGGCCGCGACGAGATCATCGTGGACCGGGACAACTTCCCCACCGACCGCTTCATCATCGAGGGCATCGCCGTGGAGCGGAACGCGACCATCCGCTGGGTGGAATCCCGCCCGGCCAGCGGTGTCCGCCCCGAGGACCTGACGGAGCTGCTCAACGAACGGACCGCCGTCGTTGTCCTCAGCCACGTCGCCTACCGCTCCGGCTTCCTTGCCGACGCGCCCGGCATCACCGCACTAGTGCACGAAGCCGGCGCGCTGATGCTGTGGGACCTGTGCCACTCCGTGGGCTCGGTCCCGCTGGAACTGGACGCCTGGGGCGTGGCCCTCGCCGTCGGCTGCACCTACAAATACCTCAACGGCGGCCCGGGCTCCCCCGCCTTCGCGTACGTGAACAGCGCGCTCCAGGGCCAGCTCCAGCAGCCCATCTGGGGCTGGATGGGTGCGCACGATCCCTTCGGGATGACGGAAAGCTACCGGCCCGCGGACAACCTCCGCCGCTTCATCACCGGCACCCCGCCCATTCTCGCAATGCAGCCGCTGAAGGACATGGTGGAGCTCATCGCCTCCGTGGGCATGGACGCCGTCCGGGAGAAATCCGTCAAGCTGACCGAATACGCACTGGAACTGGCGGATGCCCTCCTGGTGCCCCTCGGGGCAGAAGTGGCCAGCCCCCGGGACGCCGCCGAACGCGGTTCGCACATCACCGTGGACCACCCCCGTTTCGCCGAAGTCACGCAGTTGCTCTGGGAACGCGGTGTCATCCCGGATTTCCGGCCGCCCCACGGCCTCCGGATCGGCCTGTCGCCGCTCAGCACGGGCTTCGCGGAACTCGAGCACGGCATCCGCTCCATCCGCGAAGTGCTGCTCGGGCTCTCGTGAGCACCTTCCTCGACGACGTCGACTCCCGCCCCGGGAGCACTACCTCCCTGCTGCGGACGGTGATCGGCCTGTACCTGCGCGACGCCGGCGGCTGGCTGCCGGCGTCGGCCTTCCTGCGCCTCATGGAGGCGCTGGAGGTGCCTGCCGCGGTGACGCGGACCGCGCTCAGCCGCCTGAAGAAGAAGGCAGTCCTGGAGCAGCAGCCGCGGGACGGCGTCGCCGGTTACGGGCTGACCCCCGACGCCGCGACGATGCTGTCCCGTGGAGACAGCCGGATCTTTGCGCCGCAGGCCATGGCCGACGGCGACCGCTGGTGCCTGGTGTCCTTTTCCATCCCCGAGACTGAACGGGAGAAGCGACACCAGCTCAGGCGCCGCTTGCACTGGACCGGCTGTGGAACGGTGGCAGCGGGGCTATGGATCGCTCCGGCCTTCCGGCAGGCCGAAATCGTGGAGGTCCTGGACGGGCTGGGGCTCCGGGATCAGGCCACGCTCTTCATCACGGACACCCCGATGCCCGGGGCAGACCGGACCGGCGGCAGCCTCCGGGAGGCGGCAGCACAGTGGTGGGATCTTGACGCGGTCGCGGCCCTGCACCGGGACTTCATCGGGGAATGGGCTGCCATCCTGGACCCTTCTGCCCGTCACGGTTCACCACCGTCTGCCGGGGCCTTTGCCGCGTATGTCCGGTGCATCGACAGTTGGCGGGTCATTCCGTACCTCGATCCTGGGCTGCCACCGGAATTCCTTCCCGGGGACTGGCCCGGGAAGGAAGGGATTGGCGTGTTTGAGCGGATGAGGGCCGTCCATTCGGGTCCGAGCGCGGATTTCGTGCGCACAGTAGCCGGGGAATAGGAGCGCCGCCGGGAGTACTCTGGAAGCATGACCACCGCCGCTGGCGTGTGGTCCGGTCACGGGTGGTCCGGGAGGTTGCCATGACCCGTACGTGGTGGCGCTGGTTGCCGGCCGCACTGGTCCCTGCAGTCCTGACGGCCGCGGCTTTGGCCGGTTCGTACCAAGCCGGGGCAGCCGTCAGCCTCCCGCAGAAGTCGGCCGCGGAGATCATTGCCATGATGGGCCATTCGGATGTCCGCGCCCTGTCTGGAACACTCCGCCAGACATCTGAGCTGGGGCTTCCGCAACTCCCCGCGGCAGGACCCCTCCCTTCCGCCCGGCAGGGTGCCAGCGAGGGCCTTGGTGCCGTGATCGAACTGCTGGGCACCCCGCACACCGCCCGGATCTACCTGGATGGACCGTCGAAGGTCCGGTTCCAAATCATGGACACGCTCGCCGAGCGGGACGTCGTCCGCAACGGGAGCGACCTCTGGCTCTACAACTCGGCGGACAACAGTGCGGCCCACATCACCTTGCCGGACGCCACGGCACCAGGAACCCGCCTACTTCCCGGGAACGCACCGGCTGGCCACGACCCGAAAACACCGGGAACAGAGACACCGGGAATAGCGACTCCTGAGGCCCTCGCCCAGCGCTTCCTCGCCGCCGTCGACCCCAGCACCGACGTGACGGTCGGCGACGCAGCCATCGTGGCTGGCCGTACGGCCTACCAATTGGTCCTCAGGCCACGCAGTACGGAGACCTTGGTCGATTCGGTGACTGTCGCCGTCGACTCCGCCTCCGGCCTGCCGCTCGGAATCCACCTGCGGGCGCGGGGACAGGCCGCCCCCGGGTTCTCGTTCGTGTTCAGCGACATCAGCCTTGCGGCCCCCGAATCGTCCGTGTTCACTTTCACGCCGCCGCGGGGTGCCTCGGTGGAGGAGAAGACAGGTCCACCCATGGCTCCGGTTCCGGGCACCAAACACCCCGTTCCCGGGATGCAGCCCGCTGCGGCCCGGCCCACCCTCACCGGCAAGGGCTGGGACGCGGTGGTGGGCTTCCCCGCAGGAATGGTTCCTGCCGACGTCCGCTCCGCTCCTGCGCTCGCCCAGCTCACGCAGGCCGTGCCCGGCGGCCGGGTCCTCACTACCAGCCTGGTGACGGTCCTGATGCTCGACGACGGACGGGTGTTCGCGGGAATGGTGCCGCTTGAGCGGCTGCAGGCCGCGGCCGCCCCACAATGAACGACACTTCCGGGTCAGTTGGACTGGCGATAGAAAGTGACGGCCTGAGCAAGCGCTTCGGCCACCGCTCCGCCGTCGACTCCATCAACCTCGCCGTTCCGCGGGGTTCCGTTTTCGGCTTCCTGGGCCCCAACGGCTCCGGGAAGACCACCGCCATCCGTTTGCTGCTTGGCCTCGCCGCCGCAACAAGCGGCGAGATCCGGGTCCTTGGCAGGCCCATCCCGGCGGGTTTGGCGGCCGTCCTGCCGGAGGTCGGCGCCCTGGTGGAAGGACCGGCGTTCTACCCTTTCCTCTCGGGAGCCGCGAACCTGCGCAGGCTGGACTCCGCGGACCGTCACGCCCCGCGAAGCACGCGGGCCGCACGCGTCGATGAGGCCCTGGAACGCGTGGGGCTGTCCCACGCCGCCGGCAAGAAGGTGCGCGCGTACTCGCTGGGAATGAAACAGCGCCTGGGAATCGCCAATGCCCTGTTGCGGCCCCGCGAGCTGCTGGTCCTGGACGAGCCCACCAACGGCCTGGATCCCCAAGGAACACGGGAGGTCCGCAGCCTGGTGCGATCGCTGGCCGCCGGCGGCACCACGGTGTTCGTCTCCAGCCACCTGCTCGCCGAAGTCGAACAAATGTGCACCCATGTGGGTGTCATGAGCGTCGGCAAGCTCGTGGCCCAGGGCACGCTTCGTGAGCTGCGCGCGGCCGGGACGGCCAGGATCATGCTGCGTACACCGGATGTTGCCGCAGCGGCCCGCGTCCTTTCGGGCCTGGGCCTGCAAACCGATCCGGCAGGGGTTTTGCAGGGTGCAGACCATGGCGGGCTGTTCAGCACCAGTCCCCGGGGCCACGAGGTGGCGCCGGAAGATATCGTGGCCGCCCTCGTGGCGGCCGGCGTGCGGGTGCAAGGCTTCAGCGTGGAAGACGCCAGCCTCGAAGAGCGCTTCGTTTCCCTGACCGGAGAGGGGTTCGACGTTGCAGGATGAAGCCGTGGCGGCCGCACGGGAAGCTTCGACTCCCGGTTCCCCCGGGCCCGCATCTGCGGCGACGGGAGCGGGCTCGGGTTCGTGGGCGCTCCTGGCGTCCGAACTCTCAGTGCTGTTCCGGCGGCTCCGCACTTGGGCCATGCTGCTCGCCCTCGCGGCGATTCCAATCCTCATAGCCACGGCGGTCCGGCTCAGCTCACATCCTGTAGCACCGGGACGTGGCCCGGCATTCCTGGACCGCATTTCCCAGAACGGGCTCTTCGTGGCCATGACGGCACTCCTGGTGTCCGTGCCGCTGTTCCTGCCCATCACGGTAGGTGTCGTTGCCGGCGACACCATCGCCGGAGAAGCGAACCTCGGCACCCTCAGGTACCTGCTGGTGGCCCCGGCCGGCCGCGTCCGGCTCCTGCTCATCAAGTACGCCGCGGCGGCCGTCTTCTGCCTGGCTGCGCCGGTGACCGTCGCCGCCGTCGGCACGTTGGCCGGCGTCGCGCTCTTCCCGGTGGGGCCGGTGACGCTCCTCTCGGGGGACACCGTCGACGTCGGCGAGGCCCTGCTGCGCTCCCTGCTGATCGCCGCATACATTGCGGTGTCACTCCTGGGGCTTGCCGCAATCGGCCTGGCAATCTCGGCCTTCACCGACATCCCGGTAGGTGCCATGGCGGCGACAGTCGTGCTGTCAGTTGTGTCCCAGGTGGCCGACAACCTGCCGCAACTGGAGTGGTTGCATCCGTGGCTGTTCAGCCATTACTGGCTGGGTTTCGCCGATCTGCTGCGCCAGCCAATCTCCTGGACGACGTTCGGCGACAACGCCCTGCTGCAGGCGGGCTACATCCTGGCCGCCGGCGCCGTCGCGTACGGCCGGTTCACCAGCAAGGATGTCCTGTCCTGAGATGTCCTGTCCTGAAGGGCTGCCTGCCGTAAGCTCGGGGAATGGCCAGATTCTTCGACGTCCACCCGCAGGACCCCCAGCCGCGCTCGGTCTCCCAGATTGCCGAAATCGTGCGGTCGGGCGGTTTGATCGCCTACCCCACGGACTCGTGCTACGCCCTTGGAGCCCAGCTTGGCAACAAGGACGCCTTGGACAGGATCCGCACGATCCGCCAGCTCGACGACAAGCACCACTTCACCTTGGTCTGCAAGGATTTCGCGCAGTTGGGCCAGTTCGTGATGATCGACAACGACGTCTTCCGCAGCATCAAGGCCGTGACGCCCGGGAGCTACACGTTCATCCTCCCGGCCACCAAGGACGTACCTCGCCGGATGATGCACCCGAAGAAGAAGACCGTGGGCGTGCGCATTCCCCGGCACAACTTCGTCCACGCCCTCCTCGCCGAACTCGGCGAGCCCCTGTTGTCCAGCACCCTCCTGCTGCCCGGCGAAGACGAACCCCTGACGCAGGCTTGGGAGATCAAGGAACGCCTGGACCACGTGGTGGATGCCGTCGTTGAGGCCGGGGATGTCGGCGCAGAGCCGACCACCGTGGTCGATTTCTCCAGCGGCGCCGCCGAAGTGGTGCGCCGCGGTACCGGCGACCCGTCGAGGTTCGAATGAGCACGGCTGAGGAGGCCATCAGCATCGAGGTGGACGGCACGCCCGTCTCTGCCCGGTACGCCCGGCCGGAGAACCCGTTCGCCACGGTGCTCGTGGCGCACGGCGCCGGCGCGGGTATGGATCATCCGTTCATGGGCGGCTTCGTGCGGGCCTTGAACGACGACGGCGCTGCCACCTTGCGCTTCAACTTCCCCTACCGCGAGGCCGGCCGGAAGTTTCCGGACCGCCCGCCCCTGGCGATCGCCACGTGGCGGGCGGCCATGGCCGAAGCACAGGCGCGCTCGGCCGGCGAGCCGCTCTGGGCGGCCGGCAAGTCCTTCGGCGGCCGCATGGCGTCGATGGCCGTGGCCGACGGCATGCCCGCGGCCGGGCTGATCTACCTTGGCTACCCCCTGCACCCGCCCGGCAAGCCGGACAAGCTGCGCGACGAGCACCTGTACGGGATCACCGTGCCCATGCTGTTCCTGCAGGGCACCAAGGACACCTTTATGACGCCGGAGGTATTGGAAGGCGTCGTCGCAAGGATCGGCCCCAACGCCGTGCTGGACTGGCGGGAAGGCGGCAGGCACACCTTTGAGGTGGCCGGGGTAAAGCGCAGCGCCGCCGAGCTGGGCGCCTCGCTGGCCCCCTCCGTGAGCGCCTTCATCCGCCGGAATAGTTAGCTCCGGCGCGGCTCCGGCTAGGCCCGCGGCTTGGCCCGGGCCGTGGCGGGCGCCGTCCACGGGTCCTCGGGCCAGGGATGCTTCGGGTAGCGGCCGCGCATTTCGGCGCGGACCTGGGCATAGGGGCCGGCCCAGAAGGATTCGAGATCGTCGGTCACTGCCAGGGGCCGGCGCGCCGGTGAGAGCAGGTGGAACAGCACGGGCACCCGCCCGGCGGCTATCCTCGGCGTGCCGGCCCAGCCGAAGCATTCCTGCAGCTTGACGGCCACCACTGGCCGTCCGCCGTCGGCCTCCGCCTCCGGGTAGTCGATGGCGACCCGGGATCCGCTGGGCACCTCCAGGCGTTCCGGCGCAAGCTCCGCGAAGCGGGCGGCCTCGGGCCAGGGCAGCAGGCGACGCAGCCCCTCGGCGAGGTCGATCCCGGCGGCCGGGGCGCCGCCGGCCAATGCTTCCAGTTCCGGGGCGAGCCAATCTTCCAGACGCGCCAGGAGCGCCCGCTCGGAAACCTCCGGCCAGGGCGCACCGATTTCACGGTGCAACAGGGCCATCCTGCGGCGCAATGCATCCGCCGCAGGCGACCACCCGATCGTCGCCAGGCCTTGGGCTTCCAAGGCCCTGGCGACGGCGGCGCGACCTTCCGCCGGGGTGGGCCGCACGGGCGTGGAGGACAACACGATCGCCCCAAGCCGGCGCTCCCGGCGGGCTGTCACCTTGCCTTTCGCGAAGGTGGCGTCCACCGCGTCCTCCAGCAGATGGGCGGCGGCGGCTTCCGCAGCCTCGGCGGGAATGGGCGCTGCGGAGCGGATGACCGCCCCGGTGCCTGCTGCGTCCCGCCCCGTTGCCCGGGAAACCTCGGCGACGGCGAGCCAGTCGTGCCCGGACAGCCGACTGCCGGCGGGCAGACCGGCCCGGGTTCCGGACGCCAGCAGATACTGCGGCGCCCCGTCACCCGGGACGCGCCGCGCCACCCGGTCCGGGTACGCGAGGGCCACGACGAATGCCACTGCTTCCTTCCCCTCCGGCACCGCTTCGAATGCACCCCGCAGGGTGGAAGCGGCGACGGCGGCCGACTCCTCCCGCGCGAGTGCCTCCAGCCGGCGGACGTCGTCTGCCCAGCGCTTCGAAGCCGGGTCCGCTCCTTGCCGCAACGCGGCCAGGAGCCCGGGAAGGTCGGCCCCCGCGGCACGCTGTTCCCCGGCGACGAGCGCAACAGTTTCGGCGGCGGCGCGATTGCCCACCACGGCGGCCCCGTCCAGCAGCGCCCGCGCCAGCCGGGGTTCCGCCGGCACGGTGGCGAGGACCCGGCCCAGGGCGGTGGCGTGCCCGGCAACGTCCACAGCGCCGATTTCCCGCAGGACTTCCACGGCTTCGTCCATGGCCAGGCGGGGCGGAGCGTCCGGAAGCGCAAGCCCTGCTCCCCCGGGTGCACCCCAGCAGGCCAAGGTCAGGGCGGCGCCGCTCAGCTCAGCAACGGCGATTTCCGGCGTACGGTGCGCCGGCGCCGCGGCAAAGGCCTTTTGTTCGTAGCAGCGGACCACGGTGCCGGGTCCCTGGCGCGCCGCCCGGCCTGCGCGCTGGTCCGCCGAGGCCCGGGAGCAGGACACCGTGACCAGCCCGGACATGCCGCGGCCGGAATCCCGGCGCGGTTCCCGGGAAAGGCCCGCGTCGACCACGAGGCGGACACCGGGTACGGTCAGCGAGGACTCGGCGAGCGCCGTGGACACAATGATCCTGGCGGGCCCTCCCGGCTCCCTGCCCGAGACAGCCCGGTCCTGGGCCGCCGGGGTGACCTGGCCATGGAGTTCCAGGATCTCCACCCCGGCCGCCCTCTGGCGGAGGCGGTTCGCGACGTGCCCCACCTCGCGGACGCCGGGCAGGAACACGAGGGCGTCCGTTCCGGGTTCGGCGGCAACGGCAGCGGAGTGCGCGGCGATTGCCGTGTCGGCCACGTGGTCCAGGAACCCCGGGGTGACCCCGCGCCCGTCGAGGCGGGGAACGGGCGCCGGTGCCCACACGGTTTCCAGCGGGTACAGCGCGGAGGGGCAGTCGACCACGGGAAGCGGGCCGCCGCCGTCGGGCCCGGCAAGCAGGGCCGCGAAGCGCGGGGCGTCCAGCGTGGCGGACATGGCCACCAGGCGGAGATCGCCGCGGAGTTCACGTACTTCAGCCAGCATGCCGAGTAGCAGGTCGCTCTCAAGGCCCCGCTCATGGACTTCGTCGAGGACCACCGCATCGGTGCCTTCCAGCCCGGGATCGGCCAGCAGCCGGCGCACCAGGATTCCGGGGGTGACGAACTCGACGGCGGTCCGCGGCCCCGCCTGCCGCTCCCCGCGGACGGTGTATCCCACGAGTTCCCCCAGCCGGCTTCCGTGGAGGGCGGCGAGCCGCCGGGCCGCGGCCCGGGCAGCAACCCGCCGGGGCTGGATCGCGACAACCCTGGGTGGCCGGCTCCCCGCAGCGCAGAGCCCGGCCAGTAGGGGCGGGACCAGGGTGGTCTTTCCGGTTCCCGGCGGCGCCTGGACAACGGCGGCCGAGCCTGGCTCGGTGAGCGCGGCCGCGAGATCCGGCAAGGACCGGGCAAACACGAGGCCCGCGCCGATGCTTTCGAGGTCGAAGATGGCCTGCGCGCCGGCCTTGCCGAGGGGGAACGGTGAAGTCACCCATCCATTGTGGACGCCAGAGGCTCACCCTCAAACTTGATAAGCATGCTTAGTAATGGCATCATGTGAGTTGTGGACGGCTTGCCGTACGGAAACAGAAAAAACGGACGAACAGGACAAAGAAGCGGTACGGCCGTCACTGACCATCCTTGGGACGATGCGGGGGCGCCCTGCGAGGGTCGCAGCGCAGCAATGCGCAACTGCTGAATAACGCGCGCGGAAGCGGTGCAATTCCGGTTCCCGCCAGGAAAGGAACGTCCATCATGAATACCCTTCTAATCGTTGCTGGTGTCATCGCTATTGTTCTTTTGCTCGTCGGCGGCTTCACGCCGGCCCTGAATTTCCTGCTGTGGGTCGGAATCATCCTCCTGGCCATCGCGGCCATCGGATGGCTCCTCAGCTACACGAACGGACGCCGGTCGCACGGCGTATGACCCACCGCGCCCGGGAAACCACCGAACAAGCCCGCCCCGGGCGGTAACCGCACGAAGGAGCCGACACAGGAAGGAACGGACATGTACATAGGTTCATCGATTTTCCTCATCGCGCTTGGCGCCATCCTCGCCTTCGCGCTTACCCCGGGATTGGTCCCCTTCCTGGACCAGCAAATGACCGGCTACATCCTGATGGTTGTGGGAGTCATCGGTCTGATCGCTTCGCTGATCTGGGCGGGCCCACGCCGCCGGCTCCGGACCAGTGAGAGCCGGCAGTCCGTTGATCCAGGAACGGGGGAAGCGGTCACCCGCAGGGAAACCCGTGACACCGGCCTCTGACACCGGCCCCTGAATCAGGCAAAGTCAACACCGCGGCTCCCGCCCATCAAGTGGCGGGGGCCGCGCCATGGACAGGAGCGCACCGTGAACAAGGGCGCAAACAAGGCAGCAAGGGCCGCCGTCAAGTCCGCCGAAGCCGCAAGCAACTCCCGGACATTGGAGACCGCGGCCAGGGCGGGCTTCGCCGCGAGCGGCGTGCTGCACGTCCTCGTTGGCGCCATCGCTTTCCAACTGGCCCGCGGACTGAACGGCGAGGCCGACGTCGGCGGTGCGGTCGCACAGTTGGCCGCACGGCCCGGCGGCCCGTTCCTGCTGTGGGCCTGTTTCTCGGCCTGCGCCGCCTTGGCCTTATGGCAGGCCGGGAACGCGGTGTTCGGCAAGCCCTCGGCGCACGCAAAGCCCCTCACCGCCCGCGTCAGCGCTTCGGCACAAGCCGTGGTGTTCGCCCTCCTGTCGGTCACGTTGCTCTCCTTCGCCCTCGGCAGCGGGAAGAGCAACAGGGAGTCCAGCAGCGACCTCACGGTGGCACTGATCCGCACGCCCTCGGGCGTGGTGATCCTGCTCCTGGCGGGGGCAGCGATCATCGGGGCCGGCATCTTCTTCGCGGTCCGCGGCGTCCGCGCTTCCTTCCGCAAGGACCTGTTCCTTCCCGGCGAGGCGGTTCCGCGGCGGGTAGTGCTGACTGCCGGGGTTGCCGGCTACGCCTCCAAGGGATGCGCCCTTCTTCTGGTGGGACTTCTGGTCATCCTTGCCACCCTGCGCCAGCAGCCTGAACAATCAACGGGTCTCGACGGCGGGCTCAAGGCACTGCGCGAGCAGCCCTATGGACCCTATCTCCTCGCGGCGCTCGCCCTTGGCCTGGTCTGCTACGGCTGCTTCCTGATCCTGAAAGCCAAGTATGCGCGGATGTAGCAAGCGCCATGCTGCGGCTTAAGCGCAGCGATCCTTCCCTCCCGGGCATCCGACGGCGGCGGGCCGGCCGGGGATTCAGCTACCGGGACTCCAGGGGCGCACCTGTCTCCGACGCGGACCGCGAACGCATCAGCGGCCTTGCCATACCCCCCGCCTGGCGGCAGGTATGGATCTGCCCTTTCGCCAATGGCCACATCCAGGCCACCGGGATTGACGACGCCGGCCGCCTCCAGTACATCTACCATCCACGCTGGCGGGAGAGGCAGGATGCCGAAAAGTTCGCCCGTGCCGCCCGGCTGGGCCAGGCCATGCCACGGCTCCGGAGAACCGTGGCGCGGCACCTGCGGGAAGCGCGGTCCCCTAGGACCCGCACGCTCGCTGCTGCCGTACGGCTCATGGATCTGGGGGCGCTGCGGATCGGCGATGAGAACTACCGGAAAAAACACGGATCGTACGGCCTGACCACCATCCGCTGCAGCCATGTGTCCATCCGCGGCGACTCGCTCCAGCTCAGGTTCCCGGGCAAGAGCGGCCAGCCATGGGAATGCACCCTCACGGACCACCGCCTTGCCGCCTTCCTTGCACCCCTGGCAGGCAGGGCACCCGACGAAGTGCTGCTGGTGTTCGAGGAAGGAGGGACTTGGAACGCCGTGGAGCCCGGGATGCTCAACGACTACATCCGACGCGCCGCCGGGGACGGTTTCACGGCCAAGGATCTGCGGACCTGGAAGGGAACCCTGACTGCGGCAAAGGCCCTGATGCGGACTGCGGCGGACGTTCCCGCGCGGGTGGCGCTGGCGAAGGCCTTCGGAGAGACCGCCGCCTTGCTGGGCAACACGGCGGCAGTGGCCAGGGATGCCTACGTCGACCCACGGCTCGTGGCAGCCTTTCGCGACGGGAGCCTCCGCAAGGTCAGGCCCGGGGAGGCTGCCCTTGCACGGTTCCTGGCCGGCGACGGGGACTGATCGTTGACTGGCCGGGCCTTGGCTTGCGTGACGCGGACTGCCGGCACCGGCTTGGAAAGGAGGACACAATGATCGCCGTGCTTGTCATCGACATGCAGAACGCCTATTTCGAAGACCCTGTGCTCGCCATGCATCGCGAGAGGATCACCGCCGCGTGCAACACGTTGATCGCAGCGGCTGCTTCCCACGGGGTTCCCGTGCTACTGGTGAAGACCGAGCATGAACGGGACCGCTCCACTTGGACCCTCAACATGCTCGACGACCAGCAGGGATTCATTTACCGCGGTAGCACCCAGGCTGATTTTGTCGCAGGGTTACTCATCTCCGGTCTGCCCCGGCTCACCAAAACGCGCGACAGCAGCTTCATCGGCACCGACCTCCTGTGGCGCCTGCGCAACTGGCAGGTCGAAACCGTCGTGCTGGCGGGTGTGTCCGCCCATAACTGCATCGCACAGACTGCGGCGGATGCTTTCGCGCACAATTTCCGGGTGGTGCACGCACTGGACGCCATCGCGGGAAACGATCCCGGCTCGCAGGCACTGACTCAGGAGCTCCTTGCCCGCGAATACCGGCAGAAGATGTTGCCGCACCGGGAGATCGCGGCCCTCTTTGCCGGAGAACCGATGCGTCCGGCCGCGGGCCCCAAGGAGGGCTTTGCGTTTCCCGGCAGCACTTGAACCGTCCCGTGGATGGTCCTAGCGTGGAAATGAGGCCTATGGCCCTTGAGCCGTCCAGGGCCAGACCGGGATCGCAGGAGGGATCTGCAATGGCCACTGTTCACGAGTCAGTACGCGTCAACGTGCCGCTTGCGCGGGCCTATAACCAGTGGACCCAGTTCGAGGAGTTCCCGCACTTCATGAGCGGCATCGAATCAGTCCGCCAGGTCGATGAGGCTCTGGTCCACTTCATCGCCGGGTTCGCAGGGGTTCGCCGGGAATTCGATGCACGGATCACCACCCAGGTGCCCGATGAACGAATCGCTTGGGAAAGCGTGGATACCCCGCACAACAAAGGCGAGGTCACCTTCCATGCTTCCAGCCCCACCGAAACGGAAGTCACGGTGGACCTTGACTGGGAGCCGGAATCGCCCGCCGAACGGGTGGGCGCGGGTGCCCACCTCGACGAGCGCCTGGTGAAGAAGGACCTTCAGAAGTTCAAGGAATTCATCGAGCACCGGGAAGTGGAAACGGGTGCATGGCGCGGAAGCATCACGGAAGGACACGTTGACTGATGCGACCGGGTGGCCCTGCCTCCGGGGAGGCAGGGCACTGTCCGGTGGCGCACGGCCGCCGGGCGGCTAATCGCTGGGGCTCAGTTTCGTGGTCAGACGGCGGTTGTCCCGAACCGCGTCATCGGCTTCCTCCGCCGGCCCGCTGGGATCCTTCGAACCCGCAGTTCCGGGTTGGCCAGTCGATTCGCCGCCCAGGTTGCGCGGCGGGGCGGCGTCGGTTTCGCCGCTCTTCGCCTTCTCTTCATCCCCGTCCCGCGGCACGGGGTGCGCCGGATTCCGAATGCCGTCATGGACCAAAGATGCGCTCATGCGCTTCATTGTTCTTTCCTCCTCAGGCCGGGGGCTCCGGGGGGCGGATCCACCGGCCACCCCGGCAGCGCGACAATTTCCATTCCTCCGGGCATTTCCCACCCGGAAGCAAGGCGACACCGGGATCCGCCCGGCTCGTTTTCAGAAGTCCCGTTTTCTGAAGTCCCGTCCGACAGAGGGCGAAGGGGGTTCCTCATTGCTGTGCTTCCTTCTTGCGCTGCGACTTCCCGCCGTCCCAGTCCGGACCATTGCCCCTGCGGGCACCGGCCGCGTGCGGCGCCGCAAACGCCGCCGGCTGGGCGCCCGGGTGCAGGCGCTTATGGAAGCAACGCTTCACCGGAAAATAGTTGCGCGGGTATCTCATCGCCTGCGGACCATCGCGATCCTCATATCCGCCCTTCCTTCCGGAAGCGCTCCACCGCGGCATCGAAGCAACCGCATAGCGCGTGGATGGCGATCAGGTGGGCCTCCTGGGTGTGGGAAGCATCCGTGTTGATGCAGATCGCTTCGTCGGCCGCGCCGGCGAGGGGGTTCGGCGAAGCGCCCGTCAGCGCCCAAACGGTTGCACCCGCCTTGTGTGCGGCTTCCGCGGCCGCGAGGAGGTTCGGGCTGTTCCCGTTGGCGGACAGGAGGAGAAGCACGTCCCCGCTGCGTATGTGCCCGCTGACCTGGCGGGCGAAAACTTCGTCGTAGCCGTAATCGTCGCCGATCGCGGTAACGGCGGAGGTGTCGGCAGGCAATGCGATCGCCGGAAATGCCTGCCTGTCCTGCACGTGGCGCCCCACAAGTTCGGCGGTGAAATGCTGCGCCTCGGCCGCGTCTCCCCCGTTACCCGCGGCAAGTACCTTTTTCCCCGTCACCAGCCGGCGGGCAAGTTCTTCGCCCCATTCGGCAAGCCTGGACGATTCCCGCCGCAGCGACGCCACGGCGGGCCCCACTTGGCCTAGGTGCTCCAGCACGACATCCACGGCTTCCTGCGGGAGCTCCTCGACGACGGGCTCCGGGTTCCGCCTCCGGTCAATGACCACTTTCATGATGTCCCTCCGATTGCCTGCAGATTCCGCCAAGGCACACCGGTTGTGCCTCTTGCTGGACACACTTCCAGCGAAGCAGAGCCACCGCAGCAATTCAAGGACTTTTAGTAAGTTTGCTTAGTTTTTTGCCGGCTCCGGGCGGACGCCACAGTTGCTACGGCGAACGCGTCACCACCATGGCCGAGCCGCCGCCGCGCCGCTTCGGCTCCGCGGCGGCGAGCAGGCTGCCGTCGGGCAGGAACTCGATGGCGGTGGCCGCACCGATCTCCGCTGCCGACGTGAAGGCGTCACCGGAAGGCACCAGGGTGTGGCCGAATGGCGCCAGCCGGTCGCCGTACGCGGTGATGAACTCCGGTTCCGCCGTGACGTTGGCCGTGTTCCGTTGGGCGGCGCGCGGCGCCGCAATGGCCTCGGGGGTGCTCATTGCGCGGTCCACCCGGTTCAGGATGGTCTGCAGCACGGTGGTGATGATCGTGGAGCCGCCGGGCGAACCGAGTGCCAGGAACGGCTGCCCGTCCTTGAGGATGATGGTGGGCGACATCGACGAACGTGGCCGCTTGCCGGGGTCGATCCGGTTCGGGTCATCGGCCTTGTAGACGGTGGAGAAGTCGGTCAGTTCGTTGTTCAGCAGGAAACCGCGGCCGGGAACAACGATGCCCGAGCCGCCGGTCTGTTCGATCGTGAGAGTGTATTCGGCCACGTTGCCCCACTTGTCGGCGACCGTCAGGTTGGTGGTGGAGATGTTCTCGGTGTCGCGGTCCTCCGCGGTGGCCGCGGCGGCGGCCGGGCAGGCGCCGTCGTACGCCGTCACGTCGCCGGGGGCGACGGGCTTCACGGCCGCGTGCAGCGGATCTATTTCGCAGGCGCGCTCCTTGCCGAACAGCTCATCGGTGAGGGCCGACGTCGGGACCTGGACGAAGGCGGGATCGCCCACATACTTTCCGCGGTCGGCAAAGGCGAGGGCGCTCGCTTCCAGGTAGTGGTGGAGCGCGTTGGCGGTGGGCATGTGACCCATGTCGAAGGTGCCCAGGATGTTCAGTGCCTCGCCGACCGTGGTGCCGCCGCTGCTGGAGGGTGCCATGCCGTAGACGTCCAGGCCCCGGTAGTTCACGTGGCTCGGCGCCTGGTCCACGACGCGGTAGGCGGCAAGGTCCGCGGCGGTCAGGTGGCCGGCCGGGACGGGAAGTCCGGTGGTGGCGGTCTTCGGCGGGGACTGGACGGTGCTGGCGATCTCCCCGGCAAGCGCCCCGCCGTAGAAGGCCCCGGTGCCCTGCTCGGCGAGCAGCCGGTAGGTGTCGGCGAGTTCGTGGTTCTGGAAGATGCTCCCGACGGCGGGCGCGTCCCCGCCGGGGAGGAACAGCTTGCTTGTGGAGGTGAAGGCCCCGAAGCGAAGCTTGTTGTCGAGGGTCTGCTGGCGGAAGGTCCGGTCCACCACGAAGCCGCGGGTGGCCACCTTGATGGCGGGCTTGAGCGCCTCGCCCAGGCGAAGCGTTCCCCACCGCTCCAGGGCCCGTTCCCAAGTGGCCGGGGTGCCGGGGACGCCGACGGATACTCCGCTGGTGACCAGCTCGGGGGTGAAGCGGTAAGGACTGCCTGCGGGATTTTGCGGTGTGACCGTGGCGGGATCGATGAAGGCGTCGTGCGGCATGGCGGCCGGCGCGGTCTCCCGGCCATCGATGGTGCCTACCTGGCCGCTCTTCGCGTCGTAGTACACGAAGTAGCCGCCCCCGCCGATGCCGGCGCTATACGGCTCGGTGACGCCGAGGGTCGCCGCCGCCGCGACGGCGGCATCGGCCGCATTGCCGCCCTTGCGCAGCACCTCGATGGCCGCAGCCGAGGCCTCCGGATCGACGGTGCTCACCGCTCCCCCGTATCCGGTGGCGATAGCTGTTTTGTCCGTTGCCCGCGGGTCCGCGGACGCGGGGCTGAAGACGGCTCCGCTCGTTGCGCTCAAGGCCAGAACCGCCGTGATGGCAGCCAGTCGACGTCGCATTTCAGGCATGGTCGCTCCCTGGGGATCGGTGCTGGTGAGGTGGCGCCAACCCTACCCCGGGTGCCGGGACGGTCTCAATGGCCTGACGGTTCCACCGCTCCCGGGCTCGACGCTGCTTGCATGCCGGTAATCTTCTTCAAGTGCAGGCCCTTGCAGGGAATCGAGGCCTCCACCAGTGCCCGGCTGTGTTCGTGCTTCGGGTTGGCGAAGAAGGCGGCCGTCTCCGCGAGTTCCACCAGGGCTCCCTGGTACAACACGGCCACTCGTTGGCACATATGCCGGACCACGTCCATGTCGTGGGTGATCATCAGCAGGCTCAGCCCGCGGTCCCGGTGCAGCCGGCGCAACAGGTCCAGGATGGTGCGCTGGGTCAAAGCGTCCAGTGCGGAGGTGGCTTCATCACAGATGAGCACCTGCGGCTCCAGCAGCAGGGCCCGTGCAATGGTGGCGCGTTGCAGCTGGCCTCCTGAACATTGCCCGGGACGCCTGTCCAACAGGAGGGCCTCGAGTCCAACCTCGGCCATGACCTCCTCAACGCGCCGTCCGCGTTCTTCAGCCGTGAGCTCGGAGCGCAACAAGGGCGCTTCCAGGCTGGCCCGCAGGGTCATGCGGGGGTCGAAAGAGCCGTGCGGTTCCTGGAAGACGAGCTGCACCGCCGTGGTAGCGCCGTGCGTGCCCTTCGGAAGGTCCCTGTGCAGGGCGATGGTTCCCCGGTCAGCCTTCTCCAGGCCGACAATCAGCCGTGCGAGGGTGCTCTTCCCCGAACCCGACTGGCCTAGGACACCGAGGATCTCGCCCCTCTTCAGCCCAAGGGAAACATCGGCCAGGGCCGCTTTGCTTCGCCTGCCCGGGGAGAAGCTCTTCCCTACCGCCCTCACGGCAAGCATGTCCGCTTCCTCGCGGCGCGGGGCAGGTACGTCCACGGGCTGGAGGTTGGAGGCGTCCAGCAGCGCCCGGGTGTAGGCGGCCCGCGGGCGTCCGAGGACTTCCCGGGTGGGGCCGGCCTCAACCAGGCGGCCGGACTCCATCACCAGCACACGGTCCGCGAAAGCGGCAACGGATGCGAGGTTGTGGGTGATGTACAGGATGCCCAGGCCGCGTTCAGCACGTTCCCGGTCCAGCAGTTGCAGGATCTGGCGTTCCAGCACTTTGTCCAGGGCCGACGTCGGCTCATCCGCCAGCAGGAAGTCGGGGCGCCCGGCCAGCGCCAGGGCGGTCATGGCACGTTGGGCCATGCCTCCGGACAGTTGGTGGGGGTAGCAGCGGGCGCCGGCCCGGGGATCGCCGAATCCCACTTCGGCCAGGAGCCCCAATGCCTTCTCCCGTGCCTGTGCGCCCCTCAGCCCCGCGTGGAGCCGCAGTGGTTCCAGGAGGTGCCGGCCGATCCTCCGGTTCGGATTGAACATCCGCTTGGGTTGCTGGAAGAGCATGCCAATTCGGCCGCCGCGGATCTTGTCCAGCTCCGTTTCCGGAACGGTGGTGAGTTCGGTGTCGCCGAGCCGGACGGATCCGGACTCGATAGCCAGCCGGGCGGGAAGCAGGCCCAAGACCGACATTGCCGTCATGGTCTTGCCGGATCCGGAGCCGCCGACCAGTGCCACGAATTCGCCCGGGGCCACGGACAGGCTGACTCCGTCCAGGACGGGCCTGCCCGGGCCGCTGTTGCCGACCCGTAGGTCTTTGATGACAAGCTGCTCAGGCATGGGCCTCCTCCCGTGCCGCAGGTACCGCAGCCTTCTTCGATGCCCGCTGGCCGATCAGGGTCACGCACAGGGCCACGATGAAGATCGCAAGGCCCGGCGCGACGATGCCCATCGGAGCCCGTTCAACGTAGGGCTGCGCGGCCGCCAGCATCGACCCCCAGTCCGATTGCGGCGGCTGCACGCCGAGTCCCAGGTAGGACAGGGCGCCGACGCTGATAAGCAGTTGGCCGAACCTGAGCGTCGCCTGGCCGAGCAGCGGGGCTGCCAGATGCGGGAGGAGGTGGCGGAAGACAATGAACGACGGCGGGCAGCCCAGCACGCGGGCTGCCTCGACGAAGCCGCGGGCCGAGACGTCGTATGCCAGTGTGCGGGCAAGTCGGGCAAAGGGGGTCCAGCCGGTCACGGTCAGGGCGGCCAGCAGCGGCCAAAAACCTGTGCCCATGGCCGCCACGATGAACAGGGCCACCACCATTTCAGGGAGCGCGAGCAGCACGTCGTTAGTGCGGGTGAGGAACTCGTCGAGCCAGCCCCGGCGGCGCGCGCTGGCCACCCCGATCACGGTGCCGAGCACGGCGGTTAGCACGGTGGCAGCCGCCGCCATGCTCATGGAGAAGCGGCCGCCGTCGAGCACGCGGCTGAGGGTGTCCCGCCCGAGGTGGTCCGTTCCGAACCAGTGCTCCGGCCCCGGAGGGGCAAGCCGGAGCGCAAGGTTCTGTGCGTCGGGTGCGTAAGGCACCAACAGGGGTGCCGCGGCAACCGCCAGGACGGCGAGCGTGAGGACTGCCAGGGCGGCGCGGTCGATTGTTATCCGCTTACGCAAGGCCGGCACCTGCCTGCGGGCTCAGGACACGGTGGACGAAATCGGCGAGGGTGGTGATTCCGACGGCCAGGGCCACAACCACGACCACCCCTCCTTGGGCCAGCGGGATGTCGCTGTTCACCACGGCGTCGTAGAGGAGACGGCCCATCCCCGGCACGGCGAAAATCACCTCGACGATGACGGAACCGCCTAGCAGGCCGGCGAACCACACGGCGAACAGCGTGGAGAGGGGAACAAGCCCGTTGGGAATGACGTGGCTGAGTACGGTGCGGGCCTTTCCCAGCCCCCGGGCCCGGGCAGCGAAGACGTGGTCCGAGGAAAGGGCTTCGATCATTCCCGAGCGCACGGCGGCCGTGAAGTAGCTGACGGGGCGCAGCGCAAGTGTCGCCGCGGGAAGGACCACCGAGGAGGCGTCGTTCCAGCCTGCCGAAGGTAGAACTTCTAGTTTCAGGGCGAAAACAAGGACCAGCATCGGTGCTAGCCAGTATTCGGGCATGGCGATGAAGGACTGGGTCACGGTGGTGATCAGCCTGTCCGTCCGGCGGCCTTGCCTGAGCGCCGCGGCCGTCCCCAACGGCAGGGAAACCAGTGTCGCCGTCGCCAGCGCGGCGGCAACGAGGCTCAAAGTCACGGCGAGTGCAGGCATGACCTGTTCCACCACGGGCGTGCGGCTCACATAGGACAAACCCATGTCTCCGGAGAAGAAGCTGCCCAGCCAACGAAGGTACTGGACGAACAAAGGGTCGTGCAGGCCCAGGCTCATGCCCAGGGACTCGACCGTCGAGCCGTCAACCACGTCCCCGGCAACACGGGACCTGATGATCTTCCGCACCGGATCACCCGGGGTGACGTATGGAATCAGGAACACCGCGAACGAGGACAGGAGAACGGCAGCCACGAGGGTCGCCGTCCTCCTTGTCATGAATTTGATCATCGTGGCAGCACTGCTAGGAGCCGGACTTCGCAGTCTCTGCGGTCAGGACGTACCGGGCAAGCGGGTCCTGGACGTAGGACTGGACATCGCTGCGCACGGCATCGGTGGCCTGCTCGTTCACGAGCCACAGGTTCACTGCCTTCTCGTCGAGGATCTTTCCGGCCCGGGCATAGAGCTTGTAGCGTTCCTCGTTGTTACCGGTCTGTGCCGCCTCAGTAATGATCCGGTCGTACTCTGCGTCGCAGAAATGGCTAAGGTTGTAGCTTCCTTCGCAGCTGTAGTCGGCCGTCAGGAAGCCGACCGGATCTGCGATGTCGATCAGCCGGTTCCGCTGGCTGAGCAGCATGTCGTACTTGCCGGCCAGGACATCGGGTTCGGCCGCGGCGTATTCCTTGCTCTGGATCGAGACGGGGATGCCGATCTTCCTGAGGTTTTCCTGGACCACCGTGGCAACGTCCGCGAACTCGGCTCGTTCCACGATCGCGATGATCTCCAGGGGCCGCCCGGCGGTGTAGCCGGCCGTGGCCAGGAGCTTCTTCGCCGCTTCCAGATCCTGTTTGGGCGGAACGGCGCCCTCGATGGCCCACGGCTCGGACGGCGCAAACGGTCCCGACGCCGGCAGGGCAGCGCCTTCGTAGACGCTCGCTGCGAGGGCATCGAGGTCAAGGGCCGCGCGGAGGGCCTTCCGGACATTGACGTTGTCCAGTGGCTTGCGCTTGTTGTTCAGGTAGAGCGTTGCCGTGCGCGGCGAGTCGGCTTTGAGTACCTTTACGTCCTTGGCACTTTCCAGGGACGGCAGGCTGGAAACGGGGATGGACAGCGAGATGTCCGCTTCGCCGGTCTGGATCTGGGCGGCGCGGGTGGCGCCGTTGGTGATGAAGCGTACTTCGGCGCCGGCGAGCCGGACCTTGCCGCCCCAGTAGTTTTCGTTGCGGTCAAGGGTCAAGGACTGCTTGGGTTTCTCGGACACCGGGGTGAAGGGTCCGGTGCAATGGCCGAAAGGATCCACGGAACTGTCCTTGTAGGCTGCCGGCGCCAGGATTCCGGTGTTGACGCTCGCTACCCGGTACGGCACTAAGGGACTTTCCGTGGGAGTAGACACACGAACCGTGCGTGCGTCGATAACCTTGACGCTGCTGATGACCTTTTTGTTGAAGGCGCGGGCCGGGACTTCGGCCTCAAGCACGTGCTTCAGGGAAGCTGCCACGGCGTCCGCGGTGAGGTCCGTACCGTCCTGGAACTTCACGCCCGCGCGGAGGGTGAAGTCCCATTCCAGGGCCGAAACCTGCTTCCAGCTGCTCGCGAGGAACGGGACCACCTTGCCCTGTGTGTGGTCGTACTTGGTCAGGGTCTCCAGGCATCCCGAGAGGGAAAGGATGTAGGCGGCGTCTGATTCGGGCGCCCAGTCGGCGACCGGGGCCCTGAAGTTGTCCACCACGATCCGCTGGTCCAGGTCCGCCGCCTTGCCGGCGTCGCCGCCCTGGCTGTTGCCGAGACCGCAGCCGCCGAGAGCAAGCACCGCCGCCACGCCGATGGCCGCAGGGGACCCCTTGATTAGTCGCAAAAGAAACCGCCTACATAGCTTGCCCGGGGCATAGACACCGGGCGCACGAAAGAACAAAGACTATTTAGGTTAGCCTTACCTCGGCGAAATCGCGCAGCCGGGATGCCTGTGCGGGAGTAACAATTGCTTCGCGCGGCGGCCCCGGTCAGTCCTTCAGCAGGTCGGCGTGCTGCGCGGCCACCACGTTCGGGTGGGCGCGGAGCCGGTACCGCAGGGCGTTGTCGCCGTAGGTTTCCAGGATGGGGCTGTTGGTCGGATCGACGGACAGTCCCCGCGCCCTGGCCTGGAATTCCTGGTTGACGGCCAACTGCGGCATGCGGGCGTCCAGTGCCGGGTTGTAGAAGAACGGCAGGGAGATCCGGTCCGTGCCGCGCAGCGGCGAGATGACCCGGTGCAGGGTCGCCTTGAGGTAGCCGTTGGTGGCGAGCTCAAGCATTTCGCCGATGTTCACCACGAAGCTTCCGGGCACCTGCGGGGCATCGATCCAGCTCCCGTCGTGCTCTACCTGCAGGCCGCCCTTGCCTGGTTCCACCAGCAGCAGGGTCAGCACGCCGCCGTCGCGGTGCGAGCCCACGCCCTGCTTCGGATCCGGATCGGATTCCCCCGGGTACCGCACGATCTTGAGCACGGGAAAGGCACGGGCGGCGAACGCTTCGTCAAAGGTGTCCTCCGGGGCACCCAGGGAAAGGGCGAGTGCCCTCAGCAGATCCAGGGACACCGAGCTCAGCCGCTCCATCCATTCGGCAACGATGCCCCGCATCTCGGGCAGCGCCTCCGGCCAGAGGTTGGGCCCTTCGAGCCGCCAGTAGTCGGCGACCCCGGGGCCGGGCTGCACCGGGTCGCGCTCGACGCCGATGTCGATCTGCTCGCGCCAGTCGACCGCCCCGGCGGTCAGCTCGCCGCCCATCCTCGTGTAGCCCCGGAACTGCGGGCTGTTGACGTTTTCCAAGGCGAGTTTCTGATCCTCCGGCAGCTCGAAGAAGCGCCGCGAAACATCGAGCATCGCGTCGGTGAGCTCCTGCGGAATGCCGTGACCGGACAAGTACAGGAAACCGACTTCGTGCATGGCGTCCCGGAGCTCGTCCCGGAAGCGGGCCGCCTCCTCCGGGCCCGCGTGCAGCCGGGAAAAATCGAGCACGGGCAAAGTCTCAAGTGCCACCGCAATATTCCTTTTCATCGGACTTGGCAAGCTGCAGCTTGTAGTGGCTCCCATGTTACGTACAGGCTGCGATGGTGCCTACCAAGCGGTCGAAAAAGGGACAGTCGCGCAGTCGTGGCTAGCTTTCGCGGTGCGCAGCCGGCGGGACGCGCAGGCTGCCGTACCTCTCCATCCGGTGCCAGCGCAGGTGCAGTCCAGCCACGGCGGTCACCAGGGAGTGGATGACCACGACATACATCAGCTGCCGGTACACGAACTGCTGCAGCGGCAGCGCCCACAGCGGACGCAGCGGCTCCTTGTCCAGCCGGAATGCGTAGGCAGCCATCAGGAACTGCACCAGCAGGAAACCGAGCCAGAGCGCGGCAATCCGTACCGGATCCAGGAAGAACAGTCCGTAAAGGGCGAAGACATCCACGACAGGAGCGAACAGAGGCAGCAGCACCTGGAGGACCAGCAGGTAACCGAGGCCGCGCCGGCCGAGTTTGCCGGCGGCTCCGCCTTGGACGATGGCGCGGCGATGCTTCCACATTGCCTGCAGCGTGCCGTAGCACCAGCGGTACCGCTGGCGCCACAGGGCGCCCAGGGTCGCCGGAGCCTCGGTCCAGGCCCGTGCGTCGTCCTGGTACACAACACGCCAGCCATCGCGGCACAGTGACATCGTCAGGTCGGTGTCTTCGGCAAGGGTATCCTCGCTCACTCCGCCGACCCCGAGCAGGGCCTCCCGCCGGAAGGCACCGATCGCCCCCGGTACGGTCGGCATGCATTCCGCGAGGTCGAACAGGCGGCGGTCCAGGTTGAAGCCGACCACATATTCGATGTGCTGCCAGGCGCCGAGGACGCCGCCGCGGTTCACGACCTTGGTGTTGCCCGATACCGCGCCCACCGCCGGATCGGCGAAGGGCTGGATGAGGGCGTGGACCGTGCCGGGTTCGAACACGGTGTCGCCGTCGACCATCACCACGAGCCCATGCGTGGCGGCCTCCAGCCCGGCGTTCAGGGCGGACGGCTTGCCTCCGTTCGCCTTCCGGATGACCGTGACGCGGGGAAGCGCAAGCGCCTCCACGAGGTCCGCGGTGCCGTCGGTGGAGCCGTCGTCGACGACGATGATCTCCAGCGGGTGGGTCGATGCGGCGATGGACCGCACGGCGGCCTCGATCCCCGCGGCCTCGTTGTATGCGGGGACGATCACGGTGACCGGCTCCGTGACCTCGGGGCGGACTGCGACGTCCACGCGGCGCCGGCCGCGTCCGCTCGCCCTGAGGCGCCGGGCCATGCGGCTGTGGCGGGCCGCGAAGCCGACGACGAGCACGGCGCGGGCAAGCGTCACGACGCCGGCCACGATGAGTGCCCATGAGATGGCTGTGACGACGAAGTCGCTGAGCCTGATGCCCCACACAAACGCCGTGCCGCTGAGCTGCTCCGGCGCGGAGGCTGGCCGCATGCTCCCGATGCCGACCGCGGCGCCGACGGTTGTCACCTTATAGCCCTGGTCCGCCCACCGCGAGAGGGTGGAGTCCAGGGCGGCGACGGTCTCCTCCCGGTCGCCGCCGCCGTCGTGCATCAGGACAACCTGGCCGTCCCGGCCGGGCGAGGCGAGCCTCTGCTCGATCGCCGCGACACCAGGCCGCTGCCAGTCCTTGCTGTCGAGGGTGCTGAAGACGCTCAGGTACCCGTCGTCCGCAAGGTCCTGCATCGCCGCCCAGGTTCCGTCGTTGATCGCGTCGTTCCCCGAGCTGTAGGGCGGGCGCAGGAGGGACGCGGCCTGGCCGGTGATGCCGGTGATCACCTTCTGTGCCCCCTGGACTTCGAGCTGCCGGCGCCATTGCGGGGCATTGCCAAGGTCGGCGTGGGTCAGGGTGTGCACGCCGATCTCATGGCCCTCGGCAACGATCCGCTTCACCAGCTCCGGGTTGTCGATGGCCGCGGAGCCGACCAGGAAGAAGGTCGCGTGGACGTGGTGTTTCCGGAGGACGTCAAGGATCCGGGGCGTCCACACGGGGTCGGGTCCGTCGTCGAAGGTCAGGGCGAGGGTTCGCTCCGGCGGACGGACGGCGCGGACGGCGCCCCCGCGGGAGTCGACCACGGGACCCCCGCCGCTTACTGACTTGGGGACGGTGGAGGCCGGCCCGGCTGCCGGCGCGGAGTCGTCGCTGATTCCGGCGAGGTGATGCATGTAGCCCTGGACGAGAAGCGCGGCGGCTATCGAACACAGGACTGCCAGCAGGATGAACCAGTGGGCCCTGACGCCGGCCGGAACCGGGCGCCGGGTCGGACGGCGGGTGCTCACGGGTGCGTGGGGGTGGCTCGCCGCTTGGCCTGGCCGGGGGCCTCGTCGTTCTTGGCCGGATTCGTCGCGGTAACGGCGGGAGCGGTCGCGGGCTGGGGTGCGGCCGTGGCCGGGGCGGCAGCAGGCACGGCCTGCGGCTGAGCCAACGGTTCGACGGCGGGCGGCGCGACGGGTTCGGCGGCCGGGGTCCCGTTGCCCGTCGGCTGGGCTTCCTTGGATGGTGCCGGACGGTCACCGGCCGCCGGGATCGGAAGCGGCAGGTAGGGCGCGGCCACGTTGGAGCCCCCGGTGAAGGCGATCAGCAGCAGGACGACATATCCGGCCACCAATGCAGCGGCTGCGAGACCTGCAATTTTGACCTTCCGCAGGCGCCGCCCCGAGGCATCCACAAAAATCGGCCCCTGTGGATTCAGGGGCTGGACACGAACGGGGTTTTGTTTAAGGTCTGCCATCGAGCATCGATTTTAGCGGATCCGGTCTCCACCTCCCAAAGGAGAGCCCACGCGCCGCCTTCTCTTCGCCTCCACGTAGGCGGTGACAAGGACCAGGAGCAACACCGCAAGGGCAAGCATGGCGAGGGCGGGGACCTGCACACCCAGCGGGATGAGCAGCACAGCGATGACGATCGTCGGGAGCGCCCACGGCAGCACTGATCGCGGCGTCTGCCCGTATCGGAGGGCCACCATTGCGTTGCACGCATAGAAGAGGGCAATTCCGCCGCCGAGCGAGATCCCCGAGCCGATCGGCAAAGGCTCGAACGGCTCCGGGATCGCGGTGGCGATTGCGCCGGCGATCGCCGTCACGCCGACCACCAGCAGGAACGGGAGGAACAAGGTGGTCACGAGGATTCCGGTGAAATCGGACCGGGACTGCAGGCGCTCGAGGCCCGCTGCCATGGTGCCGGTTCCGTACTGGAAAAACGCCCAGCCGAGGAAGGCGACGATGAGGAATCCGAGCCCGCCGGCCCCGCCTGCACCCGCGCCCCAGTCGTCCGAGACTTCAAGGACGATCGTGAAGACTGATTCGCCGAGGACGATGATGACGAACAGGCCGAGGCGCTCGGCCGCGTGCTCGATGTTGATGCCGGCCACGCCGCGGTCGGGCCAGAGGCGCCCGCCGAGCACCGCCATGACGACCTCGACGGCGATCGCGGCCGCCCACAGGATCACCGCAATGTGGAGCGGCAGGAAGGCCGCCACCAGCCAGAGGGCCGCGGTTCCCCCGTTGTAGGTCCAGATGCGCCATGCCGTTCCTGCCGGTGTTTCGCGGTGTTGGCGCAGCCACAGCGCCAGCAGGACGAGTCGCAAGGCAGCGTTCGCCAACGAAAAGGCCCAGGCCCGCTCACCGAAAGCCCCCGGCGCGGCGGCGGCCATCACGCCCGCTGAGGCCATGGCCGCCAGCATCGCAACACCCAGGGCCCGGGACGACAGGCGAGGCAGGAGGTTGACCACCGATGCGATGTTCACCCAGGCCCACCAGGCCGGGAAGAAGAGCAGGACGAACGTGCCGAATTCGGCCCATCCGGGGTCGCCGTGGATCCCGTGTGCGAGCTGCCCCACAAAAGCGACGAAGACGAGGTCGAAGAACAGTTCCATCCAGTGCACGCGGCGCGGATCGCGGGCCACTTCGTGGCTCCATCCGCCGGGCGCCGGCGACTTATCCATCATCCACCAATGCTAGTGCGGAACCGGCGGCCCGAAAGGGCCCGGATACCCGGGGAACCCGGGATGTCTTAGGAACGGATACCTTAGGGACATGGAGCGCAAGTGAAGGTCCTCAGCGCAGGGATCCTGCTGTACCGCCGCAGCGCCAAAGGCGGCCTTGAGGTGTGGATCGCCCACATGGGCGGACCGTTCTGGGCGGGAAAAGAGGAACACGCGTGGTCCATTCCAAAGGGTGAATATCCCCCCGGGGAGGACCCTTGGCTGGCCGCCCGGCGCGAGTTCGCCGAGGAGATGGGCGTGCCTGCCCCGCCCGCCGACTACTTCGGCCTCGGCGCCTTCAAGCAACCGTCGGGCAAGGTCATCACGGTCTTCGCCGCCGAATCCGACTTCGGCCCTGAGGAGATCCTGAGCAACACCTTTCCGCTGGAATGGCCGAAGGGATCAGGCACGGTCCAAAACTTTCCCGAGATCGACCACGCGGAGTGGACATCGGTACCCGAAGCCCGCACCAGGCTGGTCCGGGGTCAAGTACCCCTTCTCGACGCACTGCTGGTTCATCTGGGGGAACAGGGCCCCGGCGCTCGATGAGCACGACCGGCCCTAATTGAGCGCCGGCGGACCAGACTCCGGACTTCCGGACGGCCCGGCAGGCAGCGCCACGGTGAACGTGCTTCCCTGCCCGGGCCTGCTGTTGCAGGTGATGCTGCCTCCGTGGCGTTCCACGATGGACTTGGTGATGGACAGCCCCAGCCCGACGCCCGGGATCGCCGCCTGGCGGGCAGCGCTTGTCCGGAAGAAGCGGGTGAAGATCCTGGCCGTCTCGTCTTCAGTCATGCCCATGCCGGTGTCCTGCACCTCAAGCCGGACCCAGCCGTCGTCCCGCGTTGCCCTGACACTCACCAGTCCGCCGCCCGGCGAATACTTGATGGCGTTGGAAACCAGGTTGTCCAGGGCCTGGCCCAGCCGCAGCGGATCGGCGTCCGCCCACAGGGGCGCCGGCACGTCGGCAACCAGGCCGACATTGGCCGCGTCCGCCTGGGCCCGGGCGGAACCCAGGCTGTTCTCAACGAGACCGGCCAGATCCGTCCGGCGCAGCTGCACGCTCTCGACCGACGCGGCTGACGACAGCAGGTCCTCCACAAGGACCCTGAGCCTCTCGGCATTCCGCTCCGCGACCTCCAGGCCCCGCCTTGTTCCTGCTTGGAGGTCGGGGGCTCCGCGCATCACGATATCGAGGTTGCCGAGGATCGAGGTCAGGGGTCCGCCGAATTCATGGGAAACGTTGGCAACCAATTCGTCTTTGGCCGCAAGGGCGTTGACGACGTCGGTCAGGTCCCGGAAGAAGACCACTGCCCCGCCGAACCCGCCGTCGACGTCGTTCCTCATGCCGCGCGCGGCGGTCGAGATCGCCCGCTGTTCCGTCCCGGCACCAAACCACAGCAGATAGTCGGAAAAGGTTTCCCCTTGCACCGCCCTTTGGACGGGGTCCCTTTCGGGAGGGAGCGGGGTCTGGCGGTCCTGGCCGAAAACCAGCCGGTTCCCTTTGGCCGCCGCGGAGCCCCCGCCCGCGGGCGCCGCCAATCCCAGAAATGCTTTCTGCTGGTTGTTGACCAACAGCGTTTCACCTTTGGAATCCACCGCGACAATTCCGACGTCGATGGTGTCCAGGATGGTTTTCAGCAGTGTCTCTCGCTCCCTGCTGGCAGCAAGCAATTGCCTCAGGACCTGGTCCCGGTGCTTCACCCGCCGCTGCTGGAGCCGGGCGTACGAACCGGCCAGCCGGATGGAGAGGGCGACCGCAAACATCATCAGGGGCAAGAGAACGACCGCGGAAATATCCGATGCCGTGGGCTTGGGAAGGTGGGCGATAAGCGGGGGCAGCCCAATAAGAAAGGGGCCCGCAAAGCTCAGAATGAGGCTCGTCTTGGAAAGCATCCCCGAGGCGGCCAGCCAGATCACCGGAAAAACGGAAAGCACGGTGAGGCCCGGTACCACGCTGAAAGCGCCATTCCGGGTGAAACAAAGAGCCAGCAGGTCAAGCATGGGAATGGCCAGGCTTATCTTTGGTTCCAGGCGCTCCCACGGAACCAGCAGGCAACTCAGGAACAGGATTCCATGGAGGACGGCCCCGGTTGCAAACGCCCAATTCTCGAGCAGGCCCGGCCAAACGTGCGGTGCCGCAATCACCAGGCCGGCGATGATGATCGTCAGCGGTATTTCACAGACAGCCAGCCGTACCCGCGGCCCGAGTTTCCTGAAGAAACGGCCGGCGGTGCGGAGAATAGCCTGCTCGCTCAAGGCAGGACCTTTCGTTGGCGAGACGCTGGAAGAATTGATGCCTCGGGCGATTCTAGCAACAAGGGGTCAGGCGGCAAGAGGGCCCGTCCGCCGTCGTGACCCCCAGCGGAAATGACGGCCCTGCACAGCGGACGCGGATCTTCAAGGCGGCACATATTCCACATATTAGGTGCCAAATAACTTCAATGCTTGTATCGTTGCTATTCGGAGACACTCCCGCATTGCGCTGGGCTGTGCGGCGGTGATCACCGACTCGAGGGTACAAATGAGCGAGCCTGGGGTAGCTGTAGTCATCGAGGATGACGAGGACGTCCGGAATTTGGTTGACGCCATCCTCAAGGAAGCCGGTTTTGTGGTGCATTCGGCCGCTACCGGGCGTGAAGGCGTGGAAGTCGTACGGCATCAACAGGCGGCGGTTGTCACCTTGGACATCGGGCTTCCTGATATGGACGGCCACGAAGTCCTGCGCCGGATCCGGCAATTCAGCGACGCGTATGTGCTGATGCTGACGGCCCGGCAGGACGAAAGCGAAACGCTGACGGCGTTCCTCACGGGCGCCGACGATTACGTCAAGAAGCCATTCCTCCCCCGCGAGTTGCGCGCCCGGGTCACGGCGATGATGCGCAGGCCCCGCGCCGGGGATGTGCCGGCCTTTCCCGGCAGGCTGCCCGACGGCGGCCAGGGCACCGGCGATTCGAGCCGCGCCGACGAGCCGGAAAATGCGGTCATCAAGCACAATGGTCTGGCACTCAACTACAAGACCCGCATGGTTTCCCTTCAGGGTTCCGTGCTGAATTTGACCAGAAGCGAATTCGACCTGCTATTTGACCTCCTTCGCGCCAAGGGGCAAGTGCGGACGAGGACCGATCTGGTTAGGGCAGCGCGCGGCGATTACTACGACGACGACGCATATATCAGCGAAGCGGACGAAAGAGCTGTTGAAACCCATATCGGCAACCTTCGCCGGAAACTCCACGAAGATCCGCAATCACCACGGTTCCTGCTGACCGTCCGGGGTATCGGATACCGGCTCGCTCCCAAACGGGTGGACTAGCCGGCACCATCCGGGCCGCTATTCATTCCTGAGGACGTAACTGCCCCGCAGTTCAAGGACCGTTGCATGGCCGCATTCGGCAACTGCGGCAAGCAGGGACCGGAGGTCACCGATATCGCCGTTCCGGATATGCTCCTCGAATTGCGCTGCCAATAGCGCAAGGCGGACCCCGCCCACCATTGTTGATGAGGTTTTGAGGCTCAGGATTGCGTCCAGGGCTCCGGCTTCGTCGCCACGTTCCACGGCACCTGCGAGGGCTTCGTACCTCAGGGTCCAAAGTTTCGCGAAATCGCTGGCGAAGCTGCGGGCAATGAGCGGATTATCAAGTTGGTCTTCCAGTAGCTGGAATGCGGCCAAGTCCAATAACGGTTGTTTGTGCCCTCCGGCCGGAAGCCAGCTGGAACCATTGACGGAACCCGTGTGGTCGGGTTCCACATCGCCGGCTTCGATTGGACCTGGTCTGAACATAGCTCAATGCTACTTTCTGAATTCCGGAAAAGCGGTTCTTGTGGTTTTCCTGAGGAAATCTTAAGACTTCCGGGATTGGCGACTTTTACCGGGGGGCCGAATTCCAGTAATGGAATATCAGTTTCATCCGCCGCTGAAGGTGGCGATGGTGTTGATGACGGCCGGTCCCAGGATGGCGATGAACAGCACGGGAAAAATGAAGAACAGCAGGGGGAAGAGAATCGTCACCGGAAGCTTCATTGCCTTCTCCTCGGCACGCTGGCGGCGTTTCACCCGCATGACCTTCGCCTGGACCCGAAGGACCCGGCTGATGGCAATGCCGTAGGTGTCCGCTTGGATGACGGCCTGCACGAAGCTTCGGAGTTCGGGAACGTTGGACCGTTCGGCCAGGGCAAGGTAGGACTCGCGGCGGCTGCGGCCAACCTGCATGTCCTGGAGCGTCCGCACCAGTTCCTCGGCCAGCGGACCCTTGCCGTTTTCGCCGGCACGCGCCATGGCGCCTTCGAAACCGAGGCCCGCCTCGACCGAAATCAGCATTTGGTCCATGGTGTTGGCAAGTTCCAGTTGCATGGTCTTTTGCCGTTCCTGTCCCTTGCTGTAGAGCATCAGGTCCGGAATGAAGTAGCCCAGCAACACCACGAAAATGCCCACCAGCTTCAGGACCGCGCTATCGCTGTTGGCGCCGATGTAGAAGCCCAGCAGCGCACCGCAGAGACCGAGCGCCGGCTTGGCGGCGAGGACGCGCCCCAGCGGGAGGGACGGGGGACGGCCCGCCAGGGAGAGCAAACGGCCCAGTTTCTGGACGTAGCTTCCGGGGGTCAGCCTGTAGCCGAGGCTTTCGAGCGCGCTGCCGCGTCGCTGCGGAACGGCTTCGACGGCGCCTCCCCCGCGTGCAAGGAGCTCCCGGACGGAACGCTGGGTCCTGCGGTCCACCGAAAGGACCGACCACGCCAGGTAGGCAATCGGCAGCGGCACCAGCAGCAGGGACAAGAGGAGCAGGAGATTCATGCTTCACCTCAAAACTTCAGGTCGATGATCTTGCGCATCCAGAGACCGCCGATGGTCATGAGGACGGCCGAAGCCGCAATCATGGCCCAACCGAGCGGATGGGTGAACATCACGTTCATGTATCCGGGATTCACCACAGTGAGCAGAGTGACGATGCCGAAGGGAAGTGCCATCAGGATGTATCCGGAGAACTTTCCCTCTGCCGCGAGGGACTTGATGTGGCCCTTGATCTCGCTGCGCTCCCGGATGGTCTCGTTGACCTGGTCCAGGACTTCGGCCAGATTTCCGCCCACCTCACGGTTGATCTGGATGGCTTGCGCTATCCACACGAAGTCCTCGCTTTGCATCCGATCTGCTGTGTCATTGAGGGAGGCTTGGAGTTCACGGCCCAGGCTGGTTTCCGTAATGATGCGGCGCATCTCCTCGGCGGTCGGGCTGATCGATTCGGTGGCCGCGGCGTCTATCGCGCGGAGGATGCTGTGCCCCGCGCGCAGGCCGCCGGACAGCAGCTGGAGCGTATCGCCGAGCTGCTCATCGAACTTCGCGCGCCGCTTTCCGGTCCGGAACCTGATGACGAGCTTCGCCACGAAGGGCGCCGGAATGAAGAACAGGACACCCAACAGGGGGCCGCCGGCGACAAGTCCGATCAGGGCGCCCACAAAGGCCCCCGCGATCACAAGGATGAAGAATTCCGCCTGGCTGGTCCGCAGCCCGGCGTTCTCCAGCTCCTCACGGTTGAACAGCCGGACATTGCGCCGCTCCAGGACCCCATGGATGGCGCCGGAGGCAGAACCCGCGAAGCGCGTCAGTTGGGAGCCGGGACCCGCTTGGTAGGGCCGCCTCCGGTCCAAAGGAACCCCGGGACTCTTGGGCAGGATCACCGCGACGCCGAAAAGCAGGATGGCGCCGAGCATGAAAGCTGTTCCGGTCAGGAGGATCATGGCTCGCTCACACCCTCACGGCCGAGGCCAGGGGCGCGGCGAACACCTCGGGGGAAACATGGATTCCCAGGTCATTGAAGCGGTCGATGAACCGGGGCCGGATGCCGGTGGACACCGGCCGGCCGAGGAACGTCCCATGCGCGTCCACGCCCGCCGAGTAGTCGAAGACAAACGCGTCCTGCAAGGTGACGACCTCCCCTTCCATGCCCTGCACCTCCGTCACATGGGTGATCCGCCGCGTACCGTCCCGCAGGCGGGAGATTTGGATGATGAGATTCACCGCGGACGCTATTTGTTCACGGATCGCCCGTAGCGGCAGGTCCATGCCAGCCATGAGGACCAGGGTTTCAAGACGAGCCACTGCGTCACGCGGGGAATTCGAGTGGACGGTGGAAAGCGAGCCGTCGTGACCGGTGTTCATCGCCTGCAGCATGTCCAGGGACTCGCCGCCACGGACTTCGCCGACGACGATCCTGTCCGGGCGCATGCGTAGCGAGTTCCTGAGCAACTCCCTGATGGTGACCTCGCCCTTGCCCTCGGTGTTCGGGGGCCTGCTTTCGAGCCTCACCACGTGCCGCTGCTGGATCTGCAGCTCCACAGCATCCTCGATGGTGACGATGCGGTTGTCATCGGGGATGAAGGATGAAAGGACATTGAGCAGGGTCGTCTTTCCCGTGCCGGTGCCGCCGGAAACGATGATGTTCAGCTTCGCCTTGACGCAGGCGTTAAGGAGTTCGGCCATTTCGGGGGTGAGTGTGCCGAAATCGATCAGGTTCCTCACGGTCAGCGGCACCTTGCTGAACTTCCGGATGGTCAGGGACGAACCGCCGACGGCGAGTGGCGGGATCACGGCGTTGACACGGGATCCGTCTTCGAGCCGTGCGTCGACGAGCGGGGACGATTCGTCGATCCGGCGGCCCACTTTGGACACGATCCGCTCGATCACCCGCCGGAGGTGCTCTTCCGAGCTGAAGCCGGAGTCCGTCAGGATCAGCTTGCCTTTTCGTTCGACGTAGATCTGGTCCATCCTGTTGACCATGATTTCGGTGATATCCGGGTCGTCCAGCAGCCGCTGGAGCGGCCCGTAGCCGAGGACGTCATCCGCCACGTCCCCCACGAGGCGGGTCCGCTCCTCGGCGGACAGCGGAACCTGCTCGGCGTCGACGATCCGGATCAATTCTTCCCGGGCCGTCGCCCGCAGCTCGTGTTCGCTCAGCGCCGAGTCGTTGAACCGGGCACCCAGGCGCTCGAACAACGCTGTCGCGGCCCGCGCCTTGAGCGCGGCGAAGGCATCCACGGGCTGCTGGACCTTGGGCTTGCCTTGGTCCGCGTGCTCGACGAGCTTCAGGGAGGCATGGGTCTTTCCGGGACCGGCCGCCTTCCCCGGCGAGTAGGGCGTGGCCTGCTGTGCGAAGTCGGCTAAGGGGACCATGGCGGGCACCACCTCTCCACGGACCGTCTGTCCAGGCGCACCGGGCTCAGGACTCAACGCGGGACGGCTGAATTCCGGGCGGTTCATTGCGGGACGCGCACCTGGCGAGGCGGCACCGAAAGCTCGGCCGGCATTGTCCTCGGCGGCGCGCAGACGCTGCGAGAGTTTCAACTAGACCACGACCCTTCTGTGCAGTTGGCGCTGCGTGGTGGCACGCCACGCCGGATTGAAGCGTTCGACGAGTTGTTTGAGGCCTTTCACGGCCGGATCCTTCACTGCTTCCTGGAGCACGGGAACGCCGCGGTTGGTGGAAAGGGCAACAGCCTGCGACCGGGGAAGGCTCACATCGACAGGGGCGCCGATGTTGGCTTCGACGTCCT
This sequence comes from Arthrobacter sp. R-11, assembly GCF_049913155.1. GTDB lineage: Bacteria > Actinomycetota > Actinomycetes > Actinomycetales > Micrococcaceae > Arthrobacter. The sequence continues at coordinate 2,158,720 of NZ_CP183979.1, read as the reverse complement.
GGACCGACATGCCGGCCTTCGAATCGGCCATGTTGAGTACCACGTGGCGGGTTTCCGGCAGCAGGTCCAGCTTCCGCAGGATGTCCAGGCCCGCGCGGAGGCCGCGTACGCTTGGGACGTCCATGCCCGTGACCCACACAGCATCTGTGCACTGCTCGAGCGCGGCGAGACCGACTTCGGGCAGCCCCGGCGCGGTGTCCACCACCACGTACTGGAACTCCTCCGCCAGCTGTCCGAGCAGCCGGCTGACCTGTTCCGGAGTGATTTCGTCAGCCTCCACGGGGTCCTTGGGGGCGCACAAGGCGTAAATTCCTGCCGGATGAACGCTAAGGAACGCCTTGAGGACCAAGGAGTCCTGGCTTGCCGAGGGAGTAACCGCGTCGGTCACAGTGTGTTCAGGGTTGAGGTACAGGCCAGAGGCGACATCGCCGAACTGCAGGTCCAGGTCGACGATCACCACGCTCATCGGCGCGATCTTGCCCAGGCCCACGGCGATGTTCGTGGCGATCGTCGTCTTGCCCACGCCACCCTTGGGGGAAAAGACCCCGATCACCATGCCTTTGGGCGCGTGGGCCTGCTTCGGCTCCAGGGTGCGCTGGCGGCTGGCGAAGGACTGGCAGGCCCGCTCCAGCATGATGCGGATCTGTGCGACGTCCGCAGCGGGGCTCATGATGTCACGGATGCCTGAGCGCATGGCCTGCAGGACGAACCCGGATTCCGGTTCGGTGACGAGGATGACGCTCAGCTCGGGTGCACGGACGTCGAGGACCGTGGCCAGGCGCAGGGCCTCCTCCACCGGAACCTCGGGCCCCAGGATCAGCACTTCGAACTGTTCCTGGTTGAGGGCACCGAACAGCTCGGTCGGGTCGGACGGAAGGACATTGGTGAAGAAGGTCTGCACGCTTCCAGGCAGCCCGCCCGCCACGGCCTGGCGCAGCCGCTGGTCGAATTCGACATTCGGGGTGATCAGGACAAAGCGGCTCATTTGAAGACCTCGTTCCCGTCGACGATCCTGGGTCCGTTGACTTTCGCGTTCAGGGGCTCCTTGCTCAACCAGATCTTGGCGAACTCATTGGCGTACACGATCCTGGCAGCGTCCACATCGTTGACTGCAACGGTCAGGAGGAGCGATCCGTTCGGAAGCGTGGTGTCCTGCGGATCCGCAGCGGCCGCGCCCTGGCTCGGGGCCGGCGTCGACTGCGTAGCCGTGGCCGCCTGCGGGGCGCGCTGGATCGCCGTCACGAGGACCTTGTGGATGACCAGCTTGGTTGCGCCCGATTTGTCCTCGTCTTTTCCGGCGATCTGAGAGATGAACACGCCAATGTGGTCACCGGGGGCCAGGCGGCCGCCGATCACCCTCTGGGGTTCCAATTGGAAGGAGACCTCCTGGAGGCCCGCAGGCACCGTGACGTTGCCCGGCGTCTTGAGCTCGTCAGGGGCGACCAGGCGCTCGGCAAGAAGCGTCTCGCCGGGCACCAGGTCCACGGCGGCCACCTTGCCGGCTTCGTCGCCCAGCGTGTGCAGGGCCGTTTTCGGAACCGCGGATTCGGGCAGCTGCTGTGTGGCCAGTGAGGCCTTCATGGCCTCGACGGGCGTACCGGCGGGAACCGCCGTCTTGACGATCAGGACGTCGACCGGCGTGAGGTTCTGGACGGCACGCTGATCGGCAGCCTGGGCGTATGAGAAGACGAGGATCACTCCGATGACGGCGAGCAGCGCAGCTGCGGATCCGGCCAACAAGCGGGATTTCACTTGCTACTCCTGTTCAACATTGGGGGTGAAAAGCTAGTTGCTGAGGCGCACAATGGTCGCTCCGAAGGCGTCCACCGGGCCCAGCGAGTAGCCGTCGGCCAGGGACACGTACCTGACAAAGCTGCCGATGATTCCACGGCAGTTTCCGGTGCAGGAAAGCGCTGAGGGGACGTCCGGGCTTGAGTTGCGGAAGGCGTCCGGTGCGCTGCTGTTGCCGCTGAACTTCCACCCCGCCACCTTGAAGGCTGCGAAGGACACCAAGTGGTACACCGCACCGCTTCCGGTGCCGGTCACTGCGTTGAAGACGGGGAGGAGGACGATGACATCGCGGCCCGCAGTAATGTTGTCCGCCCACTTTTGGAGGGTGGCGGCGCAGTTGCCTGGCGCGCTGTTGCCCGGTGCACTTCCGCCCTCGCTGACCGCGAGGTCGATCGTCCCGCCGCAGACGCCGGGATCCTGGGTGATCCAGCCGAACCCGCCGGCCACGGCCGCACCCGAAGGGCCGTACAGGCAGCCGGGATTGGCGCCGGTTCCGTGGTCCTGCAGCAGTTGCAGGGCTCCCCCGATGTAGCCCTGCACCTGGCAGATGGAATAGGCAAGCGGAAAAGCAGTCCTGCCGGCATAGGCGCTGCCCCACTCGACCTTCGAGCTGGTCTCGACGTCCGCTGTGCCGAAGCCGAGGGCCCTCGCAAAGAAGAGTGAAACCCCGCCCTGGGGCCCACCGGCCTGCTTGGCTCCGCCCGTCACGGTGACCTTGCGGTTGACCAGGTCCAAGTTGACCGACTTGACGTTGCTCAAGCCGTCCACGGCGTTCTTGTTGACGAGGTCGGCTGCGTATTGGGAGGCTGCCAGGCAGTTGGGGTCGGCAACGTTCGCTGCGCATTTCTGGGCGACGGCGAGGGCAGCGGCATCGGTTCCGTTCTGCACCTGGGCCCGTTCGGAGTACAGCATTCCCGCATCCACTGCGAGGGCCGCGAACCCGAGGAGCACCACGAGCGCCAGTGCAATCAGCACGGCGACTCCGCCACGCTCGCCGTCTTCGCCGCGGGGCATCAGCCGGCGCATAGCATGACTCCTACGCCTTGCAGCGGGAACGGACCAGCAATTCCGGTGAGGGTGCTGAGGGTGTACTTGATGGTCAGCGACATCTGCCCGCCGGAGGAGCAGTTCGCCTGGCTGAAGGTGAAGTTGGCGTCCGCGAGCTGCGGGCTCAGGGAGACGGCCGCGTTCTTGGCCGCCGTCCTGGCTGCAGTCTGGTCGTTCGAGATCGCCATGACGCGGACTCCCTCGCGTGCCGCGTTGGAAAGGGACACCTGTGCGTTGTAGGCCCGCCCGAATTCCATGATTCCGAGAAGCAGGAGAACCAGGACGGGTGCCAGCAAGGCGAATTCGACTGCCACGGCACCGCGTTCTGAGTTCCTGGACATGGGAACTGCCTTTCGTGCTGCAGCGCTGTGTGCGTCTGAACGGAAGTTTCGGCTAGGGGGCGCCGTGAGTGGGATGGTGCAGGTGGGTGGGGACCGGCCCCACCCACCCGGGGCGTCTGCTTACTTCGAGCAGCTTCCGGCGACGGTGGACGTGGAGGCCGTCCAAGCACCGCCCTTGACACTGCAGGCGGTGCTGTTGAACGTCTCGACGAGGTTTCCGCCGAGCAAGGTCACAGCAACGATGATCACAACGGCGATGAGGGCGACCATGATGCCGTATTCAACGGCGGTGGCGCCTGTCTCATCCCGGCGCGCGCGGGCTACGGACGTGACGATGGTGGAAAACATTGCAGCTCCTTTAGTGAGATAGGCCGGTCGTTCCGCTGAGCGGAGGGACCTACTTCGAGCAGCTGCCCGCGACGGTGGAAGTGGACGCCGTCCAGGCGCCACCCTTGACGGAACATGCCGTGCTGTTGAATGTCTCCTTGAGGTTTCCGCCCAGCAAGGTGACGGCGACGATGATGACAACAGCGATGAGGGCGACCATGATGCCGTATTCGACGGCGGTGGCGCCTTTTTCGTCGCGGCGGAGGCGGGATGCGGTGTTGGAGATGAGAGAAAACATTTGATAACTCCTGAGCGAGTTTGGGGGGATTCGGGCTGGCCCAGCACCAGCTCGCAATCAACATAGCAACGCCCAACACCGCGTTGTATGGACCTTGGAACATCCTGTGGGAATGCTCGCCAAACTGCGTATTTCCTGTGTTAAACCGGGGGAAATCCCGGGGCCGGCAGCCCCGTTGAGGAATCCCGGGGCTCAGCCCATCGCCGGGGCGAGCCCGCCCTGCGGCGACAACTGCTTGCGTGCCCAGCCGGCCAGCTTCCTGCCCTTGCCCTTCCACCAGTTGTCCTCGTCCTTGTCCTGGTGGAAGCGGAAGATGATCGTCACCATCACGAGGACGCCCAGGACCAGATCGATCCAGGACGAAACGATCGCGTCGACCAGCACGCTGACGCCCATGACGAGGATTGACGGCACCGCCAGGGTCCGGAAGACGGTGCTGGCTACGTAGCGGCGGTGCGAGCGGGGAACGGAGACGGCACGCACCATGTCAAAACACAGGCATGCGACCACCATGGTCTGGCCCAGGGACATCAGGAGCAGGCCGGGAAGCGACCCCGCGAACATGGCGGCGGATTCCATTCCCGTGCTCATCGGACTGCCTCCGTCAGCGGGCGGCGCGGAAATGGAACAACGGCATTGCAGAAAGCAGACATTGTATGACCCCCAGAGTCATGAACTGCGGTTGAGACCAGCTACGCTCCATTGAATCGGCTGCCCTGGGGACCCGTCACGAGTGGTGGGTACTCCACTTTTCCGCAGTGGATTCAAGTAATTGGGGCGACGTGTACTCAATTCCACAGCGCAGTTTGACCCTGGACTACTTGCTCGGGCTTTCAGGCCCCGCCCTCGTCGGCCGGTGGGACCCTCATCAGCGAGACATAGGACTCCAGCTGGGAACGCAGTTGCGCCGGGGAATGGTGCGACGGCGACAGGGTGGCCGTGATCTGCGCGCCGAGCACGAAGGTCATGATGCCGCCGACGACGTCGTCGTCGTCCAGTCCGTCCATGAGTTCACCGGCATCCCTGGCTTCGCGAAGCCTGCCGAACAGCTCGTGCCGCCATTGCTCCATCGAGCGGTCATGGAGGGCCGCCTTCTCGGGATCCGTCAGTGCCCGCTGCCAGTACGCGATGGCGATCCGGGCTTCGCTCAGCCGTTCGGCGTCGAGCGGCAGGATTTCGTGGCAGAAGCTGCGCAGTGCGGCCAAGCCCTTCAGCCCCTTCGACACGGTTCCGATCCTGGCGTTCGTCTGGTTGAACACGTGTGCGAACGCAAAGGACAGGAGGTCGTCCTTCGTGGGGAAATAGGGCTTGAGCGCACCGTTGGCGAAGCCCGCTTCCGTGGCTATTTCGCGCATCGTAGCGCCCTCGATCCCCCGCCTGGCGATGATCCGCCACGTGGCTTCAACCAGTTCCACGCGTCGCTTGTCATGATCGACGATCTTCGGCACCCAATCCCCAAATCTTTTTTTCTACAACCGTTGTGACTCAGCTTACACACTGTTATTGTCTACACACATAGAAAATAAACCGCCACTCCCAAGGGGCTTTTCCATGAACATCTCCGCCATACCCGAAACGGCCGAAACCACCGCCTACGGACCCGTCACTGCCAGCGAGATCACCGCAGTCAAGGCCGCCCTCAGCGACGCCGGACTGTTCGACGATTCCACCCGAGTGGCCTACCTTGGACTCCTGGATCCGCCCCGCGCCTCCGCGGACGATGCAGCCGAAACGACGGACCGCCGCTTCCGGGTCTTCCTGCACAACGTAGCCACCGGAACCGCGCGCGACGTCGTCGTCACCCTGGAAACCGGGCACGCCTGGCACAGCGAAATCACCCGCAACGTCGAACTGGACACCGCCGTCGCGGGCGAACTTCCCGTCATCGGGGAGGAATTCGAACTGGTCGAAGCAGTGCTCGCCCAGGACGAACGCTGGCTCAAGGCGCTCGCGGAGCGGAAGCTCGACGTCGCCAAGGTGCGGGTCGCTCCCCTGTCCGCCGGCGTCTTCGAATACCCGGAGGAAAAGGGCCGCCGCATCCTGCGCGGGCTGGCCTTCGTCCAGGAGTTCCCGGAGGACAACGCTTGGGCACGCCCCGTGGACGGCCTGGTCGCCTACGTGGACGTGGTCAACAAGGAAGTCACTCAGGTCCTGGACTTCGGGGCGATGCCGGTCCCGGCAGAACACGGCAACTACACCGATCCGGAGCTGACCGGCCCGTTGCGGACCACACAGAAGCCCATCCACATCACCCAGCCGGACGGCCCCAGCTTCAGCATCCAGGGCGGCAACCACCTTGAGTGGGAGAAGTGGAGCCTCGACGTCGGTTTCGATGTCCGCGAAGGCGTGGTGTTGCACAATGTGGCGTTCGACGACGGAGGCCGCCGCCGCAGCATCCTCAAGCGGGCGTCCATCGCCGAAATGGTGGTCCCCTACGGCGACCCCTCCCCCGTGCGCTCCTGGCAAAACTACTTCGACACCGGCGAATACCTGGTGGGCCAGTACGCGAATTCGCTCGAACTGGGCTGCGACTGCCTCGGCGAAATCACGTACCTCAGCCCGGTGGTGAGCGACTCCTTCGGCAACCCGCGCGAAATCCGCAACGCTGTCTGCATCCATGAAGAGGACTGGAGCATCCTGTCCAAGCACAGCGACCTGTGGAGCGGGGTCAACTACACCCGCCGGAACCGCCGCCTCGTGGTCAGCTTCTTCACCACCATCGGCAACTACGACTACGGCTTCTACTGGTACCTCTACCTGGACGGCACCATCGAATTCGAAGCCAAGGCCACCGGCGTTGTCTTCACCAGCGCGTTCCCCGAAGGCGGATCGGACAACATCTCCCAACTGGCACCGGGCTTGGGCGCCCCCTACCACCAGCACCTCTTCAGCGCACGGCTGGACTTCGCCGTCGACGGCTTCAGCAACCGCGTGGAGGAAGAAGACGTGGTCCGGCAGGCCATGGGTGAAGGGAACCCGCGCGGCAACGCATTCTCCCGCAAGCGCACCGTGCTCGCCAGCGAGTCCGTTGGCGTCCGCGAGGCCGACGCCCGCAGCGGCCGCACCTGGGTCATCTCGAACCCGGGATCCAGGAACCGCCTGGGCGAGGCCGTGGGTTACAAACTGCACTCCGAAAACCAGCCCACCCTGCTGGCCGACCCCGGCTCCTCGATCGCCCGGCGCGCCGCCTTCGCCACGAAGGACCTGTGGGTCACCCGCTACGCGGAAGGCGAGCTCTACCCCACCGGCGACTTCGTCAACCAACACTCCGGTGGCGCCGGCCTGCCCGCCTACATCGCCCAGGACCGGGATATTGACGGGCAGGACATCGTGGTGTGGCACACCTTCGGCCTGACCCACTTCCCGCGCCCCGAGGACTGGCCGATCATGCCCGTGGACACGGTGGGCTTCAAGCTGCGCCCCGAAGGCTTCTTCGACCGCAGCCCGGTGCTGGACGTCCCCGCGTCGAAGCCCGCCGGCGGGCACTGCCACATGGCGGCGGGACAATGAGCGTCAGCGCCGGAAAAGTTGCCGGCAAATCGGAGCACACGGTCCATCACCACCGCCGGCTCGGCGTTCCTGCGGTGACGTTCATGATCATCGCTGCGTCGGCGCCGCTGACGGTTCTCGCCGGCGGCGTGACGACGACGTTCGCCGTCACCGGGGTCACGGGCGTACCGCTGTCCTTCCTGCTCCTCGGCGGAACCCTGGCGGTCTTCGCCGTCGGCTACGCGGCCATGAGCAGGCACCTGGTCAACGCCGGGGCGTTCTACTCCTACGTGGCCCAAGGGATCTCCCGGCCGGTCGGCGTCGGTGCCTCCATGGTGGCCCTGATGGCCTACAACCTCATGCAGGTCGGCATCTACGGCCTTTTCGGCTTCAGCGTCTCGGGCCTCATCAACGAACGCTTCGGCGTCGCCCTCCCCTGGTGGATCCCGGTCCTGACCTGCATCGCGGTCGTCGCGGTGCTGGGCGTGAACCGGGTGGACCTGTCCGCGAAAGTTCTCGGGGTTCTGGTCGGCCTCGAATTCCTCGTGGTGACCGTGTACGACGTCGCCTCCTTTGCCCTGGCACCGGAAGGGGTCAGCGGCGCGCCGCTCAGCCCCGAAAGCCTCTTCGTGCCGGGCGTGGGAGCGGTGCTGTCCTTTGGCATCGCCGCGTTCATGGGCTTCGAGTCCGCAGCCATCTACGGCGAGGAAAGCAAGGACCCCAAGCACACCGTGGCCCGCGCGACCTACACAGCGATCACCATCATTGCCCTGTTCTACGCCGTGTCAGCGTGGGCGATGGCGGTCGGAACCGGCCCGTCAGCTGTGGCCGATGCCTCCGCGAAGCAAGGACCGGACCTGATGTTCGGATTCCTCGGCGCGCACACCGGAGTCCTCATCGCCGACCTGGCCCGGCTGCTTTTTGTGACCAGCCTCTTCGCTGCCCTCGTCAGCTTCCACAATGCCGCCGCCCGGTACTTCTTCTCCCTCGGACGCGAAGGGGTCCTGCCCCGCAAGCTCGGGGCAGTGCGGCGGCACAGCGGCGCACCCTACGCGGGGTCACTCGCGCAGACGGCCATCGCCGTCGTCGTCACGGCCGCCTTCGCGATCGCAGGGACCGGATCCCCGCTGGGGGACCTCTACCCGGTCCTCACGATGTTCACGTGGCTGACCAACGACGGCGCGATGGGCCTCGTCCTCCTGATGACCGTTGTTTCGCTGGCGGTGATCGGATTCTTCCGCAAAGACAAGCGGGACACCGGTATCTGGACGAGCCTCATCGCTCCCGGCCTGGGGTTCCTGCTCCTGGCAGCGGTCTTCGTCATGATCGCCCTCAATTTCAACGTCCTGCTGGGCCAGGAAGGCAACAATCCCCTGACCTTCATCCTCCCGGCCGCGATCGTCGTGCCGGGGCTTGCCGGGGTGGCATGGGCTTTCCGCCTCAAGCGGAACCGCCCCGAGGTGTACCGGCGGATCGGGCACGGCGAAGAGGGTCCGGCAGCCGTGCACCTCGGTGACGAAGAAGACTGACCGGGCCTGGAGAGATCGGCGAACACCATGCACACAATCCTTTCCGCGGCCATGCTCGTCTGTTGCGGTATCGGCATCCTGTGCCCCATGCGCGAAGCCATGGCGCGCGGCGGTGTCCTGCGGAACGTCAGCCAGTGGGGGCCCATGGCCGTCATGCTCGCGGCCATGGCGGACACCACCGTCGGACCGGGCCTGCTTCCGGGAGTGGTGTGGGGGCTGCTCCTGCTGCTGGCAGCTCCCCTGCCGCTGGTACTGCTGCGTAGGGAACGCCGCAACGGCATGGAACTGCACCGGGCGCTCTCCGTCCTGGGGATGTTCGCGCTCCTCGTCACCGGCCTCCAGCCGGTGACGACGGGAACGGCGCCCCACGCCCACGCGCATCCGGGGACGGGCGGCGTCACGCCCTTCCTGGCCGCGGCGCTCGCCGCCGTGGTTGCGGTCTATTCGCTGGTGCTGGCCCTGCGCTCGCTCCGGTCCCGCCAACCGTTCCACCCTGTCGAGGCTTTCTCCTCGGCGGGGGCCCTGGGGGCGATGATGCTGATGACCCTCTGAAAGCCATTCACCGAACATCAACCATCCTTCCCGGATACACAAGCTGCCCCGTTGCCGGGCAGGCAGACTCAACACAACGCCTGACGGCCATGCGGCCGGCGGGCACCAACTACTCAGAGTGGAGTGAAACCTTGGAAAGCTACGACGCCCTCCTGGCCTCAATCACCCCGGCCACCGGCGAAACCCGGACCATCCTCGACCCCGCCACCGGGACCGCCGTCGGCGAAGCTCCCGTCCACACGGTTGAGGACCTCGAGCTGGCGGTCGCCGCGGCCCTCGAAGCGCAGCCGGCCTGGGCCGCGGCCGGCCACGAGGCCCGGTCAGCCGCGCTGCTCAGGGCCGCCGACGCCGTCGAACGCTCCGCCGAAGAACTCGCCCAACTGCTCTCCCGCGAGCAAGGCAAGCCCCTGAACGGTCCTAACGCCCGCTTCGAGGTCGGCGCCTGCGCCGCCTGGCTGCGAACCGCCGCCACCACCGCACTGGAACCCGAAACAGTGGTCGACGACGGCCAGACTTACGCCCAGTTGCACTACCGCCCCATCGGTGTCGTGGGCGCGATCGGGCCCTGGAACTGGCCCATGATGATCACCGTCTGGCAGATCGCCCCCGCCCTGCGGATGGGCAACACCGCCGTCGTCAAGCCCTCCAAAATGACCCCGCTCTCCGTCCTGGCCCTCATCAAGGTCCTCAACGAAGAACTCCCCGAAGGCGTCCTCACCGCCATCTCCGGCGACCGCGCAGTCGGCGCACGCCTCGCCGAACACCCCGCCATCGGCAAGGTCATGTTCACCGGCTCCACCGCCGCCGGCCGCGAAATCATCCGCTCCTCCGCCGACACCGTCAAGCGCCTCACCCTGGAACTCGGCGGCAACGACGCCGGCATCGTCCTGCCCGACGCCGACCCTGCCGTGATCGCCCAGGACCTGTTCTGGGGCGCGTTCATCAACACCGGCCAGACCTGCGCTGCCCTCAAGCGCCTGTACGTCCACGACTCGATCTACGACGCCGTCTGCGAGGAGCTCACGGCCGTCGCGGCCGCCATGCCCATGGGCGTCGGCCTCGACGAGAACAATGTCCTGGGCCCGCTCCAGAACAAGGCCCAGTACGACATCGTCGCCGGCCTCGTCGACGCCGCCCGCGACTCCGGTGCCCGGATCCTGACCGGCGGCAACCCCGACCCGGACCAGCCCGGCTACTTCTACCCCACCACCCTCGTGGCCGACATCGACAACAACAACCCGCTGGTTGCCGAAGAGCAGTTCGGCCCGGCGCTTCCGATCATCCGCTACAGCTCCGTGGACGAAGCCATCGAGATGGCCAACGCCCTCGACGTCGGACTCGGCGCCTCCGTCTGGTCCCCGGACCTTGGCGCGGCCCGCGAAGTCGCCGCCCGCCTCCAGGCCGGTACCGTCTGGATCAACAAACACGGCGCCGTGGACCCCCGCGTCCCCTTCGGCGGCGCCAAGCAATCCGGCTACGGCCTCGAATTCGGCGTCGAAGGCCTCAAGGCACTCGGTGTCCCCCAGGTCATCAACGGCTAGGCCCGCGAGGGCAATGCAAGGGCACCACCGGAGCAGTTCCGGTGGTGCCCTTGTTGCGTACGGACGGTTGCGTGCGGACGGTTGCGTACGGATGGTTCAGACCGCTACTTCGAGGTAACCCTCCACGATCCGTGTGGCGTAGCTGTCCAGGCGGAGTCCGGGCGTAGTGAAGCATTCGCCGGTCTGCAGGTCGTAGACCTCCTTGTGCAGCGGCGAGGCGATGGTCGGGCGCCCACCGCGGCAGCCGGTGATCCCGCGCGCCATGACGTTGGCCAAAGTGGCGGGATCCTGCTGGGCTACGGCGTAGACCTCTCCGGATTCCAGGCGGAACAAGGCGAGCTGTTTGCCCTCCACCAGGGCGGCTTCGCCCCAGGCCAGTTCCAGTTCTTCGACGGCGCAGACGCGGTGCCAGGCCGCCGGCCCGTCAACCGGACGTTCGATGCTTTCAAGACCAATGGTCATGTTCAACCCCTATCGCTTGGCCCGCCGGGCGGCGGCTCCGATGCCGCCACCGGCCAGGCAGTGTGCAGCCAGGCAACAACGCTAGGTCCGGGATGTTTCGACCGGGTGCGGCTCGTGTGTCGGCGCCGTAAAGGACTACTCACACTGGCTTGAACCCGGTGGTGATGCGGAAGTTAAGCCCCCGAAACAATCGGGAAACTGAAGCGAAACTGCCCGTACATAGGCTGCTGGAAGGAGTCGTAGAGGACGTTCTGCGGCGCATGTGAAAGGGTGCCGATGAACGCACACACCACCAGCTCCAATGCCCGGCGCCGGATTGTCGTTGCCGGCGGCGGCCCTGCTGCCCACCGTTTCGCCGATGCCATGCATACCCGCGGCCTTGAGGGCTGGCAGCTGACCGTGCTCACCGAAGAAGCACACCTGCCCTACGACCGGGTGGCGCTGAGCAAGGCGCTGACCGACATGGAATACGACCTCACCCTGGGCGAAGCGGCCATGTGGGATCACGAGGCACTCGACCTGCGCACGGGCGAGCGGGTAGTGAAGATCAACCCGGACGGCAAGACCGTGGAAACCGCGGCCGGCAACAGCTACGCCTATGACGCCCTGGTGGTTGCCACCGGATCGAATGCGGCCCGCCTGCCCATCCCGGGCGCCGAGCACAGCCACGTCTACCGGACCCTCGAGGACGTGTGGGCCATCAACGGCGCGATTGCCGCGCTCCGTGAAAAGCTCGGCCGCGAAGTCACTGCGGTGACCATCGGCGGCGGCCTGCTGGGCCTGGAAGCCGCGGCTGGCACCGAGCAGCTGGGAGCCATCCCCGTGGTGATCGACGGCGCGAACTGGCTGATGGCGACCCAGCTGGACGAGGGCGCCGGCCAGGCGCTCGGACGTCTCATCAAGGAAAAGGGTTTCGAGATCCACGGGGGCGTCTTCCCCTCCGAGATCCTGGCCGACGACGACGGCCAGGTCACCGGTGTCCTGATGGCCGATGGCCGGACCATCGACGCCGACATCGTGATCGTTGCCATCGGCGTCCGGCCCCGCGACGAACTGTTCCGGGCAGCCGACGGCGAGGAGCAGCTCTTCTCGCTGGGTCCCCGTGGCGGTGTGGTGATCGACGAGGGCTGCGAGACTGAGATTCCCGGTATCTACGCGATCGGTGAAGTGGCCAACTTCGGCGGCATGTGCCTGGGCCTGGTTGCCCCCGCCAACACCATGGCCGAGATCGTCGCCGACCGCCTGCACGGCGGGGCGGCCACCTTCCCGGGGTTCGACACCGCCACCAAACTCAAGCTCTCCGGCGTGGACGTGGCCAGCTTCGGTGACGCGTTCGCCAAGACCGAACACGCCCTGGAAATCGTCTACGCCGACCCCGCCCGCGGCGTCTACCAGAAAATCGTCACCACCGACGATGCCAAGACCCTCCTCGGCGGCATCTTCGTCGGCGACGCCACCCCCTACATGAGCCTGCGCCCCCTGCTCGGCCGCGAACTCCCGGCCGAACCCGGCGCTTTCCTCTCCGCCGCCGGCGGCGGCGACGCCCCCGAAACCGAACTGCCCGACGACGCCATCCTGTGCTCCTGCAACAACGTCGCCGCCGGCTCCATCCGGGACGCCATCAACGGCTGCGGCGCCTGCGACGGCCAAGCCCCCGTGCAGGAGCTCGGCGAACTCAAGTCCTGCACCAGGGCCGGCACCCAATGCGGCTCCTGCGTGCCCATGCTCAAGAAACTCCTCGAAACCGAACTGACCAAGTCCGGCGTCGAAGTCTCCAAGGCCCTGTGCGAACACATCAGCCTCTCCCGCCAGGAACTCTTCGAAACCATCCGCATCCTGGAACTGACCTCCTTCGAAGACATCATGGCCAAATACGGCACCGGCGCAGGCTGCGACATCTGCAAACCCACCATCGCGTCGATTCTCGCTTCGCAACATTCGGCGTATGTCCTGGATGCGGGGCGGGGAACGCTGCAGGACACGAACGACCGGGCGCTGGCGAACATGCAGAAGGACGGCACGTATTCGGTGGTCCCGCGGATTGCGGGCGGGGAAATCACGCCCGACGGCTTGGCCGTAATTGCCGCGGTGGCCAAGAAGTACGGGCTGTACACGAAGATCACCGGCGGGCAGCGGATCGACATGTTCGGTGCCCGGCTCGAACAGCTCCCGGAGATCTGGAAGGAACTGGTGGACGCCGGCTTCGAATCCGGCCAGGCCTACGGCAAGAGCCTGCGCACCGTGAAGTCCTGCGTCGGATCCACCTGGTGCCGCTACGGCGTGCAGGACTCCGTGGCCATGGCCATCAACCTGGAACTGCGCTACCGCGGCCTGCGCAGCCCGCACAAACTCAAAATGGGCGTCTCCGGCTGCGCCCGCGAATGCGCCGAAGCCCGCGGCAAGGACGTGGGCGTGATCGCCACCGCCGACGGCTGGAACCTCTACGTCGGAGGCAACGGCGGCGCCACCCCCGCCCACGCCCAGCTCCTGGCCAAAGACCTGGACGACGACACCCTCATCAAATACATCGACCGCTACTTCATGTACTACATCCGCACCGCCGACCGCCTCCAACGCACCGCACGCTGGCAGGAAGAACTCGACGGCGGTCTGGAGCATGTCCGGCAGGTCGTCGTCGAGGATTCGCTCGGCATCGCCGCGGAGCTCGAGGCCGCCATGGCCAAGCACATCGGCACGTACCGGGACGAGTGGGCCGAAACCCTCAAGGACCCGGAACGGCTGCGCCGCTTCCGTTCCTTCGTCAACGCCCCAGACCAGAAGGACGACTCCATCACCTTCGTTCCGGAGCGCGGGCAGATCCGTCCGGCCACCAACGAGGAAAAGGGCAAAGTGCTGATCGGCGCCTCCATCCCGGTCCGCGGCGAGGGCACGTTCAACTAGGCCCCCGGTGGGAACACCCCGGTCAGCCCGGCCGGGGTGTTTTCCGCTGAGGCGCGCCTCAGCGGCGGGAGATCCGGATCCCTGCTTCTTCCAGCCACCGTCGAATCCCGTTAGGGTTGGCGCTGGCGTGCATTCGACGGACCCACCGCTGTGGAGGAATTCATGAACAAGGTCACGTGCGATCTCACCGTTTCCCTCGACGGCTACCTTGCGGGCCCGAACCAGAGTCCTTCCGAGCCCCTGGGGGAGGGCGGTGAGGAACTGCATCGCTGGATGTTCGAGGAGCCCGAAGCCAATGCCGAAGCGATCCAGGGCATTCTTTCCGCAGGCGCCTACATCTTGGGCCGCAACATGTTCGCCGGCCCCGGCGCCGGTCCGTGGGCGCCGGATTGGCGGGGCTGGTGGGGCGAGGAGCCGCCCTACCACGCCCCGGTCTTCGTCCTCACGCACCACGCCCGCCCGCCCCTTGAGATGGACGGCGGAACGACCTTCCATTTCATCGCCGACGGGATCGAGTCCGCCCTGGCCCAGGCAAGGGAGGCTGCCGGCGGCGGGGACGTCGCCGTCGCGGGAGGTGCCGACACGGCTCGGCAGTTCCTGTCGGCCGGGCTGATCGACGAGCTCCGGCTCCATATTTCGCCGCTCATCCTCGGTGGGGGCACTCGGCTTCTCGACGGCGTAGGGCCCCTGACGCTGGAACCCACCGAGGTGCGTGGCACGGGCCTGGTGACCCATGTCAGATACCGGGTGCTCCGCTAAGGCGGTGGTAGTCGTAGTAGTGCAGCCAGCCGTCCAGGGCCGTCAGCGCTCATCGGTTCAAGGGTGGGAGTCTCCATATGCATGATCGCCCCGTTGCAATCCTTGTCGTGTCCAAATCCAAGCGCCCCAAGCAATACTGGTCGCCAGTGGCAGCAGTGCCAACGCAATCCCTGCGACTCGGGGATTGAATGTACTGATAACGGCTCCACCGACCATTGTGAAGTGGCAACGAATTCCTAGTGGCAGGAATTCGTACGTTCCCTCGGGAGCCTTGGGCCCCCCTTCAGGAGATGAGACGGACCCCGAGGGCGGATAGTCATGCAGGCAAACGGAGGCAATCGACGTGTACTGGTGGACCGCCAGCTGTCGGTCGGCCAAGCCCACAAGGAAGTACCACCCCACGGATAGAAGCAATGCGACAAGTACGAGCCTGGATCTCTTGTCCATTTATCCCCCAAGGAAATGCTCCACGTCACCACCCCACAAAGTTGACGAGGGCGCTCGTCGCGGGTGCTCCGCCAAGGCGGAGCGGCTTAGGCCGGGCCGCCGCCGGGAGGTGCGTCGAGGACGGTAGGAACGTACTCAAGCAATTGGAGCCGGCCGTCGAAAGTCCTGCTCTGCACCATCTCAAGGGCAACATCGGGATAGCCATCGTAGATCCGTTCGCTGCCGGTTCGCCCCGTGATTACAGGGAAAACCACCAGCCTGAACCTGTCCACCAGGCCGGCGACCAGCAGGGAGCGGCAGAGGCTGAGGCTCCCGAGGGTGCTCAACGGGCCGCTCCCGTCCTGTTTCATCTTCCGCACGGCCTCGACGGCGTCGCCCGTGACCAGCTGCGAATTCGGCCAGCTCAGGGGTGCCTCGAGGGTCGAGGAGAAGACAACCTTCGGTACCGCGGCAAGGCCTGTCAGTGCGGCGCCCTCGTCCTCGGAGAATCCGGAGCCCTCGCCCGCGGCTTCCTCGGACATGCCGGACATCAGCCGGTAGGTATTGGCCCCGAACAGGAAGGTGTAGCCCTTTTCGGCTTCCTCCCCGAGCCAGGCGAGGTATTCCGGCCCTTCCAGCCCCCACCACCCCGGCCAGCCTTCGGCCGAGGCGTAACCGTCCAATGAAATGATCAGGTCCACCATCAGGCTCGTTGGATCGGCGGTCGTCTCGTCCATGACAGTCTCCTCGTAGTGGTCGGCGCCAATGCGGGGCCATGCTAGCCCCGGTCGATGCGGGGTACAAGGGGAAGCAGCCGCCGGCGCTATCTGCCCGCAGAGGCGTGCTCGATGCAGTACGGCGTCCAGGGTCGCGCTTCAAGCCGGCCTTCGGCAATGGTGGCCCCGCAGACTTCGCAGATGCCGTACCTTCCATCCGAGATCCGGTCAAGGGCGGCTTCGATCTGTTCAAGTCCGGACCGGCTTCCTTCGAGCAGCGCAGAGGCCTGGGAAAGCTCGAATGCGATGGTGCTGCCTTCCGGATCATGCTCATCGTCGACGTTGGAGTCCTGCCGCGCGGCGCTGACGGAGGCGATGTCCCGGCGGAGAGCCTCAAGCAGGGCACGCTTGCGGTCGCGCTCCTCCTCAAGGAAGATCCGGAACCGCTCGGGCGGCACGCTGCTCACCGTTGCGCCAGCGTCCGCAGGAGCTTCAAGGCCACCGCGATCGACGCGATATCGCCCTGTTCCGGGTTCAGGACCTCTTCGAAGGTGTTCTTGATCCGACGGAGGTGCTCCTCCCGTCCGCGCTCCCACTGCCCGATGCGTTCCATCGCCGATGCCCCTGCGGCGTCGCCCTTCCCGGTTGTCCGCAAGACGGAGGTGGTTATCTCGACGACCGCCGAGTACGCGTCGTCACGGAGCGAGGCACGGGCCAGGGCCTGCCATCGGGTGTCCCTGGGCAGGTCCGTGATGCGCAGGAGCAGCGTGCCCACGCCGAACTCGTGGATCACCGTGTGGTACATGTCCGCGATGGCGGTGAGCGGTTCATCGACCTGCTCGGACACGAGCGAGATGTCCAGCAACGAAAAACTCTCCAGCAGATCGGCGGCGCGCCGTCCGAGCTCCAGGGGCATTCCGACGTCGTTCCAGTGGGCCAGGCGGGCCTCGGCGCGGTCCAGGTCCGAACCCTGCAGGAACTCCATGGTCCTGGTCCGCAGCAGCTCCAGGGCCGGCATGATCCTTCCCATCGCCTCGCCAATCGGCTGGTCCCGGTGGTCGTGTGTCACGTACCAGCGGGTGGCCCTGTCCAGGAGCCTGCGCATCGGCCGGGCCACTTCGACCGCGTGTTCGCTGGGAATCCCGGGAGGCAGGGCGGCCACAGTATCCACGAACCATGGGAGATCGTAGGCCTCCCGGACAACCACAAAAGCCCTCGCCACTGCCGCTGCAGTGGCCGTGGTTTCCTCCATGGCGCGGAACGCGAACGTGATCCCGCCAAGGTTGATCATGTCGTTGGCAACAACGGTGCAGATGATCTGCCGGCGCAGCGGGTGGGCATCGAGTTCGGCTTCGAACCGCCCGGACAATTGCCCGGGAAAATAGTCCCGGAGCACCCGGGTGAACCAGGGATCATCGGCGAGGTCGCCGGCGACCAGTTCCCTGGCCAGTTCGATCTTCGCGTAGGCCGCCAGGACCGACAGTTCAGGTGCCGTGAGGCCGGCACCCGAAGCAAGCCGGTCCCTGAGCTGTTCGGCATCCGGCAGGCTTTCCAGGCGCCGGTCCAGGCCCGCGGTGCCTTCCAGCCACTCCATGATCCGCTCAAATCCCGGGGCCGATTCGAGTGCCAGATGCCGTTCGTTGAAGAGGAGGACGTTCTGGTGCGCGTTGTTGGCCAGGACCAGCCCGGCCACCTCGTCGGTCATGGACTGCAGGAAGCTGGCCCGCTCGGCTGCACGCATCCTCCCGGCCGCGATCTCGCGATCGACGAAGATCTTGATGTTGACCTCGTGGTCCGAGCAGTCGACCCCCGCGGAATTGTCTATTGCGTCGGTGTTGAGCAGGACGCCGGCCAGGGCCGCTTCCACCCGTCCGCGCTGGGTGACCCCCAGGTTTCCGCCCTCGGCGAGGACCCGTGCCCGCACCTCGTTGCCATTGATCCTGATGGAGTCGTTCGCCTTGTCCCCCACGTCGGTGTGGCTCTCGGCCGAGGCCTTGACATAGGTCCCGATGCCTCCGTTGTAGAGGAGATCGACGGGCGCCCTGAGGATCGCCTGCAGGAGCGCCTGGGGCGTGAGCGATTCGACGCCGGGGTCCAAGGCCAGGGCGGCCCGGACCTCTTCGGTGGTTTCGATTGTCTTCGCCTGGCGGGAGTACACGCCGCCGCCAGCACTGATCAGGCCGGGGTCGTAGTCGGCCCAGGAGGAACGGGGCAGTCCGAAGAGCCGTTTGCGTTCTTCGAAGGACGCCCCTGCATCGGGGGTGGGGTCGAGGAAAATGTGCCGGTGGTCGAACGCCGCCACCAGGCGGATGTGCGGTGAGAGCAGCATGCCGTTGCCGAAAACGTCGCCGCTCATGTCTCCGATGCCGACGGCGGTGAAGTCATCAGCCTGCGGGTCGATGCCAACTTCGCTGAAATGGTGCTTCACGGATTCCCAGGCTCCCCGGGCGGTGATTCCCATTTCCTTGTGGTCGTACCCGACCGATCCCCCCGAAGCGAAAGCGTCGTTCAGCCAGAAGCCATAGTCCGCCGCCAGGGCGTTGGCCGTATCGGAGAAGGTAGCGGTCCCTTTGTCGGCAGCGACCACGAGGTAATAGTCGTCGCCGTCGTGACGTTCCACGCGTTCCGGCGGCACCACGGCCTCACCGGCGGCCGTGACCACCAGGTTGTCCGTCAGGTCCAGCAGCCCGCTGACGAAGATCCGGTAGCACTCGAGTCCCTCGGCGAGCCAGGCTTCCCTGTCTTGGGCCGGGTCAGGCAGGAGCTTCGGGTAGAACCCGCCCTTGGCTCCCGTCGGAACGATCACCGAATTCTTGACGTTCTGGGCCTTCACCAGGCCCAGGACCTCAGTCCGGAAATCCTCGCGGCGGTCCGACCAGCGCAGCCCGCCCCTGGCCAGGGCGCCGAAGCGGAGGTGGACCCCTTCAACCCGTGGCGAATACACCCAGATCTCGTACTCAGGCCGGGGAAACGGAGCGACCGTGACCGAGGCCGGGTTGAACTTAAAGCTCAGGTGCCCCTTGCCGAGGAAATAGTTTGTCCGCAATGTCGCATCCACGAGGTCCATGAAGGTGCGAAGCAGCCGGTCCGCGTCCAGGACCGGGATTTCGTCAATGGCTGCCAGCAGTTCCAGCCGCGCCCTTCCCATGGTTTCCGCCCGCAAGTGCCCCTCCAGGCCGGGATCGAACTTGGCTCTGAACAGGTCCAGGAGGGCGTGGGTTGCGCGGGGGTTGGCCACCAAGGTGTCCGCGACGAAGTCGTACGAGTTGGTGGTTCCCAGTTGTTGCAGGTACTTCGCGTAGCTCCGGAGCACCGCTGCCTGGCGCCAGCCCACGCGCTCGCGGATCACCAGGCCGTCGAGCCGGTCGGATTCCATGTCGCCCCGCATGGAGGCGGCGAAGGCATCGGCGACCAGATCGCTCGTGGCCCCCGGGTCCACGCCGGCGGGATATTTCACGCCGAGCTCGTACAGGAACAGCTCCAGCCCGCCTGCGCGGCGTAGCACGTACGGTCTCTGGTCCAGGACCTCCAGGCCAAGGTTGTGCAGGAAGGGCAGGATCTGCGTGAGGCTCCTGGGCTTGGTGAGGTAGAGGTGGATCCGCGTTCCTTCCACGCCTCCCTTGGCGTCGGCAACCGGGGTTCCGGTCCTGGAATAGACCGTGAGCAGGGGATCCATAACGGGACGCCCGCCTGAGCCGTCCAGGTCGAATGTCTCGAAGTTGACGATGTCCGCGACGGCGGATTCCGGCTCATGGTCCGCGCGGTAGTTTACGGGGAATGCATCCAGCCACAACTCCGACAAGCGGGCCGCCTCCGCCGCCGGAAAGCGTTCGCGGATCGCTTCCTCGAGTCCGTCCGGCCAAGGCCGCACGGCTGATATCAGCCGCCGCTCGATTGCAAGGGACTGGTCGACGACGGCGGCTGCCTGGACTTCCGCCCCGTCACCGGCGAGGTGCAGGCGGAAAAAGACGAAGGCCATCGGCGAGCCCGTCAGGCGGACTTCGAACTCAATCGTGTCCGCTTTGAAGACGTGCTGGAGCTCCCGTTCCATGAGCAGGCGGACGGCGGTGCTGTAACGGCGGCGCGGGAAGATGACTGTCGCAGACATAAAACAGCCGGAACGGTCAGGCCGGAGGAAGACACGCGGCTTCTGCCGCACTTCGGCGCGGAGGATGTCGCCTGCGAGCCGCGTGAGGTCATCCACCCCGATGCGGAACAGTTCGTCGCGGGGGAAACTCTCCAAGATGGCGAGGGTGTCCTCGGCCGGGTGCGATCGCGGGGCCGTTCCCAAGCTCTCGCAGACGGCAAGGATCTTGTCGCGGATGACCGGTATCCGCAATACCGACTGATGCGCGGCGCCAGTGGAGAACATCCCGACGAACCGCCGTTTCCCGCTCGCCGCGCCGCCCTCGTCGTGCACGGTCAGGCGCAGCTCGTCGAGGTACGACTGGCGCAGGACGGTAGACCTCAACTCCGAGCTCGTCATCCTCAACGACTCCTCCGGTTCAGCCGGGACCGCGGCCGCCCCGGCGGTCTCCGGCACCCCCTTGTCGAGACCGCCGCGGGCTCCCCTCAGCAGCCCCAGCCCGGAACCCGGGCGAGGCGAAAGGCGTTCGCGGCCGCCCGCCGTCGTAGTTTCAAGTTCGTCATATCCGAGGAACACGAAGTTGCCGTCATCGAGCCAGCGGAGCAACTCGCGGCCTTGGTCCGGCGAGGGCTCGGCGGCGTCGGAAAACCCCACCGCGGCAGCCACGGCGGCGCTCAGCTTATCGTGGATGGCCCCGGTGTCTCCGGCCACAAGCCGCACGTCGTCCAGCACACGGTACAGTCTCTGGATCAGTTCCCTGGCCACCGCGCTATCCGTCAGGACGCCGATTTCGGCGGCGATCCAGACCTCCGCGGCGCCGTCTTCCCGGCCGCGCCCGGCCAGGACGCCTTCCGGGGAAGAAGCGGTCCAGGCCTCCAACAGCTCGTGGGAAACCGGGTCCCGGAGCACCTGGAAGCGGGGGTGCACCAGCAGGCGGAGCGAAACGTCGTCACGCGTCAGCTCGGCCGTGACGGACTGCACCAGGTACGGGAGGTCATCGGCAACGATCGCCACGATGCTTGCGTCCAGTTCGTTCAGGATCCCGACGACGGCCTGGCCAGGTTCCCGTATCGCTGCCAGCTTCAGGTGATGCCCGGCCCACGCGTTGGGCGTTTCGGCACCATAGCCCTGCAGTTCGTCGGGCGACAGCTGCGCGAAATAACCCGCAAGGAAGGGCTCGGTCACCCGGGGAAATGCGGACGTACCGTGCTCCTCGGGCAAGGGATTATCAGACATGGCACTGCACCTCCCCTGCGGGAAATACACCGCCGGATGCGGCCGCCGCCACGCCCCTCCCGCTTCTCTCCATGATGGCTTGCGGCCCGGATTAAAACCACATCGCGGCGCGGTCCTCCACAGGATGGGCCCCGGCCCGTTCCCTAAACCGCAGCGGCGCCGGCGGGGTCCTTCCCCGTGGACCGGGGAGCGGCTTTTCTCGCTGTCTCGAACACAGCCGGCCACAGCCACATCGCCGCGGCCGCGGCGCCCGCACCGGCGCCCACCGCCGTCGCGAGAATCACGTGTTCTGCCAGCCACTCCCCCTGGCTGCGGCCTGCCTGGTAACCCGCCCAGAATGCAGCAGTCCAGATGACGCCGCCGCACTGGCAGGCGCGGCGCAAAGTCCCTCATCTTCAAGATATCGCGCGGCGGGGGGCTTGTGGGAAGACCCCCTGCCTGTTCCATACTGGCCATCCGGTGCCTATGGGAACGAGGTCCAGATGCACGATGTGGTGATCGTCGGGAGCGGACCGACGGGGATGATGCTGGCCGGTGAACTGCGCCTGGCGGGGGTGGACGCGGTGGTTCTCGAACGGCGCAGATCGCCGGAATTGGCCGGTAGGCGCGGTGGCGGTATCCACGCCCGGGCGATTGAACTGCTCGACCAGCGGGGAATCGCCGGGCGGTTCCTCGGCGAGGGCAAGACGATAGCCGCCGCAACGTTCGGCGGCACTGCCCTCAAGCTGGGCAACCTGCCCACACGCCATCCGTATACGCTCGCGCTGTTCCAGAACGATATCGAGCGCCTGCTGCTCGGCTGGGTCGAGGAACTGGGTGTTCCGATCCGGCGGGGCATGGAGGTCACCGGCGTGGCGGCCGACGACGACGGCGTCGACGTTCAGCTCGGCTCCGGCGGATCGCTGCGGGCCAGGTACATAGTGGGCGCCGACGGCGGACGGAGCGTGGTGCGGCGGGCAGCCGGCATCGGATTCGAGGGCCCGGACGCAACACGCAGCAGCCTGATCGCCGAGGTGAAGGTGACCGAGGAACTGACGCAGCCCGGGAAGATTGACGAGCGCGGGGTCCACGGGCTGCACGCGATGGGTGACGGCATGGTGCGGGTGGTGGTGACCGAGGCCGAACTGGGCCCGAACACCGAGCCCACCCTGGATGAACTGCGGCGGGGCCTGATCGAGGTGTTCGGCACGGACTTCGGTGTGCACAGCCCTGCGTGGTTGTCGCGGTTCACGGATGCCACGCGGCAGGCGGCGTCCTATCGGAAGGGCAGAGTGTTGCTGGCCGGGGACGCGGCGCACGTGCACTCCCCCACGGGCGGGCTCGGCATCGGCCTGGGGCTGCAGGACGCCGTCAACCTCGGCTGGAAGCTGGGGCAGGTGGTGCGGGGCGTGTCCGGTGAGGAACTGCTCGACAGCTACCACGCGGAGCGGCACCCGGCCGGGGCACGGGCGTTGAAGTACACCATGGCGCAGTCCCTGTTCCAGAAAGCCGACCCGAGGCAGGAGGCGCTGCGCGACTTGCTCGACGAGGTGCTTGGCTTCGGCGACGGGGGCACGCCGGTTGCGGCCCTGATCACCGGGCTCGACGTTGCCTACGGTCCTGGTGGAGGGCATCCCCTTCTGGGGCGACGGATGCCGGACCTCGACATCGCCACCCCCGATGGCACTGCGAGGGTGTTCGAGCTCTTGCACCCGGCCCGGCCGGTACTGCTGGAACTCGGCGGGCCCCCCCTGGACGCCGGTGCCTGGGCGGGGCGGGTCCGGCACCTGGCGACGAGCTATGACGGCGCGTGGGAGCTGCCGGTGCTGGGCGAAGTGGCCGCACCCACGGCCGTCCTCGTGCGCCCCGACGGCTACGTCGCCTGGGTCGGTGAAGACACGGCCGAGGGGCTCAGCGAAGCGCTGGCTACCTGGTGCGGTGCAGCGGGCGGGTAGCCCGGTTGCGGCGGGTCGGGTAGACCGGTGCGGCGGGTCGCCGCCGGAACCTTCCTCTGTCTCCGGTGAGGGGCCATCATGGAGAAGGGAAGGGGCGCGTCCATGGCACAAGGAGAGCGCATCACCGCGGATTCCATACAGACGAAGAGGTTCAAGCGGCGCTTTATGGGGAGGATGATCTTTGTCCTCTCAGGCGGCATGTTCCTTGACGGGTACATCCTTGGGATCGTTGGTCCGGTGACCGGCAATCTGGTGACCGAACTGGGCCTGTCGACCGTTTGGGAGGGCCTGATCGCGGCCGGCCCGCTGTTCGGCATTTTCTTCGGCTCCCCGCTCGGGGGTTGGGCTGCTGACAAATTCGGCCGCAAGCCGCTGTTCATGGTGGACATGGGCCTGTTCGTGATTGCGTCGGGCATGCAGTTCTTCGTCGACTCGCCGGCACTGCTCTTCGTGGTGCGGCTGATGATGGGTGTGGCCATCGGCATGGAGTACTCGGTGGGCTGGCCGCTCATGTCAGAATTCGCCCCGGCCCATCTGCGCGGCCGCCTGCTGGGCGTGACGCTGATCGCTTGGTACACCGGCTTCATGGTTGCTTTCGCGCTGGGCTACTGGTTGATCCACTCGACGAACCTCGGCTGGCGCATCATCCTGGGCACGAGCACGCTGCTCGCGGTGGTCCTGTTCCTGGCCCGTTTAGGGCTTCCCGAATCGCCCCGGTGGTTGTGGAACCAGGGCCGCCGGGACGAAGCCATGGGAATCGCCCACCGGTACATGGAGCACGCCGCGGAAATGTCCGACGTCGAGCATGAAGACACCGAAAAGGGAACCTTCGGAATGCTGTTCTCCCGACGCTACTGGCGGGCGACGCTCTTCGTCTCGATGTTCTGGTTCTGCGCTATCGCACCCTACTTCGCAATCGCCACCTTCGCGGACAGCGTGCTCGGGCAGTACGGCCTCGGCGGCGGACTCGCCGGCGGCGTGGGCCTCTCGGCCGTCGCCCTGACGGCAGTCGTGCTCACCGTCCTGTTGATCGACAAGGTCGGCCGGCGGGTGCTGACAGTCCCACCGCAGTGGATTTGCACAATCCTCCTCGCGGTCATCGGCCTGTGGGCAGGTGCGCCGCCCGCCGCCGTGCTGGCCCTGTTCCTCGCGTTCTCCTTCTTCAACGCGATGGTCGGCACCCTCACCGGCGTCTACCCCGGCGAGGTCTTCCCCACGGAAGTCCGCGGCGTCGGGACCGGCTTCGCGGCCGCGGTCAGCCGCATCGGTGCCGGGCTCGGGACCTTCCTGCTGCCATGGGCGATGGTCAATCTCGGTCCGGCCGCGTCGATGCTGATCGCGGCCGGCGTCGCCCTCGTCGGCGCCGCGCTCTCGCAATGGCTGGCGCCCGAAACGAAAGGCAAGAGCCTCACTGAGGCCGCGGCCGGGTTCTCGCACTAGAGAGCTGGCGTAGGCTTCGAGGACCCGATTCGATCGCCCCTTAAGGAGATCCGGCCATGACAGAACCTGAGAAGTATGCCAGCGTCCGTTACGTCGTTGACGACGTCCAGGCCGCCGTCGACTTCTACACCACGCACCTCGGCTTTGCCCTCAACACCAACGCCGTTCCCGCCTTCGCCGATGTGGTGCGTGGTCCGTTGCGGCTGCTGGTGTCCGGTCCAAGCAGCTCCGGCGCCCGCGCCACTCCAAGCGATGCCGCCGCGGCTGGCCGCAACCGCATCCACCTGATCGTCGACGACTTGGACGCCGAGATCGGCCGTCTCCGCAGGGCGGGGTTGTCGTTCCGCAGCGACGTGGTGACCGGGCCGGGTGGACGCCAGATCCTGCTCATGGACCCCGCCGGCAACCTCATCGAATTGTTCCAACCGGGCGCACCCACGCCGGCCGCCCCCTGAGCGGATTACTCCTGGTCCCCCAACCCGACTTGTTCCATCATTTCCGTCAGCCATGGCCGGTGTTCACGATGGAATGCAATTCCTTCGGGCAGCCCCCGCACAGCAGGTTCGGAATCCGTGATGTCTATGGTGATCCGGCCGCCCGCGATGGGCGCGTTGGTGATGTGCAGGTCGCCGTACGAGGCCGGCAGCGCCGGATCCATCCAGAAGCCGCCGCGGGAGATGTGGGCGTCGTACCTCATCAGGCTGGTGATCAGCATGATCGGGCTCGTGGCCGCCCAGGCCTGCGGGGAGCACGCCGTCGGATACGGCACGGGCTCGGCTACCTGCCCGCGGTCGAAACCGCAGAAGAGTTCCGGAAGCCGGCCGTCGGTGTACTCGGCTGCCTCGAAGAGGGCTGTCGCGATTCGTTGCGCCTCGTCGACAAACCCGTAGCGCATCAAGCCTGCTGCAATGATCGCGTTGTCGTGCGGCCAGACAGACCCGTTGTGGTAGCTGGCGGGGTTGTACGCCCCCATGTCGCTGGCGAGGGTGCGCACACCCCAGCCGCTGAACATCTCCGGAGACATGAGCCGTTCGGCCATCTGCGGCACCTTGTCCTCGTCGACGATGCCATGCCATAGGCATTGCCCCATGTTGGACGCGCACGCGTCCACTTGCCGTTTCTTGCCGTCCAGGGCGATGGCGTAGTAGCCGCGCTCGGGCATCCAGAACTGCTCATTGAACCGCTTCTTCAACTCGGCCGCTTCGGCGGTGAGTTTGGCTGCCAACGGTACGTCGCCGGCGTCGTAGGCCATCCATGCCCTGGACAAGTACGCGGAGTACACCAACGCCTGGACTTCGCAAAGCGCGATCGGCGGCTCTGCCAGGCGGCCGTCAGCGAAGTTGATCCCGTCCCAGGAGTCCTTCCAGCCTTGGTTGATGAGGCCCTGTTCATTGAGCCGCTCATACTCGACGAAGCCGTCGCCGTCCTTGTCTCCGTAGTTCCGGATCCAATCCAGGGCGCGGTCGGCGTGCGGCAGCAGCGCGGCGATGGTGTCCTTCGCAAAACCCCAGCGGCTCACCGATGCGATTGCCATGACGAACTGCGGGGTTGCGTCGACGCTGCCGTAGTAGACCGACTTGCCTCCGAGCGAAAGCCCGCTGGAGACGCCGAGCCTGACCTCGTGCAGGATCTTCCCCGGTTCTTCCTCGCTCATGGGATCCACAACCTTGCCTTGGCGGTCCGCGAGCGTCTTCAGAGTGCCCAGTGCCAGGGACGGGTCCACCGGCAGCGCCATTTCCGAGGCCCAGAGCGAGTCCCGGCCGAAGAGCGTCATGAACCATGGAGCGCCCGCGGCCACGACGATCCTCTCGGGATGGGCGGGATCCTCAATGCGCAACGCCCCCAGATCGTCGTAGCTGCGCCGCAGCGTCCGTTCGATGGAGCGGTTGCCCATATGGAGCTTTGGAATCTTGGCCACCCATTCCCGGCGACGGCGGTCGCTGGGGGATGTTTCACCGCCGCCCTGACGGACGAACGACGCCGCCGGCGCGACGCCGTCGGAGGCCGGCACCACACTCAGCCGGGTGCTCCAGCGTCCGTGCGGAGGAACGATCACGCGGTAACGCAGGGCCCCCGCAGCGATGTCGGCGCCGCTGGCCCTGACGACGACGCCCTTGTGGATGTCCTGCCAAGCGGCCCTGATGGTCAGGGAGTCACCGTCGGGCACCCGGGATTCTTCCCACTGCCTTTGGACGCGGGCTTCCTTTACCTCGAAGAGGTCCGCGAAGTCCGATTCGACGTCAAGGGTGATCTCGCATTCGGCTTCGTCCGGGGAGTAGTTCCTGATCGTGACTTCTTCCAGGATCCCGGCACCGACCTCCCGGACACGCTCCACGATCAAGGGGCTGTCCGCATATCCGTCGGAACGGGGCACCCGGCCGATGAACAAGGCCCGGTAAGGCTCGGTCGTCGATGCGGTCAGGGATTCCAGGGACTGGCCATTGATCAACAGGTTCCAGCGCGACAGGATGCGGGTGTCGTCATGGAAAACACCATGCGGATGTTCCGGATGGATGTCGCCATTCGCCAGGGAAATGCAGAAGGACGAGCCCTCCACCAAGGTCACGGTCCCGGGCCCCACTGGGCCTGCGGCCGTGTCGGCATTCCATCCTGCCATCTCCGCCTCCTTCACGGCGCGCGAACGCTCTGTTTGGATAGACGCTACGCCTGTAGCGTCCCCGGCAATAGGCACAAAGCCCGGCTCCGGGTCGGAAGACCCTCCCCCGCTGGACTCCCCTGCGTTATGGTCCTCACAGGGCAGGTATCGAGCGGGTCGACGTCATGGGAAAGGAGACCTGCATGTTGGTTCTTGTGCTGAATCCTGGGTCCTCATCACTGAAGTACCAGCTGCGGAAAGACCCTTCCCCGGCAAACGATCCTGACATCCTGTTGGACTGCGCTGTGGAAGGCCCACCCGCCCGCGTTGCCATTGCTGCCGCGTTCAACGAAATCTACTCCGAGGTCCACAACATCGTGGATGAAAGGCCACTTGATGCCATCGGTCACCGGGTCGTGCATGGCGGCGAACGCTTCACTGGCCCTGTTCTCGTCACAGGTGACGTGATGGCGGCCATCGAGGACCTTGCCCCGCTGGCACCCTTGCATAACGCTGCCAGCGCGGCTTGCATGCGTGCCGCGGCCTCCCGCTGGCCCGGAACACCGCAGGTCGCAGTATTTGATACGGCGTTCCACCGCACGTTGCCCGAGCATGCCTTTCGTTACGCCCTTCCGAAGGATCTCTTGGCGGAGCACCCGATCCGCCGCTACGGATTCCACGGCATCTCCGTCGAGAGGGCTTCCCGGGACACCGCCAGCTTCCTCCGTCTTCCAGCGTGGTCATTGAACGCAATAGTGGCGCATCTGGGCAGCGGAGCTTCCGTCACCGCGGTCAGGGATGGACGCAGCGTCGACACGTCCATGGGCATGACCCCCGTGGAAGGACTTGTCATGGGAACCCGTTCCGGGGACCTGGACCCGTCCATCGTCACGCTCCTGCAGCGCAGGGGACTTGGGCCAGACGAGGTCGATGAGCTGCTCAACCAACGCTCCGGGCTGCTGGGGCTCAGCGGGTCAGCAGATATGCGCACCGTGCAGGACGCGGCCCAGCACGGAGATCCCGCGGCTGATCTGGCGCTGGACATGGCCGCATACCGCCTGGCCAAATACATTGCCGGCTACAACATGGTGGTTGGCGGGGCCCACGCGTTGGTGTTCACCGGCGCCATCGGTGAGCATTCCGGGCCGTTCAGGTCCCGCGTCCTCTCTTGGCTGGCCCCGCTTGGACTTGGCATCGACGAGGGCAAGAACTGTGCCCCGCACCAGGGCATCCGGGTCATCAGCAGCACAGAATCAACATTTCCGGTTCTGGTCGTCCCCTGTGACGAGGAACGGGCCATCGCGGAGGCTGCGGCCGCTTTGCTGGACGACTGATAGCAAGGTCGAAGACACGTGGAGCGGTCTTCAGGGGGTTCGCCGGAGACGGCGTTTTCGGGCGGGCACACTGAAAAGTGCCGCACGGCGATGGACGTGATGGCCGGCTCCCCGGCCCCGAGCCACGGGAACCGTGGGTGCCACCCTGGCGAAGAAGGCGCTCTTCGCCAGTTCGACCACTGCCAGGTAACCGACAAGCATGGCGACCAACGCCAGGAAGAACGGCGCCGGCAGCGGATCGAATCCCAGCTCCGCGGCTATCGGCGAGAGGGGCAGCCACACGCCGGCGGCAACCACCCCGAATGCGGCTGCCAGCAGCCCCAACGAGGACCTGCTGCGCAGAAACGGGACGCGGCGGGTACGGATGACGAAGATAATCAGGGTTTGGGTCGCGATGGATTCCATGAACCATCCGGCACGGAACTCCCCCGGCGCGGCGTGGAAGATCCCCAACATGATTGCGAACGTGGCGAAGTCGAAGAGGGAACTGACGGACCCGAACACAAGCATGAACCGCCTGATGAATCCAATATTCCAGTGGGCAGGTGCGTGGAGTTGCTCGGAGTCGACACGGTCCCCGGGAATGGCCAGTTGGCCGGTGTCGTACAGCAGGTTGTTCAGAAGGATCTGGCCGGGCAGCATCGGCAGGAAGTCCAGGACTGCCGATGCCACAGCCGCGCTGAACATGTTGCCGAAATTGCTGGAAGTGCCCATGAGGACGTACTTGATGGTGTTCGCGAAGATCCTCCGTCCCTCCATCACGCCCTCCGCCAGGACTCCCAAGTCCTTGTCCATTAGTACGACGTCCGCGGCGTCTTTGGCAACGTCGGTCGCCGTCTCCACGGAAATGCCGACATCAGCCTGATGCAGGGCCAGAGCGTCGTTGACACCGTCGCCAAGAAATCCCACAGCCCTGCCATCCGCGCGGAGCAAGCGCACGATCCTGGCCTTTTGCTCCGGGGAGACTCTGGCAAAGATACTCGCATCCCGGACGGCAGCTGTGAGTTCCACATCGGACAGGACATCGATCGTTTCACCGGTGAGAGTTCCTCCGGAGACGAGTCCAAGGTCAGCGCACACCTTTTCGCTGACGGCGGCGTTGTCACCGGTGGCGATCTTGACCGAAATGCCAAGTTCGCCGAGCGCCTTCAGCGAAGCCTTCGCGGTTTCCTTGGTTCTGTCCTGGAACACGAGGAAGCCCGCCAACTGCAGGTCCCGTTCGTCGTCGACCGTGATGCGGGAGCTGCCCGGCGCAGGCCTGCTGGCCACGGCGACCACCCTGGACCCGGAATCGAACTGCGCCTGCACAACTGCATCCGCTCCGGCCGGAACGCCGGCGCAGATCCTGATGACGTCTTCGGGTGCGCCCTTGGTGATGATGCTCGATGGTCCGCCGTTATCCCGGACGAGGACGCTGACCATCCTGCGGTGATGGTCGAAAGGAATGACGTCTAGCCGCTCATACCTTGAGGCATCAAAAGCGGTGTCCTTTGATTGCCATAGAGCGGCGTCCAAAGAGTTGCGCCCTACTGGCCCTGCAGTGTCCCCGTACGCGCCTTCGGTGGCGAGCAGGCCCAGATCCATGACGTCCTGGCCAGCGCCTCCTTGAACGGGGATTGCCCGTTTGAAGGTGATCCGGCCTTCAGTCAAGGTACCGGTCTTGTCGGTGACCAGCACGTCCATGTCACCGAGGTCTTCGATACAGATCAGCCGCTTGACCAACACCCGGTGCCGGGCGAGTGTCCTGGTCCCGGCAGCCAGGCAGGTACTGACGACGGCGGGCAGCAGCTGAGGAGTGATGCCCACAGCGATCGCGAGGGAAAAGAGCAACGCATCGATCAACGGCCTGGCCAACAGGAGGTTGGCGACAAAGATCAGGCTGGTCAATCCGATGGCGACTTGCATGAGCAGAAACGAAAAGCGGCCCAACCCCTTCTGGAATTCCGTCGGGGGGTGCCGGGTCCCCAATTCCGTCGCTATCCGCCCGAACTCAGCCCGGGCTCCGGTGGCAATGACAAGCCCTGTGCAGCTGCCGGCGGAAATGACCGTTCCCATGAACACGCAGCCTGCCCCTCTCGCAACGCCCCCGGCATCGGCAATTGCCGCGGCATCTTTGGTGACCGGAAGGGATTCGCCGGTGAGGATGCTTTCGTCACACATCAGGTCTTGACTGCTGATGAGCCTGATGTCCGCGGGAATGATCGCACCCAGCGTCAGAAGGACTATGTCGCCGGGCACCAGATCAACAACGGGGATCAGCGACTTCGCGCCGTCCCTATACGCCACGACCTGGTGCGAAACACGAGAGTGCAGGGCCTCGGCGGCGCGTTCGGCCCTGAATTCACTGGCGAAGCCCAAGAACACGCTTACCAGCAGAATCGCCCCTATCACCACGGTGTTGCCGGCGTCGCCCAGAAACGCCGACAGTACCGCCGTGACGATCAGCAGCACCAGAATGGGGCTGCTGAACTGGTGGGCGAGAACCATCCCGGCGTTGGCGCGGTGGGTGCGGACCGCGTTCGGTCCGATGATCGCCTGCCGTCGTCCGGCCTCGGCCGTCGTCAATCCGGCCAGCCCTGATCCCAGGTCCGACATGGCGGCATCTGCTGTCATACTGGCGGCGTATGACACCGTGATCCGTGGAACGTCCACCGCAGCTTGCGCGCGGAGTAGCTGCATTGAGGTCCCTCCCCTCGCGGATTCAGACGCCAAGCAATAGCCATTCTCGGACGGACCCGATCGTCGGCATAGGGCCCTATGGCCCTAACTGGTCCTTCGAAGCTCTGGCACTGTCAATCTCAGACCACAATGCCTGGCATGCTCCCGCCGAGCGTTGGCGCCAACCAAGACGAGGCATCCGAATGGATACAGTAACCGACGAGCCGGCCGCGGCGGACGAAGACTTTGGGCCACTGAACCGGTACTGGGCTGCGGCAAACTACCTCACCGTTGCCCAGATATACCTCCAAGAAAACCCACTGTTGTCCAAGCCGCTGAAGCCACAGCACATCAAACCGCGGCTTCTCGGGCACTGGGGAACCAGCCCAGGATTGTCACTGATCTACGCCCACCTCAACCGGCTGATCAAGCGCACATCGGCTGAAGTGCTCTTCGTTGCTGGCCCTGGACACGGTGGACCCGCCGTCGTCGCCAATACCTATCTTGAAGGCAGCTACTCCGAGATTTATCCAAAAGTCGGGAAGGACCTGCCCGGACTTAGGCGCCTTGTCCGGCAATTCTCAACCCCCGGAGGGGTCGCAAGCCACGTAGGACCCGCCACACCGGGGTCCATTCACGAAGGAGGCGAACTGGGATATTCCTTGATGCACGCCACCGGAGCAGCAATGGACAACCCCGGCCTGATCGTTGCCTGCGTGGTCGGCGACGGTGAGGCCGAGACCGGGCCGCTGGAAGCCTCATGGAAGGCGCCGTCCTTCCTCAACCCGGAACGCGATGGCGCCGTCCTTCCCATCCTGCACCTTAACGGCCACAAGATCTCGGGGCCGACAGTTCTCGGACGGCGCTCCAACGCGGCCGTTGAAGGACTGCTGAGGGCCCACGGCTGGGACCCGGTCACCGTGGCCGGCGAGGATCCTGCACTGGTCCACCCCGCCCTGGCAACGGCGCTGGACTCGGCGTTTGCCGCCATCCGAGCTATCCAGTCGCAGGCCCGCGCCCATGGTGTCACCGGACCCGCGCGGTGGCCGGCCATCATTCTGCGCACGCCCAAAGGATGGACCGGACCCAAGACCGTCGATGGCGTGCAGGTCGAAGGAACATTCCGCTCCCACCAGGTCCCCCTGGCTGGGGTCAGGGACAACCCCGAACATCTGGTGCAGCTGGAAACATGGATGCACTCATACCATCCAGAGACCCTCTTCGACGCTGAGGGCCGGCTGGCGCCCGAACTGGCGGCCCTTGCTCCCACAGGTGATCTACGGATGGGCACCTTCCCCAGACCGCACCGTGGAATAACCGCCCTCGACCTCCCCGACGTCGCACAGTACGCCGTGCCTCCCGGCCCTCGAGGGGCAACCGTCGTGGAAACCACAAAACCGTTGGGTGAATTCCTCCGCGACATCTACCGTGCCACCGCCGACAATCCACGGTTCCGCCTCTTCTGCCCGGACGAGACAACCAGCAACCGGCTCGGGGCCGTCTTCCAGGCAACCGACCGGTGTCTTCTCGAACACCCCGCGGCCGGGGAACATCCGATGCCGGGCGACGGCGTCTCACCAGGGGGGAGGGTGATGGAAGTCCTGTCAGAGCACCTATGCCAGGGCTGGCTGGAAGGGTACCTCCTAAGCGGCCGCCACGGCCTCTTCGCAAGCTATGAAGCCTTCGCCATGGTCAGCGCCTCCATGACCATCCAACATGCCAAATGGCTGCAACATGCGCGGGAACTCACCTGGCGATCGCCCGTACCAAGCCTGAATATCCTGCTGACGTCAACCTGCTGGCGCAACGACCACAACGGATTCAGCCACCAAGGGCCCGGGCTGATCGACACCGTCCTCTCCCTCTCCGGATTCGTCATCCGCGTCTACCTCCCCCCGGATGCGAACACTCTGCTCGCTACTGCCGAACACATCTTCAAGAGCCAGAACTACGTCAATCTGGTCGTCGTGGACAAACAACCCCACCCCCAGTACCTGACCCTCGAGGAAGCTCGCCAGCACGCCGCCGCCGGGGCCTCAATCTGGTCCTGGGCAGGGAACGAAGAGGGCGGGGCAGCCGAATCGAAAGCAGCGCCAGATATCGTCTTGGCCTGCGCCGGCGACATCCCGACGCAGGAGTCCCTTGCTGCTGCGTGGCTCCTCCAACGACGCATCCCCGAACTCACGGTGAGGGTCGTCAACATCATGGACACCATGGTCCTGCAACCCCGGGAGACCCACCCCCATGGCCTTTCCCAACAGACATTCGAAGAACTCTTCACAGAAGACGGCGAAGTCATCATGGCCTGGCACGGCTACGCCCGCGCCCTTCACCAACTCCTCCACGGCAGGCCACATCCTGAACGGTTCCACGTCCGCGGCTACAACGAACAAGGAACCACAACCACGCCCTTCGACATGGTGGTATTGAACAAAGCCAGCCGCTACCACCTCGTCCTGGAAGCACTACGCCGCGTCCATCGGCAATTCATCGGCGCCGACGATCTGGCGGACTTTTGCCAACAGCAGCTCTACCGGCACGCCACATACATCCGGGAACACTTCGAAGATCTGCCGGAAATCCGCGATTGGGTCTGGACGGAGCGCGCCCGCTGATTTGCCTCGACGACGCAATTGCCGCCCCCGCTAGGCATCACCCTCACTGCGCCGCGGAGGACGAAGCCGGACCGTCCTCGCCCTCCGCTCAACCACGCCGAGCAGGAAGATGCCTACCGCGCCGGGAATCGTCGCCACGGCGACGACGGCAAGCAGCCCGGGAGACGGCTGCTCAAGGTCCAGGAAATCCCGGAAGGCGGGCATCGACAGGACGAGCACCAGCCCGATGACCATGGCGGCGAGAACCGCTGCACTCCAGCCGTTCACAGGGTGGGAAACGATTGCGAGCACGCAGAGGCCCAGCAAGGACAATGCCACAAAGGCTGCGGTCCGTACCGCGCCAACCTTGTCCCCGGCGGTCGCCGCTCCGGTGATGAGCAGTAGCGCGCCGGCGACGACGAGTCCCGCTGGGAGCGCCAGCTGGAGTGAACGCTTGAGGAACCCCGGATGGTAACGGCGCCGGTTGGGCAACAAGGCCAGGAAGAAGGCCGGGATTCCAATGGTGAGGCCGTCTGTGACCGACAATTGGCGGGGAAGGAAAGGAAAATCCAACAGGAAGATCCCAACCGCCACGGACAGCGTAAGGGCGTAGACAGTCTTGCTGAGGAAGAGGACCGAGACCCGTTCGATGTTCGCAATCACGCGTCGCCCTTCCGCGAGAACCGCAGGAAGCCGGTCAAAGCGCCCGTCAAGGAGCACCACCCGCGCCACGGCCTTCGTGGCCGGTGCCGCGGAGTCCATTGCTATGCCGAGATCCGCTTCCTTCAGGGCCAATACGTCGTTCACCCCGTCACCGATCATCGCTACCGTATGCCCCCGCCGTCCGAGCGCCTGGACCATGGCCTTCTTCTGCGCTGGACTGACGCGGCCGAAAACGACGGTGCTTTCCATTACTTCCTCCAGCAGGCGTGGATCTTCGGGCAGGGAACGGGCATCGCAGCCCTCCCCCGGCCCGAGGCCGACTTGCTGCGCAACCCGTCCGACGGTGCGTGGGTCGTCTCCCGAAATGACCCGCACGGACACCCCTTCCTTTGCGAAAAACTCCAGGGTTTGTGCCGCGTCCGGTCGGATTTCCTCGCGGAACGTCAGCAGTACGACCGGCTCCAGCCCCCTCGGCAGTTCCTGGTGTCCGTCATGATGGGAACCGAGCCGCCCTGCAGTGTGCGACAACGCCAGGGTCCGCAGGCCTTCAGAGGCGAGCGCCGAGGCGCGCCCGAGTGCGCGTACCACCGTCGGGCTTCCTGCCTGTAGCAGCACATCCGGTGCGCCGAGCACCCAACTGCCCGAGGCTTTTCGGCCGTCCGCGAAGCTGACGCCGCTCCACTTGGTGGCAGACGAGAACGGCACCCGCTCCCCCGCCTCGGGCAGGCCGTCCACGGCAAATATCCCTGCGAGGCACCGGGCTGTGGCGTTGGCATCCGGGTCGAGGCCGAACCAGCCGAGGACCTCCTTCCAGCCGGGATGTCCCGCCCCGTCAACATCATGGACGGCGTCGAACGTGATCCGGCCCTTGGTCAAGGTGCCGGTCTTGTCAATGCACAGCACGTCCACGCGCGCCAGGCCCTCCACCGCCGCCAGTTCCTGGATGAGCACCCGATCCCGGGAAAGCCTGACGGCCCCGACCGCGAATGCAACACTCGTGAGCAGCACCAGGCCAAGCGGAATCATCGCAATGATTCCGGCGACGGCGCCTACGGCGGCTTGTTTCCATGAGCCGCTTGACCAGGCAAGCTCCCAGCCGCCCCGCGCCTGCATCTGCGCATTGACCAGGAGCGCGGAGACGGGCAGCAAAGCCCATGCGATCCATCTCAGGATCCGGTCGATTCCCCTGCGGATTTCCGAAGCAAGCAGCGAGAACCGCCTGGCTTCGGCCACGAGCTTGTTCGCATACGACTCGCTTCCAACCCGTACCGCCCGGGCGGTGCCCCGTCCCGCGACGACGATTGATCCCGAGAGCAGTTCCATGCCCGGGAGTTTGGCGACCGGAACGGATTCGCCACTGAGCAGCGACTCGTCCAGTTCCAGGCCCTGTCCTTCCAGCAGGAGCGCGTCCACGACGAGCTGGTCGCCCGCGCGAAGCACCATGATGTCATCCTGGACGACGTCGTCGACGGCGACCTCCCGGACCTCGGCGGCCCTAAGGACGCGGGAGCTTGGCAGCTGCAGGACCGCGAGCCTGTCCAGGGTGCGCTTGGCCCGGTATTCCTGCACTATGCCGATCACGGCATTGCCCAGGGCCGCGAAACCGAAGAGCGCATCACGCCACTGGCCAAGGGCCAGCAGCAGCAGAAAGCTGCTTCCGACGATGGCGTTGAACAGCGTGAAGACGTTGGCGCGAAGGATGTTCCACAGGCTGCGGGTGGAATCATTCGGGGCGGCGTTGCGGAGTCCGGCGTCGGCTCGCGCCTGCACCTGCGCGTTCGACAAACCTGTTGTCCGGCCTTCGACCATGCTGCAAGTCCTATCAGCCTGGCCCACCCGGCGCCAGTGCTTTTGGTCCCGAAAGCGCGGGCGGCTGCTGCCGGGACTTTGTGCCCTGTCCGGACGAGCACAAGCAACCCTAGGATCGCCTCATGGTTGACAAGAGCGCAGTGCCGGAAGCAGAAGAACTCGACACCGAAGAATGCTGGAGACTTCTTCGGGAAACCGGGGTTGGGCGGCTGGGAGTCATCGTCGATGGCCGGCCCGATGTCTTCCCCGTGAACTACAAGGTGGAAGACAACACCCTCGTCTTCCTCACAGCCGAGGGTACAAAGACCCGGGCGCTTGACGAGGATGCCGCGGTGGCGCTGGAGGCTGATGCGGTCAGCTCCGAGTTCGGCATGGCATGGAGCGTCGTCGTGAAAGGCCAGGCTGTGGCCGCTTCCTCGACGAAACAGGCTCTTGACTCGCTGAGCAGTGCACTGTTCCCGTGGCAGGGTGTCTACAAGGACCGACTGTTCAGGATCACCCCGGATTCCGTGACCGGCCGCAGGTATTCGGTCACAACGGACATGCGGTGGAAGGTCGGGGTCGATGATGCCACCCGGGCGGGCATGGAATAAACCGGACTTTGCAGTGACATAGACCGGACTTGAACTGGCGGTGCCGTTTCCGGCACCGCCAGTGTCGTCTTGCCCGGGCTTTCCCGGGCTGGCCGCGGGCAATTCCGCCGTGGCGTCCTACTCCCTGGAGATCTGAATCTTCTGCTTTGGGCTTTCACTGCCGCTTTCCTGGACGGGCACCCTTACTTCGAGCACGCCGTCCTTGTAGCTGGCACTGACGTCCTCCTCCTTCACGCCCTTCGGCAGCGGGATGCTGCGGAACATCGAGCCATAACGGAATTCCGAGCGGTAGCTGCCGTCCTCCTTCTCTTCGCTCGACTCCTTGCGTTCAGCGCGGATCCGCAGCTGACCGTCCGAGACGTCAATCTCGATGTCCTTGTCCGGGTCCACCCCGGGCAGTTCCGCGCGTACGGTAAGGACGTTGTCCTTGACTTCTTCTTCCACCCGGATCATGGATCGTTCGGACTCACCTTCAAAGAGCCTGCGGAACGGTTCCATCAGATCAAAGGGGGTGCGGCGGTCAAACGGTGACCGCCTCAGTAGCTCGTTCATGGCCTGACCTTTCATCTTCCGTGAGGTTCTGTCCCGCACCTAACGGGCGGGTTCTGGGTTCTTTGCCTAAGTGCCCCGGGGCAGCGGCAGGCCGCTGGGGCCAAGGCTGCCGGGCCGGAGGAGAGCGGCATCGCCACCACGCCATCGCCGTCACCTTGCCTCCGCGGCCCGGGCGGATTCTGCCCTGGCCACCACCGCAGCGGTCCGAAAAAAGGTGTCCGGGTTCAAGGAAATCGAATCGATCCCCTGGTCAACCAGGAACTCCGCAAAATCCGGGTGGTTGCTGGGGGCCTGCCCGCACAGTCCCACCGGAATGCCCGCGCCGTGCGCCTTCCGGATTGCCTCCTGGATCATCAGCTTCACGGCTTCGTCACGCTCGTCGAACAGTTCCGCGAGTTCAGCTGAATCCCGGTCCGCGCCAAGCACCAGCTGGGTGAGGTCGTTCGACCCAATGGAGAAGCCGTCGAAGCTAGCGGCGAACCGCTCGCCGAGGACGACGTTGGAAGGAACTTCGCACATCATGTAGATAAGCAGGCCGTCTTTGCCCCGGACCAGGCCGTTCGAAGCCATCACTTCGAGGACCTGTACTGCCTCCTCCGGCGTCCGGCAGAAGGGCACCATCACGATGATGTTGCCGAAGCCGCAATAGTCCCGGAGCCGCTTGATTGCCTGGCATTCCAGAGCAAAACCGGCCCTGTAGCGTGGGTGGTAATAGCGTGAGGCTCCGCGAAGGCCGAGCATCGGGTTTTCCTCCACGGTTTCGAACGCAGAACCACCGAGCAAACGTCGGTATTCGTTTGATTTGAAGTCGCTCATCCGGATGACGGCGGGGTGCGGGTGGAACACGGCAGCAAGCTTTGCAAGTCCTGTCGCCAGGGTTTCGACGAAGTAGTCTGCCGGGCTACGGTAACCCTTGGTAAGGGCGGCAATCTTCTCCCGCTCCGCCGGGTCCGACACCTTGTCCGGATGTATCAGGGCCATCGGGTGGACCCGCACCATCTCATTGATGACGAATTCCATCCGCGCGAGTCCCACCCCCTGCGCCGGGAGCCGCCACCACTTGAAGGAGCTGCCCGGGTCCGCGAGGTTGACCATGAGCCGCGTCCGCGTCGCGGGCACCTCGCCGAGGGCCGTCTCGGTGGCCTCAAACGGAAGGCTCCCTTCATAGACCAGGCCGCGGTCGCCGTCGGCGCAATCAACGGTGACAGGCTGCCCGTCGGATATCCGACGGGTGGCGTCCCCGGTCCCGACCACCGCGTTGATGCCAAGTTCGCGACTCACGATCGCGGCGTGGCTGGTGACCCCGCCTCGATCAGTCACGATGGCGGAGGCGCGTTTCATGACCGGAACCCAATCGGGGTCAGTCTGCCCTGTCACCAGGACCGAGCCGTCCACAAAGTGCTCGATCCGGGACGCGTCAGCGATCAAACAGGCGGTACTCGAGGCGATCCCGTTGCCGACCGCGGCCCCGGAAGCCAGCACCACACCCGGTTCCTTGAGCCTGTAGCTAGTGAAGGTGGCCGTGTTCCGCCGCGACTGGACGGTCTCCGGCCGCGCCTGGACGATGAAGAGCTCACGCGTCACCCCGTCTTTGGCCCACTCCATGTCCATGGCCTTGCCGTAGTGCTTCTCGATCTTCACTGCCCACCCGGCCAGAACAAGGATGTCCTCCTCATCGAGGACGAAGGAGCCTCGCTCGGCGTCGCTGGTATCCACCAAGGTGGTCCCGGCACCGTCAGGGCGGTACACCAGTTTCTGGCGTTTCGATCCCTTGCTCTTTTCAATCACAGGGTGCTTTCCCGGGGCCAGAAGCGGCTTGAAAACCACGTACTTGTCCGGATTGACGGAGCCTTGGACCACGGTCTCCCCAAGTCCCCAGTTGGCGCTGATCACCGCGGCCCGCGGGAACCCTGTCGAGGGGTCCAATGAGAACATGACGCCGGCCGATCCGCGGTCGGCGCGCACCATCAGCTGAACCCCTACCGACAGGGCGACGTCCTGTTGTGCGAAGCCCAAGAGGTCCCGGTAGCTGATGGCCCGGTCCGTGAACAGGGAAGCATAGCACCGCAGGCAGGCCTCCAGGACGGCCGCTTCGCCACGGACGTTGAGGAAGGTCTCCTGTTGTCCTGCGAAACTGGCCTCCGGCAGATCCTCCGCTGTGGCACTGCTGCGGACAGCCACGGCCGGTTCAGTTTGCTCCGCACGACGCGCCAACTCCCGGTACGCCGCCACTATGTCCCTGGCAAGGTCCGCCGGAAGGCTTGCTGACAGGACCCCGGAACGCATGGCGGCTCCGGCTTCCCGGAGGCTACTGCGACCCTCGTGGTAAGCCGCCAGGGCAGCGTCAAGGCGTTCGCCGATCCGGTTGGTGGAAACAAAGCGCCGGAATGCCCCCGCCGTTGTGGCGAAGCCTGCCGGAACCCTCACGCCTTGCCCCGACAACGCCCGCGTGAGCTCGCCCAAGGAGGCGTTCTTTCCGCCCACCCGCGGCACATCGGCGCTGCCAACCTCATCGAACCAGAGCACGTTGCTGCCGTTCATGCGTCCGGGGCCTTCCTGTCTTCCATTTCCGCTCCGCCGGAATCCGTCTGGTCGACCAGCAGGACAGGACAGTGCGAGTGCGCCGCACACGCGCTGCTCACGGAACCAATAGCCTGCTGCAGAAAGCCCCCGCCGCCGTGCCGCCCGACAACCAGCATCCGGGCATCCCTGCTTTCTTCGACAAGGACCTTTGCCGGTGCACCGAATTTCACGCTCACGCCCAGGCGGGGAGGCCGATCGTCGCCGAAGGCCCTCTCCACCGCCTCCTCCGCCAGCAGGGCCGCAGTCTGTTCAAGCTGGTGGGTCACAGTGTCGTTGCCGGAATCCAGGTGCGAGGCCAGGTAGAAATCCGGTGTTCCGATGCAGGTGATGACCTCAAGCGGTGAGGAAAAGCTGTCCGCGATGTGGCGGGCGAACCTCAGTGCATTGGATGAGTATTCGGAGCCGTCAATGCCCACGATGATCCGGGGCGATCTTCCTTGGGTTTCCATGCTTCCACCGTGCGGGTTTGGCAACTTCCGGACCAGAGTCGAAGGTCACGAGCCGCGGGTTCCGCTCTTCCGGCCCTTGCGCCGGATGGTCTTGTGGAGGAAGTCAACTGCCAGGACTGCGGGTATGGCCAGCAAGGCGACGGCTACACCGGCAGGCGACGGCGGTGCCTGGCCCAGCAACGCTGCCAAGGGTGGCAGGAACAGGAACACCAGCAGCGCGGCAGTCTCGGCGAGCACAGCCCAGAACAACATCCTGTTGCCCGTCCAGCCCAGCTGCCAGGGCGGGCGTGTGGCGCTGCGGCAGGCGTAGGCGTTTGCAAGCTGTCCCAGGACCACTGCGGTGAAGGCCGCCCCGGAGGCCTGGAGAAGCACCCCTGCAGGCTGCTCCGACCCGGCACCGAACCAGCTGCCGAAGTAGAGCACCGCCGTGAACGCGGCCATTTCGACCACGGCTTCTGCAGGTCCCAGCACAGTGAAAACCCGGGCCAGCAGCGGACGGTCCATCAGGTGGCGCCGCTCTGGCGGGCGCCGCATCACGCCGGGGCCGGCTTCTTCGCTGCCAAGGGCCAGCGCGGGCAACAGATCGGTGCCGATGTCGAGCGCGAGGATCTGCAGTACTCCCAGCGCCAGAGGGAAGAACCCTCCGGACAAGGCCCAGATGACGAAAGGCGTGAGTTCTGCGACGTTGTCCGTGAGGTGATAGGTCAGGAACCTGCGGATGTTTGCGTAGGTAGCGCGGCCTTGCTCGATCGCGGCGATGATCGTGGAGAAATCATCATCCAGCAACACCAGGTCGGCCGCATCGCGGGCCACGTCCGTTCCGCCGACACCCATGGCGACGCCCACGTCGGCTTCACGCAACGCCGGCCCGTCGTTCACTCCATCACCGGTCATCGCCAGTACATGGCCGCGGCGCTGCAGCGCGCGGGCGACCAGCAGTTTCTGCTCGGGCGTTACCCGGCTCACCACGACGCCGTCGTGGTCCAGCAATTCGCCGAGTACACCTTCGTCTTCGGGAAGATGCTGCCCGTCGAGCATGCGCTCCGGGTCCAAGGCCAGCCCGATTTCGCGGGCGATCGCGGCGGCTGTGGAAGGATGGTCCCCGGTGACCATGGCAACCTTGACCCCGGCCAGCCTGGCTTTGCGAAGGGCGTCCGCCACGGTCGGGCGGGGCGGGTCGTGCAAGCCGATCAAGCCGAGCAGCACCAGCCCGGATTCGAGCCGCTCCGCCAGGACCCCGTCGCCGCCGGGACCAGCCACGTCCGCGCCCGGGATGACCCGTTCGGCGACGGCGAGCAGCCTCAGTCCTTCCGACGCCATCCTTTCGATCGCCTGCCTGATGGCTTCCGCTTCCAGCCCAACAATCCCCTGCCCCGCGGTCCCTGCCATGCCGGTGCACAGCGGCAGCACGGTTTCGGGTGCGCCTTTGACGGACAGCCGGTTTCCGGCGAGAACGGATTCCCGTCGCCGGGCGGGTGTGAACGGAATCCTGGCCATCCCCGCTTGGTTGCCCGCCGAACGTGTGGCCTGAAGCCTGCCCGCGAGGGCATCAAGGGCAGCCTCCATTGGGTCGCCGTCGGGCTGCCAGCTTTCGTTCCGCAACACCGTGCGCCCGCGGGACGCGAGCGCTGCCGCGCCCGCCGCCCGCCGGGCCAGGTTGATCGCCGGCACCGGCCCTTCAACGTTCCCTTCCGGCTCATAACCGGATCCGGCGATCCTGACCGCACCCGCTGCGGTCCACAGTTCGACGGCGCTCATACGGTTTTGGGTGAGGGTACCGGTCTTGTCCGTGCAAATGAATGTCGTGGAGCCGAGGGTCTCGACGGCCTGCAGGTGCCGCACGAGGGCCTTCCGCCCGGCCATCCGTTGCGCACCCATGGCGAGGGACAGCGTCACAGTGGGAAGCAGGCCTTCCGGAATCAATGCCACCGCCACGCCGATCGCAAAC
Organism: Arthrobacter sp. R-11; assembly: GCF_049913155.1. Taxonomy (GTDB): domain Bacteria; phylum Actinomycetota; class Actinomycetes; order Actinomycetales; family Micrococcaceae; genus Arthrobacter. The sequence goes on along the minus strand of NZ_CP183979.1, from coordinate 2,116,065 downwards.
AGGAAAGCGTCGCGCCATGGGATTCCGATCATCGCGGAGACGGCGAAGAAGCCTCCGCCGACCGTCAGCGCGACGACGGCAATCGTGCGCACGATGCGGTCCAATTCAAGATTCAGCGGGCTCGGAGGTCGTTTGACACCCGCCGCCAACTCTGCGATCTGCGCGAGGCGCGTGGTGGCTCCCGTGGCAATGACAACGCCCTCCGCGTCGCCGTTTACCAGGAAGGTGCCGCCGGTTCCGGGGTCGCCGGGCTGCTTGGCAACGGCTTCGCTCTCTCCGGTGAGCATGGACTCGTCCACGGAGCAGCCTGCCGCTACGACAAGGCGGACATCCGCGGGAATCCTGTCCCCGCCGCTAAGCAGGACCACGTCTCCCGGCACCACTTCGCGCGCCGGCACCCGGTAGGTTTCGCCGTCGCGCCGGACCAGGACCTGCGCGGGCAACAGCGCCCTGAGTTTGGCTGCCGCTTGTTCCGCCCGTTCCTCCTGAACATATGCAAAGACGCCGTTGATGATGACCACCACGACGATCGCCACGCCCAACTGCGGCATCCCCGCAACGAACGCCAGTCCGGCAGCAGCCCACAACAGCACGGCAAAGAAGTGCACGAACTCTGCCAGCAGCCGCCGCCAGCGCGAAACCGAACCGGTGTCGGGCAACTGATTGGGACCGTATTGGCGGAGGAGGTCCGCTGCTTCCCGTGTGGTCAGACCGGTCATGCCCACCTGTCCTGTCGGCACGGATTCCTTCATGGTTTCAGTGGCCCCTGCGGCTGCCTATGCGCAGGACCGCGGCCCCGGTGACCCGGTCTTCTGCGAGGTCCATCAAGGCCCGGTTGGCTTCCTCGAAAGGGTAGGCGGTGGTCGTCGGGCGCAAGGGTATCCGGGCCGCCACCTCCATGAGCTCCTTCCCGTCCTGCCGTGTGTTGGCCGTAACACTGCGCAGCTGGCGTTCCTGGAAGAGTTCCTCGCTGTATTGCAGGGACGGGATATCGCTCAAGTGGATGCCTGCGACGGCCAGGGTGCCACCCCTGTCCAGGGCCCGCATCGCAACGGGCACCAGCTCGCCGGCCGGGGCAAAGAGTATTGCGGAGTCCAAAGCCACCGGTGGCTGATCCCGGGAGTCCCCGGCGAAGACTGCACCCAGTTTGAGTGCAAGCCGGCGCGCCCCCTCGGACCGGGTCATCACGTAGACCTCTGCTCCCTCGAATGCGGCAATCTGTGCGGCCAGGTGGGCCGAAGCCCCGAATCCATAGATTCCAAGGCGGCCGCCCCTGGGCAGCTCCGCGCGACGCAGCGCCCGGTACCCGATGATTCCGGCGCACAGGAGCGGTGCGGCCTCTTCGTCGCCGAAAGCGTCGGGAATCGCATATGCGAAGTCCTCTTTGACGACCATTAACTCCGCGTACCCGCCGTCCACGTCCCAGCCGGTGAACCGCGGTTCCAAGCACAGGTTCTCCCGGCCCCCGAGGCAGAAGCGGCACTTGCCGCAGGTGGCGCCCAGCCAGGCCGCCCCCACCCTGTCCCCGATCCGGAATCTTGAACACCCCAGCCCGAGGCCTGCCACCTCGGCAACCACTTCGTGCCCCGGTATGACCCCGGCCGCCTTCGGCTGAAGGTCTCCTTCGGCCAGATGCAAGTCCGTCCGGCACACTCCGCAGACGCTGACGGCCAGAAGGAGTTCGCCCGGACCCGGGACAGGATCAGGGCGTCGCCCTCCTTTCAGGCGATCAATGCGGGCCGGCCCCGGATCTTCCACCCACCATGCGCGCACGGCTAGCCTCCTCTGCCGACGGAGAGCGGCGTTGAACAGCTTCCCTCCCAGAATCACCGTGGCAACTGCGGCGCCAACAGGGCCGAAAGTCCTCCCCGGCGGGCGGTGCCTGGCGCAGACCGGTAGGGGACGCCGGCGAGCTTCCCGTTCCTCGTGACTTTCGGCCCTGTCGGCAGCAAGCGGTCGGACCGATCCTTGAAGCAAACCCACAGCCGTAGGGCCCGGGTGATCCACCGGCCACGTTGCTCGACGAGGAGGAAGCAATGGCCCTTACTGAACATGAGCGACACCAATTGGAGTTGCTCGCCGAGCACCTGCTGCAGGAGGATCCGCGCTTGGCCGCCAAGCTCTGCGCCGGGCCCGCCGAATCCGTGCGTCCCGCCCGCAGGGTAACTGGCGCTTTCGTCCTGCTTGTCGGGACCTTCATTCTTATGGCGGGCATCGCCACGCAGCTCACGGGGCTCGGCCTGGTGGGGTTCGCCATCATGGCGTCCGGGGCCTACTTCGTCTTCGAGCACACCCGGCTGCGGATCAGCATGCCGCGCGCCAAGGGGCCGTCTCCGGACGGCAGCGGACCCTTGGCAAACCAATAGGCATCTGGCCCAGCTCCCATCCCACCCCAAGCGAAGGAACAACTCATGGAACGCGTTATTGACAAAGTTGTACTGGTGACAGGCGCAGCCCGCGGCATCGGGGCCGCCACGGCCGCCCGGCTCCACGGGGAAGGAGCACGCGTGGTGCTGGCCGATGTCCTGGATGACGAAGGCAAGGAAACGGTGGAACGAATCGGATCGGGCGCCCTGTACGTTCACCTCGATGTGACCTCACCGCAGGACTGGGACGCAGCCGTGGCAGCCGCCGTCGACACTTTCGGGGGCCTCAATGTCCTGGTGAACAATGCCGGAATCGTCAATTTTGCATCCATCGAGGAGTACACACTGGAACAGTGGAACTCCGTCATCTCCGTCAACCTGACAGGCACCTTCAATGGAATCAAGGCCGCGATTCCGGCACTGAAAGCGTCCAAGGGAGGCTCCATCATCAATGTCTCCTCGATTGCGGGCTTGCGCGGATACGAGCAGATCCCTGGCTACACGGCGTCAAAATTCGGTGTCCGCGGACTCACCAAGAGCGCGGCACTCGATCTTGGCCGCCACGGCATCCGGGTCAATTCCGTCCATCCTGGCGTCATCTCCACCCCGATGACCGCCGGCATGACCATGGATATGAGCCATGTGGCCATCAGCCGCATGGGCCATCCGGGCGAAGTCGCCGACCTCATCCTCTACCTTGCTTCGGATGAAGCTTCCTTCGTCACCGGCGCAGAGTTCGTCATCGACGGCGGCGATACGGCCGGCACGGTCACCCCGACGTCCGCAAGTTGAACAGGGAGGATCGGACGCCGTGTACTGGAACATGCAGATGGGTGCCTGGGGTTACGTGCTCATGGCCGTGGCCATGCTGCTTCTTTGGGGAACGGTCATCACGGCCGTGATTCTTTTCGCCCGTTCCCTGGCCAGGCCGCAGGACCGGCACTACCCTGAGGGCGGATTCGTTCCGCCGACTGTTTCCCACCCGGAACATATCCTGGCGGAACGCTTCGCCAGGGGTGAAATCGGCGCCGATGAGTACCAGAGGTCAATCGCGATATTGCGCGGCTATCCCCGTAGCGACGGCGGCGCCACACCGGGTGCAAAATAGCTCCCCGAAAGATCGTCGCGCCGACAAGCCAGGAGGAGCAATGGACAGAAATTCATCCGGTAGCCGGATCGTTGTGGGCGTGGATGGCTCGGACGCCTCGATCGAAGCCCTTCGGCTAGCCCAGAAGCTGGCTGTGCCGCTCGGCGCCAGGCTGGAGGCATCGGCCTTCTGGGATTATCCCCAGGCCTACGCCGGCTACATAGCCATGGGGATCGGGCAATTCGAAAAGGCGGCAGGCAACACCCTGGACGAGGCGGTCGGGAAGGCATTCGGGCCCGAATTGCCGGACAACGTCGTGCCCCGGCTGGTCCGCGGCCACCCGCGGACCATGCTCATCGAGGCCAGCAAGGACGCGGACATGGTCGTTGTGGGCCGGCGCGGCCACGGAGGCTTCGGCGGGCTCCTCCTCGGCTCCGTCAGTTCCGCCGTGGTGGCGCACGCCCATTGCCCGGTGCTCGTAGTCCACACACCTGAAGCCGGCTGACCATGGCAGCACAAATGGTCGCCGGGTATGACGGCTCGGCCGAAGCAGCTGCCGCGGTCCGCTGGGCAGCGCGCCAGGCATCCTTGCGAGACGCCGGGCTTGCCGTGGTTCATTGCTCCGTCTGGCCGGCCTTTACCCATGACCTCGGGCCGGTGCCCGGGATCGCGGACAGCGGCCTGCGGCACGCTGCCGAGGCGGTGCTGGCCGAAGGAGCGGCCCTCGCGCGGGAAGGGTCGACCGATCTGGCCGTCAGCCCGGTCTTGAAGTACGGCTGGCCCGCCCCGGTTCTCAGGGAACTTTCCACCGACGCTGGCATGCTGGTTGTCGGCAGCCGCGGCATCGGCGGCTTCATGGGCCTGATGGTCGGCTCGGTGAGCCTTGAACTGGCGGCCACGGCGGACTGTCCCGTCGCGGTCATCCGCGGCACCGGGCAAGAGGGCGGGCCCGTCGTCGTCGGCGTTGATGCCGATGACCGCGGACAAGAGGGTCCCGCTCAATGGGAACCTGCCGTCCGGCAGGCATGCGCACTCGCGACGTCCACCGGGTCGGGACTGCGGGTGGTCCATGTCCAGCACAAGCATGGCGGGAGGCGCCGGGCCTCCGAGTCTGCCGAGGCGATCCGGCCGCAGGACCTGCTCGACGACGTCGTCCGTGCCACCCGCCGCTGGGCACCGGATCTCGATGTGCAGACGCGACTACTTACCGGCGCTTCGCTCGCGGGCACCCTGCTCGATGCGGCCAGCGATGCCAGCGCCATCGTCGTCGGCACCCACGGCCGGGGTGTTGTGCGCGGAAGCATCGGTTCGACCGCACATGCGGTGCTCCACCACGCGGGCTGCCCCGTGCTGGTTGTCCGCCCGGCCGGAATCCCTGGTGAACGCTGATCCTCCTGCTCCCGGAATGCCGTCTGGCGTTTGAGGTAGCTAGGGTGTGCCGGGAGCCTGCCGGCAGGCTTCCACGGCGCTCGTCAGCGTCGGGTAGTGGACTGCCGTCGCGATCCGGGTTTCAGGCCCGATTCTGGCCAGCTTGTCCTTGACGGGTCCTTTGAGTTCGGCGAACACGAGGGATGTCCCCCTGGAGCTCAGGAATTCGTCGAGCTGGACAATGTATTCGCGAGCTGGACAGTGTATTCGACGGCGGCGCTGTCGATACCGGTGATCGCTTCGGCCGCAACGATCACACAGCGCACGCGCTCCTGGGACCGTTCCACCAGTGAACGGACATGGTCAACGAAAGCCTGCCCGTTGGCGAAGAACAGCGGAGCGTCGAAGCGCACGATCGCCAGCCCGGGGAACCTGGACCCTTCCGGGTGCCTGGTCACGTCATGAAAGCCGGGAACGCCGTCGACGACGACCAGTTCCGTGCGGTAGGGCGAAAAGGCCGCCAGTACGAAGACGGCGAGGGAAAGTCCGACGGCGATGACGACTCCGTGGAGGACACCGACAGCAACGACGCCCAGGAAGGTCACGGTCATCAGCGCGGCTTCCGTGAGGCTCGTCCTGAACAGCTTTGCGATTGCGCCGAAGTCGACCATCGCCGCCGCGGCAACCAGGACGATCGCGGACAAGACGCTGGTGGGCAAGTATTGTGCCGCTCCCGGGAGGAACAGCATGAACAGGAGCAGGAAAGCCCCGGAAAACACTCCCGCCATCCTGGTCCGTGCTCCCGCGTGGATGGCCACCGGGGTCCGCGATGTGCTGGCCGACACGGGGAAACCGCCGAACAGTCCGGCGGCCGCGTTGGCGGCCCCCAGTGCCAGCATTTCCCGGCCCCCGTCAACGCTGCCACCCCAGCGCAACGCCAGCGTCCTGGACAGGACTGCCGTGTCGGACGGCATGTGCGCCGTCGCCCGCCGTGCCGGCAGCCATCGTGAGTGACCCTGTTCCGGCCCGTTACTGCCCGTGTTTGACCGGGCGGACCCTGGTAATGATCGTGGGGCACGGAAGGTGGGAGAGCACCGCATGGGCGGTGGAACCCATCAGCAGCCGCTTGAATGCCCCCCTGCCCCGGCTCCCCAGCACCAGCAAGCGGGCTTTGCCGGCGGCTTCGACAAGGGCCTGCGCCGGGTCCGTGTCGACAACGAGGACCTGGTGGACGGTGAGGTCGGGGTAGTTTTCTGCCAGTCCGGCTGCGGTTTCCGCCAAGATGACCCGTTCCTCTTCCGCAGCACGTTCGGCGAGGTCGCTGCCGGGCATCCCCTTGGGCACCTGGAACCGAGGGCTACCGAACGCGTGCAGAATCGTCAGCTCCTGGCCTTCACGGTCCGCTTCCTCCGCCGCGAAGGCGACTGCCTGGGTTGCTTCCTCGGAGCCATCCGCACCGACAACGATGCCTCGCCGTCCGTCGTCGTCCGCGTCTGTCCGGACGACGGCTACTGGGCAGAGCGCGACGGCGGCGACCTGCAGCGCCCTGTCGGTCACCGCGCCGCCGAACCATGATTCCCCGGAGCCGACGACCACCATCGACGCCTTCCGGGACTGTTTCCGCAATACGTATCCCGCGCTCCCCGAAACCTGCTTGGTGCTCAGTTCAACGGACGGTTCCGCCTCGACCGCCCGGGCTTTCGCCTTCTCAAGAAGCTCGATTCCGGACTTCCTGATCACGTCAATGAATGAATAGCTCTCGTAGGACCAGCGGTCATCCAGCGCATGGACCAGTACGACCGGCAGCTTCAGTGCCGCCGCCCTGTGCATCGCCCAGGCAATGGCTGCCTGGGCGGCCTCGGTATCGTTGACGCCCACGACAATCGGATTCTTCATGGTGGTTTCCGTTCCTCGTCAAGTTAGTGGACCCGGGCGGATCCTTAAGCCCAGTTTTCCCTTCCCGCCCGTGCGGGGTTAGGGCCGGAAGTCCTGCGGCGGCCCGGCCATTGCGGCAGTCAGCGGGGGTTGTCCAGGAACACGGTTTCCAGGTACTCCGGTACCCGCGCGTTCCAGCCCAACTCGCGCTTGATGCGTGTGCGCAGCGCGTCTGAGGCATCGGGCTCCCCATGGGTAACATAGGTCATGCGGGGTGCCCGCGGAGCTGTCCGCATCCACCTGATGATCCCGTCGGCGTCCGCGTGTGCCGAGAAGCCCTCCAGTTGGACAACCTCGGCCCTGATCTCGACGTCCTGTCCGTAAATCCTCAATTCGCGGCTTCCGGCCGCCAGGGCGGCTCCCCTGGTTCCTCCCGCCTGATAGCCGCTGAGGACGATGGCGTTCCGGGGATCCGGCCCGTAGGCTTCAAGGTGATGCAGGATCCGGCCTCCCGTGAGCATTCCGCTGGCTGAGATGATGATCATCGGTCCGCCCCTGAGGTTGAGCAGTTTGGAGTCATCAACGCTCCTGGTCATCCGTGCCACGCGGTACATCTGCCTGAATTCCTCTTCGCGGAGGTGGTGCTCCTCCCGGTGCTGCTGATAAAGGTGGGAAGCATCCACGGCCATGGGGCTGTTCAAGTAGATCGGGATATCCGGAATCAGCCCCTTCCGGCGAAGGGCGGACAGGTGCAGCAGCAGCGTCTCTGCCCGTCCCACCGCGAACGCTGCGATCATCACCACTCCGCCACGCTTGGCCACGCGGTTGACGACGTCGGCCAGTTCCTGCCCGGGCACCCCTGCGGGATGGGTCCGGTTGCCGTAGGTCGATTCGGTCACCAGGATGTCGACTGCTTCAAGATCCCGGGGCGGGAACATGAAGGGGTCGTCGTAACGGCCCAGGTCCCCGGTGAAATGCAAGGAGCGCCCACCGACAGCAAGATGTATCTGGGCTGCCCCGAGTATGTGTCCGGCGGGCAGGAACGTTGCCTCGAGTCCACCACCGAGATCGAGCTTCCGGTCAAAATCCTGCGACTTGAAGCTGCCCAGGGACCTTGTGGCATCGGCAGCCGTGTAGACCGGGCGCACCGGCGAATGGATGGAAGAACCTTGGTACTCCGCGTACCTTGCTTCTTCCTCCTGCAGGTGGCCGCTGTCCGGCAACAGCAGCCCACACAACTCCGTCGTGCCGTGAGTCGCATAGACCGGACCGGTGAATCCGTCGCGCACCAACGCAGGAACGTATCCGGTGTGGTCGAGGTGCGCGTGTGTCAGCAGCACGGCATCGATGGAAGCCGGCGCAACAGGAAAAGCACCCCGGTTGCGGCTGCGTATGACCTTGTAGCCCTGGAACAGGCCGCAATCGACGAGGATCCGGCGGCCGGCGGCTTCGACGAGGTATCTGGAACCTGTGACCGTGTCCGTTGCGCCCAGGAAGCGCAGTATGGCCTGGCTTCTGTTGGTCATGCTGACCTCCCGGTCATCGACGGCAGGGGTGCCCCACCTCGGCGGGACACCCCGGCACGATCTAGTGTGCTGTCATGTGGTGGTGCCGGTACTCTTCGGTGCTCGGCCTGATCGCGAGTGCGGTGACCACCAGAGCGACGGCGCCCGGAATCCAGGCGCTCCATGCCGCTCCGGTCTGGGAAACGAAGCCTCCCACCCATGGCGCGAGCAGCAGCACGAGCGCGATTACGGCCTGCCCCCATTCGGCCGCCGGCATGCCAGGCAAGGCAAGGTTGATCGCGCCAGCGACGATGAGCAGGACGCCCAGCGTGACCAGGTATGCCGCCGATGACCCTGACTGCGCGGTCCACAGCACGGACAGCGCCGCATACGCCCCGGCAGCAACTGCGGTCCAGTCCTGCCAGCATGTCCATCTCTTCATGTGATTCAGACTCCTTCGGTGGTTTTCTGTTGGGGGACCCGTCACGGTTGCTCCGGGGCGGGATCGGTGCTCCTTGGCAGGTCCTTCCGGTGGACCACAAGGACAGGGCAGCCGGCATGGGCCACGCAGGATGCGCTGACCGAGCCGAGGGGAAGGCTGCGGAAGCCCCCGCGTCCGCGCCGTCCGAGGACCAGCAAGGAAGCATGGCGGCTCGCCGCGATGAGTTCCGTGCGCGGGGAACCGTGGACAAGCCTGGTCCGGAATCCGGGCGGAACCTCACCGTTGAAAGCCTTCGCAACGGCGTGCTGCAGCGCGGTGGCGGCTTCATGCGCGAAGCCGTCGATGCCCATGGCCACATATGCTTCGTACCCGGCCGGGAATTCCCAGCAGGTCCAGGCTTCAACATCGCGTCCCGTGGCGAGGGCCAGCCGACACGCCTGGCGCACGGCCTCAACGGATTCCTCCGAGCCGTCGACGCCAACAATGACCTTTTCGCGCTTTGGGCGTTTCGCCATGGTTCGTCTCCTTGCTTTCTCCCAGCGTGGACAGAAGCAACGCGGCAAAACAGTGCCAAAAGTCACAGGGTCCGTTTAGGTCCTTCGACCCTTGTAGGCGTTCGAGCAGGCAAGAAACAATGGCAGAGCCGGGATAAGGGAATCCCGCTCAAAGCCGACGCCTTGCTGGGACAGGAGAACCATGGACCGTCAATCAACCCCACATCGCTCCTCCGGCGAAGCGATCAGGGTGTTCATACTTGACGACCACGAACTGGTCCGCCGGGGCCTCCAGGAGCTTCTGGAGGGTGAGGGGTTTGTTGTGGTCGGCATGTCCGGCTCCGCCGAGGAAGCGGCCCGCCGCATCCCGGCGCTGCGCCCGGACGTTTCAGTCCTGGACGCCCGCCTGCCGGACGGCACCGGCATCGAGGTGTGCCGCGATGTGCGTTCAGTGGACCCTTCCCTGGTGTGCCTCATCCTGACCAGCTACGACGACGAACAGGCCCTCCGAAGCGCGGTCCTGGCCGGCGCCGCAGGCTATGTCCTGAAGGAGATCGGCGGCTCCGACCTCTTGGGGGCACTCCGCAAAGCCGCGCAGGGTGAATCGCTGTTTGACGCCGGATTGAAAGCGAAGATCGTCGAAGGGCTCACGGAGCCGAAACCGTTGGACCCGCGGGTGGCAGCCCTGACGCCACAGGAACGCAGGGTGCTCGAACTCGTCGGTCAGGGGTTGACGAACCGCCAGATCGGCGAAGAAATGCTGTTGGCCGAAAAGACCGTCAAGAACTACGTTTCATCCATGTTGTCGAAGCTGGGCTTCGAACGGCGCACACAGGCAGCGGTGTTCATGGCGCACGGGCCGGAAACCGGTTCTGCACCCCGCCGCTGAGGACAGCTCCGCATTCTCGGCGGAGTTGTCCTCACCGGGCTGGAACGGCCCACTCCAAGTGGGTGCCTGATTCCGGCGTGCTGCTGACTGAGAAGGTGCCGTTGAGTTCACGGGCCCGCCGTTCCATGTTGACGAGGCCGTTGCCGGGCACGGGGTCGGCGAATCCGCAGCCGTCATCTTCCACCGATAGCGACAGTTTCCCGTCCCCGGCGGCGACGGACACACCGATCCACCCGGCGCCGGAATGCCGCACGGCGTTGCTAAGCGCCTCCGAAATGACGGCCAACAGGTTCGCGGCAGCATCGTCGTCGAGCACGGAATCCACGGCCCCTGTCAAGGTCAAGTGCGGCGCGAACGCCAAGGAACGGGTCGCCCCACGGACCACCTGCAGGATTCGGCTGCTCAGAAGTTCCCGCTCCCCTGCACCGGCGCGAAGCGAGTAAATGGTGTCGCGCAAGTCGCGGATGGTTTGGTCGAGCTCTGTCGTAACGGAATCGATCCGGGCCAAGGCGGCCTCGTTGGTGGTGAAGCGCCGAAGGCTCTGAATGCTCAGCCCTGCCGCGAACAAGCGCTGAATGACCACGTCGTGCAGGTCCTTGGCGATCCGGTCCCGGTCAGTGAAAAGAACCACCTGTTCCCTCAAACGGTGGGCCCGATCGAGCTCAAGGGCCAGCACGACGTGCGAACCGAAAACAGCGCCCATCTCGATATCCGTCCTCGAGAAGGGTCCGGTGCCGCGAGCCTTGACCAGGATCAAGAGACCATGGTGGTCACCGTGGGCACTGAGGTCAATCGCCAGGAGCTGACCGAGGTTCATGCCGTCGGCCGTGCCCAGAAGGAAGCCCGCTTCGTCGACCAAGGCCGGGGGGCCGCCGCCCGCGACACCCCGGACTTCCGCGGAGTCCAGGGCCAACAGTTCGCCGGCGAATTGCCCGGCGTGTCCCCCGGAAGCTCCGAGTACCCGGTAGGCCCCGCTACTGTCCGCCGGGATCAGGATCAGCGAGAGATCGGCGCCGGATTCGCGCAGCGCCCGGTCAGCGATCAGGTTGAGCCCCCAATTGCTCTCCTCCAGGGGTTCGTCCTGCTCCAGGGCCCGCTCGCCGCCAAGCATCCTGCCGGTCACATCCATGCAGGCTTCCAGCCAGGACTCCCTGCGACGCGCATCCTCATAGAGCCGGGCGTTTTCGATGGCGACACCGGCGGCGGCGGCCAGGGCGACGGCGAGGTCCTCGTCTTCAGCAGTGAAGTCTTCCCCGCCCTCTTTTTCGGTGAGGTAGAGATTTCCGAACACCACGTCGCGGACACGGATCGGGACCCCCAGGAAGGACTTCATGGGGGGATGACTTGGCGGGAACCCGTAAGCGTTCGGATGCTCGCGCAGGTCATGCAGGCGCAAGGGCACAGGCTCGGTGATCAGCAGGCCCAGCACACCGTGGCCGGTGGGACGTGGCCCGATCCTGCCGGCGAGTTCCTCATCTATGCCGACAGTAATGAAGTGGCTCAACGCCTTGCCCTCGCCGATGACCCCCAGGGCACCGTAACGGGCCTTCAGCAGCCGGCAGGCCGATGTGACTACCCGGTCCAGGACGGCTTCCAGGCTGAGGTCCTCGGCGACCGCAACAACCGCCTCCAGCAGCCCGCGCATGTGCTCCTGGGCGTGAAGAAGCTCGCTGGCTTTGGCCAGGAATTCCGTGAGCAATTCTTCGATCCGGATCCCCGCAGCCGGATGGTGTTCGGTCCGTTCCTGGTCCGGGCTGGACATATCGGGGGTCCCTTCCATACGCTCCGATGCCAGCCTACCCGGCGGTATGACCGGGTTCCAGCATCCAATGTGGGCAGGGGCCTTTGTGCCCTGTTCCAGGAAAGGGCAAGGGCGTACCGTCGGGGCCATGACGAACAAGCCATCACCTGTTTCCGGCGTCGAGGTCCTGTCCGCCGAACAATGCTGGGCCCTCTTGCGGGGCGTGTCCGTGGGACGACTGGCGGTCTGGGCGGCAAACCATCCGGACATCTTCCCGATCAACTACAAGGTCGATCACGGAACGCTGGTCTTCCGCACCGGGGAGGGAACCAAACTTCACGCGGCCCTGGGTGACGCTCCCGTGGCATTGGAAGCCGACGGCGTCGACCAGGATACTGGCATCGCCTGGAGCGTGGTAGTAAAAGGTGGAGCCGTCGGAGTGACCCTGACCCAGGAGGTCCTGGATACGGTGGGACTCCTGCTGTTCCCCTGGCAGGCCGGCAGGAAAGACGCCTTTGTGAGGATCGTCCCGACGTCGATCACCGGCCGCCGCTTCAAAGTGACGTCACCACTGACGTGGTGGAGTCCCTTGGACGATGCAACCCGGGCAGGCCTGGAATGAACGGGAAGCCTGGGAATCCCGCCGAAAGGCTCGATCCTGCGGAATGCTGGGAGTTGCTCGGCCAAGCCACAGTTGCCAGGCTGGCGGTGATCGTGGACCGGCAGCCGGAGATTTTCCCGGTGAACTACGTGTTGGACAAAGGCACGGCGGTCTTCCGCTCGGACGTCGGGACCAAGGTCCGGGCGGCAATTCAGGATCTCTGCGCGATGGAAGTCGATGGCTACGATGCCGGTACGGGCACGGCCTGGAGCGTCGTCGTCAAGGGCCCCGTCCGGATCATCACGGATCCGCAGGAAAAGAAGGTTGTCGATGCCCTGCACCTGGATCCCTGGCAGCCGGGCCCGAAGGTCCACTATCTGCGCCTCCTCCCCGCGGTCGTCACCGGCCGGCGGTTCAAGACGACTCGACCTGACATCTGGACCACCCCGGTCACCGATGCCCGGACCGAAGAGTTCCACTAGCCCGGCACCCTGGTTCCTGCAGTTCCCGCTGCTCGCCGCACCGCGCTTGTTGCCGGCGTCATGGGAATCCTGCTGGCCACCGGGCAAGCGGCTGGAACCATCCTGGTGGTCAGGCCTTCCGAGGTCCTCCCCGTCGATGGAAGGCTGCTCTCGCCGACGGCAGTCTTCGACGAATCGACGTTGACGGGCAAGAGCCTTCCGGCCGAATCCGCGTTGGCGGTGGAGATCGGACAAGCATCTGGACAGGGATCCTGCTGAGCATCGGGTTGATGTTGGTGGCGGCCTTCGGCTTTATCCCCGCCGTGGGCGGGGCCCTTCTTCAGGAGCTGGCGGACCTCGCGACCATACTCAACGCGCTCAGGGCGCTCCGTCCCGGCTCGAGGCGGTACGAAGTCCGGCCATAGTACCGGCCGGACGGGTAACAAGGGTCGGACAATGAATCTTGAACAGAACATCCTTGGCGACCGAACCGATCAGGACGCGAAGGCCCCCCTTGCCGCGGCAGCCCAGGACCAGCAACCTGGCACCGAGGCCTGCTTTCAGGAGCGCTTCGGCCGGGCCGTGGTCCAGATCCAGCAGTTCATGCACCGGCAGGCCCGGGTTCGCGGCCGTGACACTGTCCTTGGCCGCGCTCAATATTTCCCGCCCCGCTGAAATGTCGCGTGCGGCGTGCACAATCGTGAGGTCCTCGCCCAGTCGGTTTGCCTCCGCAGCTGCATGTTCCGCAGCGATTCCGGATTCCAGGGAGCCGTCGACTCCCACGACGACGCCCGCGGCAGGACGCTGCCCAAGCACAGGAACCACTGTCACGGGGCATTGGCTGATGATTGACGTTTGGAAACTTACCGAACCGAATCCTTCACCGTGGGCGTCGGGGCCACGGTCCGTTCCCACGACCACCAGATCTGCTTCTTCGGAAAGTCCGCGCATGACCTGAGCAACTTCGCCGTCGGCGAGCACGCTTGCGAGCCTCAGATGCGGGTGCCGGGCGGACAGGCGCGCCGCCTCACCGTCCAGCAGCTCCTGCCCGTGCTTCCGGGCGGACTCATAGGAATCCTCGACGCGGAACACGGCGCGGGCGGGGACCGAATGCGCCAGCACCAGCTCGTCACCGACGTCGACGGCGCGGACGGCCGCCCAGTCCCCGGCCGCGAGCGCCGCGGGGGATCCGTTGGTGCCAAGGAGGATCCTGCCCTTCACGTTATTCACGCCTGTCCGAAGCCGGCCGTCACTGGGCCTAGTACCTCTCGGGTTCGTCGCCGAGCTCAAAATGCCGGCCGTGAATGTGCTCGGGAGTGATCTCCACATACGTGTATTTGCGCGTCGGGATCCACGGTTTAAGCGGAAGCTTGTCCAGCCTGTCCACTTCCGACTGCGACTCGACCACTCTCGCCGTACCCGTCACCACCACACTCCAGGCTTCGCTGTCGGTCACTTCGTCAACCTCGAAGGCAACGTTCGCATTGACCGTGAGTTCGGCCAGCTTCGTTCCAGGGTTCGTCCTCATCAACAGGACGCCATCGTCCGCGATGTAGTTGATGGGATAGATGTCGGGCTTGCCTAAGACCGATACAGCGAGCCGGCCGTGCCCGCACCGGCGCAGCACGCCCCACGACTGCTCCTCGTCCAGGACAGTTCCGGGCCGTTCATCACTTTCCATGGTCTTCCTCCTGGCTGTTCGGCGGTGCCCGACAAGGAAACGCACCGGTTCGTGGGCCCTAGTCTTCCCCGGAACGGGCAGCAGAAACAGGGCCGAAAGTCACGACGCAGCTGCCGTCGCCGCTCCCTGCTTCTGCTTTGCGGGACTTTCTGCCCTACCGCGCGGTGCGCCTGGAACCTACGCTCGGCACATGGAAAATCCGGCCCCGGCTTCTGAAACCGTCTCCCTCACCGTGCACGACTGCTGGAAATGCCTTGAGACATCCTCTGTCGGCAGGGTGGCCCTGGTCAGCAGCGGAGACCCTGAAATCTTCCCGGTCAACTATGTGCCCAACTTCGGCACGCTGATCTTCCGTACCGGGCCGGGCACCAAGCTCAGCGCACTGCAAGGCGGAAACCCGGTTGCCTTCGAGGCGGACGGCCTCAACGCCTATGGCACCATCGCGTGGAGCGTCGTGGTCAAGGGAACGGCCGAACTCGTCGAAGATGCCGAAGAGCTCCAGGAGGCCGCAGCAACCTCACTCTCACCGTGGGAAGCCGGCGTAAAGGACCAGCTCATCCGAATCGTCCCGACCGACCTCAGCGGTCGGCGTTTCGTCATCAGCGCGCCATCGCAATGGTGGCCTCCCTTGGCCCAGAACCTGCCACCCGAGGGCACCGACGCCTGACATGCCGGGCGGGCAAAGAAATCGACCGGAAGAACGGCTGTGACATCGCGCTGCCCGCCGCCCGTTTGACGGCGGCGGCCGATGACATCATCTGGGCGCGCGGGTACATGGTCCCGTGGGTGTTGCAGCACCTCAAACGGATCTCCGAAGAGGAGCGACACGCCAAGCGGCCCAAGCCTGGCCCCGTGTTCGGCGCCCCGATGCCGCCCGGAACCGTCGTCGGACACAACCCCCGGAAGCGGTGAGAATGGCTCATGAGAGTCCCTCCCGTTGCCGTTCGGCAACCGGCCCCCTCTTTCATCGGACCACCCGGCCATCGTGGATCACCGTCCGGGGCCTCTCCTCCTCCCAAAGCACGGCAGGATCCTCGAAGGGATTCCTGTCGAGGATCAAAGCATCTCCGGCCGCACCTGCCGAGATCCGGCCGATCGCGCCGTCCTGCAGGAGCGCAGCGTTGACCGAAGTCATCGACTTCAGTGTTTCAAAAACACCGGCCACCTCGGTGTGCAAGCGGACACCGGCAAGTTGTTCGTCTTCCAGATCGCCCATGAGGTCGGTACCGAAGCCCACCGTGACGCCCGCCTGCAGTGCCAACTCGATGGCGGACTTTCCGGCGTCCAGAACCTCAGCGTTCTTGGCTTGCGAAACCGGGTTCAGTCCAAGGCCTGCGCCCCGGCGGTTCATCGCATCGTAGGTAGCGAGAGTGGGGACCAGGTAGCTGCCGCGATCTGCCATCAGGGAAGCAGTTTGGCGGTCCAGGAGGTTGCCATGTTCGATGGACCGCACGCCGTTTTCGACCGAGTGGACGATCGCTTCCGGAGAGTAGGCGTGCGCGGCAACATAGCTGCCGCGGCGGGTGGCCTCCTCCACGACCGCACGGATCTCCTCACCGGAATACTGGGGTACCCGGATGGGATCGGTGAGCGACACGACTCCGCCCGACGTCATGATCTTGATGGCATGGCTGCCGGTCCGGAATCTGTCACGGACGGTCCTCCTCAGTTCATCCACGCCGTCCACGACGGCGCACATGTGACCATGGCTGAAGCAGAGATCGAGGTCTGCGGACCGTGGATCACCGTGTCCCCCGGTCTGGCTGAGGGCGGGCCCGGTGAAGTAGTAGCGTGGCGACGGGAAGAGGCCGCCCTTGATGGCGCGCGAGAGACCCACATCGCCACCGGCCACGTCCCGGACCGTCGTGAAACCCCTCCGCAAGGCGGACTCCAGGCGTTTGGCGCCCACAAGAGCGGCGTAACTCAGCGGGCCGCGTTCGACCTCGAATCCCCCGAGGCCAACCGCGTAGGCATGGAAATGCGCGTCGATCAGGCCGGGAACCACCGTTTTGCCGGCGACGTCGAGTACCTCGCCTTGCGGAGCCACGTTTCCGACCTCGGCGATGATCCCGTCCTTGAAGACGATCGAGCCTTCAGTGAGCTCGGGCGATGAGCCGTCGAAGATCAAGGCGTTCCGGACAGTGAGAGCGCTGCTGTGCGTTGAATGCATTGTGTCTCTTCCATGGTGTCGCCACGAGATGACGGCCGGTGTCTGTCTAGCCAATTGCGCATCAGTCTATGAGCAGTGAAGGACCTCAGCAGCGGTACCACCTCCCCCAGGCACTCGGCCGCCACCGGTCTTCCCGCCCTTGCCCGCGTCTGCCGCGGCGTCCAAACTTGGTCGTAGCCGTTCCGGCCGCCACTCGAGGAGCAACCATGGGCAACAATGATCGACTGCGGGAGGCATACGGCCGGCTCATCGCCGCCGTCGCGGCCAACGACGAGGACGCCCTGGCCGGGATCGTCAGTCCGGACATCGTGGACCATGGCCCCGTTCCTGGTCAGCCTCCGGGTTTGGCCGGAATCGTCTTCTGGATGCGGGGTCTCCATGCCGGGCTGTCCGAGCTCACGGGGCACGTCGAAGACACTGTCGTGGAGGGCGACAAAGTCGCCGCCCGGATGACGTGGCGGGGAGTGCACACGGGGCCGTTCCTGGGACTGCCCGCGACCGGCAAGTCCCTGAAAATCGTCTCCATTCAGATCCTCCGCTTCGAGGACGGCTTCCTAGTCGAATGGTGGGGCGTGCCGGATCTTTATGGAGCATTCAGCGAGATTGGCGCCCGACTCGAGCTCCCAGCCGGCTGACCTTCCCGGGACGTTAGGGCAGACTGGTGGCGTGAGCGGAATCCGGTGGGTGCTGCACGTCGATCTCGACCAGTTCATTGCTGCGGTCGAAGTACTCAGGCGGCCGGAGCTTGCTGGCAAGCCGATCATTGTCGGCGGCCGGGGCGACCCCACCGAACGGGCCGTTGTGTCCACCGCGTCCTATGAGGCCCGGGCCTTCGGTGTGGGCTCCGGAATGCCCCTGCGAATTGCGGCCCGGAAAGTGCCGGACGCCGTGATCCTTCCCGTCGACTTCGAGGCCTATCTGGCGGCGTCCGAAACGGTCATGGCAACGCTGCGCGCTCAGCCAGGTGCCACCGTGCAGGTACTGGGTTGGGATGAGGCCTTTGTGGGCATTAAGACGGAGGATCCTGAAACCTACGCCCGGCAGGTGCAGGCCGCCGTCCTGGAACGGACGCAGCTGCATTGCAGCGTGGGCATCGGCGACACCCTGGTCCGGGCGAAGGTCGCTACGGGTTTCGGCAAACCGGCCGGGGTCTTCCGGCTCACTGCCGCGAACTGGCTCGACGTCATGGGCAGCCGGCCCACCAAGGAGCTGTGGGGCGTCGGAGCCCGCGTGTCGGCCCGGCTGGCCAAGCTCGGTATCGACACAGTCGCCGAACTCGCCGCGGCCGATCCCCAAAGCCTGGTCCCGGAATTCGGCCCGCGGATGGGCCCTTGGTATGCACAACTCGGACGCGGGGACGGTGCCGACGTCGTGGACGACACCCCGTGGGTTGCCCGCGGGCACAGCCGGGAGACCACCTTCCAGCGTGACCTCACCGAGCACGGCCAAGTGGACGACGCCGTCAGGGACCTGACAGCGCGCGTCCTTGAGGATGTCGCTGCTGAAGGACGGCCCGTGATCGGGCTGACGCTCAAGGTCCGGTACGCGCCGTTCTTCACGACGACCCACGCGAAGAAGATTCCCGAGACATCCGACCGGAACGAAATCCTCGCGCGGGTCTTGGACCTTGCCGCCTCGATCGAGGCGGGTCGGCCGATCCGGCTCCTGGGCCTGCGGGCCGAAATGGCCATGCCCGACGACGCCCGGCAGGGACATACGCCGACGCGCGGCGGCTGGTGACGGCGTCAGGCTTTCCTTGCCGGCCCGGGTGAGGTCATGTACGCAACCTGACGGTCTTCCAGACCTCGGCCACGGAGCAAGCCGCCGGGTCTCCTCCTTCACAGATATTCAGGAGCGCGTGCAACTGGGCTTTCCCCGGCTCGAACAAGCCGGTAAGACCGGACGCGGGCAGAATTTCCCGGGTGCCGCAAGGAGTGGGAAGGAAAGTGGGGTCATCGTTCCATCCGGCCGTCTCGCCTTGTAGTACATGGAAAATCTGGAACTGATAGGTGTCCGACGGCTCGCATTTCACTGTCAGTTCGACCCGCACCTGGTTGAAGGGCAAGAGCGTTGCGGTCACCTGGGCAAACGATACCGGTTTGGGTGCGGCGTCCGCGGGAGCGGCCGTGAGGCCGAAAATCACCGTAAGCACGGTGGCATACGTAAGCAAGTGCCGGTGGAACCTCATGTTCTGCTCCTGGGTGTTTTTGTGGGGGCGGAGCCGACTGGCGTGTTACTTAAGGCTACCCGCCAATACAGCGCGACGCCCGGGTAACCCGTACTCAATTCCACTCCTGCCGGCCGCCCCTTACGCATTGAAAGCACCGCTCGTTCCTTCCGGCGATTGACTTCTACCCACGCCGGCATCCGCCGGGTAAAGTGCTGTGAATCACCATCACGTCCTGCCCCGAAAACTGCTTCATCTTTTGACCGGCGTCCGGCCCTTCCGGACCGACGCGCCCGATTCATGAGGCCCCCGCATGGTCTCGAGCTTTGGCCTACAGGGGGTCCGGCTTTCGATTGGAAGGTTGGTACCCGCATGATGCCCGCAACCCCGCACCGACAGCACGGCGCACACGCCTCCGCTCCCGTCTTACCCCAGGCACGTCCTGGCTGCCGCAATTGCGGCGCTTCCGCCCACCTGAGCTACGACGCCTTCGTCCCTGCCTGCTACGGCACCGAGGGCCAAGGTTTGGCCGCCTCCGTCGTGAGCTATACCTGCAAGCAATGTGGAAGCCACTATTCCCAGCATGGTCCCGAGGGATGGGTACCACCGGGCTGGCAGTGGTACGACTGAGCTCTGCCCCTCCTGGTCTGCCATAGCAGACTTATTGTGACTGGAACAGCACTCGCCAGCGCCGATGCCGTTCGGATACGTTGGCGTGACAAATGTGGCGCGGCTCACACTCGCGGCCATGCACCCGATCCCTTGATCCCCTCATCGCCAGGACGCAGCGTCGCGCCCCGGCCCCATGAGAAACGAACACCCGGCTGATGGCCGGATTCCAGGAGGACAGTCATGACCGGTTCGTTCGAACTCTTCGAAGATGAGTACGGCTGCTTCAGATTCAGGGTCACAGCCCCCAATGGGACCATGGTGGCCCTCTCCACGGATTTTCCGGACAAGCGTGCAGCTGTGGCAGGCATCGAAGCCATGCGCGAATACGCCGGAATGGGTCTCATCACCGACCTGTGCCCCACCGTCCCCCTCGATGGACGGAGCACAGAGAAGCCCAAGAACACCAGGACAAATGAGCCCGACTCCCCCACCTGCCCCGAACCTGGAGTAATGCCTGCGGCACAGGCAAGCACTCATGCGGTCCGGGTACATCACGCCCCGTACACCCCGGTCCAAGCTCAACTCGTCAGCACTGTCAGGCGCGCAAGCGATGGTCATTCTGCCCGCCAGAGGTCGTGACCATAACGCGCTAGACAAGCTGCCCTGAGTCTTCGGAGAGCCTTGTTGCATGAAGGTTTTGGTCCTCGAATGACACCAAACGACGGGCCGTTAACCCCAGCGTCGCCCAATGACAGCAGGTGTCATGCCTCGTTGTCGCGATGAGGCTGCAACCGTAATCTCTATCCAGCCAAGGCACGCAGCCTCGGCATCAGACCTCCGCGTACAACCCGGCACCAAGCGCCTAAGCCCCACCCGCCCACGTCCACCGGGTCCCGCGGACACACCCCAACCATCTCCGTTCCTGGGCCTGGAGCGTTATGCAGGCCTGCCCTCTCGCAAAGGATTACGCCTGTGCCATCACCTCACGACAACCCGACTACCCGCATCGTTGCGGGTGAGAGCAACAAGCCCAAGGCCGGGCGCGGCCTGAAGGTGGGCATCGCCGTCGGCCTGGCCCTGCTGATCGGCGCCGGCGCCGCGGTGGCCTCGGCCGTGGCCCGGAACAACGAGGCCCCGGCCGCCGCGGGCACCTCCCCGGCGGCGGAACTGCGCCTGGGCTACTTCGGCAACGTCACCCACGCCCCGGCCCTGGTCGGTGTCAGCAAGGGACTCATCGCCAAGGAACTCGGCGCCACCAAGCTCAGCACCCAGGTCTTCAACGCCGGCCCGGCCGCGATCGAGGCCCTGAACGCCGGCGCGATCGATGCCACCTACATCGGCCCGAACCCGGCCATCAACTCCTTCGTCAAGAGCAACGGCGAATCCATCCGGATCATCGCCGGCGCCGCCGCCGGCGGCGCCCAGCTGGTCGTCAAGCCCGGGATCAAGACCGCGGCGGAGCTGAAGGGCAAGACCCTGGCCTCCCCGCAGCTGGGCGGCACCCAGGACGTCGCGCTGCGGGCCTGGCTGCTGAAGCAGGGCTACAAGACCTCCACCGACGGCAGCGGGGACGTGAACATCAACCCGACCGAGAACGCCCAGACCCTGAAGCTGTTCCAGGACGGCAAGATCGACGGCGCCTGGGTCCCCGAGCCCTGGGCCTCCCGCCTGGTCCTGCAGGCCGGGGCCAAGGTGCTGGTGGACGAGAAGGAGCTGTGGGCCAAGGGCGAGTTCGTCACCACCGTGCTGATCGTGAACAAGAAGTTCGCCGCCGAGCACCCCGAAACCGTCACCGCCCTGCTGAAGGGCCACGTGGCGGCGGTGGACTGGCTCAACACCGCCCCGGCCGCCGAGAAGGCCTCCGTGATCAACGCCGCCCTGAAGGACAGCGCGGGCAAGCCGCTGGCCGCGGACGTGATCGCCCGTTCCCTGCAGAACATCACCTTCACCACCGACCCGCTGGCCGCAACCTACAAGAAACTGCTCCAGGACGGCGTGGACGCCGGCACCACCAAGGCCGCGGACCTCAACGGCATCTTCGACCTGCGCGCCCTGAACGAGATCACCGGCACAAAGACCTCCGCCGCCGGCCTCGGCCAGGACTAAGGGCACCACAAACCCCCGGCTTCCCGGGCCACCACGGCCCGGGAAGCCACAACTCTTAGTGACGGCGACCAAGCAGCGTCCGATGGTCCGGAACCGCTGACTACGCTGATGAGTGCCTTCCCGACCACGAAGGCGGTAGCCTGGCGCCGGCGCAATCAGCCGCCCGAAGGTATTCGAGCCATCCGGCCGATTTACCCAATCCGAAGCCGGAACAGCCTGGTACTCCCCTTTTGCCCGCTTGCGGCGCCTCAGCGGCAGTGATTTTCGCTGCGGATTACGATAGTCGACATCGCGAACTCAACAGCAGAACGGATGTCCCTGCACATGCTGGATCTTCACCGCCTCACCCTGCTGAGGGAAGTCAAGCTTCATGGCAGCATGAGCGCCGCAGCACGGGAACTCGCTTATAGCCATTCGGCCATTTCCCAGCAACTGGGGCTCCTGGAGAAGGAAACTGGCGTGATCCTGCTGGAGAAGGCCGGCCGCGGCGTCAAGCTCACGCCGGCCGGCGAAGAGCTGGTCCGGAACACGGAAGCGATCCTGGCTGCGATGGAGCGCGCGGAAGCTGATTTGGCGACCTCGCACCAACGCCCCCAAGGGGTAGTGACGATAGCTGCATTCACAACTATCAGCCGGAGCGTCATGCCGGCAGCTGTGGCGGAACTGGCCCGAAACTTTCCGCACCTGGACGTGCGCCTACGTCGCGAGGACCCCGAATTCGCCGTCACACAGCTACTGTCGCGACAGGTTGACGCCGTCGTAACTGACTCCTTTCCCGGCACTCCAGGGGCTCCAAGCGGGGGCATCAGCACCACTGTGATCGGTCAAGACCCCGTTCGGGGTTATCTCCCGCCTGGCCGTACTTTTGAGAACTTTGATCAGCTCCGAAACCTGCGCTGGGTCCTCGAACCACTTGCCTCGGCGTCTTCGCAATGGGCCTTGCGGGTATGCCGGGAATTGGGGATCGAGCCCATTGTCGCCCACGTCTCCTCCGACCTTCTTTTCCATCTCAGGATGGTCGAGCAAGGACTGGCCGCAGCCTTCCTGCCCGACATGGTTGTCCAGGAAGCCGGCAGCAACCTGATACCGAGTCCCTGGCTGCCCGCGGATCAACACCGAAGCATCCAGTATCTGGTCAGATCGGGAGCGGAGCGCAGCCCGGCACTCCTGGCCGTGCGGGATGCCATTGTCCGCGCGTTTCAGAGCAGACCGTCCCGTAAGTAGGACTTACAAATAACAGTCAGAAAGATTCGCTTTTTTTAACCAGCGAAGCTGGATAAATTTGCTTACATTCAGGAATTCCTCGCACTCATGCGGGTGGTTCCCATTGCTCGGCGTCCCTTTTGACGGAATCCCAAACCGCCAGTGCGATTTTGACCACTCGCATCCGGAGTTGGCCGAAGCCTCCTACACGCGGATGAAACGGCGTGTGAGCCAGCAAGCAAGAACCCCTCTTGTGCCATCACCAAAAGGAGAATCAATGAGACTCACCGCCACCACAGCCACGCCCCTGATCGCGGCGGACCCGGAGAACGTCCAGCGCGCGGACGCCGTCATCCGGTCCATCAAGCTCCCCCGTCATGGGATCGCGGTCCAGGACCCCGCCACGGCCGAGACCATTGCGCACGTTCCCGACGCCGACGTTGAGGCAGCGCTGGCAGCTGTCGCGACGGCCGACAAGGCTGGAGAGGAGTGGGCGAAGACCTCGCTCCGCCACCGCGCCGACGTCCTGCGCGCCTGGTACGACAAGCTCGTCGCCCACTCCGAGGACCTCGCCTACCTCATCTCGCGCGAGATGGGCAAGCCGCTCGCCGAGGCCCGCGGCGAGGTCAAGTACGGTAACGACTTCGTGCGCTGGTACGCCGAGGAGGCCGTGCGCCCCGTCGGAAACTTCCGGGAAACGCCCGACGGCGGCGCGAACCTTCTGACGCGCCGTTCCCCTGTCGGCCTGGCCGTCCTCATCACCCCGTGGAACTTCCCGCTCGCCATGGCGACCCGAAAGATCGCCCCGGCCCTGGCTGCGGGCTGCCCCGCTGTCATCAAGCCCGCCACCCTGACGCCCCTGACCACATACTTCGCCGTGCAGCTCGCCGTCGAGGCCGGGGTGCCGGAGGAGCTGGTCCAGGTCGTCACCACGTCGAAGTCGGGGGCCTTCAGCGAGGCCGTCCTCCTCGACCCCCGGGTGCGCAAGGTGTCCTTCACCGGTTCGACGCCGGTGGGCCGCCGACTCCTGGAGCTCGCCTCCCGGAACGTGCTCCGCAGCTCGATGGAGCTCGGCGGCAACGCCCCGCTCATCGTCTTCAACGACGCCGACCTGGAGCGCGCCGTGGAGGGGACGTTCGCAGCGAAGCTCCGCAACAGCGGACAGTCCTGCATCGGCGCCAACCGCATCTACGTGCAGGACGGCATCGCTGATGACTTCGTCGCCGCACTCACGGAGCGCTTCGCCCAGATCCAGGTCGGGCACGGCCTCGGCACCGGGACGGGCCTCGGCGCACTGATCGATGACCGGGCGGTGTCGGAGATGAAGGCCTACACCGAGAACGCCGTGAGCCTTGGTGCAGAGCTACTGACCGGCGGCCACGGCTACGACTCGCCGGGCAATTTCTTCGCCCCGACCGTCCTGGACCGGGTCTCGGCGGATTCCGACGTTGCCACGTCCGAGATCTTTGGCCCCATCGCCGCCATCCAGCGGTTCAGCTCGGAAGCCGAGGTCATTGGCCGTGCCAACGCGACAGAGTTCGGCCTCGCCGGCTACGTGTTCACGGAGAACCTCGACCGCGCCCTCAACGTGGCGGACAGCCTCCAGACGGGCATCGTGGGCATCAACCAGGGCGTGCCGTCCAACGCTGCGGCTCCGTTCGGCGGCATCAAGCAGTCGGGCCTTGGCCGCGAGGGAAGCTCGGAGGGCCTCGAGGAATACGAGAACATCCGCTTCTACAACGTGTCCCGCCGCCCAACTGCCTAGACCCTTGATATTCGCCATGGACATCATCCCCATCATGGCCCTAAAATTGTCAACAATTGACACTGCAGCTGAAGGAGAGCTTTATGCAGCCATACATTTACGTACCCAAGGACAAGATCGAAGGCGAACTCGAGCCCAACGGCCACCGCGCCGGCTATGACTCGGGTGACCCCAAGACCGCGATCCTCAAGTTCGACACCGAGGTCAAGACAGGTGTCTGGGAGTGCCAGCCGGGCGGCTGGAACATCACGCCGCGCGAGGACACCGAATTGTGCTACATCGTGAGCGGCCGCGTGCGGGTCACGGACAACGGCTCCGGCAACGTGTACGAAGTCTCGGCGGGCGACGTCGTCGTGCAGCCCAAGGGCTGGACCGGCCGCTGGGAGGTCCTCGAGACCGTCCGCAAGGTCTACTGCCACGGCTTCGACTGAGCCGCCTAACCTTGATGTCCTAAGCTGCGGGCCGCCCCTCCATGAGGGGCGGCCCGCACGCCGTTTAAGGACGATCCTCCGAGGGCAGTACCACTTCCTGGCATCGCCGAATTGTTGACAATCGCCACCCCTAAGCGTATTGTCGACAATCGACGACACAGATTTCGTCGACAATCGACAACCAGTTATCTGCTTCAATCCACCCTTGGAGGACTCGTGGTATTCGAAACCAAACCCAAGTTCGTCACGTTCGACATGAACGGAACGCTCATCAAGTTCGCCATCAACGACACCATGCGTGACGTCCTGGGCGAGCGCCTGCCGGCGGAGGTCGCTGATGAGTACCTGCGCATCTGCAAGGCGTACCGGATCGACGAATGCACTGGCGCGTACAAGCCCTTCCACCAGATCGTCAACGACTCCATGGAGCGCGCCTCGCGCAAGGTCGGCATCGAGTTCCGCGCCGACGAGGCACGCGAGGTCTACGACCGGATCCCGTCGTGGGGCCCCTACCCCGGTGTCACCGCGGCGCTGAACCGCCTCGCGGAGGCCGTTCCGCTGGTCATCATCACCAACAGCGACACCGCGGTTGCCGAGAAGCTTGCGGCCAACCTCCAGGCTCCGTTCGCGGACATCATCACCGCTGAGCAGATGCGCATGTACAAGCCGCGCCTCGGAGCGTTCGAGTACATGTTCGACAAGCTCAACGTAACCCCGGACGAGCTCGTGCACGTCTCCGCGAGCCCGATGTACGACCACCGCTCCGCGGCCGTCATGGGCATCGAAAAGAAGGTCTACGTCGACCGCGGCTTCGAGCACGACGAGTACTGGCTCGGTTACGAGCGCATCACCGACATCTCGGACCTCCCGGTCCTCTTCGGCCTGCCGCGTCCTGACGCTTCCTAAGGGAGACCTGGGTACCGATGAGTCTGCCACTAGCTCAAACCGTCAAGGGCGATACGGCTTCAGAACGACTCCAGGCCCTCGGCCTGGAACTGCCCGAGCTCGACGGCAATGCCTACTTTGTCCATCACCGGGCAGTCGGCGAGAGCATCCATATCTCGGGGCAACTGCCCTTCAAAGACGGCGTGCTGCTGGGCCAGGGCATCGTCGGCAAGGACGTGGAGCTGGAAGCGGCCATGGAGCTCGCGCGCCACGCCGCGCTCAACTGCCTCGCCGCCGCCGTACAGGCAGTGGGAGACCTGGACCGGGTCCGGATCGTGCAGATGCTCGTATTTGTTGCCAGCCCGCCGGACTTCGCTTTGCAGTCGCAGATCGCCAACGCGGCCAGTGAACTGCTCATCGAGGTCTTGGGCGAAAACGGACGGCATGCCCGCACCGCGATCGGTGCCGCCGGGCTGCCGCTCAACACCCCGGTGGAAATCCAGATGGTCGTCACGTCCGTCTAGGGGCCCGCATGAACGTTCGGGACCCGCTCATGCGGGTCCCGAACGATCATCATTCGAGGAAGCCAGCATCGCTGCCCTCGATCATTCATACACAGAATCAGGAGAACAGCGTGAACCGGCTTCAGCGAGCACTGGACGTTCTCGTCGAGCGGGTCGACACCCCGGCCCCGATCATCCTTGCCGACGTGATGCAGGACAACATCGACCGCATGCAGGCCTTCGCCGCCCGGAATGGGCTCGACGTCAGGCCGCA
Organism: Arthrobacter sp. R-11; assembly: GCF_049913155.1. Taxonomy (GTDB): domain Bacteria; phylum Actinomycetota; class Actinomycetes; order Actinomycetales; family Micrococcaceae; genus Arthrobacter. Next base: position 2,089,439 of record NZ_CP183979.1, on the reverse strand, counting down.
CGTCAAGACACACAAGTGCGTGGAGATCGGACGGCGTCAGGTTAAGGCCGGTGCCGTCGGAATCACCGCGGGCAACGTGGGCGAGGCCGAGGTCTTCGCAGGGGCCGGATTCGAGGACATCTTCATCGCCTACCCGATCTGGGCGGCCGGGACAAAGGGGCCGCGGATCCGCCGGCTGGCCGAGACCACGCGGTTGCGGGTCGGCGTCGACAACGTCGCGGCGATCAATGTGCTCGCCGACGCGATGGGAGACGAACCTGAGCGGCTGCAGGTCGTGATCGAAGTCGACTGCGGTGCCCGTCGTTCCGGCGCACCGGCGGAGGCCGCCGGCGACCTCGCGGCCGCTGCCCGCAAGCGCGGCCTGGTAACGGCGGGGGTCTTCACCTACCCGGGACATGGCAGCGCCGGCCCTGAGGCCCGCAAGAGCGCAGCCCAGGACCAGGAGGCCACCCTCATCGCTGCCGTACGCAGCCTCTCCACGGTCGGTATCACACCCGAGGTGGTCAGCGCAGGCTCCACGCCCACCGTTGAGTTCGCCACCAACAGCGTGATCACCGAGATCCGTCCCGGCGAATACGTCTTCAACGACCTGAACAACACCCGCCTCGGCGCCTGCACCGAGGACCAGATCGCGCTGTTCGTGGCCGGCACCGTGGTCAGCGACTGGGTCCCTGGCCAGGTCATCCTCGACGTCGGCACCAAGGTGCTCGGCCGCGAAGGCAGCCCCGAGCGCGGCTACGGCGGCATCGCCGGAACAACGGCCCTCCTCTCAAAGCTCAACGAGTACCACGGATTCCTCCCTTTGCCCGAGGGCTTCCGCCCAAGTGTCGGAAACGTGCTCCCGGTGGTGCCCAACCACGTCTGCCCGGTGGTGGTCAATTTCGAGGAGTACATCGTCACCGACAGCACGGGCACGTCCCTGGAGCGGTGGCCGGTGGACGCCCGCGGATTCCTCAACTGACCGGTCCGCCACAGGAATTCCCCACCGAACCTCGCAAACCAATCAACGTACCCATGAAGGAGTGTCTGACATGAGACTCGATAAAGTCACAGCCCTGGTGACCGGCGCCAACAGCGGAATCGGGCAGGCGGTGTGTTCCCAGTTCCGCAATGAGGGAGCCCGCCTGCTGCTCACCGGGCGCAAGGAGCAGATCGACAGCGCGGGGCCCGGGGACCTCTACGTTCCCGGAGACCTGAACGACGAAGCCTTCGTCGAGCGCCTCGCCCGCGAAGCCGCCGAGACCTACGGCACAGTCGACGTCGTCGTCCTCAACCACGGCCTGCAGGTCAGCGGCCCACTGACCGAGATGTCCTATGAGGACGCGAAGAACACACTCCACAGCAACCTCTTGAGCTCGTTCCTGGTGATGAAGCACTTCGCGCCGCTCATGCCCGCCGCCGGCGGCTCGTTCGTCCTGGTCAGCTCCCGCCTCGGCATGGTCGGCAAGCCAGAGGAAGTCCTGTACTCCGCAGCCAAGGGCGGGCTGATCATGCTCGCCAAGGGTGCAGCGATCGAGTGGGCTGAACGGAACATCCGCGTGAACGTCGTCGCCCCGGGACTGACCGCCACCCCGATCATTGAAGCTTCCTTCCAGCGCAGGGAAGACCCCGAGGCCTACCGCCGCCAGCGCGAGGGGCAGATCCCGCTCCAGCGCCTCGCCACACCCGAAGAGGTCGCAAACGCCGTTCTCTTCATGGCGTCGTCGGAGTCCTCCTACATCACCGGTGCGGTCCTGCCCGTCGACGGCGGATACACCGCTGCCTGAACAACTCAACGCTTCACAGACAACGGAGGACAACAATGACAGCCCTTGCAGCAGCACCCCGTAACGGAGAGCTCGGCTTTTGGATGGCCGGACCCGCGGACAAGAGGCCCTCGTACCCCCGCTTCACCGGGAACGGCTCAGTAGACCTGGCCATTATCGGTGGCGGCTACACAGGACTCTGGGCAGCGTACTTCGCCAAGAAGCTCGAGCCCTCACTCTCGGTCGCGGTTTTTGAAGCGGAACAGATTGGCTACGGCGCATCCGGCCGGAACGGCGGCTGGCTCTCTGCAATGCCAGCCGGTAACCGTGCGAAGTTTGCCCGCGCATCGGAAGGCGGCATTGAGGCGAGCCGTGCCTTGCAGCGGGAGTTTATCGCCGCCGTCGATGCTGTCCTGGACATCCTTCACGCCGAAGGCATTGATGCGGATCAGATCAAAAGCGGTGCGCTGATAGCTGCCCACACGAAGGCCGGGCTTGGCCGGCTGGCTGTCCGGCGTGACGCCGAGCGGAAGTACGGATTGACCGACGACGATGTCTACCTGCTCGACCGTGAAGAGTTCCAGAAGGAAGTCAACATTTCCACTGTCCACGGCGGAATGTTCTACAAGCACTGCGCCCGGATTCATCCGGCGAAACTCGTCTACGGACTCGCTGACGCCGTTACCCGCATGGGAGTGAGCATCTACGAGGGCAGCCGGGTAGGCAGCATCGACGGCAACAGCCTCACTCTGGACGGCGGGCGGGTCACTGCGGCCAAGACGTTCGTTTGCACTGAAGGGTATTCCGGGCAACTGCTTGGCAGCAGGAGCCTGATTCCGATCAATTCTTCGATGCTCGTGACCAAGCCGTTGTCGGACGAGGCGTGGCAGCAGATTGGCTGGAACGGGCCGCAGAACCTCAACGACTCCGCGCACACCTTCATCTATTCGCAGCGAACAGCGGATGGCCGGATCGCCATCGGTGGCCGGGGCAGGCCCTACCGCTACGGCTCCGGGACGGGCGGCGCGGGTGCGACTGCCCAGTCCACGATTGACCTGCTGACCACCAAGCTTGGCGCCTTCTTCCCAGGCATCAACTTCGAAGTGGACCATGCCTGGTCCGGAGTCCTGGGCGTTACCCGCGACTGGAACGGGGGTGTGCAATGGGACCCGGCGTCCGGAATCGGGTCGTCGACAGGTTATGCAGGACACGGCGTGACCGCGGCCTATCTGGGCGCGAGGACCCTGGCGGAACTGGCCTTCGACCGGAAGACGGAACGAACGTCACTTCCCTGGGTGGGCTACCGCGCACCCAAGTGGGAGCCCGAGCCCCTACGCTGGCTGGGAGTCCACAGTATGTACAGCCTGTTCGGCTTTGCCGACAAGTGGGAAGAGCGCAGGGATTCCACCGAGACCTCACTCCTGGCCAAGTTCGGCAGCAGGCTCGCCGGACTTCACGAATAGTGGCAGCCCGCCCGAGTTGAACATCAACTACCCGGACCCCAACCAGCAACGAAAAGGTGCTTCAAAATGACCGACGGAAAACTCGCAGTCATCGGACTGGGCAGCATCGGAAGCATGGCCCTGTGGCAAGCTTCCCGGCTGACAGACTCGGTAGTCGGCTTCGAGGCCGCCACCCCCGCCCACGGCCGCAGCGCCGTGGGCGGGGACACCCGCCTCTTCCGCATGATCTACCGCGGCAACCCCGACTACTACCCCATCCACCAGCGCTCCCAGCGGCTCTGGGCCGAACTCGAAGCCGAAACCGGCCAGGACATCCTCACCCGTTGCGGCGGCCTGTCCATCGGCACCGCCAACGGCCCGTACCTCAACGCCGTCCTGGAAACCACCAAGGCCACCGGCGCCGAACACCAGCTCCTCAGCCACGAGGAACTGGCCGAACGGTACCCGCAGCACAACCTCCACGACGGCGACGTCGCCGTCTTCGACCCGAACGCCGGTGTCCTGCGCACCGACCGTGCGGTGACTGCGGCAGTCGCCGCCGCCGAAGCCAACGGCGCCACGGTCCACCGCAACACCCCCGTGGACAGCATCGCCGAAACCGCCGACGGCGTCGTCGTCAACTCCGGCGGCCGGTCCTGGACCTTCGAGAACGTCATCGTCGCCTCCGGCGGCTGGTCCCGCAGGCTCATGCCCGACTACCTCAAGGCCGCAACGGAAACCAAGCGTCTCATCCTGACTTGGTTCGTCGCCAAGAATGGGGCCGAATTCACCCCCGACAAGTTCCCCACCTTCAGTCGGATCTATGGGGACCGTTCCATGTACGGCGCACCCGCCGTCGACGGCGTCACCGTCAAGGCAACACTTGACGGCCGTGGACGCCCCACCCCCAACCCCGACGCGGTCCCGCGCGACCTCACCAGTGAGGAAATCGCCGAGACGGTCGAGACCGTCAATGAGTTCCTGCCCGGACTCATCCCGAATATCGTCCGCACCGATGCCTTCCCCGAGCTCTACACCAAGGACGGCCAACCCCTCCTTGGGCCGTTCAGCGAAGGTAGCCGGATCTATTGCGCCACCGGATTCTCGGGTGGCGGTTTCAAGAACGCCACTGGGTTTGGGCAAATTGCCGCTCATGAGGCGTTGGCCAAGCGTACGTTTGAAGGCATCGATTTCGTACGCCCTCAACGGTTCATCCCGGCAGTAGCTGTTTGACATATAGGTAGTAAGCATTCGCTGAAATGAGGGGGCTATCAATGGCCGCAACGGAAAGACAGTTTGCGCTGGAAGGGAGACCTACGGCTCAGCTGATTGCAGACCACCTGCGCGAACAAATCGTCCGAGGAACCATCCGCCCCGGGCAACAGATCAATGAATCCCTCGTGGCGAGCCAGCTCAACACATCCAGGGGGCCTCTCCGGGAAGCACTTCAACGCCTCTGCCAGGAGGGGATCCTGATCTATCGGCGCAACTACGGGGTATTTGTCGTGGAGATTGAACCGACGGATCTGAGGGAGATCTACTCAGCTCGGGAGACCATCGAGTCCACCGCTGCCTGCATGCTCTTGGATGGCGGCCCGGAGCAAATCCGGAACGCCATCGAACTGCTGAAGGAAATTGTGGGCGGTATGGCGAAGCATGCGGCTGCATCCGACTGGGAGGCCATAACCCGGCTGGACATGCAGTTCCACTCATCCTTCGTCGCCGCGGCGGGAAATTCCCGTCTGGACCGCATCTACAAGGCGCTGGCAACCGAATCACGGATGTGCATCCTGAACCTGGAAGTCTCGTACCCCAGAATGGACGTCTTGGTGGAAGAACATCAAGACATCCTGGATCTGCTGGAGGCGAGTGACAGGGAGGGCCTCCTCGCGGCCATCAAACGGCACATGCAAGAGGCCGTTGACCACCTCAATTCAACCCATGAAGAGCAAGGCAGCCCTTGACTGCGACGGACCTAACCGACTGGGTGCCGGTATAATCGACAATCGACAATGAAGGGGCAGGATGGAAGCCACGTTTAGATGGCCCTCGCAGCGCACCACGACGCCGGACGGCGTCTACGCTGTTCTGCGCACAGCGATCCTCGACGGCACCCTGCCTCCGGGTGGGCAGCTTCGGGAAGTGCACATCGCCACTGACCTCGGGATTAGCCGGTCGCCGCTGCGTGAGGCAATGTCCAGGTTGGAGGAGGAAGGGCTCATCGTGAAGATCCCCTTCCGGGGGTCGTTCGTCGCAGAGGTAAGCGCCCGGGAGGTCGCCGAGATCGCGTCGGTCCGCCTGCTTGTGGAACCCTACGCGGCTGAGCTCTCCGCCGAAGTGTTGTGTGGACCCGGGCGGCCCCAATTGATGCAAACCGTCGAGGATCTCCACCACGCCACGGAGAAGAACGACATTCCAGCCAGCATCGACGCGCACCTGCGCTTCCACAGGCTGTTCTATGACTTCTCGGGCAACAGCGTGCTGCAGAATCTTTGGAATGGCTGGGAGACGAAGCTGCGGCTGTACCTCGCAGTGGACCATCGCACGTACAGCGATCTCCATGTTATAGCCGTTGAGCACCAGAAGCTGGCCGAGCTTGCCCTGGAAGGCGACATCAACCGGTTCCGGCAGGAACTGGCAGCCCATTTCCAAACGGCCCTGCAGGCTTAGACGATACGGGGCGGGCCAACCCGCCCCTCGACCGCACCACCGCCTTCCGCCGTGGCCCGCGGCATTTGAAGATTGTCAACAATCGACGATATGCTCAAGCAAGCAATTCGCACGCCAAGTGGAAAGCGCACCATGCATTCAAAGTTTGCCGCCGCCGAACAAGCACCGGCCCTGAAAATGCTTCAGGACGCGGGGGTGCCCGTGGAAGTCTCTGGTCATCGCTTGGCCGCCTACTCCTACGATGCATCCAATTACCGGATTCCGCCTCTCGGCGTTGTGTTCCCACGCAGTGTGGAGGACGTCGTCGCCGTCCTGGCTGCGTGCCGGGAATCCAAGACTGCCCTCATTAGCCGGGGCGGAGGCACGTCCATGGCCGGAAACGCCATCGGCCCAGGCATCGTGCTGGACTTCTCGAGGCACATGAACCGGATCATCACCATCGATGAGACCGCAGGAACGGCAGACGTCGAAGCCGGCGTTGTGCTTGCGCAACTCACCCGGACAACCGAACAGGCAAGCGGCGGAAGCCTTACTTTCGCCCCGGACCCGTCCTCAAAAAACCGTGCCACGATCGGTGGCGCGATCGGAAATGACGCATGCGGCAACCACTCCGTCCGCTACGGACGAACCTCCGATCACGTTCACGAGATCGACGTCGTCACCTCCGATGGAGCCCTCCTCACCGCGTCGGACAAAGGCATCCGGGCCACCGATCCGTCCGATGCCTACTCCGTATCCCGGGCATTCGAGTTGGGTGAAGGCCTCAAGCAGCTCGCTCAGGACAACCTGGCACCTTTCCGTCGCGAACTTGGCCGCATCCAACGGCAGGTATCGGGTTACCACCTTGCCAACTTGCTGCCGGAGAACGGCCTGAATGTTGCCAGGGCCCTGGTCGGCACCGAAGGAACCTGCGCCGTCGTCGTACGCGCCCGCATGAAGCTCGTCCCCAAGGCATCCAGCGCACTGCTCGTCTGCCTCGGCTATGCCGACGTCGTCGACGCCGCAAAGGACATCGAGACCATCCTTGACTTCTCGCCCGCCGCGGTCGAGGGCATCGACGAAGCCATTGTGGATACCATGCGCCTGCGCCGCGGAACCGATTCGGTCCGAGGCCTTCCCCGGGGCAGCGCCTTCCTGTATGTAGACCTCGACGGCGACGACGCGGACGAAGTGGCCAGCCAAGCCGCGCTGCTGCTCCAACGGCTCGCTGCAAATGGCCGCTTGCTCGACGGGCGGACCGTTCCGGACCCCGCTGAACGCGCCACGTTGTGGCGGGTAAGGGAGGACGGCGCAGGCCTGTCCTCGAGGCCGGCCAGTGGCGGGGAGTCCCAGGCCGGCTGGGAGGACTCCGCCGTCGCCCCGCAGAACCTTGCAGCCTACCTGGCTGACTTCCGGACGCTCCTGGACGACCACGGGCTGACCGGGATCATGTATGGACACTTTGGCGCGGGATGCATGCATATCCGCATCACCTACGACCTTCGCACGGAGGAAGGCCGCAGCGTGTTCCGTAAGTTCACGCAGGCCGCCGCCGAACTCGTGGTCCGCCATGGCGGCTCCCTGTCCGGTGAGCACGGCGACGGACGTGCCCGCTCAGCGTTGCTTTCGCGGATGTACTCCCCCGCCATGCTCGCCGCGTTCGAGGACTACCGCAGGCTCTGGGATGAGGCAGGCATCCTGAATCCGGGCTCGATCACGGATCCGGATCCATTTGACGCCAACCTGGCGCTTGAGGGGATTCCCGAACGTGAATGGAGGACGCACTTCGAGCTCCGGCCGGTCGAGGCTGCCGCCGCCGGAGCGGACCCGTGGGTTCATGCCGTCCAGGCGTGCATCGGCGTCGGAAGATGCCGTTCGGACTCCGGCGGGGTGATGTGCCCGAGTTTCCGGGCCACGGGGGACGAGAAAGACTCGACCCGTGGTCGGTCCAGGGCACTCCAGGACATGGTCCGGGGAGCACGCACCATCGACGAGGGCTGGAAGTCCGAGGACGTCCGTGAGGCATTGGACCTGTGCCTGGCCTGCAAGGCCTGCTCCAACGACTGCCCCGCGGGCGTGGACATGGCCAGCTACAAATCGGAGTTCTTCTCGCATTATTACGAGGGCAAGCTCCGGCCGGTGTCGCACTTCTCGCTCGGGTGGCTGCCCAGATGGCTGAAGCTCACGTCCCGCATCAGTCCGCTGGTCAATGCCGTCCTGGCCGGTCCGCTCGGAAAGGTGGTAGCGGCGGCCGGCGGTCTTACCACCCGGCGGGCCATGCCGAAGTTCGCCTCCAGGAAAATGCTCAGCGATTCCCTCGCAGCCTTCGCAAAGACGCCCGCGGACGCGGACACCGTGCTCTTCGTCGACTCGTTCACCAAGGGTTTCCGGCCAGAGGTGGCAGCCGCCGCTGCCCGGGTTATCGAAGGCACCGGAAGGCAGGTCTCCTGCGAGACAGATGCCTGCTGCGGCTTGACCTGGATCTCGACCGGCCAGCTGGACGCAGCGAAGAAGATCCTGGGCAGGACCGTGGCCAAGCTGGACGACGGCAGCGACGCACCCATCGTTGTCATCGAGCCCAGCTGCGCCGCCGCGCTGAAGAAGGACGGTCCCGAGCTTCTCGGCACCGAGGCCGCCGAACGCGTTTCGCACAGGATCCAAAGCTTTGCCGAAGCGGTGAAGCAATGGGTGGATAACGGCTGGCGACCCCGGAATGTGCCACCGGCGGTGACAGTCCAGACGCATTGCCACGAGTACTCAACCTTTGGAGCGACGGTACAGCGGAAAGCTCTGGCGGCCCTCGGAATAGCCGATGTCACCGAAGCAACAGGCTGCTGCGGCGTAGCGGGAAACTTCGGATTCGAAGCCAAGCACTACGACATCTCCATGAAGGTGGCGCAACAGGCACTGGCTCCAGCTCTTGAAAGCACGGCGGCAGACACGCCGGTCCTTGCCGATGGCTTCAGCTGTGCAATGCAAGTCAAGCAATTGGAACCGGAGCGTAAGAGCCTTCACCTCGCCGAACTCCTTGATCCGGGAAACACTGCCCCTGGCGCCTAGGCCGCAATGTGGCTGTGCCACCCCCGGCACCGGTTTCGTACTCGGGGCGTCATCCTCGAAAACCCCAGAACGACCGAGGCGCCATAGACACCTGTTGGCGCAGGGTTGCCGGGTTGTAAAACAAGGAGGCCTTGGGGCGGGCAACTTGCCCACCCCAAAGGCCGTTAGGCAGCAACGACGCCAAATACCGTCAGCTGATTGGGCTACACCGCGTCCCTTCACGAGTCCGTGGCATGCTGTGAGACGTTGACGAAAATCCTGGATTAGCCAGTCCAGCTCCCCGGATCCACGCGGAATGCGCACCCGGCCGGGCTGGCGGCAATGGCCGCCAGCCCGGCGTTGGGCATGAATTCCGCAGCGCGAACCAGGTCACAAGATGTCGAAGACGAATCCGAACTCGGCGGCACGGGCCTCGAGCCGGTACTTCTCAAGGACCCCCGGACCGCATGCCGCGGTACCAACACCGTGCACCGCGGCATCAAGGTAGACATACGTATCGCCGTCCGCGGCCAGGTCCGGCTGGTGCCTGGCGTCGGCCAACGTCCGCAGGCCGTACGGCCGCACTGTGAGGTAGCAGGACTCGGCATGCACGCCAAGGCCGCTGGAATCAAAGCGGAGTTCGGCGGTGTCCACAGCCCCGCGGGCTCCGGACTCCTGCGGGCGGACGTAAGGGACATCAAATTCATCGACCGAAAGGGAGTACCAACCCGTCCGGGCGCCTTGCCCCGTATCGGGGTAGGACTGGTGCGGCCCGTCGCCGAACCACGTGACGTTGCGGGCAGCTCCCGCCAGGACCAACTCGATGCCAATCCGTGCCCACGGCACTGGCCAGTCTCCGTCCGGCATGACCTCCGCTCGGACAGCCGCGCGGCTGCCACCTCCTTGCCATCGGAAGGTCACGAAGACACCGAACTGCTTGTCTGCTGCTGCGATCCGGGTCCGGACCACCAGTTCCTCCGCGCCGGCCTCGGTGGTTTCGGCAGCCAGTCCGATCAGCCGTGAATGCATCCGATCGAGGCCTGCCTCCCGCCACTGCTCGGCCAGGGGACGGGGATCGGGTTGTTCGAAGTCACCGCCGTTGTCGTTGTCCGTGCCCGGACGCCAAAGATTCAGCCGGAACTCCTTGACGGGCAGATCGCCCAGGGAGACCAGGCCCCCGCTGGCGCGATCAAAGCGTGCCGGCCCAATAGCGATTTCCTGATCCGTGTCCTCAACCGGGGACGGGGAATCAACCGGGGGCAGCTTGGGCCGGTTCACCGCCCCTTGGCCCCAAGCGATCTCGTGTCCAGCAGGCGCCCAGGCCGTGTCATTCGCGAGGACTGCGCTAACGGTGAGCACCGCCGTCGAACTTCCCGCGGCCGCGAGCAGTCCGGCTGGCAGGGCAGCGCGCGCTTCCGCGCCCGGCCCCACAGCGTCCACCCCTGCGACGCCGGACTGGCGGATTTCGCCGTTGATTTCAAGCCGCCAAGGGAATTGCAGGTGGCTCGTATCGACGAAATCAAACTTGTTCCGCACGGCAAAGGAATTCCAATCCGAAGCCACAGCAATCCCTACGGGCTCGATGACCTTTTTGAAATCCAGGAGGCCAGGACGCGGGTTGAGGTCGGCGTCGACGAGTCCGTCGGTCACGAAATTGCCGTCGTGGACCTCCTCCCCGAAATCGCCACCATAGACGAAATACTCGCGGCCATCATCGTCCCGTCGGGTAATTCCGTGCTCGATCCATTCCCAGACGAATCCACCCATGAGCCTTGGATAGCGCTCGAAAAGCTCCTGGTATTCGGACATGCCGCCCGGCCCATTGCCCATTGCGTGCACATACTCACAGAGGATGAACGGCATCGCACGGCGGCGGGCGTCCAGTTCCGCGTTGTCCAGGACTGGTTCAATTCCCTGGCCGATCAATTCCGTCTCCGCCTGGTTCGCGTACATCCGCGAGTAGACGTCCACGTAGGGGCAGGCCCAGTCCCCCTCGTAGTGGATGGGGCGCGAGGGGTCCCGGTCTTTTGCCCAGCGGGACATTGCCGCCAGGTTCTCCCCGGTGTGCGACTCGTTGCCAAGGGACCACATGATGACGCTCGCGTGGTTCTTGTCGCGCTCCACCGTCCGCCGCATGCGATCCAGGAAGGCGTCGCGCCAAAGGGGATCGTCGCTGGGATTCCGGGCCCACTGCGACCCGTGGAACCCGTGGGTTTCAAGGTCGCACTCGAGGATCACATAGAACCCCAACTCATCGGCAAGCTCGAGGAAGGACGGGTGCGGCGGATAGTGCGAGGTGCGGATGGCGTTGATGTTGTGCTGCTTCATGAGGCGGAGTTCACGTTCCAGGCGCTCCGGTGTGACCACGCGCCCGAGGCGCGGATCGTGTTCGTGCCGGTTGACGCCTCGGATCAGGATCCGTTGCCCGTTCACCTTGAACTGGGCGTCCTCAATGGTGATCGTGCGGAAGCCCACCCGCACGCTTGCGGTCTCCCCTGGCGCCACGACCTCAGCGGAATACAGGCGGGGAGTTTCAGCTGTCCAGGGCTCGACGTCGGGAATGCGGACTTCCGTCCCGGCGGGCACTTCGATCCCCAGTTCCGGCACGCGCACGACGGCGTCAATCGCCTGGCCAGCCCGGGTCGCCTCGACCAGGAGCGTGGCTTCTCTGGAGGTGTGGTCGTATCCGGCGTGCGCGAAGACATCGTCCACGCCGTCGGCGGGACGGGCCTGCAGTGCTACATCGCGGAAGATGCCGGGCAGCCACCACATGTCCTGGTCCTCAAGGTAGCTCGCTGCAGAGAACTGTGCCACCCGAACAGCCAGGACGTTCCGGCCCGGCCGCAGCACCTCCGAAACGTCGAACTCGTGGGTCAGACGACTGCCGCGGGTCGTCCCGAGCAAGGTCCCGTTGAGCCAGACGGTGCCGGCCGAGTCAACCCCATCGAAGCACAGGACAGATGCCGGAAAGAACTCGGGGCCGGCGTCGAAACCCAGCAAATAGTCGCCGATCGGATTCGCGTCGGGAACATAGGGAGGCTCAACCGCGAAGGGGTACTGGACATTGGTGTACCAAGGTGCGCCGTGGCCCTGCATCGGCCAGCTCGAAGGAACCTCTAGTTCCTCCCAGCCCGCAGGCTCGCCGGACGTGCCAAGCTGCCAGCCGTCGGCGGGAACCTGCCGCGCGCCATCCCAGATGCGGAATCGCCACGTGCCGTTGAGCAGTGCCCGTGGGGCATCAGTCTTCAGGCGGGCGCGGGGAGGCTTGGTGTTCCGCGACGGGCCTCTGTCCGCCAGCTCCCCGACGTAGCTGGCATTCAGGTCCAGCTCACGCTTCGGGGCAAATGCCAACGTCATTCCAGATGCGGCGGTGGTAGGTTCATCGGCCAAAAGGAGTCCTCGATTCGAAAGTCTGTGAGGCGGCCTCCCTTTGGTGGGAGCGTACCGTCGACGGTTTCGTGAACGTTCACGAAACGCGTCCAGCTTATCGAAATTCCGCCCAGCTGAACAGGGCCCCGGACCCGTGGATTTCCTCCAGCCCGCCCTTGCCGCGCGCCACAAGGGGGCATCCCCGCAACGCTAGGCGGAGCCGCGCAACAGGAGTTCATGGCGGATAACGCGCCGCACCTCCGGGGTTCCTGGCTGGATCTCACCGCTGAGGAGGCCGTCCAGGAGTTCGACGGCGGTCCGGCCGACCTCTCGCAGGTCAAGCCCCAGCGTGGAGAGTTCGGGGGTAAGGAGTTCGCCGAGGGGAATGCCGTCCATGCCCAGGACGGCACAATCCGCAGGCACGTTTCGGCCGGCCCGGGCCAATGCCTTGAGTGCCCCGGCCGCCATGAGGTCATTGAAGGCGATGATCGCGTCGATATCGGGAGACCGTTCGAGCAGGGCTTCCACGGCCTCCCTGGCAGCAGCAGCGGAGTCACCGGCGGCCCTTACGACTGAATGGGAACCCGCGGACGGGGTCGACGTTCCCTGGGGAGCATCCGACAGGAGCGCGGCGAATGCCCTGCCCCGGACAGATAACCCTCGGCCCACCGGATCGTCAGTGCTGGCGCTTGCTCCCGCCCCCGGCCAGTCGATGTAGGCAACGTGCCGACGTCCCTGCTGGCGAAGGTAGGCGACAGCAACTGAGGCCGCCCGGGCGTAGTCGAATGCTATGGAGGCACCTGTGAACCCTTCGTCGGCGAAGTCCAGTGCCACTAGTGGCCGGCCGGACATCAGGGCCAGCGCGCGGTCTGCGTCAGCGCCTAGATACCCGATAACAGCGTCCACTTGTGGAGCGAGCCGCTCCACGGCATCAAGAGCGCTTCGTCCACCGTGGCCGAAGTCGTCAACCACCACGTGCCAGCCCCTTGCAGTGGCTTGTTCGACGACGCTGGAGGCGAAAGCCGGATAGTACGGATTGCCTAGGTCGGGGATGGCCAGGCCTACCGAAACGTGGGAGCCCTGGACAAGTCCGCGAGCGAAGCGGCTGGGCGTGTAGTTGAGTTCGCGGGCAAGCTCGAGGACGCGTTCCCGCGTTGAAGACTTAATACCAGGCATACCGTTCATGGCCCGCGTCACCGTCTGGCGGGAGACGCCGGCGGCAGCGGCAACGTCAAGGATGGTTGCCGGCTTCGCGGTGCGGACGGCGGGCAAGGATCGGGACGCCTTCGATCCCATGGCATCGGAACTTACGGGCTTTGGACTCATAGACCGCAATTCTAAGTGCCGTCATCCCGGGGAAGGTGCGGTGGAGCCGCGGGTCACGAGACGAGGAGGGACGCGCCCAGCGCCATGCTCAGCCATCCGCGGTATCGGTCAGCAGCAGCAGGCGGCTCAGCCTGGGCATGGGGCGGCCTTCCCGCGGGGCGAGGAGCAGACGGGCCTCCTGTTCTCCTCCGGTGTTGAACGGCATCTCCCACACGCCGTCCGCCCCGGCGGTTACCTCCGCAGCCGTCGGGTGGTCGCCGCCGCAGAGGAGGAAAGGCTCCTCTTCTTCCCCGGGAATCCATTCGACGCGGAGGCTCGTGCCGACCGTCGTCCAGTCGCGCAAGGTGAGCGAGAGCGGCCCCTGGGGACGGAGCCAGCGAGTCCCGTCCGCCGTCAGGCCGCGTTCCGCGCGGGGAACGCTGACGTCGTGGTCGAGTTCAGGCTGCTGCTCCCCGAAGGTGATCGCGTCCACCACCCGGGCTTCAACGGCCGTGGACGCCCTGTCCTGCCCGGCCAGCGCGTCCCGGACCTCATTGACCTCGCTGCCGTCCTGCGCCACGGGCCAGGAGAGCCGGTACCGGGAATCGTGGATCCTGTGCAGGGGTTTCAGGCGGACCCTTTGCCCGTCCGCGGCGAGCATAGAGAGCCCCTCCCCCTCCTCGGGCGCTGCGTCCAGGCCGCCGGCGAGCAGCACCGGGGCATCGGCCATGGGCCGGAGCGGGCCGGAGGCGATGTGGGCTGTTCTGGCCCCGCCCGCCCGGTACTCCAGGCTGTCGTCGGGGATCTCCTCGGCCAGGACGGTCGGGCCGTATTGGATCCATGCCCAGGCGGAGCCGTCAGGGGCGGGGACCAAACATGGCTCACGCTCCAGGCTGAGCCGTATCTCCTCTGTGCCCTCCCAGCGGCGGCGCAGTCGCCACCAGCCCGTGCCGTCGTCGTCGATTCTTTGGCCGTCGCCCAGCACGGCGGCCGTCCCGCGCGCCCACTGCGGGACACGGATGGCGAGTGTGAACACACGCGGTTCCGGCGCCGTCACCCGGACGCGGGCGGTGCTCCCAACGGGCCAGTCTGAGTCGATGGAGATCTGCACGCCCTGTTCCTCCCAGCTGAGTTCACTGGCGAGGAGCCAGGTGATGCGGAGTTCGTCCCGCTGGCTGACGTACACGTGGGCCCCGTGCTTCGCGTGCGCCTCATAGCCGGAGCCCATGCAGCACCAGAAACCGTCCTGCTCGGGTGAATACACCCGGTAGTGGCCGGGACGGTGCGAGGTGAAGTAGACCAGCCCGCCGTGGTCCGGGTGCTGGGTCGAGAGCACATGGCTGCACTGGGTCACTTCGATGTAGTCCAGATAGTGGTTCTCTCCCCCCAACAGATAGAGCTCGGCTGCGAGCTTGACCATGTTGTAGCTGTTGCAGCTCTCCGGACCCTCACGGCCGAGGAACATCGGGGAGAAGTCGTCCCTGCGGTGGAAGTGCTCCCGTACGCTGTTGCCGCCGA
The DNA here is from genome assembly GCF_049913155.1 of Arthrobacter sp. R-11. Lineage (GTDB taxonomy): Bacteria > Actinomycetota > Actinomycetes > Actinomycetales > Micrococcaceae > Arthrobacter. The sequence continues at coordinate 2,074,372 of NZ_CP183979.1, read as the reverse complement.
TCGCGCTGCTGCGCCTGCCCGCGACGTCGTCAAAGAAGGCCTTGGCCGCCTCGCCGATGCGCGCGGTCCCCTGGTCTTCCGCACCCAGTTCGCGGGCCGCCCTGGCGATGGTTGCGTAGCCGACCACCACGGGGATCTGCGTATTGGCGTGCAGGCCGGCAAGGGAATCCTGGTCCCGCTCCCCGGGCAGGGCCAGCACCCGGGCGATGAGTTCCTCCCGGACGAATCTCTTGGCCAGATCCAGGTAGCGGGTGTCCCGGCGGAGCAGTGCCAAGCGGGCGAACGCCTCGGTGAGGCCACCGAACTCCGTGACCAGCACCCTCTCCAGGGCCTCTTGGTCCAGGCGAGCCATGGTGTCCAGCCACCAGTTCCCCAGATCGTCCAGGAGCCGGTCCGCCGTCGCCGAGGAGACGTTGCAGGCGACGTCGATGAGGCCGGCCAGCGTCTTGTGCAAGTTGTACAGGGGGACCCAGCGGCCGTTGAGCTCGAAGGGCGACGCCGTGATCTCACCGCGGGCGAGCTCGTCCCAGAGCGCTTGCCCGCGGTGGACACCGCCCAAGTAACCCGTGCCGCCGGCCAACTGCGCTTCCCGCAGCACGGAGAGCATGCGTCCAAGCATCTCCCCCAAGCCGCGGTCGCCGTTGCCCGCCACAGCCAGGGCGAGGGCAGAAAGGACGTGACCCGCGGTGTGGCCATCGAGTCCGGAAGCCTCCCAGCCACCGTAACCCTCCGCAGTAGCCGGCAGGCCGGCCTCGCGGCGGAACGGAGCCAGAAGGCGGTCCGGGTCCAGGCGCAGCAGCGCCTCACGGTTCACCCGCTGGGCATCAGCGAAGCGGCCCTCGCGGAGCCGAAGCTGCTTCAGGGGCCGGTACTCGCGCTTCATGGTTGTCTCGTTTCATGACAATGAAGGTCAAACAGGTACCCCATCGAGGCTGAGACGATGGGGTACCTGCGGCGGTATTCAATGCTCAGCAATTGAGGCAGGGCTTGCTGCCGGCGGCCGTCGCGGTGGCCACTGCGGCGGTAGCGGCTGCGGCCGCAGGCGCCTGGCCGGCCAGTGTGCCGCGAACGGTCGCGAAGGAGTGGGCCGGCAGGCGGAGCACCAACTGGCCTTCGCGTTCCTTCACGGCCAGCGGACGGGGCGCGACGGCGTTGGGATGCGCCGGCGCGTTGAACGCTGCGACGCTGTCTCCGCCGAGCACCAGGGCCTCCACGTGCTCCAACTCGCCGCCGCGCAGATCCAGGACCACCTCGCTCTCGTCCTCCAGCCCAAGATTGGCCACGGAGATGAGCACCTGGCCATCCTTGGTGCTGGCAGACGCAGTAAATGTCGGGAGCCGGGCACCATCCACCTCATGCGAGGCACCGGAGTCCACGTGCGTGTGCAGCACCGCGGCGTCCTGGTGACCGGCGTTCATGGCAAACACATGGAAGGTCGGGGTTTTGACCAGGGCGCCGCTCTCCGGATCGGTGAGCAGCATGGCCTGCAGGACGTTGACCGTTTGGGCGATGTTGGCCATCACCAGGCGGTCCGCGTGGCGGTGGAAGGAGTCGAAGTGGATGGCCGCCACCAGGGCATCACGAACGGTGTTCTGCTGGTAAAGGAAGCCAGGGTTGGTGCCGGGTTCCACATCCCACCAGGTGCCCCACTCATCCAGGACCAGGCCCACCGCCTTGTGCGGGTCGTAGACGTCCATCATGGTGGAGTGGGCGCTCAGCAGAGTCTCAATATGGTAGGCCGCCTTGACGGTCTTCCAGTACTCTTCCTCGGTGAATTCAGTGGCAGAGCCCTTCGCATCCCAGTGGCCGGACATGGTGTAGTAGTGCAGGGAGATGCCCTGGTACGGGAACGGCTTGCGATCCGCACCGCCCTTGTCCGGCAGCGCCTCCATCAGTGCCTTGGTCCAGGCCACGTCATCCGCGTTGGCACCGGCTGCGATCCGGTACACCTCGTTGCCGTTGTGGGAACGGACGAACGTGCTGTACTGCCGGGCAACATCTGCATAGGCCTCCGCACGGAAGTGGCCTCCGCACCCCCACGGCTCGTTGCCGATGCCGAAGAAGGGAACCTTCCAGGGCTCGTCCTGGCCGTTCTGCCGGCGGAGTGCCGCCATGGGTGAATCATCGGCGCGGGTGAGGTATTCGATCCACTCGCTCATCTCCTGGACCGTGCCGGAACCCACATTGCCGTTGACGTAGGCGTCCGCCCCGAGCATCTCGCAGAGATCCATGAACTCATGAGTGCCGAAGGAGTTGTCCTCCACAACGTCGCCCCAGTGGGAGTTGACCATGCGCGGGCGCTGCTCCCGCGGGCCGACGCCGTCACGCCAGTGGTATTCGTCGGCGAAGCAACCGCCCGGCCAGCGCAGATTGGGGATGCGAAGCTCGCGCAGAGCCCCCACGACGTCGTTGCGGATCCCCCGGGTATTGGGGATCTCGCTGTTCTCCCCCACCCAGAAACCGCCGTAGATACAACGGCCAAGGTGTTCAGCGAAATGGCCGTAGATGTGGCGGCTGATGGTGGGGCCAGCGATGTCCAGATTGACGACGAGCCGGGGCGAAGATGCCATGTTCAAGATTCTCCAAAGTCTTTGAGTAGATTCAGCTGGTTGATTCCCGGACGATGAGCCGGAAGGGGGCCACGAGCTCGCGCCCGGGGCGGGGAGAACGGTCTTTGATCCGTTCGGTGAGAAGAGTGAGCGCCGTGCCGACCATCCAGTCATGGTCCGGGGCGATGATCGAAAGTGAGGGAACGGAGAATTCCGCCTGCTGGATATCGTCGAAGCCGACGACCTTCACGCCCTCGGGGACACGGAGCCCTGCGTCCCTGAGGCCGCGGATGATGCTCTCTTCAACTGTCTGGAGCTCGGTTTCCGGATGTCCGTACTGCCGTCAAGACTTACCTCCAATTTCTCCTCCGATCCGGCAACCCTCGACAAATGGAAGCGCCGAGAGCCTTGCCTTTTTGTGTTAGCGCTAACATAATCTATGTCAGCCTCTTACGGTACTGCCTGTCCCCCCTCCTCCTGCTTCGTCAAGGACACACCATGACTATCACCCTGGAACCCACCCCAAGCCTGCACCTCGTAGCCGGCAGCGCCGCCGAACTATCCATCCGGCTGGCAGAGGCCTTCGAGGCCCTCCTCCCCACAGCTATGGCCCTGGGAGACCACGGCATCCTGGTCACCCGCCTGAACGACCGCGAATACCTCGTGGCGCTGGATCCCTCAGTCCCCTTCGGCACCACCATCGAGCGTTGCGCCTGGGATCGCCCCGGGTCAAAATGAGCCGGTCGAAAGCACCCTGGCGATACGGGACGCCTAGCTGCTCGGGGCACCGATCGACCATGGAGTGCGCAGCGCACGCTCTGTGAGCAGCCGCCGCTCGCCGACGATGGTCACCTCAGCCGCCACAGCGGCCTCGGCTGCCGACGGACCGGCGATGAGGTGCAGCGGGCCGGGGTCGACTCCGAGCGCCCCGTATTCGCCGGTGACCGCGAGCCGGGCAGCGTCTACGTGGAAGGAGACCGTGCGCGATTCACCGGACCCGATCGGGATCCGGGCGTACCCGATGAGTTGTACCGCCGGGCGAACCACCGGCGCCGACGGGAAGGCCGCGTAGAGCTGGACGACCTCTACGGTGTCATCGCCGTCGTTGCGTATTGTCACGGCCGCGTCGAGCGAGCCGTCAGTGCTGAGGGTCGCTGCGGCGGTGATTGTTTCGTACGTGATAGCGCCCCGGGTGAGTCCGAAGCCGAACGGGTACAGCGGTGTGTTGTCCAGGGCGGTGATCCCCGGGTTCCAGAGCCCGAGCGCCGGCTGCAGGTACGTCGTCGAGGCGTACGGATGCCGCGGGATCTGCACGGGCAGGCGTCCTGTTGCCGGAACGCGACCGGAGAGCACTCCGGCAACCGCGGCGGCGCCGTCGGCTCCGGGGAAGAACGCCTGGACGATGGCACGGGCCTTCCCGTAGGCGCCAAGGGCGTACGGACGACCGGACAACACGACCAGGATAGTCGGCACGCCCGTGTCGAGGACTGCGGTGACGAGCGTATCCTGCCCTCCGGGCAAGCGAAGGTCCGTGGCGTCGCAGCCTTCGCCTGAGGTACCGTCGCCGAACAACCCGGCAATGTCTCCGACCACCACGACCGCCACGTCGCTGTCGCGAGCGAGCGCAACAGCGGCGGAGACGGCGTCGGAATCAGCGGAAGTGATTTCACCACCGGCCTCGAACCGCACCCGGTCCGCTCCGAACTCCTCGCGGATAGCAGTAAGCATTGTCGGAATCTTGATGCCGAGGTCGTGCCCGGGGTGTTTCGAAAGGACATGGTTGGGGAACGCATAGCATCCGACGAGGCTGCGGAATTGGTCCGCCGCCGGGCCGAGGACCGCGATGGTCTCGGAACTGAGAAGCTCCAGCGCATCCTCGTCGCGCAGCAGCACAACCGACTCCTCGGCGATCCGCGCGGAGATCTTCCGATTGTGGCTGCTGTCGAGATCGACGTTTTCGGCATCGACCGGGACAGGCGGCGCGTCATCGAAGAGTCCCGCCTCGAACTTGTGCCGGAGGTGGCGCTGCACGGAGCGGTCGAGGTCGCGCTCGTCGACGACGCCCTCCCGGATCAGGCGTGGCAACTCGCCGTACGCCGCTGTCTGCGGAAGTTCGACGTCGACTCCTGCGCGCAGGGCCAGCCGGCCCGCGTCAGCGGTGTCGACAGCGACGTGGTGCATCGCAGAGAGGAACGGCACGGCCCAGTAGTCGGCGACCACCGTGCCCTCGAAGCCCCAACGATCGCGCAGCAAGGTCGTCAGCAGGTGCCGGTTTGAGCTGCTTGGCACCCCGTCGATATCTGTATAGGACGTCATGACACTGCGGGCACCGCCTTGCCGCAGTGCGGCCTCAAATGGAGGCAGCACGGTGTCGGCGAACTCGCGCGCACCCATGCTGACGGGCCCGTGGTTGCGGGCACCGCGGGATGCCGCGTACCCGGCAAAGTGCTTCAACGTCGAAATAATCCCTGTGCTCTCCAGTCCCGCGACATACGCGGCACCAAGCTGCGAAACGACGTAGGGGTCTTCGCCGAGGGTCTCCTCAACGCGGCCCCAGCGGTAGTCCTTCACCACATCGACCACGGGGGCGAGTCCCTGGTGGATGCCGAGAGCGCGCATGTCGGAGCCGATCGCTTCCGCCATCTGGCGGACCAGTTCCTCATCGAACGTCGCTGCCCAGGCGAGTGGCGTCGGAAAGGCGGTCGCGCCGTAGGCCGCAAGACCGGTGAGGCACTCTTCGTGTGCGATGGCCGGAATGCCGAGGCGGTTGCCGGCAACGACCCGCTCCTGCAGCTCGCGTAGGCGGCGCACGCCCTCGGCGACGGTGACCGGTTCCGTGCCGAAGACGCGAGTGAGCTGGCCGAGCCCGCCTTCAAAGGGATCGGCGTCCGCCCCGGGACCGCCCTCCAGTTTTGGCGCGAAGTCGTCTGCCGAATCGGTAAGCCAGACGGATCCGAGTTGGGCCGCCTTCTCTTCAAGGGTCAGCTCGGCGGTGAGCAAGCGCGCGCGTTCCTCCGCAGGGAGCGATCGATCCCGCCAGCCCCGCTGGTTGCCGGTATCCGTCAGACCGGTCTCGGGCAGTGCGGCTGTGCTGGAAATGTCGTGCAGCATCAGCCTTTGAACGCCCCATCCATAATCCCCGACACCATGCGCCGGCCGACAAAAAAGAACACGATCAGCAAGGGCAGCGTAGCCAGGAACGAGCCGCCCATGGCCAGAGCCACATCAACCGTCCGGTTGGCCTGGAGTTGCTTGAGTGCGATCTGCACGGTGAACAACTCCGGCGATTTCAGGACAATGAACGGCCACATGAAGTCGTTCCAAACCCCTGTGAACGTAATCAGTCCGAGCACGAACGCGGCCGGACGCACTACCGGGAATGCGATCGCCCAGAACATCTGCCACGAATTGGCACCGTCAATGCGGGCGGACTGAATGAGCTCGTCGCTGACGGTGGTCGCCATGTGTTGGCGCATCCAGAAGATACCGAACGCACTGGCAAGCCCGGGGACGATGATTGCTTGCAGCGTGTCAACCCAGTCAAGTCCCGAAATGATCAGGTACTGCGGGATCACGCTGAGCTGCGCAGGGACGGTCATCGTCAACAGGACAATGAGGAACAACACATTCCGGCCAGGGAACTGAAGCTTGGCGAACGCGAAGCCTGCCATCGCGCACATGATGGCGGAGACGACGGCGATCGTGAGCGAGACGAAGACGCTGTTCATCAGCGAAGCGAAGAACGGGACGGTGTCGAACACCTTCGCGGCGACGTCGAAGAACTGCGTGCCCGGGTACATTCGCGGCGGGATCGAGGTCACGGCTGTGGCTCCCGCAGACGCAATGACGAACATGTAATACAGCGGGAACACCGACACGACGACGGCGAGCGCGAGGAACACGTACACGCGCCGACTGACTCTGCCGCCTTTGCCGCGGCGCTTGGGGCGGCGGCCCGGCTTCACTCCGCGTGCGGCCACCCGCTGCGGGATGACCTCATCGATTACGTCGGACATCAGCGGGCCTTTCGCGTACGTGTGGACAGGAAGAAGTTGAGGAGCGATACGAGAACGACGATCACGAACAGGACGACGCCGATCGCGGAACCGTAACCGAACTTGAACAGGCCGAAGCCCTGCTCGTAAAGAAAGAGGGACAGGGTCTGGCACTGTCGGCCCGCGCCGCACGTGAGGCCCGATTCGGGCGATACGAGAAGCGGCTCCGTGAAGATTTGCAGCCCGCCGATGGTCGACATGATGACGCTGAAGACGATGATGGGGCGCAGCGACGGGATCGTCAGGTGGCGGAACTGCTGCCAGCTCGAGGCGCCGTCCACGGAAGCCGCCTCGAACATCTCCCGGGGCATCGACTGCAAACCAGCCAGGTAAAGCAGCGTGTTGTACCCGAACCAGCGCCACATGACCATCGCGGAGATGAGGATCCAGGAGCCGTAGTTGCTCGCAAGGAAGTTCACAGACGGGAGCCCGAACAGCCCCAGGACCCAGTTGATGAAGCCGAAGTTCTTGTCGAAGATCTGGGCGAATACGATCGCGGTCGCTGCGACGGAGGTGATGTACGGGACCAGCAGAGCCATGCGAAAGAAGTTCGCCCAGCGCAGACGCGCATGGTTGAGCAGGTGCGCGAGAAAGAGCGCGAGAAGCAGTTGCGGGATCGTCGAGATCAGGAAGATTCCGAACGTGTTCAGGAGCGCATTCCAGAACCGTCCGTCGGCGAAGAGCAACTCAAAGTTCCTGAGGCCGACGAAGGTCTGCTTTCCAATGGGATTCCAGTCGAACAGCGAGACGTAGAAGGTGAAGAGCAGGGGGAAAAGTCCGAAGACGATGAAGATGATGAAGAAAGGCGCAACGTACGCGTAGGGAGCGATCCGCTCGGAGAGCGAGTTGCGGATCCGCGTAGCCTTCTGAATCGGGCCTTTGCGCTGATTGCGGGAGAGAGTGGCTGTCGCCGTTGACACAGGGGTACCTCCGTCGAAGGGGTGGCCCGGCGCTGTCCACGCCGGGCCACCCGGGTGGGTGGGACGGTCAGCCGCCGATGGCCTGCTTGGCCGTGTGGAGGGCGGTCGCCCAGGCTTTATCGGAGGTGACGCCGCCGGCTTCCAGCTGGACGAGGGTGTTGAGGAGCGCACCGTTGATCGGAGTCGTGTCGGGGCCGTTATAGAACGACGGGAACTTCTGGACGGAGGTGGCCATGACCTTGCCGATCTTCGAGTCTCCGAAGAACGGGTCGGTGTAGTCGAGGACTGACTGGCTTGCAACGGCTGAGGTCGCCGCCGGGAAGGTGCCCGACTGCGTGAAGTGGTCCGTTTGGCCTTCGGCCGACATCATCGTCTTGATGTAGTTCCAGGCAGCCTCGGGGTGCTCGGCGCGGGCCGGGATGGCAATAACGCTGCCACCCCAGTTGCCGCCGACGCCGGGCACGCTGGCGATGCGCCACTTGCCTGCGGTGTTGGGGGCGTCAGTCTTGATGCCCTTGAGCATCCATGAGGGAGCGATGGTGACGGCGAAGGCACCGTTCGCGCGGCCTGGACCCCAACCCGAGGACCACGCCGCAATACCCGCACTGATGCCGGCGTCATGGGTTTTGACGGCGACATCGAATGCGTCTTTCACCTGGGGGTTCGTATCGTAGACAAGCTTGCCGTCGGGCGAATAGTACTTCTCGCTGACTTGGTTGACGGTCGAGAAGAAGACGCTGGTCTCAATATTGTCGACGAACGGCTTACCGGTGGCGGCCGTGTACTTCCGGCCCATTGCGATGAACGAGGGCCAGTCCTTCCACATGGCAGCGACCTCGTCGGGCTTTGTCGGCAGACCGGCCTTCTCGAAGAGATCGGCACGGTACGCGAAGCCCAGTCCTCCGACGTCCGTCGGGATGCCGATGACGGAGCCGTCCGGCGCGGTCGCGGCACCGGCGGCCCAGCCGAGGTAGTCGTGGCCGATGTTGTCGCCGCCGAGGGTGCGCAGGTCAAGGAAGTTGGAGCTGTTCTCGACGAACTTGGGCAAGTCGTCATTCTGGATCATGACAAGGTCGGGGACCTTGCCCCCGGCCAGCGCGGCGGTGAGGGCGGTGGCAGTCTCAGTCGTGCTGCCCACCTCAGTCAGCTTCACCTTCGCGCCGGGCACTTTCTTGGCGTACTCATTGACGCTGTCCTTCGCGTTGATCCCGGTGAAGGACCAGAAGGAAACCTCGGCATTCGGATCAGCCGATTTGGCGCCGCCGCCGGACGACGAGCATCCGGTCAGAGCGACGGCAAGGGCTGCTGCAGTGGCGACTATCGCCGTCAAGCTTCTTTTCACGACAATTCCTCTTCGTCGGGGACTTGCAAGGGATCTCAGAGCCTTCGGGCTCCGGGTGAGAGAACGATCTCTGGCGACAACCGTAGTCTGCCGTTCAGCGCCACGCAATAGCAATTCATGCCAATAGTTACTTCACCGGAGTATCGATCTCTATACTCGTAGGCAACAGAGATTGGCCAATGGGACGGGTTCCGCTGACGGGATATCGTTCTCGTGGGGACCTGGAGATCGAAGTCTGGAGCCCTGGTCTCGCGTCGAGGACCGACGCCGATCGTCGACGACCCTCAGAAGGATGCACAATGCCAAGACCCACCCTGGTGGACGTTGCCAAGATTGCGGGCGTGTCCCGCGCCACGGCTGCGCGGGTACTCGCCGGAGAGACGAAGGTCGACGCCAGGATGGCAGCCGCTGTCGAGCGCGCCGCCAAGGAGCTGGGCTATGAGGCCAACAGCGCCGCTCGTGTGCTGCGAGGCGGACGCGCCGGGGCGATTGCGCTCATTGTCGCCTTCAACGAGCTGGACAGCCTGACAGGCACGTTCTTCACGTCGGTGCTCAAGGGCGCTGCGAAGGGCCTTTACGCCGGCGAGGTCCAACCCGTCCTGCTGCCGGCCGACCACGAAGATGCCGACCGCATCCCACGGTTTCTGCGCTCGGGGGCGATCGACGGTGCGATCGTCATCCTTCAGCACGAGATCACCCATCTCGCGCAGGCGCTCGTCGACTCCCCCGTGCCGATCGCGTGGGTTGGGCGCCCCCGCGTCGCTCTCGCTCCCGACGCGATCGTCGTCGACTCCGACAATTATGGAGGCGGCAGGCTCGCCGCGCGGGCGCTGGTCGACGCCGGACGCCGACGGCTGGGCATCATCGCGGGCCCAAGCGATATGGAGCCAGCCCGCGACCGCATCAGGGGCTGGCGCGACGAGCTCGCGCAGCTCGGCATCAACGACAGCCCGATCGTGCATGGCGAGTTCACCCTTGTGAGCGGTTCGGCCGCGATGGCGCGCCTCCTCAAGCGACACCCGGACCTCGACGGCGTCTTCGCGTCCTCCGACCTGATGGCGAGCGGAGCGATTCGGGTCCTCCAGGCCGCCGGTCGCGATGTCCCGTCCGACGTCGCCGTGATCGGCTTCGACGACGTCGCCATCGCGACCACCATGGATCCAACACTCACGACGGTTCGACAGCCGCTGGAGGATATGGGCCGGGTCGCCGCAGAAACCATCCTCGCGGTCCTGCAAGGGCGCGACGTCGACCGGCAGCCCATTCTTGACACCACCCTTGTCCAGCGAGAGTCGGCATGAACACTTTTGTGACAGCCACCGAAGCCCCCTCTTGGGAAGAGGGACTCATCGTTGGCAGCGGGCGGATCGGCGCCGTCGCGTACGGTCCGGCCGACGCGATCACGATTTCCCTCGCGCACGAGCGCTATTTCCTCCCGGTGAACCCGCGACCCGACGCACCCGACCTCACTCCTGTGAGGGAGCGGCTGCGGGACGCGCTACTCTCCGGCGATGCCGACGTCGCAAGCGAAGCGCTCGGCGACGGAGTCCGCGCAAGCGGGTACGACGACGGCCTGATCTGGACCGATCCGCTCGGTCTCTGCGCGACACTCACCATCCGCGCCCCCGGCGGCGTCGCCGAGTCGCAGCGGACCATCGATCCGCTTCTTGGCGAGGTCGCGGTTGAGTGGACCGATCTCGAACTCAGGCGGCACGCGCTCCGGCTCATCGCCCCGCACGGTGGCGAGTATGTCCTGCTTGCGCTCGAATCGGAACCCGAGAGCACAAGCATCATCGAGCTCGGCCTGGGCGCCGGCGCGCCAGCGTCCTTTGACACCGGGGTTCCCGACGCTTCCGCCGCGGTCAGCGCCAGTGTCGACGGCGGGGCCCGCGGCTTGCTGGTGGCCGACGCGGGCGACGGATCGACTGCGGTCCGGGCCGCCGTCACGGCGGTGACCGGAACGCAGTGGCAGGTCGATGGGGACGTCACGCGCTCCAGCGTCCAAACGGGGCCCGGAGCGTCGCGGCTGGTCCGGGTGGACCTCACGCTGCCGAGCAACGGGCACAGCGTTGAAGCGGCCTGCGTCGTGCCGGCGTCGTGGGACACAGTCCGCAGCGAGCAGCGGCAAGCGCGTTGCCCCCTCACCGGCGCATCGCTGCTGGATCTGCGGGGCACCTCGTCCGCGTCACGAACCGAAGACCTTTGGGCGGCGGCCCGCGCCGGCGACGACGGCGCGCGCCGCGGCGTGATCGAGGCAGCGTATTTGAGCGGCCGGGCAAACATCATCGCCTCCACCGGCGAGCTGCCACCAACCCTGCAGGGCGTCTGGCAGGGCACCTGGCGCCCCGCCTGGTCGGCCGACTACACCCTGAACGGCAACGTGCAGAACGGCGCCATGGCCGGCATGACTCCCACGGGCACCCCGGAGCTTGCCCTGTCGCTCCTGAACCTCGTGCTCCCCCACCTTGACGACTACCGCGATAACGCACGCCTCGTCTTCGGCGCCGAGGGCATGCTGTTACCCTCACGGATGTCGACGCACGGCCGCGCCGACCATTTCGCCGAGCAATACCCCCACCTGTTCTGGACCGGGTGCGGCGGCTGGGTTCTGCGGATCGTAGCCGATGTGGTCGCCACCACCGGCGACCGATCGATCGTCGATGACAGAGTGTGGGAACTTGCCGAAGGAGTCCTCCGTTTTGCCGAGACCGCATTGCTTGAGGTCGACGGCGTCCGCAGAATTGTTCCTTCCTATTCACCCGAGAACACACCGGAAGGCGCCCGGGTCCCCCTCGCGACGGATGCGACGATCGATGGTGCCATTCTCCGTGATGCCGCACGGGCGACGGCGCTACTCGGCCGGGCCCGCGGCGACGACTCCCTGGATGAACGATGGTCACGTGTCCTACGCGATCTGCAGCCCTATCGCGTCGCGGCAGACGGCACTCTCGCCGAGTGGCTCGACCCCCAGTGGAGTGAGAACATCGCGCACCGGCATGCCTCCCAGCTTTACCCGCTGTGGTACGAGATTGATCCGGCCTTCGACGGCGACGGCGAGGAGGCGACGCGATTGCGTGCGGCCGCCTCTGCGACCGTGAGGAACAAGATCGCGTGGCGTGCTGAGGCGCCCACCGCGCCGCCTGGACGGATGGAGATGGCATTCGGCCTCGTCCAAGTCGGGATGGCCGCTGCGGCGCTCGGGGATGCAGCGGCGGCCGAAACCTGCGTCAACTGGCTCGCGGTTGAGCACTGGAGCCCGGCCCTGACAACAACGCACGATGCGGGCAGGATTTTCAACCTGGACGCCAGCGGAGGCCTTCCAGGCCTCGTTGCCTCGATGTTGCTCGGGTCCAGCACCGACTCGCTGTCAGTGCTGCCGGCCCTGCCCGCCACATGGCCGCGCGGCAGCGTGACGGGACTTCGCGCACGCGGGGGCCTCGCCGTAGACCGGCTTGACTGGGAGCCGCAGGGAGCCTCCTTCACGGTGCGTCGCCTTCCTGGAGCCGGGTGGCTGGCACCGTCGGCGGGGACGCGGATGCGGCTCCCCCGCGCCGCGGCAATCCGCGTTGACGGCGAGCCGCTGACGGGCACACAGCTCAACATCGGCGGGCGGCCCGTTCGCGTCGAGCTGGAGTGGCTGCGCGACTAGGTCAGAAATCGATCTCTTGCTTTACTCGCACGGCGATTGACGGTATGAATGTCTCTATGCCATCCTCCCGGGTGATCCATCTCACCACCGATAACGTGTCCGTTCTCCTCACTCAGACGGCAGGTGCGCTGCCTGTGATTGCGCACTGGGGCCCTCGGATCCACGCGAGTGACCGCGACCTCATCGAATACGCCAGAACCGGCGTCCGCACCGGGATTGGCGGGCAATCTGACGTCCCATACGAGCCCGGCATCCTGCCCGAGCACTCGCATGGGTGGGGCGGCCTTCCTGGCATCAGGGCCCATCGCGCGGGCGCCGCATGGTCACCGCGGCTGGATGTGGTTTCGGTCGCCGTGGACGGTGAAACGCTCGCCGAGGGTGGCGTGGCTCAGCGGGAGGGTGGTCTCGTAAGCATCGATGCGAACGACGAGTGGGCCGGAATCGGCGTCAAGCTAGAGATCGATCTCTCTGCCTCCGGACTGCTTCGGACACGGGTGAGCGTGCGCAATGACAGCGATGCACACGGACACCTCGAAATAGTCGGCGTGAACCCAGCCCTGCGCGTGCCGAGCGATGCGCGCGAAATACTGGATTTTTCGGGCCGCTGGGCCACCGAGAAGATCCCGCAGCGTCACCCCGTCGTCTTCGGGACCCACACGCGCGAGTCCCGCCGCGGCCGCACCGGCCTGGACGCAACAACAGTCGTCGCCATCGGGACGCCGGGCTTCGACGCGGGCGCCGGCCGTGTGTGGCTCTGCCACGTCGGCATCGGCGGTAACCACGAGCACGCCGTCGAGCGGAGTGACGGGCATTTGGCCTTCCGCGGCGGCGAACTCCTCTTGCCCGGTGAAGTGCGCCTGGCAAGCGGTGAGAGCTACGTGTCCCCCTGGGTTTACGGCAGCTTCGGGACGGGTCTGGACGACGCCGCCGCCCACTACCACGGCTTCTTGCGGGAGCGCTCACGTTCTTCGCGTCGTCCACGCCCTGTCACGCTCAACGTATGGGAGGCGGTGTACTTCGACCACGACTTCGGCACCCTGGCAGAGCTCGCGACGCGCGCTGCCGGTCTCGGAGTCGAGCGCTTCGTGCTCGACGACGGCTGGTTCCTGGGCCGAAGGGACGACACCGCCGGTTTGGGCGATTGGACCCCGGACCCGGTGGTGTGGCCGGACGGTCTCGGCCCGCTCGCGGAGCACGTCCGTGGCCTCGGGATGGAATTCGGCCTGTGGGTCGAGCCCGAGATGATCAATGAGGACTCCGACCTCGCCCGCGCGCACCCCGACTGGATCCTCAAGGCGCGTGCGGAACTGCCGCCACGTTTCCGCTACCAGCAGGTGCTCGACCTGAGCAATCCGGAGGCTTTTGCGCATATTCTCGGGGTTCTCGATGGCCTGGTGACAAACAACGGCGTGACCTACCTCAAGTGGGACCATAACCGCGACCTGATCGACGCGGGCAACCCTACGACGGGAGCGCCCGCCGTGCACGATCAAACCCTCGCCCTGTACGAGCTGATCGATGAGCTGCGCCAGCGACACCCCGGGCTCGAGATCGAAAGTTGCGCGTCGGGAGGCGGACGCGTCGACCTCGGGATCCTCGAGCGCACCGACCGCGTGCATACCTCCGACAATCATGACCCCCTCGACCGCTCCCGGATGCTCCGCTGGACCGGACTCCTCGTCCCGCCCGAGATGCTCGGCTCTCACGTTGCCTCACCCGTTTCCTCCGTCACGGGGCGCACCAGTGATCTGCACACCCGCTGCGCGATCGCGTTTCTCGGTCATTTCGGCATCGAGTGGGACATCCGAGAGCTGGAAGATGCGGAGGCGGCCATCCTTTCGGGCTGGATCTCCGCGTATCAGGAGCATCGGGAACTCATCAGCACCGGCCGCGTCGTCGCCGATGGCGACTTTGACCCTGGTGCGCCGGCCCTGCGCGGTGTCGTGGCCACGGACGGCTCGGAGGCGATCTACACCATCGTGACGCCGCAGCTGTCCGCGGATTCGCGCCGTCGAGTCCGCCTGCCAGGGCTTTTGGCGGAGGCGCGGTACCGCGTCGAGTCCGTTCGACCCGACTCGCTCGGCCCCTGGTGGCTGAGTCCGTACTGGCTGGACCAGACCGCCGGTCTCGACTCCGATGCCGAGGCGCCGTCCTACTCGGGGAGCCTTCTCCGGGAGGCGGGTCTCGACCTGCCCACCTCACTCCCGGACCGGGTGCTTGTGCTACGACTGGTCCGCGTCGATGCCTGAACGTCCGCCACGCCTCCGGGTCAGGGCAGCGGAGGCGGGCGGCCGAATCACCGCCGGCTCGCTCCCTCGCGACGGTACGCGGCGTCCCGGAAAGTAGTGCCTTGTGTCGAAAATGGTGCGCAGCGGGAAGCGGGGCGCCCTCCAACAGCTTCTGCGAAGGACACCCCGCTGGGTCCGGCTACTGCTTGTTCAGCCACTCTACGAAACGGGTGTCGAAAATGGTCGCTTCGATCTTCCTTCCATTAGTGGCATTCAGGAATGCGATGTTGCGTCCACCAGCTACGAGCGGCTACGAACGCAGTCTGTGGCACCTTTAGGGAAACTACTTCCATCCGCGTCCGGTTCCGCGGACCTCAGCTCAGCCACTCCTTCAGCGAAATGTTCCCAATGCGGGCGTCCCCGAGGGGAACGATGCTCGTCTCTTCGATCGGCATACCGAAGTAGCCAGCCTCAATATCAATGACCACTGCGCGCGGATCATTGTGAGCAGCGAGAACCCGGGCCACGAATTCGTTAATTCCTGCGCGCTCAGGGCCTGCTATCTCAACGACACCGTTAGTCGCGGGTTCGACTGCAGTCTCCGCGACGATGCGAGCGACGTCCGCTGCAGCCATCGGTTGCATCAGGTGACTAGTCACATAAACCGATCCGTCCCGCGTGCCGGCGTCAGCAATCATCGGGATGAACTCGAAGAACTGAGTGGCGCGCAGCAGGGTGTACGGCACTCCGCCTTCCCTAATGGCTTTCTCCTGCGCAGTTTTACCGGCAAAGTAGCCGATAGCCCCGATACGGTCGGTTCCGACTACCGATAGCGCCACATGATGCCGCACACCGGCCTTTTTCTCAGCGGCAAGAAGGTTGCGGGATGAGGCGGAGAAGAAGGGGACGACCACCTTCTCATCGAAATCGGCAGTGTTCGTCAGGTCGACAACGACATCGGCCCCCGCCATCGCCTCATCCAGCCCCAGGCCAGTCACCGAATCCACTCCGGTAGACGGGGACGCCGGGATCGCCTCATGGCCCTGGCTCCTCAGGAGTTCCACAACCTGCCTGCCGATCAGGCCAGTTCCGCCGAAAACTACGATCTTCATGATCTTCCTTCCGATAAGTGGCGTATAGGAATGCGGTGGCATTCCGTCCACCAGCTATGACCGGTTACCGAATCAACTTGTGACAGCCGTTGAAGATCGCGCTTTGGTTCAACGCCGAACGTCGTAAAGCCGGCGAGCCCGTCTGGGCCAACTCTCCGAACCACTGGCCGGGCCGTGGGGCGGCGCGCGGATCGCCCAAAGCAAGCCATGAAAACGGCGGTCGGGGCCCTCTCCTACCCGCGGGGACCTCGCCAGACCCGGCTGGTCTCAGACATCATCCACGCTAGGTGGGCCAACCAGCTTAACACCGGAGAGCTTGTCGGGGTTCATGGTCCACAACAGCCGGTCAATACCATCGGCAGAGGCCGTGACCGTCACGACGGCGAATACGACACCATCCCGTGCCAGTCGTGCCGAAGGCCTACCGTTAGCCATGAAGAGGTCGGTATCGACCCCAGCCCAGAAGCGTGACGCGAACGCCCTGTAGTACTTCGCGACCCGTTCCCTTCCGACAACAGGGAACTTGGAAGCCCGAACCTTACCGCCGCCGTCTGAGTAGCTGACGACGTCCGCGGCGAACAGTTCCTCCAATGCAGCGAGGTCCCCGGTTCGTGCAGCAGTCAGGAATGCTTCCAGCAGACGCTGCTGCTCGCCCACGCTCACCGCCACGCGCTTCTCGCCAGCAAGGCGTTTGCGCGCCCTGCTCACCAACTGGCGCGCGTTCGTTTGGGTCTGTTGGATGATCTCCGCGATATCTTCGTATGGGTAATCGAACGCCTGCCGCAACACATAGGCGGCCCGTTCGGTCGGCGACAGCTTCTCCAGTATCAGCAACACGGCAAACTCGAGCGCTTCACCATGCAGTGCGCCTAGTTCAGGGTCGGCGCTTGTGTCCACCGGCTCCGGTAGCCACGGACCGACATACATCTCACGACGAACTCGTGCCGACTGCCCAGCGTTGATGGCGAGACGGGTGGCGGTGGTCGCCAGGAATGCCGGTGCGTTCCGAACCGTGCTGCGGTCGTAAGTCTGCCAACGAATCCACGTCTCCTGCACGATGTCCTCCGCCTCGCTGACACTGCCGAGCATGCGGTAGGCGATCCCAAACAATCGGGGACGGACATCCGCGAATACCGCCGATGCGGTTTCTAATTCGGCGGCTGACCCGGAGGCGGCATCCATGCGCCAATGGTACTGCCCTATCGGGTGGAGCACTGGCGCCGGTTTATGGCCCAAACATTCCATTCGCTCGAGAGCCGCAGCATGTCCTCCGGCACCTTCACCAACTAAGGCCGAACAGCCCTCACGTTTGTGACTGCCGGCGCATCCCAGTCGATGTGATGGCGATAGACCCAGTCGAAGTTGTCGGCCGCCTTCCGGGCGAGTGAGCGGAAGACGGCCTTCAACACGAGGTCTTCGAAGACTCTCTTGAATTGGCCGCGGACCTTCGGGGCGGCGTTCCGGCGGCCCCATTCGACCACCAGTTCCGCCCGGTTCCGGCGTTCATTCTCGTAGCGGGACAAGGCGCCGGGGATATCGTCGGTGGAGATGCCCCGGAGCGATCGCCCGAGCACGACGGCGTCTTCGATGGCCATGGAAGCACCCTGCCCGGACGACGGCGATGCAGCGTGGGCAGCGTCTCCCACAAGGACCAGGCCGCCCCGATGCCAGCGGGGAATGCTCGGAAAGTCAGAAGTGGCGTACGGCCGGATAATGCCGTCAGTAGCCGCGATGATCTTAGCCATGGGAGTGCGGTCCCCTGCTACGAGCTGTATCAGCCAGGACTTGCGGGCGCCGTGGTCAAGCGTGGCCGGATCCTCCGATAACCGCTGCAGTGGATTGGCGAACCACCAGATCCTGCCTTCCGGATCCTGCATGTAGCAATAGAAGCAGCGCTTCCCGAAGACCATCTTCATGCGCCCTGGTTCGACGTCCAGGAGCTCCGCCGGGAGCAAACCGGCTTCGACGATCCCGCCGGTGTTGAGCAGCGGGATATTGCGGGGAGCCGGGGACGAGGGATCGATCAGCGGCCGCACGGCCGAGCGGAGGCCGTCGGCGCCCACCACCAAGTCTCCACGCGCGGAGGTGCCGTCCGCGAAAACGGCCGTGACGCCGTCGGGCGCTTCCTTCACCGCAGCGAGCCGCTTGCCGTACTCGATGCGGATCCCGCTGCGGCCGGCTGCCTCGCGGAACATGCCATACAGCTCGGAACGCGTCATGGTGCGCGCGGTGGTGCCGTCAGGGAGGGATCCGCCGTAGTCAAAGTCGATGAGGTGTTTCCCGGTGCTGCCCAGGTACATGGACATCCGTGGGGTGCTGAAGCCCAGATCGGCGGCTGCGCCTTTGAGCCCGAGCGTTTCCAGGGCATCGAAGCCGTTGACGGCCACCGTGAGGAAGCCACCGACGCCGTCCGAGGGCTCAGGGTAGGCCTCGAACACGGTGGCGTGATGGCCGGCTTTCTGCAACGAGATCGCGGTGGCGAGTCCGGCTATTCCGGATCCGATGACTAGACAGTTCAGCACGGTCGGCTCCCTTGAGATTTATTTCGTTCGGTTAAAAGAAATATATGGAGAACGCCGCGCGTCGTCAACCCTTTCGGCGAGACGAAATAATTTGCTAGCCTCGGAGGGTGGAGAAGCAAGCGAGAGTCAGCACGCAGCGCCAGGAACTGCTTGAGGCGGTCTTCGCCTCGGGACGGGAGCTTTCGACGGCGGCCGTCATGTTCCACACAAAGCTGTCCGAGCTGCGCGGACTGTCCGCAACGGAGGGTAAGGCGATCGACATCCTGCTGCGCTTTGGACCGATGACAGCGGGGGAATTCGGCGAACAATCCGGGCTGGCACCGGCCTCGGTCACGGGATTAATGCAGCGGCTCGAGAGCAAGGGCGTAGCACGCAGGGTGCGGCACGAAGGCGACAAACGGAAGGTCCTGATCGAGCTGGTTGGGGACCAAGTCAGCGCCGCAATGCCCCACTTTGTCGACTTCATGGGCGGCTTGGCGAGCCTCCTGGAGGGGTACAGCGACGAAGAACTGCGCGTCATCGCGGACTATTCGTCCAAGGCCGCGCGGATCCAGCAGGACGCGGCGGGGCGGCTGGGGGCTGCGACCGGCGGTAAGGCGAACGACGACGGCGACCGCGCGCCGTCGTCGGACTCCACCTGAGCCGCTCCCCCGCTTAGGCGCCGTGCCTGATTCACTGCGTCCGGGAACCTGCCTCCTGTCCGGGGCCCGGTTCTGCTTCCTCAGCTGCAGCCGCCGCGATCGATTCGGCCAGGCTCGTATCGTTGCGCGAGATCAAATAGTGCACTGCGACAGCCACGAGGGCTCCAATGAACCAGGAGAACGCCGAGAAGGCTCCAAACACAGGAACAAGAGCCAACACCACGGCAGGGACGGCCGAGACGACAAACGAGAGAACCGCCTTCCGGTTCCAGCCATGGGTATACGTGTAGTACCCCTGCTCCTTGAACAGGTCCGGTACCAGCACGTGCTGTTTGCGAAGCAGATAGTAGTCAACCATGATGATCCCGAACAGCGGCCCGAGCAGTGCTCCGAGGCCTCCAAGGAACAGGTTGATGACGACCGGGCTGTTGAACAGGTTCCAAGGTGTGATGACGAGGGCGATCAAGGCCGAGATCAGCCCGCCACGCTTGAAATCTATCCGGGAGGGCCAGACGTTGGCGAGGTCATATGAGGGGGAAACGAAGTTTGCCACGACGTTGATTCCAAGGGTTGCCACCGCGAACGTGACAGCACCAAGCAACAGGGCCCAGATGCTATCGATCCGCCCGACAATTTCAACGGGGTCGTAGATGTACTCGCCATACACTTTGAAAGTCCCGGCCGTTACGACAACGGAAACCACGGAAAAGGCGATGAAGTTGACCGGAAGCCCCCACAGGTTCGCCGTTCGCACTGCTTTGCGCGTGGGCGCAAAGCGGGAAAAGTCGCAGAAGTTGAGCAACAGAGTGGAGAAATAGGTCACCGTCAGCGCCGTGGCAGCGAAGAATGCATGCGTAGTACCCCATGCCGAATTGCCCCCGGGCAGGTCGAGGGAGATATTCCACCCCGCATTGATCAGAATGTAGACCACCAGCAACCCCATCACAGCCCACACAGCGGGTCCGGCCCAGTCCTGGAATCTCCGGATCGTTTCCATGCCGTTGCGAAGCAGAAGGAGCTGCAACGACCACATCAACAGGAACGCCAGCCAGCCGAGCAAGGATTCGCCGAGGAAGTTGTTCCCGGCCAAGCCCTTGAGCCCGGGCCAGAGCTCCAAGGCGATGATGATGACGGCACGGGAGGCCAGCCACGTCTGGATGCCGTACCAGGCAATCGCGACCAGTGCACGAATCAGGGCGGGCAGGTTGGCGCCGAACGTGCCAAACGAGATCCGGGCGAGCACAGGGTACGGGACCCCGGTCTTCTGGCCGGCGTAGCCCGAAAAGTTCATGAGGACAAAAACGATCACAATCCCTACAACCAAGGCGAGGAACACCTGCCAGGCACCCAGGCCCAGCGCGAAGAGCCCTGCGGCGAAGGTATAGCCGCCAAGCGAGTGAATATCCGACATCCACATCGCAAACAATGAATAGAAGCCCCATGAGCGGTGTTCGGCCGGCGCAAGATCTTCGTTGTAGAGGCGCCGGCTGGCTCCCGGCGGAATGACGTGAGACACGTGGTCCTCGCTTCCAGCATCTATGTGCGGAACGCCGGCTCGCAGTCCCCTGGACGGGCACCGACAGCGCATCCATTGCTGTCAATATACTCAGCCCGGCGATGCCGGAATAGATCAGCCGGGCGCTGGGTCAGGGTTGACACTGGGCGCTCAATTGTTGCAGACAAGGACCACTCCCCGAAGGCTTTATTTTCCTGCCCAAAAACTGCGGCAAGGCTATGGAAAACCACGGCTGCTCTTGATCCACGGATGGCATGGTTAAGCCAGCGGCAGCCCCAAGGAACCTGAGCCGCTGACGCAGCAGGCAATTAGCAAGACGCCGGGAGCAGGAGGAGCCATGAATCAGGTAGCACCCTTGGAAGGGGCATCCGCCATAGCGTCCGATCAGAGTGGCTGGCTGAAGTGAAGCGGATTGTAGCCTCCCGCCCCGTCTGCCGGCCCTCCTGCGAAGGCACTGACGTTCACGTGTCCAGCGGGATCAGCTGCCCGGCCACGGTGTGGTGTACCCCGTCGCCCGTTGCGAAAACATGGTCTCCCGGCGAGCGCATTCACGACGGCGGATTCGAAATCTGGCCTGACTGCCAAGACTGAAACCTTGCGTCCACTAGGCCTCCGGCGCCTGTTCAACGCAGGCCACCGCGAGGGGTTTGGTCGCCGATCTCTGCAGCGGATGACGCAGCCGCGCCTGGTACGGGCCATTCCGGAACGTGGCGCGTGGGTCCATCTGCACAACCAGGAGTGGTTCGGGGCGAGCGGCGTCCAGCCGTACGACCATGCCGTCACGCTGGCCGCCAACGTATAACGGCGTCGCTGGCTCCACAGCGGTCTGCTCAAGGCGGCCCCGGTGCTCCGGGCTCGCTGCCAGGAAGAGGATTCCATGGGCGAGGCCAATCACCCTGAGCGGGACCACCCAGTCGGTCAGATTGGCTTGCGGCGTTGACCGGGACGGCGTCTGGTGCTTCTGCACAGGCGACGGCTTGGCCACTTTCAAGAGCCGGGCGCATTCCTGGCACGGGGTACGCTCCCCCACCTCGGCCGACATTGCTACAAGCAGTCCCCTGGGAGCGGTGCGCCACTTCTCGGCCACGGTCTGGCACCAACTGCTGTGGTAGACCGTCCCGTACTTCACCACATACACCTGGTCTTCGCCTATGAGGGGCACCCCCTCCCGCCGGGCGGCCGGTTCGACCGGTTTGAGCTCACCGAAGTTCCTCGTATCTGAGGAGGCTGGGCGGCTGGGCTTGAGGTACTTGCGGATCAACGGATTGAGTGGCCGATTTGGTTTTGGAATGACGGGGCCTTTCCATCCGGCGGGAGCGAGCTTCGGTCGCTCCCCTGATTACCCCTTACCTAGTTTGCTGGCTTTTCCTGCGGGTTGCCAGTCGGGGACGGCCGGGACCGGTTCCTCGGACCTGGTGTTGGAGGGCGGGAACCAGCCCGCCATCTGTCCAGCCAGGGCGCGAATGGTCAGGTTTTTCCTGTTGCGTCGAAGGGATGACGTGCACTCATTGGCGGAGGTCGAGAGCGTCAAGCAATCGTTGGGTCGAGCCACCGAGGTTCCAATCGCTTGCGAGGCGTTCGAGTTCAGTACGCGCATTTCCGGCTATGGGGTGCAGCCGCGCTCCGGCGTCGTCGAGAGTGGGCAGCGCGAGGTCGCGCACGATGTTCACGACGGCGGGCGCAACCGTCAGGTAGTGAGCGGAAGCGGCGAGTTTCGACCTCACGGGCGCTGCCAAGCTGCTGCCTGGATCCGCCGCGGCAGCGAGCAACCCGTCCAGCGTGCCGTAAGCCAAGAGCAAGGACGCCGCCGTCTTTTCCCCGATCCCGGCAACGCCCGGCAGCCCGTCCGAGGCGTCCCCGCGCAACGCCGCGAAGTCGGCATACTGCTCCGGCAGCACGCCATACTTGCCAACGACAACGGCATCGGTCACGACCTCAAGGTTCCTCATGCCCCTCGCTGTGTAAAGGACCCGCACCCGGCGGGCGTCATCGACCACCTGGAACAGATCACGGTCCCCCGTCACGACGTCGACAGGAAGGTCGGCCTGACTGGCATAGCTGCCGATGACGTCGTCGGCTTCATGCCCGGCAGCCCCGACAATGGCGATGCCCGCCAGACGGAGCACCTGACGGATCATGGGAACCTGTGCCACAAGCGCCTCCGGCACCACCTCCACGTCCGGGGCGCCCGCCACCGCCTCGGCGACCCTGTGCGACTTGTACGAGGGGATGAGATCCACCCGCCACCCAGGACGCCAATCATCGTCCCAACACGCCACCAGATGCGTCGCGCCATACTCGGTGATGAGCCGCGCGACCATCTCCAACAAGCCGCGAACAGCGTTCACCGGCATACCGTCGGCACGGCGGATCGAATCAGGCACACCGAAGAAAGCACGAAAATACAAAGACGCGGTATCAAGAAGCATCAAACGGTCGGGCATAAGCGATCCTTACACCCAGGCAGTCTCGGACCCAAGGCCCTCCGACCCGAAAGAAGGGAGCTTTAGGGCCGCAATGCGTCTGCGCGGACTTGTGCGGAGGCGGCCGCGCTCTCATTTCCAAGTCTGGCGTAGATCCGGGCAAGGATGCTCCACGGCGTGTCTGATTTGGGCGCCAGCTGTGCGGCTTGGTGGAGGTCGGCAATGCTCGCGTCGATGTCCCCCAGCCCGAAGTTGGCGATTCCGCGTTGGACATATGGCCCTTCATCAAAGGGCGCCCGGCGGATGAGATCGTCCAGGCGTCTCTTGGCCGCGTGAAGGTCGCCCGAGTTCGCCTGGCCGATCGCCAACACCAGTCCAGCTTCGAATGACTTTGGGGTCCTTTCAAGGGATTTTGCCGCCCACCGGATGGCAAAGGAAGCCGCCGACGGATCGCCGTCGGCCGCCGGTCCCGCAAAGACCTGCGCCGCCAGCAGGGCCGTGTCTGTATCCCAGGGGCGCAGCTTGGAGGCGGATGCAAATGACTCGTTGGCGGCGTCCATTCTGCCTTCGGCAGCGAGCTGAGCACCGGTTTTCATAGGCCACTCAGCTGCCCCTGCAAGAATTCCTACGGCCAAGACCGGAACAAACAAGGCGATCGCCCCTGCGCGGAGGGCACCTCGTCCGGCCCCGGACAGTCTGGGACTGACCCGCGTCTGGCGCTCAGGGGAATGCGCGCTTGAGGCTCCAAGGATCCCGCCTGCGACGAAGGCCAACAGTCCTGTTGTTCCCGGCGAAGTGAAGTGGGTCAGCATTCCCGCACCACACGCCGCAAGCGCACACAGGGCAGAGTGCAAGGTCAGCCGCTGTCTTGGACTTTCAACTGACCGGATGCTCCTGACGCCAAGAACAACACCCATTGAACAGGCCAGGAGCGCAAGCAGGAGAAATGGAACACCACCTGCAGCCGCGGCTTGGAGCAACCACATATGCGGTGAATCAACGGGAAAGTCGTTACCTACCTCACGGGTCCACGTCTCGGTCAGGTATGCCGGAAAAGCGTCCACGAATCCACTCGGTCCGACACCAAACCAAAAATGGTCGCCTATCAGTTGCACCGTTTGCTCCCACAGGAGCCACCGCCCGGCGACAGTCTCACCGCTCAGCAAGCGTTCACGGATTCCGGGAACAATCACGGCCACAGCAGCAATGGCGGCGAGGGCAAGCAGGCCTTTCCCGACCACAGGCCAACTCATGCCGCCGGGTTTCCTCACCCGCCATATCAGCGCGAACATGAACAGCAACCCCAGGCCGAGCAGGGCCGCCCTGGAACCCGAAAGCAGCACAACGAGAACCGAGGCCGCCCAGCCCACCCGAAGTAGCCACTTGACGGCTGCGGAGTCCGATTCCGCGGGAGCCATCAGAAGGCCACACAAGAGCACGGCCATCAGCCCCTGGTCTGTGGCGTTGCCCAGGGTAGCTCCCGGTCTTGCATCAAGAGGGCCGCCCAGTGGACGAAGCCCCGCGGCCTCGAGCGCACTCACGCCGAACAGAACGGCGGACGCCACGGAGGAGCACGAGCGAAGCAGGATCCAGCGGGACACCGACTTGGGCCCCGCCAATACCCGCGCCCCCACTGCGAATAGTCCAAGGTAAAGCGCAAGGACGGGTAATCCTTCATAGCGGGGCCACCGTCCCATCAGACTTGCCCCGGGACCCTCGGACAAGACGGCAGCGAGCAGCAACCAGGCACCCATCCCGGCGAGTACCAACCAAAGCAACCACGGGATCGAGCCACCCCGGCTGGCAAGCAGCCCAAAGATGACCGCTAATGCCAGAACGATGACCTTGGCCCAGACAAAGCGGTACAGCCCTCCGGGCTGAAACACCAGAACCGAAAATGTTACAAGCGAAATACACGCATGGGGCGCAAACCTCGAAATTGCACCCCAGTTATTGCCCACAATCATCGGTTCTTTCACCATGCTGTAAAGCCGTATTCAGACATATTGCGTAGCAGAATCCCCATGCGACGAAGTCCCTTCGTTGTCAAGTCAACTGAATGCTACCCTGTCGCTTGTTTCGAGTTCTTCAAGGGCTTGGACAAATTCGATGACTTCATCGTCAATGGGGAGAAATGATGCCGCACCTTGTTCAAAAGCTATGCCCACGCTTTGTCCTGGCCCTAATCGCCAGCCTGCTACTCGTCCTGGCAGGAGGTTTACCAGCGACCGCAGCGGAAACCGCGACAATCAGCGGAAAAGTCACCGTTCCAGCCGGTGTCGATCCTAATCAGGTCTGGGTCGCCGCATTTACCGACACCGAGAGCTTGGCTTCGAGTACAGGGCTTGCACCCGATGGAAGCTATGAACTCTCGGGCTTGGCCCCGGGAAACTACAAACTGGAGTTCTACGGCTACGACGCGGGGGCCTTGGACCAGTGGTATCAAAATGCGGTGTCTTCCGACGCGGCCACCACGATCACGCTTGCAGCCGGTCAGGCGCTCACAGGCATCAATGCAGCCCTCGTCAAGAGTGCCACCATCAGCGGAAAGGTCAGCGTATCCGCGGGCGTTGACCTAAGTAGCGTTGTTGCCGGTGTCTACTCCCCCGAGGGGAGCTACGTTCGAAGTGTGCTGCTCTCTGCCGATGGGAGCTATAAGGTCCTTGGCCTGGTCGCGGGCAGCTACAAAATCGCTTTTGGCGGTTCGAACGCGCTGACCCAGTGGTACAACAACGCCACCTCCTTCGAAACCGCTACAGCGATCACACTGACCGCCGGCCAGGACCTCACCGGCGTCAACGCCGCTCTCGTCAAGGGCGCGACCATCAGCGGCAAGATCACCGCACCAGCAGGCGTCAACCTCAGCGAGGTGACCGTCAATGCGCGAACAGCAAGCAACAACCTATGGGCTGGAAGCGCGCCCGCAGAACCTGACGGCACCTACACGATCGCAGGCCTTCCCGCCGGCAGTTACAAACTCAACTTCAATGGCTACGGCTCAGGCGCCCTGGACCAGTGGTACAACAACGCCGCCTCCTTCGAAACTGCAACCCCCGTCACCTTGGCTGCCGGCCAGGACCTCGCCGGCGTCAACGCCGCCCTCCTCAAAGCAGCGACCATCAGCGGCAAAATCAGCGCACCGGTGGGCGTAAACCTCGATCAAGTAGCGGTCCTTGCATATCCAAGCAATAGCAACAGTTGGACCGGATACGGGGAAGTTGCCGCGGACGGCAGCTACAAGATCCCGGACCTCCCCTCCGGTAACTACAAGCTCGAATTCAGAGGATACGGATCCGGCGCGCTGGACCAGTGGTACAACAACAAAGCCACGTTCGACACTGCAACCCCCGTTGCTCTGGCTGTTGGCCAGGACCTCACCGGCATCAACGCCATCCTCATCAAGGGTGCAACCGTCTCCGGAAAAGTCACCGTGCCCCTGGGTGTGGACGCCAGCCAGGTTCAGATCCAAGCAGTAACGAGCGACAAACAGTGGGCCGACAACAGTGGGCTCGCTCCCGACGGAACCTACAGGCTCCAAGGCCTCCCGGCCGGCAGCTACAAACTACACTTCAGCGGTTGGAACACCGGTGCGCTGGACCAGTGGTACAACAACGCCACCTCCTTCGAAACCGCCAACCCCGTCGCGCTGACCACCGGCCAGGACCTCACCGGCATCAACGCCACCCTCATCAAAGGTGCAACCATCAGCGGCAAGATCACCGCGCCGGCCGGTGTTAACCTCGACGAGAGCATTGTCAGAATATTCAAGAGCGATTCCTCCAACGAAGCAGCGTTCACGGCCTCCGTGTCCGCCGACGGAAACTACCGGGCTGTTGGGATCCCGTCAGGTAGCTACAAAGTCTTGTTCGACGGAGCATCCAGCGGGGCCACCGACCAATGGTTCGGTGGAACATCCTTCGGCACAGCCTCCGTGCTGAGTCTGGCTACCGGCTCTGACCGTACCGGAATCAACTTCTCCCTCCAGGCGGGGGGCACGATTTCCGGAAAGATCGCCGGAGTCCGGGCTTACTACCCGGTCAGTGTCCTCGACTCCTCGGGAGCAGTGGTCCGCAACTCCTATTCGAGCAGCGATGGGAGCTACAGCATCAAGGGACTTACCTCCGGCACGTACAAGGTCGCATTCAACCGTTCAAGCGGGTTCTCGACAGAGGAAGCGCAGTATTACCAGAACAAGCCGGAATCGGCAGGGCCGGCACAGGCCTCCGGCGTCCAGGTCACGGTCGGCCAGACCACCCCGAACATCGGCGCAGCCCTCGGGACGGGAGCGAAGATCAGCGGAACGGTTCTGGACAAGCTTGGTAAGCCGCTGCCTGACGCCTTGGTTCAGGCATACACGCTAGACGGCTCACTCGTGACCCGCTCGACCAACACAGACGCTTCCGGTAAGTACACCGTCTCCGGTGCGACCACGGGCAAGTACATCGTCAAAGTCACGCCTTACGGGACCACGTTGGGGAACCTGTACTCAGGGAACGGGAACTCTGAAGCCGGCGCGAGCCTGGTTGCTACCAGCTCCGGCAGCACGACGACCCTGAATCTGTCTTATGCAGCTGGTGCCACGTTGACGGCTCCGGTGCCGACGATCACTGGTACCGCGAAGGTCGGACTCACCCTCACGGCGAACCCGGGCACCTGGGGGCCGGCCCCGGTCACCTTGGCCTACCAGTGGAAAGCCAACGGCACCGCCATTACCGGAGCCACCGCCTCCACCTACAAGGCCGCCCCAGCGGACCTGGGCAAAACCATCACCGTGACCGTCACCGGAACCAAAACCGGCTACGCCACCACGGCCAGGACCTCCGCCGCCACCGCAGCGGTCGTTGCCGGAACACTCACCACCGCCGTGCCGACCATCACCGGCACACCCGCGGTCGGCCAAACCCTTACCGCCAACCCCGGCACCTGGGGACCAGCCCCGGTCAACCTCTACTACCAGTGGAAAGCCAACGGCACCGCCATCAGCGGGGCCACGACCAACAGCTACAAACCCGTCAGCGCCGACATCGGCAAAACGCTCACCGTCACGGTCACCGGACGCAAGACCGGCTACACCGTCGCCGCCAAAACCTCCACCGCCACCACAGCAGTGAAGGCCACTGTCCCGGCGTTGACGGCTCCGGTGCCGACGATCACTGGTACCGCGAAGGTCGGACTCACCCTCACGGCGAACCCGGGCACCTGGGGGCCGGCCCCGGTCACCTTGACCTACCAGTGGAAAGCCAACGGCACCGCCATTACCGGAGCCACCGCCTCCACCTACAAGGCCGCCCCAGCGGACCTGGGCAAAACCATCACCGTGACCGTCACCGGAACCAAAACCGGCTACGCCACCACGGCCAGGACCTCCGCCGCCACCGCAGCGGTCGTTGCCGGAACACTCACCACCGCCGTGCCGACCATCACCGGCACACCCGCGGTCGGCCAAACCCTTACCGCCAACCCCGGCACCTGGGGACCAGCCCCGGTCAACCTCTACTACCAGTGGAAAGCCAACGGCACCGCCATCAGCGGGGCCACGACCAACAGCTACAAACCCGTCAGCGCCGACATCGGCAAAACGCTCACCGTCACGGTCACCGGACGCAAGACCGGCTACACCGTCGCCGCCAAAACCTCCACCGCCACCACAGCAGTGAAGTAGAGGCCGGCTAAGGGCAGTGCCTGTCAGAAGAGAAACTGACAGGCACTGCCCCTTGCCTCTAAGAGACGATCAGATCCACGCCCCACCAAGGCTCCGGGCGATCAAGAGTCTGTGGGTTCGCGGAGGCGGTCAACGCAAGGATGCCTGCGCTGCGCTCGACGCCGATGACCGGTTCCACAGTGTCCCCATGGCCGCGGCAGACAATCCCCTGCTGGGACGCATTGTCGATCAGCTCCATCCGCAGATCCACCGGCTCCTCTACCGCAGGTTCTCTACGCTCTACGGCGGAGAAAATACCATCGACCACCACGCCGAACGGGTCCGGATCCTGGCATCGGGTGATGCGGACGCCGCAGCCGAGCGATCTGCTGCACACTGGGTGCAACTCGTTCGGATGAGAAAGATCCGGTACCAAGCGGGACCGGATCTTTTGCGTTCTTCGGTTCTGCTACACCGGAACCGAGTGCATCGACGTCCCTTCCCGTCCGCTGGCGAGCCTCTCACTGTTCATTGCCCGCCCGAAGGCCTTTCAGGATGCTCATACGTTCTCTCCGTTGTTCTTCAGCGCGCTGTACACCTCGTCGGTGACGGGCTCGAGCCATTCATTACTGACGTCCTCGCCAGGGGTGATGAAGGCAATGTGGGAGAACCACGAGTCGGACTTCGCACCATGCCAATGCTTCGTGCCTGCCGGCACCCGGATCACCGTTCCTGGCTCCAAGCTGACGGGGCCTTCGCCCTCGGCCTGGTACCAGCCGCTGCCCGCAGTGCACATCAGGATCTGGTCGCCTCCACCGTCTGTGCCGTGGTGGATGTGCCAGTTGTTGCGGCAGCCCGGCTCGAAAGAGACGTTGCTGACCGGCACACTTCCCGAGGCGAGCGGGGCCAGGTAGCTCTGGCCGGTGAAGTACTTGACGTAGGCGTCGTTCTTCTCTCCGCGCGGGAAGATCTGGTCGAATTCGTTGCCCGTCATTGTGCTTTCCTTCTTTTGCGACTAGCGGTTGACATAGGTCATGTGCTCGGCGTTGTAGCGGTCTCCGCGTACGCCGAAGCGCTGGGCAAGGCTGTCGAGATCGGCGCGCTCGTCTGCGGAGAGTGTGAGCTGAGCGGCAGCCGCGTTCTCCCGGATGCGCTCGGCGCGTCGGGTGCCGGGGATCGGCACGATCCACGGCTGCTGCGCGAGCAACCAGGCCAGCGCGATCTGGCCCGGCGTCGCGCCCTTCGCCTCGGCGAGGGCCTTCACGTGGTCGACGAGCCTCTGGTTCGCGGCGAGGTTCTCCGCCTCGAACCGCGGGACACGGTTGCGGATGTCGCCGTCGGTAAAAGTCGTCCCCGAGTTGACCGTGCCGGTGAGGAATCCCTTGCCGAGCGGACTGAACGGCACGAATCCGATGCCGAGCTCCGCCAGGACCGGCAGCACCTCCGCCTCGGGATCCCGTGTCCAAAGCGAATACTCGCTCTGGACCGCGGCGACCGGCTGCACGGCGTGAGCGCGGCGGATCGTGGTGGCGGAAGCCTCGGAGAGGCCGAAATGCTTCACCTTGCCCTCGGCGATGAGTTCGCCGACAGCGCCGGCGACATCCTCAATATGAACCTCGGGGTCGACGCGGTGCTGATAGAACAAGTCGATCACGTCCGTTCGCAAGCGGCGCAGGGACTCATCTGCGACGCGGCGGATCTGCTCGGGCCGGCTGTCAAGGCCGACCATCCTGCCGTCCCGGATGTCCCAGCCGAACTTGGTGGCGATCACGACCTGATCGCGGATCGGCTCGAGTGCCTCACCGACGAGCTCCTCGTTGACATACGGCCCGTAGACCTCGGCCGTGTCGAAAAGCGTCACGCCCTCGGCGACGGCCGAGCGCAGCACGGCGATCATCTCATCGCGGTCGCCGGGGTTGGGTCCGTAGCTCTGGGACATACCCATTGCGCCGAGCCCGATCGCGGAGACCTCGAGGCCCTGGCCAAGTGTTCTGGTGTGCATGATCAGTCCTTCGTAGTGGTGGTGTCGTCGAGCACGGGGCGCGGCAGCGCCGTCGCGGTGGCGGCGAGGCTCGCCAGCAGCTGCAGCCGTTGCTCGCTCGGCGAGCCGGGTTCGGCTGTGTAGATGAGGAACGAAAGCCCCGGCTCGGCAGTCAGCTCCAAACCCTCGTACGTGAGGGTGAGGTCGCCGACCTCGTGGTGGTGAAAACCTTTCGTGCCCGAGCCGTGGCGGCGGACGTTGTGCGCACCCCACCGTGTGCGGAACGCATCGCTGCAGGTGGAGAGTTCGCCGACAAGGTCATGCAACTGCTTATCACGAGGATCATGGCCAGCCTCCGTGCGCAGGATCGCCACGGTGACGTCGGCGGCCGCCTCCCAGTCCGGGTAGAACGTCTTGGCGCGCTCGTCCAGGAAGCAGTACCGGGCGAGGTTTCCCTGCCCGGGCCCGTCGAAGACCTCATCATAGAAGGCGCGACCTAGGGCGTTGGTCGCCAAGATGTCCATCTGTCCGTTGCGTACGAACGCCGGGCCGTTCACGATGACCTCCAGCGCACGGGTCAGACTATCCCTCGCCACCCACGTCTTCGGCTTGCGCCGCCGCACGGGCTGCGCACCCCCGTTTGCCGCCCGCGCGAGATCAAAAAGGTGCTCGCGCTCGGCATCGTCCATTTGTAGGGCGCGGGCGACGGACTCCAGCACAGAGTCGGAGACCCCGACGAGGTTGCCTCGCTCGATCTTGGCGTAGTACTCCGGGCTCACGTCCGCGAGCATCGCGACCTCGCCCCGCCTCAAGCCCGTCACGCGACGGTGCCCCGAGACGGCTAGCCCAGCCTGCTCGGGGCTGATGTTCGCCCGACGGGACATGAGGAATTCCCGTGCTTCGTCCCTGGTATTCATGCAGACAACGCTATTTCGGCCACTGTCTCGGAGGGAGTCCCCACTGGTACACCCTTCGCTGGAGACTCCCTTCGTCGCCACCGTGGCGATGGAATATGGGCATCCGGGCAACTACAACGAAGGTGAAATATTGTGAGCAAAGAAGAGCAGAGCGCCGGGTGGAGCGGCGGGAAGAACGCCTTCGGCGACTTCGCCCCTGGATTAGTCCATTACACCGACAAAGTCCTCTTCGATGAGGTCTGGGAACGCGAGGATCTGTCCAAGCGCGATCGCAGCCTGATCACCGTCGCTGCGCTGGCTTCCCTGGGCAAGATGGACCAGCTGAAATTCCACCTCGGTTTCGCCCGCCAGAACGGCGTCACCGACGAGGAGCTCAAGGAAACCCTGCTGCATTTGTCCTTCTACGCCGGCTGGCCCAACGGGATGGGAGCGACGACCGTACTGAAGAACGTCATCAAAGACGCCTGACACCGGGATCCATTGCGGTCTATCGGCGCACTAGGGCTCGAGCGACACCACTGACCATTCCATTCCATGCTCCGGCAAGTACGTTTCAGACGAGGTCACAGAGCCCTCCAACCTGTGGCGGCGCTTGCTGCTGACTCTGCTTCGAATCGTGTCAAACGAGCCTCGCCGCTCAGATTCCAGGCCTCCGTCGCAAATCTGTGCATGCCCGGCATGGAGCCTTTCATGTGGGCAGTCAGCTCGGACAAAGCTTGGTTACGGCGCGCAGGAATCAACACTTGAGGCCCGGATCGCGCTTGCTCCAGCCGGACAACTTCCGGGAAATGGTTGAACGCCAGGCGCTGCCATCGTCGGAGGCTCTGTTCTACCAGCCTCGCCTGACAGTCACCCTTGACAATAAATTGAGTTAAGTCATAATTGAGTTGACTCATTTATTGTAGGGAAGGAACACCACGCCATGCGAGCGTTCGTCATCACCAAGTACAAGGAGCCGCTGCGCGAAGCGGAGGTCGCTGAGCCGACGGTCGGGGACCGCGATGTGCTCGTGCAGGTTCAGGCAGCAGGCTTGAACCAGTTGGACGAGAAGATCCGGTTGGGTGAGTTCAAGCAGATCCTCCCCTACAAGCTCCAGCTGATCCTCGGCAACGACGTCGCCGGCACCGTCATCCGTGTCGGGGCAAACGTGCGCGGATTCAAGCCCGGCGACGAGGTCTACGCCCGCCCCGACAAAGACCGCATCGGCACGTTCGCCGAGCGCATCGCCGTCGCCGAGGAAGACATTGCACTGAAACCCGCATCGGCCACCATGGAGGAGGCCGGCTCGCTGCCGCTGGTGGCGCTTACCGCATGGCAGGCCCTCGTGGAGCAGGGCAACGTGAGCCCCGGACAGAAGGTTCTCATTCACGCCGGTGCCGGCGGGGTCGGCTCAATCGCCATCCAGCTCGCCAAGCACCTCGGTGCGACCGTTGCAACCACCGCGAGCAGCTCCAACGCCAGCTTCGTTCGCGACCTCGGGGCAGACATCGTGGTCGACTATCGCACCCAGGACTTTGAGCAGCTCCTGAGCGGATACGACCTGGTGCTGGACAGCCTCGGCGGGCAGAACCTCCAGAAGTCACTGCGCATCCTCAAGCCCGGCGGTAAAGCGATTGGGATCTCCGGCCCACCTGATCCGGCGTTCGCACGCAATGCCGGCCTGAACCCTGTGCTGCGCCTTGCGATCAACGGGCTAAGCAGCAGGATCCGCAGGCAGGCGAAGAAGCTTGGCGTCAGCTACGAGTTCCTCTTTATGCGTGCCAGCGGCAACCAGCTGCGCCAGATCAGTGCCCTGGTCGACGACGGCGTGCTGCGCCCGATCGTGGGTAAAGTCTTCGACTTCGCCCAGACCCCCCAAGCGCTGCAATCCCTCGCCAAGGGCGGCATCCGCGGCAAAGCAGTCGTCACTCTCGCCGGATGACCCGCGCCGACCACTAATCTCACAGAACCATCCAGGAGAACAACCCTCATGAGCAACACCGACACCTCGAACGAACCCCTCGTCACCTCGCATACGAAAGCACCGGCCCGCACCATCACCACCGGTGGCGTCACCTACGCGTATCGGGAGCTGGGACCCGCGGGAGGGATCCCCGTGGTGTTCTTCGTGCACCTCGCTGCCACCATGGATAATTGGGATCCCCGAATCATCGATCCCATCGCGAAGAACCGTCACGTCATCACCTTCGACCAACCCGGCGTCGGTGCCTCCACCGGGCAGGTGCCCGACAGCATCGAGACGATGGCCGACGATGCCTACACCTTCATCCAGGCCCTCGGATTCGACAAAATCGACGTCTTCTCCTTCTCAATGGGCGGCATGATCGCCCAGGACCTGGCCCTCAAGCATCCCGGCCTTGTCCGCAAGCTCGTGCTGACCGGCACCGGCCCGCGCGGCGGCAAAGACATCGACAAGGTTGTCGGCACCACGTACCGGGACATCCTCCGCGCAACCCTCACACGATCGGACCCCAAGGAATTCCTGTTCTTCAACCGCAGCGCTACCGGCAAGCCTGCCGCGAAGGCGTTCATCAAGCGCCTTCAGGAGCGCACCATCGACCGCGACAAACCGATCAGCACCAAGGCGTTCCAAACTCAGCTGAAAGCAATCCGGAAGTTCGGCCGCTCCGCACCGTCGGACCTGTCAAAGCTCACCCAGCCCACCCTCATCGCAAACGGCGACAACGACCGCATGGTGCCATCGGTCCTCTCCGAGGACCTGCACCGGCGCATCAAAGGATCCAAGCTGATCATCTACCCCGACGCCGGCCACGGCGGCATCTTCCAATTCCACGCCAAGTTCGCCCCCGCCGTCGTCGATTTTCTCGCCAACTGACCATCGCTCGACGATAAGAAGCCGCTCTGGGCGCCGGTCTCGTTATACTCATAACTGAGTCCAGTCAGTTACGTTCAAAGGAACCCTCATGCCTGTAGCGTCCCAGCCGCTCGGACGGCGCGAGCGAAATAAGCAGCTGAAGCTCGATCGCATCACTGCCGCAGCCAGCGAGCTGTTTGCCGAACACGGAGTCGAAGATGTCACGACGCAGCAGATCGCCGACAAAGCCGACATCGGCACCGGGACCCTGTTCCTCTACGCCAAAACCAAGGGAGAACTCCTCCTCCTCGTCCAGAACGCCCACTACGCCGAAGCGCTCGAACGGGGTCGGACTGACGCTGAAACCATCCCGGATGCACTGGATGCGGTGATGTCCATCGTGCGGCCGATCGTGGAATGCAACCGCATCCAGGTCGACAACGGGCGCACTTACCTGCGGGAGATGGTCTTCGGGGACCCGACAGAGCCGCAGCACAGCGTGGCCCTTTCCATCGTCGCGCAGACTGAGGAAGCCATCACCGGCATCTTGGGCCGGGAGGAGTTGACCGGACCCGGTGATGCCGCAACCACGGCACGCATTGTCTCGGCAATCATGTTCCTCAGCATGGCGGCAAGCGTGAACGCTGCCTTAAGTACCGAGGCGATCGTGCAGGACATCAGGACTCAAATCAGCCTGCTGATGCCCCGCTGACGCCTCCGGCAAGAACTTCGATGGAACGCCGCCTAGCGGGCCGGGACCGATCGTCGGTTCATCCATGAAGCGATCTGGGTATGGGAGGTCATACGTAGTTTGGCCAGAATGCTCTTGACATGTCCTTCGACGGTCCTCGTTGACAGGACCAGTCCAGGTCCGGCGTAGTCAAAGTCGGTGAGCCCAACGCGTGTGGTCCGAGATGATGGACCGGCACCCCGAGTACGATGACGCCACGCCCAGTGTCGTCGAACATGCAGCCGCACAATGCAACGCGTGTGGTCCGGTAAGCCCCCTCAGAACTGACAGTTGCCGAGTCACATCAGGGCGGGGAGGGGCTCGAGGACGAGCGCCTACTTGGCGGCAAGTCAGCCGCAGTTCCATGCACACTCAGTTAAGGTCAAGCGTGCTTCGCCGATCACGCCCCGGACAACGGGCTCGGAACCGGCGGTCCTTCACGAATGGCTGGGCGAGCCCGTCTCCGACTATCCCCATTTCGACCCGCCGGGGGTCAGCGGGCAGGTCCTCGCCGAGTCAATGGCGACCGGCGCGGTCCTCCGGTAGGAGGACCAGTGGGACGTCGCCGGAAGCGTCGCGGATCCCAGATATATCTGATTGCAATCTTTGATATATCAATTCTATGATAGGTCGGGATCCGCTGGAGGATCGATTGTTGACTCAATGAGGAGTAAGCCAGATGCACCGACTCGCGCACCATCTCGAACGGCCGGGCAGTGAACTCCTTCAGCTTGGCGCAGACCGAGGCGCTCGGAAAACTCAAAGCAACCGCGGTTTCCTGCCATCTTGGCGACATCAACATTTCGACGGCACCGCAAATTGTCGAGGCTATAAGCAAGACGACCGCCGACTGTTACACAGGCTACTGCCCCGGCCGTGAAGTTCCGCAACGGCCTGAGGCCCTGGCCGAGGAGCTTGGAATGGGCCCCGCCGGGTCTGCCGCAGGTCCATGAAGCGGCGCAACGCGGACGGAGCATGTCCTCATCACACTGCGGGAGGGACGCCGTACAGCAACCATATCCGGCAGCACCACTCGACCAGCGGTCTGGGTGAAGCAATGCAGCAGATCCTGTTCAACCGCATCGCAGAAGCATCGAATCGGTCGCGCATCGAGCGGGCATAGCAGATGCAGTATTTCCCAGGCACCACGTCCTAGAGAGAGAAAATAATGACGCGTATAGGCATTGTGGCCGAGCTAGGTCACGAAACGAGGGTGGCGGCAACGCCTGCCACCGTGAAGCAGTTGTTGGGTTTGGGCTACGACGTTGTAGTCGAAAAGGGCGCTGGTGAATCTGCGTCCTTCCGGGACGAAGAATATGCTGCGGCGGGCGCTTGGATCGTAGGTGCTGATGATGCGTGGGGCAGCGACGTGGTGCTCAGGATCAATCCGCCCACCGAGAACGAAATCAACCGCCTCGCAGATGGTGCCACTCTCATCGGTATGTTGAGCCCTGGGTTGCGGCCGGAGCTGGTGGAGGCCTTGGCCGCCCGGCCCATCACCGCTCTTGCGTTGGATGCCGTACCCCGTATCTCCCGAGCGCAGTCAATGGACGTCCTTAGTTCAATGGCAAACATCGCGGGTTACCGGGCTGTCATCGAAGCAGCGCACGAGTTCGGCAGGTTTTTCACCGGACAGGTCACCGCGGCGGGCAAGGTCCCGCCGGCGAAAGTCCTCGTCGCTGGCGCGGGCGTCGCCGGCCTGGCGGCGATCGGAGCGGCGAGCAGCCTCGGCGCAATCGTGCGGGCTACTGATCCGCGGCCGGAGGTTGCGGATCAGGTGAAGTCCATCGGCGGGACCTACCTCAAGGTTGAGGTAGAGGAGGAAATGAAGTCCTCCGACGGGTACGCGAAAGCAACGTCGGAGGCATATAACCGGCGCGCGGCGGAAATCTACACCGAGCAGGCCCGTGACGTTGACATCATCATCACCACGGCCCTGATCCCGGGCCGTCCCGCACCGAAACTCCTCACGGCCAACGACGTAGCCGCAATGAAACCCGGCAGCGTGATCGTGGATATGGCGGCCGGGCAGGGCGGCAATGTGGAAGGCTCCGTGGCAGGGGAACGCATCGTTACGGAAAACGGTGTCGTCATCCTCGGCTACACGGATCTCCCGGCCCGGCTTCCGGCCCAGGCATCCCAGCTGTACGGGACCAACCTCCTGAACCTCCTCAAGCTCCTCACCAAGGACAAAGACGGCCAGCTCACCATCGATTTCGATGACGTGGTTCAGCGCTCCGTGA
This sequence comes from Arthrobacter sp. R-11, assembly GCF_049913155.1. Classification (GTDB taxonomy): domain Bacteria; phylum Actinomycetota; class Actinomycetes; order Actinomycetales; family Micrococcaceae; genus Arthrobacter. The sequence goes on along the minus strand of NZ_CP183979.1, from coordinate 2,037,088 downwards.
CCGTGGTGCGTGACGGTGAAAAAACCTGGCCGCCGCCCCCCGTCCAAGTCTCCGCAGCACCCGCCGCGCACGCGGACGCTGCACGCGCAGGAGAGAGCCCTGCCGGTGAAGCAGCGAAGAAGACGGGACTTAGCCCCGCCGGTAAAGCCGGTCTTGTCGCTGCAGGAATTGCAGTCCTCTTCGGGATCAACGCAGTGGCCCCGGCTCCCCTGCCCCAGCACTTTACCGTTCTGCTGCTCTCCATCGTCGTGGGGTTCTACGTCATTGGCAAGGTCCACCACGCCCTGCACACTCCCCTGATGTCCGTCACCAACGCAATCTCCGGGATCATCGTCGTTGGCGCGTTGCTGCAAATCACCTCGGAAAGCCTCATTGTGCAGGCCCTCTCCGCTGTCGCCGTCCTGCTTGCCAGCATCAACATCTTCGGCGGCTTCGCCGTCACCCGGCGCATGCTCGCAATGTTCTCCAAGGGAAATAAGGCGCAGGGATGAGCACCGTACGCGAAGCAACAAGAATTCTCACAAGGAGCACCACAGTGACCGACACCGCCTCCGGTCTATTGACCGCAGAATCCGTGGCCGGAGCAGCGTACATCGTTGCGGCCCTCATGTTCATCCTCAGCCTTGCCGGTCTTAGCAGGCACGAAAAAGCACGCGCAGGGGTCATCTACGGCATTTTCGGAATGACAATTGCCCTGGCAGCCACCATTTGGCTAACCCTCCAGGATGCCTGGGGCTCAGGCCACGGCCTCGTGGGTCTAATCCTGCTCCTTATCGCGGTCCTGATAGGCGCGGCTATCGGCCTGTGGCGGGCCCAGGCAGTCCAAATGACCGGAATGCCCGAACTCATCGCCCTGCTACACAGCTTCGTCGGCCTCGCCGCAGTGCTGGTCGGGTGGAACGGACACCTGGAAGCTCCCGAACTACCCGAAGCCCTCCAAGGCATCCACCACGCAGAAGTGTTCATCGGGGTCTTCATCGGAGCCGTCACCTTCACAGGCTCAATCGTCGCGTACCTGAAACTCTCCGCCCGGATGAAGTCGTCACCGCTGACCTTGCCGGGCAAGAACGTCATCAACCTCGGCTCCCTGGCCGCCTTCGTCGCCCTGACCATCTGGTACGTCAACGACACCCAGCTGTGGCTGCTGATCGTTGTCACCCTCCTCGCCCTGGGGCTTGGCTGGCACCTCGTCGCCTCCATTGGTGGCGGCGACATGCCCGTCGTCGTCTCCATGCTCAACAGCTACTCCGGCTGGGCAGCAGCCGCCGCAGGATTCCTGCTCAATAACGATCTGCTGATCATCACCGGCGCGCTAGTTGGCTCCTCCGGCGCCTACCTGTCCTACATCATGTGCAAAGCTATGAACCGGTCCTTCCTCTCCGTGATCGCCGGCGGCTTCGGCATCGAAGCCCCCAAAACCGGAGACACCGACTACGGCGAGCACCGTGAAATCTCTGCCCAGGCAACAGCGGAGCTACTCAGCAATGCATCCAGCGTCGTCATCACCCCCGGCTACGGCATGGCCGTGGCACAGGCCCAATATCCTGTCGCGGAACTCGCTCATCAGCTCCGAGAGAAGGGCGTGGACGTCAAGTTCGGCATCCACCCGGTCGCCGGTCGCCTGCCCGGACACATGAACGTCCTCCTCGCCGAAGCCAAAGTCCCATACGACATTGTCTTGGAAATGGACGAAATCAACGACGACCTCAACGAAACCACAGTCGTCCTCGTTATCGGAGCCAACGACACCGTCAACCCTGCAGCAGCAGAAGACCCCGGCAGCCCCATCGCCGGAATGCCTGTCCTCCGCGTCTGGGAGGCAGAGAACGTCGTCGTCTTCAAACGCTCCATGGCCGCAGGCTACGCGGGCGTCCAAAACCCCCTCTTCTACCGGGAAAACTCCCAAATGCTCTTCGGCGACGCCAAACAGCGCGTCGAAGATATCCTCCGCGCCTTCTGACCGAACGCATCTTCCAAGATGAGGAGAGACCATGCCCAGAAATCGAGTAGCATCCCCAAGCCTGGTTCTGACAGCACTTCCTCCGCGTATGCCAAATGAGATCATGGGCGGCGAGGAAGGACCCTATGCGCAAGCCTTTGGCATCGACGACTACTTTGCATCCCCTTGGATAGGCCTTCACTACAGACACGAGTTCTTACTGCACTGCAATCACGAATTATTGGAATATCAAAATCCGAAGGATTAGGCGAGAAGCTGCGCCCATACCCGTCACTCCAGGAGCAGCGAACTAGTACTACAGCCTTGTTTACGGGGTGGAAACGCGTGCTTTGTAATGACTGGATCGGGTGCGGTGTCGGAGCTTATCGGCGGGCCAGCAGCCCGTGTTCTCCGGCTTCGGTGGGTCCGTTGATACGGGTCCGTGACCAGAGTGCCGGCGGTCACGCTTGGTGCTGACCCCGGCAGTGCGGGTTCGCGAAACGTTGGCGCGCAGGGAAGCGATGAGTTTTTCTGCGCGCCACTGTTCGCCGATCCCGATGGCGGGGGGCGAAGATGTTTTGATTCGTGGACACGGCCCGCACGTAGTGCAATCCTCTGGCTTCCAGACGGCGGCGCAGCCCCGGGTGCTGCCCGTAGACCGCCCCGTCCTTCATCGCGGCCTCCCGTTCCACCGACGCCTGGACCGGCAACCCCTACGGCCGGGTCCTGCACTTCGGCACCCGCGAGCACGCTGCCGCGTCGATCGTGAACGGCATCTCCCTGCACGGACGCACCCGCGCGTTGCTCGGGCCCCGGCGCGCTGATGGGCGTGCCCTCGCATGGTTCAAGAAGCAGGACCCGTCCTACCGCGAAACCATCCTCCCGGCAGCCGTGACGGCCCGCGTCTCCGTCAGCGCCTCTTCAGGGAGTTCGGCATCACCGCCGAAGCCGCCACCGCGGCAGCCAAAGACTCCCTCGCGGGCCTCTCGGCCTGACCACATTTCACCGATCAGGCCGTTACTCGCAATGACCATGGGGAGGAATAAGACCACAGAACCCGCCATCAACCCAAAAGGCGAGGCACCCGCCAACGAAAAAAGGCCCCGAAGGGGCCCCTTCCGTGAAAATTCTGTCCACACTCAGCGGCCAACAGGCCCCTGCCTGCGGAAACACTGTGCCCGAGGTGGGACTCGAATTGCATTCCAGCCCCCGAGAATCCACCACTCCCCCGAAAACATCCCCAAATCGGGCCAATCCGGCGGCAGTACGGACCATTCCGACAGGCACGGTGTGCACAATGTGCACACACCCTCGCTTTGACTCCGACGACCCCTCCGAAAGCAGGGCAACGTCGACCGCCGCAGCCGCTGCGATCCGAATATTTGGCGTCGAATAACGACGGACTTAGCCTTCGAACGAAAATCCTGGAACCAAGTGCATCGACTTGCCTCTCTCCGCCAATGATCCTCCCACCGTCCATTGCTGGTCTGGCAGTGCACGACATGACCAGCCCGGCCAGGCAAACCCATCCAGCAGAACTGAAGATTTCCTCCCACCGGGTATCTTTGCGGGCCTCGGAACTGTTGGTTTTTGACGGGAACACGGTCGTGGCCCGGCACCAGCGCATTGCCGCCAGGACCGGCCACTCGGTCCAGCTGGACCATTACCTGGAAGTCCTGAAAGCCAAACCCGGCGTGCTCCCGGGGTCGACTGCGTTGGCGCGGGCCCGGGAAACCGGTGTATTCACGTCCGCCCATGAGGCGTTCTGGGCCGCATCGCGGAAGGTCAACGGCGACGCGGACGGCACCCGTGAACTGATCGATGTGCTGCTCCTGCACCGATTCATGGACGCCGCCGACGTCGAAGCCGGAATCACCGCGGCCTTGGGCGTCGGTGCCGTAGGTGCTGATGTTGTCGCGGTTGAGGCCCGCCGTCACGCCGCGGAAAGCCTGGAGGGTGGGTCCATTTCAGACCGTCATCCCGGTGCGAAAGCGAAAGTTGTCGAGCACCGCGTTGTCAGTCTTACCCAGCGCCGCCTGGCTGACCCTGCCGCGGTGATCGCCGGCCTGCCACCGGACAAGCGGCCCCTGCCCTCGGTGGCCGGCTATGACGAACTGCTCGCCAAACGCACCACCAACCCCGCCAGTGTTGTTTCTGCTGTTCCTGCGTCGAAGGAGAACATCTCATGAGCCCCACCCCACCCGCGACCACGATCACCCCGACCCTGCGCCGCCGACGCGGACTGACCGAACAAGCAGCCGTCGCCGCCGTGGACCAGGCCTGCAGACGCCTGCGACTGCCCGCCGTCCGGGCGGTCCTGGACGAGGCCCTGACCGTCGCAGGGAAGGAACAGCTCTCCTACCAGGGGTTCCTGGCCGAGCTGCTGCTGGCCGAATGTGATGACCAAGACCGCCGCTCCTCCATCCGCAGGGTCAAAGCCGCGAACTTCCCCCGGGACAAATGGCTCGGGGACTTCGATTTTGACGCGAATCCGAACATCAACCCGGCCACGATCCATACCCTCGCGACCGGGGACTGGATCCGCAAAGGCGCGCCCCTGTGCCTGATCGGAGACTCGGGCACCGGTAAGTCCCACCTGCTCATCGGGTTGGGGACCGCGGCCGCGGAGAAAGGCTTCCGGGTCAAATACACCCTCGCCACCCGGCTCGTGAACGAGTTGGTCGAAGCCGCTGATGAGAAAGTCCTGGCCAAAACCATCGCCCGTTACGGCCGGGTCGACCTGCTCTGCATCGACGAACTCGGCTACATGGAACTGGACCGCCGCGGCGCAGAACTCCTCTTCCAGGTCCTCACCGAACGCGAGGAAAAGAACTCCATCGCCATCGCCTCCAACGAATCCTTCTCCGGGTGGACGAAGACCTTCACCGACCCCAGGCTCTGCGCCGCGATCGTGGACCGGCTCACCTTCAACGGCACCATCATCGAAACCGGCACCGACTCCTACCGCCTCGCCCACACCCTCAACCAACAAACCGCATAACCGACAACGGTTCCCCGCCCGCGGCGAGGTACTTGGATCCGCCTCCAGTTTCCGAAACACCGGCAGACTTTCCATAGTGTTTGCCACCTCGATCACGGGGCAATTCTCGGATGGATACCGCAGATTCGAAGGATCAAGAAGTCACATACAAAACCGGTCAACCTGCTTGTTTAATGTCGCTTCCTTCATTAGGTTCGTTCTCGTGCTGGCAGTCGCGTAGTCGGAGCCGGAACTCACTGTAGGAACCAACCCTGGAGGAACATTGAGCAACACCGAAAACAGCGCTCGGGAACTCATCGAGTCGCTTTACGCTGAGGGCGTCGAGCTTGATGCGAACTGGGATTCGATTGATGACGAGACTCTCCAGAAGCTTCGGGAAGCCCACGCGAGTGGAGATGAAGCCCTTCAAAGCCTGCTTGCCAACCTGGCGTTCAACAAGTTCGAGAACGCGGATCAGGCTGAGCGCATTGCGGCGTCGATGGCCGGAATCAAGGCCGCGATCGTGGAACAGATCTTTGAGGAGTTCCCGACCACGTCGCTCGCCGATCTTAAGGCAGCCGCTGACAAAGCCGGATACGACATCGAAGTTCTTGTCTAAGCATTGATCCGGAGCGTGACGGGCACCCCGAGGAGGGGTGTCCGTCATACTTAACAGCAACGAGAGAGATTACTGTGAATATTGAAGGCCTTGAATGGCGGGACAATTGGCGTGTTGAGAACGGGCCGGACAGTTTCGTGGTCCCATTTCCCAGGTTGCGCTCGGCACAACTTGTTTTTCATGGGACCAGCGAGTTTTCTTACCGCCAGTATGGCGTGCATCTCGGTCAAGACGACATCCTGACCTTTCTCGGACCTAGCACGCAGACAATCACCGGACACTTCATCGACTGCCGCGAAGGCAGCCCGACTTTTGGTCAGCGTGATGACTTTGAATTCTCGCCTTCGAGTGCCCGCGCGCTTGTGATCCCTCGAGGTGTAGGCCATGACTTCGATGGCCTGGAAAATGTCTTCACCCTCAACACGTACGAGCTCTACTTGCCCGCCCTTGATGACTGGGCAACTTCTGATTGGAAGCCAAAGGGTGACGTCATCAACGTGCGCTCAGACGTTGATCCGGATTCCGTCCCAGCTTTTGTCCCGAACCCGCTTCCTGCCGGGGATAAGTGGTATGGCCTGGTTGCTTTGCAGCAGCGTGTGATGATCCCGCTACTGTCGCACGAGTATCCAGTAACGAAGGATGTTCACTTTGAAGATGGTGAGGCACATCGGATCGCGCTGCTAAAGCGCTCAACGAAGAAGGACCGTCCGGAGTGGGAGCCCATCGCGGGTATTGATGGTCTCGGCTGGGTAAACCTTCCTTACGTTTCCAGTGGCCCTGAGTCAGGCTTTGTCCCACTTCTGGAGCCGTATCCTCTCTACTTCATTGATCACGGTGAGACGGGATACACCCACGATGCGTTTGGCATCCATCTGGGACAGGAAGACCATCTACTGTTCGCGGGACCTCCAAACCAAACGGTTTCCGTTGAATTCATGGACACGCGAGCTTCCTCGCCCACTCAAGGCGCTCGATTCACAGTCGACTTCCAACCGGATGCTACGCGTTACTTGAAAATCCCTGCCGGTGTTGGACACGCCCTGAGTAACCTCGAAAACGTCTTCACCATCAACAGGGCTGCCGTATTCCTGCCCGAAGAGGATGAAAGCGATTACCGTCCGGGAAACGATGTAATCGACTGGCCGCGGTCGAATCCCGAGGTTCCTCGACTCAAGGCCAACACCAAAAAAGCGCCTGCAGCCTTTTATGCCCAACAAGTGGCGGACCAAGAAGTGCTGCAGCAGACGCCACCAATGCACACGACACCCGCGATCATGCTCATTGATGGCCCGAACGGAGAGAAGTTGAGAGTGGCTCTGCGCAAGAGAGTTACTTCGGCTAGCAATTAACAATAAGGCGGGTGGCGCAGTAACAGCGCCACCCGCCGCCTAGTGAGCAGAGGAAAGCACTTGCTCCGCCTACTTTCGCATCCAAAGTACCGGTCCTTCTTCGTCTCCTTCACGGCGGGAAACTTCGCCGAGGGGCTGGTCGCAGTAACCGTTCCGTTTGTTTTGCTCCAGAGCACAGGTGACCCAGCAGCGGTTGGCTTCTGCCTTGCTTTGCAGACTGCAGGCGTACTTGTTATGGCATTTCCAGGCGCGACGATTGCGGACAGGTTCCCTCGACAGAGGGTTATCTCCTGGTCCTATTGGGCAGCAGGACTGGCCCTGGCCGGCATCTGTTTCTCGCTCGGAACAGGTCTCGGAATCTGGGCTATCGGGGCAGGCCTGTTTCTCTTTGGCGCATCAACCGCAGTCTATGGCCCCGCTTCAGATGCCATGACACCAAGACTGGTCTCAAAGGAGGACCTCCATAAGGCAAACTCGATGGATAGCCTCAGCCAGCGCATCGGCCAAGGCATCCTTGGCCCTTTGCTCGGAGGCGCGCTTGTAACGATGGGCATGGGAACCTGGACGTTCGCGCTGTCGGCTTTGCTATGTTTCTTCGGGGCAATAATTGCACGCCGAATCCAGCTGCTTCCCTCAGTTACAGAAGACTGTCAACAAGAGGCTCCTGAGAACAGCAACTGGGCTTCAGTGCTCCGCTACCTAAAGGGGACTCCACTGTTCGTCGCCCTGCTGGTATGGGTCTCAATATTCATCATGCTCCAGGTCGGCGCCAAGCCAGTTGCAGCAACCACTTGGATTACGGACATACAGGACGGCGGCGCAGCGCTCTACGGTATTGCTCTTTCAATCGGCGCTGTCATTTCAGCAGTTGTTGTCGTTATCGTGGGGGCTTTGCCGCTCCCGAACAAATACGTTGCCTGGATGATTGCAGCGTGGGGCCTGGGATCCGGAATACTCATGCTGGCGGTTCTGCTGCCGAGCGCTTGGGCTTTCATAATTTCCTACGCAATGGCTGCGGGACTCATGGCGATCGGAAACATCTACTGGTCAACGTACATCCAATCAACCGTCCCTGACCGCCTCCTGGCTCGCGTCATCAGCATCGACTGGGTCGCATCTCTGGCCTTGACACCACTTGGAGCTGCAGTTGCTGGCACCGTCGTCAGTCGGTGGGGAGCCGGTCCAACCCTCTCAGTTGCGGCTCTTGTCCCCTTGGTCAGCGGATTTGGCATGCTCACACTGGTACTCCGTGCAAAAAGCCAAAGGGCAGAAGGTCGACGAATCCCACGTCAAGAGCTGGCCCCTGAAATGATGGACTAACGCGTCTCCCGACATACCGATATCCGGTGAACTCAGGGATTCCAGAGTGGGGCCAGAAGTAACCGTCCTACTGGGGCCAAATATGGTTGACATATTCAAATGGGCGTACTTGGAGCCATGGATCATGAAGTAGAGCTGACGACGCAGAGCCCACAGGGCGAAGTCACCAGCGTCCACGGTGAGTCGATGAGGATCATGACCAGGACCCAGATGAGGAACGCCAAGGTGAAGTAACCCGTGAAGGGGGCGCCGGGCATGCGGAACGATGGGCGTTTGACCCAGCCACGGTTGGCCCTTCGCTGAAGTTGGATCTGGCAGAGAATGATCGTGCCCCAAGTGGAGATCATGGCGACGGCGGCAACGCTGGGGACGATTTCGAAAGCATCTCCGGGGACGCCGTAGTTCAGGGGCACGCCGAGGAATGCCACGACTGCGTTGACGACGATGCCACCGTAGGGTACGCCGGATTTGTTCATGCGCAGGGAGAACTTGGGCGCGGAGCCTGCTGCTGCCATCGAGCGCAGGATACGTCCGGTAGAGTACAGGCCGGCGTTCAGCGATGAGAGCGCGGCGGTCAGGACGACGAGGTTCATGATGGTGTCAACGCCTTCGACGCCGATGGAGCTGAAGAAGGTCACGAACGGGCTCTCGCCCTTGCTGTCACTGCTGTCGTTCTGATGTCTCCCATGATCGCTGGGCGGGCCCTTCGCGCAACCAGGCACTAGCGCGCCGTCCCTGGGTCAAAAAACTTCGCTCGGCGCCCTAACGTCGCTTCCGTCCTCACGAACTCTGGGACCAGGACCGGTCCCCCAAGTTGCACTCCAGCCTCTCAGCCCAGCGGCTGGTCCCCTATCCCGAACGACGCCCAGAACCAACGACCCAGAAACTCAATAAATCGGGACAGGGTCCGACAAGGCCTGTCGGGTGGTGTCCCTGCCGATCTGATATCGCATCCCTGCATCCGTAGACAGGCGACACGCGCATGCGATAGTCGACTAGCCAAATCTGAAGCCGTCAGGCAGCGAGCAGTCCGTCAACGATGATCGAGAGCATCGATGCTACTGAGTCGGCCGGAAGATCGCTGTTGTCTGCGACTGCAGCCACGCCGCCGACAAGCCGGCTGATTTGCATTGCCTCGACCCCGGGGCGCAGGGCCGAGTCCAACGCGTCGATTACGCGCTGGTTAGCGCCGAGGTAGGTCTGGCACTTCGCGGCAAACGGCGAACCAGGGTCGCCGAGCGCAGCGGTGATCCGCGCGGCCGCACCCTTGTGTTCGGTCAGCATCGCCGCAAAGTCCGTCAGCCATTTCAACAACTGCTCCCGCGCGGGGGCGTCGAGGGAAAGCGCCTGGTCGACAGCCGTGTTGACCTTCTCCGCCCAGGCCTCGAGGACCGCGTCGTATAGCGACTCTTTGGTTGTGAAGTGCCGGTAGAGCGTGCCGGGGCCAACACCGGCACCTTTGGCGACCTCGTCCATCGAAACGGCGTCGAAGCCTTTGGCTCGGAAGAGCATACGCGCAACCTCCACGATCCGATCGCGGTTGCGTTGAGCGTCAGCGCGCACAGAAAACACCTCTCGATAAACCAATGCAAAACACACCGTTGCAAAGCGGAGAGTATCTCCGTATAGTTCTAAGCGGAGCTTCTCTCCTCTTAGTCTACGTCAGCCATTCGGCTAGAACAGGACACCTCCCCATGACAATCACAACCGCCACACGTGCGGTCGCCGGGATCGCGCCATCCAGCCGCCGCGCCGGCAGCATTGGCCTCTGGTTGGTCATGCTTGCCCAACTCATGCTTGTCCTCGACGCGACCGTCGTGAACGTCGCACTTCCCCACATCGCTACCGATCTCCACTTCGACCGCGCCGAACTCAGCTGGGTCTTGAACGGCTACGCCCTCGCCTTCGGTGGCCTCTTGTTGCTCGGTGGACGGATCGGAGACGTCTTCGGCCGTCGGCGCACCTTCCTCGTGGGCGTCGCAGCTTTCACGGTCTTCTCACTGCTCGGCGGGCTGGCCACCTCGCCCCTTCTCCTCGTCATCGCACGGGCGCTCCAAGGCCTCGGCGCTGCGTTAGCCGCGCCGAGCGTGCTCGCGCTCATCACCACGAGCGCTCGGGACGAGGGCGCGCGGAACCGGGCGCTCGCCCTGTTCTCTGCCATCGCCTCGATGGGCGGCGCCCTTGGGCTCATCCTCGGCGGGCTGCTCACCGACACGGCCAACTGGCGATGGACTCTCTTCATCAACGTGCCGATCGGCGTCGTTGTCCTCATTGCGGTGCCGCGCCTCGTGGCCGAAACGCCCCGGCGGCCCGGGCGCTTCGACATCCTCGGAGCGGTGACCGCAACCGGCGGCGCCGTCGCCATCGTATGGGCCCTCATCCAAGCGGGCGACGTCGGCTGGTCCAGCCCCCGCACGATCGGCGGCCTCCTGGTCGGCGCAGCGCTGATAGCCGTGCTTGCGTTCACAGAGCGGAGGGTGGCCCACCCCTTGCTTCGCCCGCAACTGCTCCGCAGCCCGAGCAGACTGTCGGCGCTGGCGGCGATGGCGGCCACCTATGGCGGGATGCTGGCGATGTTCTTCCTGATGGTCCAGTACCTCGAAGACGACCTGCACCTCACTCCATTGGTGACCGGGCTCGCGTTCCTGCCGATGCCCCTGAGCATCTTCGCTATGTCGCGGATCATCCCGCGACTGGTCGAGCGCCTAGGCGCGATCCGCCTCGTCATCCTCGGCGCCGCACTTCGCGTCGTCGCCTTCCTGCCGCTCACGCAGCTGAGTGCGGACACACCTTTCGTCCTTGTCATCCTTGCCCTTCTGGCTACCGGAATCTCAGCCGGCATGACGTTCATGCCGCTCACGACGCTCGCCCTACGCAACGTCGAACCCGAGCACGCGGGGTCCGCCTCCGGGCTTTTCCAGACAATGCAGCAACTTGGCGGCGCCGTCGGACTGGCCATCGTGGCTTCGATCTATGCAGCCTTCGCTATCCCTGGCGACTTCCTGACCGGAGGACGGGCCGGGTTCTGGTCGGCGACCGTTCTCTCCGCCCTCGCGCTGGTGGCCGTCGCGGGGCTGGTCATCAGACCTCGGAAGGTTGCATGAGCTGACGCCAGAGGTTACGCGGACTTTGCGGGCGAAGCCTCGCGGCCTTCAAGGTTCGGCTGGCCGAGGCGCTTCGGCGGGTAGATTCCTGGACCTTGGTCTCAGACGCATTCTTCGACAAAGACGCTGTTCTGTTGACAGTCCACCGGCGAAAGGGCCTGGAGTACCACCGTTTTCTTCATTGGTCTCGACAGGGGCCAGTGATGGGCGCACGCACGAGACACCGTCGAGTCCACCATGACTTCTTCGTCGGTGTTTCCCGGGCGGCCGAGCGCCTGGTCTTCACCCAATGCGACGAACGAGGCACGCCGGGATCTCCGAGACGCGGGTGTATCGATCGTCCGCATCGGCTTATGCCGGTCTGCGCGCCGCTCGCACTCCAAAACTTCGCTCGGAACTACTGCGTCGCTTGTTCCCTCGCGAAGTTTTGGACCGCTCCCGGTATCCCAAGTTGCACTCCGGCCCCTCAACCCGGCGTTGGCTCTGCTAACAGAACGACGCCGAACCTCACGGACACCCCGGAGCAATCGCCGACAGCCTGGAGCGGTAATACCGACTTCCGGACGCGAACGACAACCATCAATCACACTCAAAGTCATGCAGAAGTGACCTACCGCATCATGAAGTAGTAAGACCACGGAGCCAGCAAACACCCGAAGAAAGCGAGGCACCCGGAAACGAAAAAGGCCCCCGAAGGGGCTCATCGGTGAACAACCTGTCCACACTCAGAACCCCAAAAGGGACTCTGAGCTGGGAAAACACGTACCCGAGATGGGGCTCGAATTGCATTCCAGCCCCCGAGAATCCACCACTCCCCCGAAAACATCCCCAAATCGGGCCAATCCGGCGGCAGTACGGACCATTCCGACAGGCACGGTGTGCACATTCTGCACGGCCCCCTTTTTGTGCCAAAGACCACGGTCGAGGGTCCTCGACTTTACGACTGAGTTGTCGGGTCCGAGCCCTTTCCTTCCGCCCGGTCAGAACAGAGCTTGAAGGCGACGCTTGCCGCCCTGTTAGTCGCCACTGCAGGTGAAACGTCCGAACCCCGGCTTCCTTTCCCCGCTTCAAGCCCGGCGGCGTAACCGACCATGAAAGCCGTCACCGGCGCTGCTGCATGGATCACGGAGTCTGCAGATTTCCTGGCCAGATCCAGGACCAGCTCCTGGTCAACGTCAAGGTCCAAGATTTGCAGCGCCCTCGCCAGTTCCTGACTCCATTGGGACAGAACCTGTGCTTCTTCGTCGCTGGGCATGATTTCTCCTTGCCGAAAGTCTCGAGCGGTCGGGGGTGGTGCCACGAGAATACAAGGCATTCCCCCGCAAGTCAGTGGGTTGCCGGCAAATTGGCCGGGGACGGAACCGTTCGCCCGCTGGCTATCGATTAGCGCCTTATGAAGTAGGTCGCGCAGCCCTCTGCGGCGAGGTTTGCTGGCCATCTTAACGTGGGACCAGACGACCAACCTGTGAACCAAAATGGGTCGCGGCCCTGGCCGGGCCTCATTGGACCGGTCGCCCTGCTCCCGCTAGAGACGGAGGGCGATACCGCCCATGACGGCATGTACGTGTGACTCATCGCCCACAATCTGTCTGCAACTTTGCTCCAAAAAAAGCGACTAAACCGACCGAGCCAACTTCAGGCGTTGTCCCGAAAGAAGACGGAATTCGAGGCTGCCTTTCGCGAAGCTCGCCCGCTCATCAGCTGAAGGCCTTGCTTCCGCGGCCAGCCCCTTTCCCAGTTCGCTCGAGCCGAATCTCCACCTGCTCCCGGTCGAATGGGACACCGTTGAGCACTACACCGAAGGTTTCCGGTTCTGTCGAGTACGGGCAACGGTAAGCGCTGTTGCATCTACGAGCCGTTCCCAGCCGTAGAACACTTCAGGGCACTCCATGAGACTGGCGGCGATCATTCCCACGCGCCGCTTCCGGAACAGGGCTTATTCGCTGTCCACAGACAGCGGGCGTGACAGACTGGTGCCATGCTGCTCGATGAGCTCGTGAGGACCTCGGAAGCCGTCGCGGCCACCCGCTCCCGGGTCGCCAAGATCAACGAACTGGCAGGCCTGCTGCTCCGGCTCGACCCCGCGGACATCCCGACGGCGGTCGGCTTGCTCACCGCCAAGCCTCGCCAGGGCCGGGTCGGGATCGGCTGGAGCGGCATGAGGGCGGCCAAGGGCGAACCCGCTCCTGAGCCGAATCTCACTATCGCCCACCTCGACGTCGCGTTGGACCGGCTGCTGGCAGCCGCAGGCGCTGGCTCGACCGTGGAACGCGCCGCGACCCTACGGACCCTCATGGCCGAAGCCACCGAACGAGAGCAGGCCTTCATCACCGGCGTGCTGCTCGGAGAACTTCGCACCGGTGCACTCGAAGGCGTACTGACCGATGCGGTTGCCCGCGCCGCCGGGCGGCCGGTCGAGGCCGTACGCCGCGCAGCGATGCTCACCGGCGATCTCGGCGGGACCGCCCTGCTGGCGATCACGGGCACCGCGGCCCAGCTTGACGCAGTCGGCCTCGTCGTCGGGCGTCCCGTGCAGCCCATGCTCGCCGCAACCGCGGCCAGCGCCGGCGAGGCGCTGAAGGCGACGGGGGAAGCGTCGGTGGAATACAAGCTCGACGGCGCACGCATCCAGGTGCACCGTGCCGGCGAAGACGTGCACATCTACACCCGCACCCTGGCCGAAGTGACCCATCGGCTGCCTGAGGTGGTGGAGGTGGTGCGCGGCCTGCCCGTGCGGGATGTGATCCTCGACGGCGAGACCCTGGCCCTCGACGAGGACGGCGGGCCCCGGCCGTTCCAGGAGACCATGTCCCGGTTCGGGGCGAACGAGGCGCGCACCACACTGCTGCATCCGTGGTTTTTCGACGTGCTGCACGTCGACGGGCGCGACCTGCTCGATGAGCCGCTGGCCACACGCATCGGCGTGCTCGAGCGCATCGCCCCCGGTCACCGCATCCCGGGGAAAATCACCGCGGATGCGGCTGTTGCCGAGAGCGTATCGCGCGATGCACTGGCCGCCGGCCATGAGGGTGTGGTCGTGAAGGCGCTGGGCTCGGCCTACGCCGCCGGGCGGCGGGGTTCGAACTGGATCAAGGTGAAGCCGGTGCTCACCTACGACCTGGTGGTGCTCGCCTGCGAATGGGGGTCAGGACGGCGCGCTGGCCTGCTGTCGAACCTGCACCTCGGAGCTCTGGACCCCGTTGGCGAGTTCGGCGAACCCGGCGGTTACGTGATGGTGGGCAAGACTTTCAAAGGCCTCACCGACGCGCTGCTGCAGTGGCAGACTGAAAAGTTCCAGGAGTTGGAGGTGCGGCGTACGGCGGGCACGGTGTGGACTGAGCCGATCACCGTGGTCGAGATCGCCATCGACGGCGTCCAGCACTCTCCCCGCTATCCGGGTGGAATCGCCCTTCGTTTCGCACGCGTCAAGCGCTACCGTGACGACAAGACTGCCGCGGAGGCCGACACCATCCAGGCGTTGCGCGCCCTGCTCCGTACACCAGTGGGCAGTAAGGTATCGCCCGCACCGGCGGAGCCAGATTCGGGAAGAGATGACCCACTCCTGCAAGATTGATGGTTTAGCGTTTTCCGTGCAACCTGCACGAGCTTCAGATCCTTTTAGTGGCGAAGGTCTTGATTAGCCCGATGATTGTCGTGTGCCGGGCTCTCCGGGCCATGGCTGAGGAGCCTTGATCAGGATGTTGGTTTGATGGAGGGAGGCCGGTGAACAAGAACCGTCTGGAGGCGTTCAGTGATGGTGTGCTCGCCATCATCATCACAATCATGGTGCTGGAACTCCATGTACCAGACGAACCGACCTGGCATGGTTTAGGCTCCGTCCTGCCCACGGTCCTCAGCTACCTGCTCAGCTTCGTCTACGTGGGAATTTACTGGAACAATCACCACCACATGATCCATCTGGCAAGCAGGGTCAACGGCTCGATCCTCTGGGCCAATCTGCACTTGTTGTTCTGGCTTTCACTAGTCCCGTTCACCACTCGCTGGATGGATGAGTCCGGATTCGTGCAGATCCCGGTGCTGACGTACGGGATCAACTTGCTCTGCGCCGCGATCGCCTACTTCATCCTGGAACAGGCACTGATCCGCCAACAGGGCCGGAACGGCCCCCTCGCACAGGCAATTGGCCGGGACTGGAAAGGCAAAACGTCCCCACTGATTTACCTCGCAGGCCTTGGGCTGACCGCAGTCCAGCCACTGCTTGGAGTTGCGGTCTACACCATCGTGGCCCTGATCTGGCTAATTCCTGACCGCCGGGTTGAGCACTTCGTCACCCGGGCTAACCGGGACTGACCCCGCCCGGGACTGCCCATAGCCATCGGCAATAGGGAGGGCAAGAGCCACGAAGTGCGAGCTGCAGCGAGGAAATCTATGATCTCGTGCAAAGTGAACAGCCTAAGACCGGCACCTTAGTTGTTAGGAGCAACGAATGGCAGAGTACGACCGCAAGATCCTGAGCGTCAAGGCCAGCTCGTCCTTGCATAGCGGGCTGGTCTAGCGTCGGCGTGGCAGCACGAACCAGGCACGCCGAAGAAAGCACGAGGTACTACGACGCGATATCCAGGGCCTGTCAGAACCGCAAACCTCACCCTCGCGGACGTTACCTGTGAGTGAACGCAGGGTCTTGATCCGTCTGCGGCTGCAGAGTTACCCTATCGGCGTCTGCCGGGACGGCGGACAGACGCCCGGTCTTCACTTACCTCTGGGGGAAGGTGAAGGCCGGGTCTTTCTTCCGGGAACGGCTCCCAAGCAAGCCGCCGGGTCGTTTCGGCGAACGGCCGAGGACTTTTGGACGCCGGCAGCGGCGGGGCTCACAGCTTGTTTCAGTGGAGCCCGCGCCCGTCCTGGACCCCGCGACCAAGGCAATAGCGTTGGCTTCTCTTCGGAATGGGGAGAAAGCTTTCACCCGGGAAAGCCGCGGCGTGGCATGAACACCTGTCTGCCCGGCGCATGGAACCCAGGCGTATGGAACCCTCTGTACCGGCCGGATCAATGCGTGGTCTGGGCTTGATCACTCTCACGAACGGCGCCCTCGCGGGACCCACTTGACCGCGGGGCCTTTAATTTCCAGGGTTCGAGACGTGGAACGAAGCCGCAGGGCATCTCCAGTCCGGTACCCAGTTCGCCACAGAACTGACGTACAGGACTGGATGAATGGTCCGGACCTACGGCAAAAGCGAACGCGGTTAGAGGACGTTGAAAAGAGGACCGGTGATGACGGGACCAATGTCATGGCCCGGGCCCGCGAACGCTCCAAACATCTGTCCAAGCGTCCAGCCCAGAGTTTGTCTTCGCCAACCTGCCGGATTTCGGCCTTTCCACAGGATTTCCCAAGGATTTCCTCGAAAACGGCATGGCTGACCGTCCTTCCTGTCAACATGGTCTCGGGACGGCCGTCCTTGCCGTTCCCACGAGGAGGCCCCGATGCGGGAGAAGGTTGGCAAGGATGCAGTTCGACATCGAATCAAGCCCGGACCGGATCCCGAGTGCCACTCCACCGCGCTGGCAAGTGCCTCGAACAGGCCAGCCGAACGCTCCCGAGGTGTCCCCATGACCTCACCCCAAGAACCGGCCCATGCTTCTCTGACGCGAGCAGCACGCGATCAATCGCCGCAACCGATGCCTCCGATGATGCCCGAACCAAAACCACGAACAGAATCAGCCGCAAGGCGCCTGCTCACGGAGCACATCATCACCCAGGTCGATAAGGGCACCGTGGAACTCCGGAACGATGGAATCGTCCACATCCTCTGGAAGCCCAGAGGCACCATCGAAGTCGCAGATGCCCTTGCAGCCATGGTGGGCATCAACGAAGTCTGCCGGGGCGCCGAACACCCGATGCTGGTCGACATAGCGACGGCGGACGGTTTCAGCCTGGATGCCCGATCCATGTTCTCCACACCATGCGCCGCCTCGCGGATCGCGTTGCTCGGGTCCGGTCCGGTAGCCCGGGTCGTCGCCAGCTTTTTCCTCGGCGTCCGCGCACCGTGTCCCGGCCGCTTTTTCACCTCCAGGAACGAGGCCATCAACTGGCTCGCCCAGGCCGACTGACGCCGATGCAGCTGCGGCGAAGGCGGCTGCGGCCGAGAAGAAGGCCGCGGCGCCGGACAAGCAGCTCGCTGCAGTCAGCTAGCCCGACCATCGCTTCCTTGTCCGTGGCCACGAGCCGGCGTCTTGGACCAGGAAGCCGCCGGCTTGCCGCCCCTGCGCCGGTCAACCGGAAATGTGTATTCATCACGTCCTGCCGCTCCGCCCGGGAGCGGAGCATTGAAAGGTACATTGTGCGCTCCTTCTCCCGCGGTTTCGCCGCAACCGTCTTCGCAGCCTTCTCGCTGGGCTCACTGGCGCCGGCGGCCTCGGCAGTCACAGCGACAGGTGCGTCCGAGCAGCCTGCCCGCTACCTGGTCCGTTACGCCCCGGGAACTGATGTTGCCGCCGCAGCAAAGTCGCTGCGCAGCTCCGGAAAGACTGTGGGCCGCACATTTACGACGGCGGTGCGCGCCGCCGTGGTGACCACCACCCCGGCACAGGCCAAGATGTTGGCCGGTTCCCGCGGCGTCGTTGCTGTTGAGCCGGACCTGCCGGTCCGGGCCACGGACACGCAGGCGAACGCTCCCTGGGGCCTGGACCGTGCCGACCAGCGCGCCCTTCCGCTCTCGACCACCTTTACTCCCCCGTCCGCCGGTGCCGGGGTCAGCGCCTACGTAGTCGACACCGGTGTCCTGGCCTCCCACGGCGACTTCGGCGGCCGCGTCGCGGCCGGTTACTCCGCCATCGCCGACGGACGGGGCAGCTCGGACTGCAACGGGCACGGTACTCACGTGGCCGGAATCCTCGCCGGCAGCACCTACGGCGTCGCCAAGGGCGCCAGTGTGATTCCGGTGCGCGTCCTGGGCTGTGACGGCAACGGCTCCATGTCGGACGTGATCGCCGGACTGGACTGGGTGGCAGCGAACCACACCGCGGGCACCCCAGCCGTGGTCAACCTGAGCCTGGGCGGGGGCACCAGCTCCACCCTTGACGCGGCCTTTCAGAACGTCATCAACGACGGCGTCACCGCAACTGTCGCGGCCGGCAACTCCGCCGCCGATGCATGCGCCAGTTCCCCCGCACGGGTAGCGGCAGCCCTGACGGTGGCAGCCAGCGACCCGTCGGACCGGCAGGCGTCGTTCTCGAACTATGGAAGCTGCGTGGACCTCTACGCCCCCGGCGTCGCCATCAACTCGGACTACTACACCTCCAGCACGGCCACCGCCACCATGTCCGGAACATCAATGGCGTCCCCGCATGTGGCCGGCGCGGCGGCTGTGCTGCTCGCCCGGACACCGTCGCTGACGCCCGCCCAGGTGGCTTCCGCGTTGAACACTTCCGCCACCGCCGGCGTCATTACCGGCGCCGCCGCCGGCACCCCCAACCGGCTCCTCTACGTGGGCGCCGTAACTGTCACCGATCCTGCACCGGCCGCGACCAAGCCTTCCGCGGCAACCAATGTCAAAGCAACCGCCGGCAGCCGGTCCGCAAAAGTGAACTGGACCAAAGGCAGCGACGGCGGCTCTGCCCTGACCGGTCAAACGGTGACCGTCTACTCCGGCACTACCCGGATCGCCAGCTTCCGGATTTCCGCATCCGCCGGCAGCGCCACGATCACCGGGCTGCGCGCGGGCAGCTACTACTCCTTCAGCATCATCGAAACCAGCAAGCTCGGTAACAGCCCCGAATCCGCCAGATCCAACACGGTCCGCATCCTTCCATAACATCACCGACCCGTCCCTGAGGAGGACGAAGGAAAGGCTGATGCGGCCATGGGACGACGTCACGCCGACGAAGCCCTTCAGGAGCTCCCGTACGATGCGGGGCCGGAACTGGTTAGCGCCCTCGTAACAGCTGACGGTCGCGTTCACGCCGGCCTCTTTCAGCCGGCGGCCGTGGCGTCGCCTTCGTCGCACAGGCGACGAACCAGAGCCGGGAAGCTATCGCCGACAGGATGACACTGCCGCACCGTCTCCGGGTTCCGAACCCAACCGCCGATCAGACAGAAGTCATGTAGAACAACCCCTGCCCGACCATGAAGAAGCAAGATCGCAAACCCTCGGCATCCCAAGAAAGCCAGGCACAGCCGGAGACGAAAAAAGGCCCCCGAAGGGGCCCTCCCGTCAACAGTCTGTCCACGCTCAGCGACCAACCGGCCCGCTGACCTGCGGAAACACTGTGCCCGAGGTGGGACTCGAATTGCATTCCACAGCCCGAGAATCCTCCCCCGAAAACATCCTCCGGGGCAGTCCGACCGAATTACGGCCCAGTATGGCCGGCAAAGTGTGCACATTGTGCACACCCCCTTTTTTGGCAGCGCGGGAGGCACAAGGAAACGACTGCAGACCGAGGAGCACTAGCCCGCACGACCCCGATTGCGGTAGGAAGATCCGGTACCGAGTTCTCCGGAGCCGGGGCATTCCGTCCGCCACGTCCGCAAACCCATGAAACAACTCATCGTGAACGAAACACCGGAAGAACTCGCCGCCATGCACGTTCCGGCCGACCTTATCGCCACGGCGTGCAAGGTCCATAATTCAAACGTCTGTATAGTCGCGAACGTTCGAAGGAGGAGCAATGCGCGGATTCCACTGTGTAGATCCCTCGCACGATAGGATCGAGTTCACCGGTGCGGATGACGAAGAGCTATTCCAAAACATCAAGGCGCACACTGCCGAGGCCCATCCTGAGCTCACTGACAGCCAGGTCAGGGAGATGATGGCAGGCGAGGCGTGGTGGAAGGAAATGGCAACATCTGGGACCAACGCTGGATCGTCGCCGTCCGCCTACGACAAGTAACGCGACCGGCCTCTAAGACTCCCAGCCCGCCAGAGCCGGCCGCGTCCCTCGCGACGCGCCAAACCACCCCGAACGCGCGGGGAGCGGGCTGCGACCAGAACGACAAAACGCGGGCTATCGGCGTGTAACTAACGGGAGTTGCGTTTGCTGCGACGGCTCCCGTCTTCCGACGATTCGGGCGTTTCCGCAGGTCAGTAGCCAGTCGGCAGCTCAAAGTACTATCTGCGGACCGGGCTGGATTTGGCCCGTTTCCCCAGCCAACTGTAGGTTCCTTTCCTAATCGTCACCCTCGGCCTCGATGGTCTTCGTCTCCTTCAGCCGAATCGTTGCGGTGAGTTTCATAACCCTGCTTTAGCCTTCTCCTGCTGCCCTGTAACACTGGGCAAGCCACGACGCGGAAGACCCCGAACCGGTGATACGCAGCTCCTGCCTCATGTGTCGGCCCGACCGGAGCTCCTGCTGGCTGCCTAGAGCAGCTGTTCGGCGAATAGCCAACATCGTAGGCACGGCACCGGAGAGATGAGGGTCGGGATATGTTTACCTAAACGGTCTCCAACGGATCGGCTGCCGGCGGGCGGAGCTCAATCATTAACGGCTTCTGCTATCTGCAGTGCGGCCCGGGCGGGCGTGAGGTGCGTGGTGTCGACGACCTCAGCCTCGTCGTGCAGCCACGTGTGGGCCGCCTCAGCGTAGGGCTCAAGGTATTTGAGGCGGAACGGGGAGTTGGGGCCGATAACTGTGTCCCCCGCGATGCGCCCGCGGAGGGTGTCCTGGTCGGCATGGAGGACGAAGTGCCTGACCGGAATGGCATGTTGGGCGAAGCCCCTACTGATCTCGCGCCAGTACTGCTCGACCAGGACCGTCATGGGGATCACCAAAATGCCGCCGGTGAAGTCGAGGACGCGGCGGGCGGTCTCGACCACGAGTGGCCTCCATGGTGGCCAATGCTGGAAGTTGTCCGTCGCGGGCAGCCCCGGGGTGATGTCCATGAGTGTCTCACCGACCTTCTCGGCGTCGAACACCCGGGAATCCGGAATCAGCTGCTGCACGATTGCACTGGTCGTTGTCTTACCTGCGCCGTGGGTGCCGTTGAGCCAGATGATCACGGGACCCTGCTTTCTGTCTCTGGCGTCATCGTGGCACCGTACTTTCGCGTATGACGAGTGAGGGCCGGAGCAGGATCTGCTCGGGTTTGCTGTCGGAGCCGCTGAGCAGGTCGAGCAGCAGGCGGAGGGTGTGCTTTGCGGCGGTTTCCAGTGGCTGGGCGACGCTTGTCAGCGCGGGCGTGACGGCCCGGGCGCCGATGCTGTCGTCGAAGCCGACGATGCCGATATCGCGGCCTGGTTCGAGTCCTCTCTCCTGGCACGCGCGCAAGGCGCCGATTGCAAGGGTGTCGCTTGCGCAGGTGAATGCGGTCGGCGGTGTCTTCCGGTCCAGCAGGGCACCGGCCAGCCGGCGCCCGGTCTCGACGTCGTCCGGGCCGCGCATGTTCATTCCGCTCGTGGCCAGACCATGCGAGTTCATGGCGCGCTGCCAGCCGGACTCTCGGTCCTCGGCCAGCCCAATCGATTTCTCCCAGCCTAAGTAAGCGATGCGTTGGTGGCCGATGTCGACCAGATGGTTTACCGCCTGCTCGAGACCGGCTGCCCCATCAACGTCGACCCACCAGCATTCCGACATGGGCAAGCCCCAGGGGCGTCCGAACACGACGAATGGAATGTGGCGGTCGAGCAGGAAAAGGGGGATTGGCAGATCGTCGGACGTCGTGCAGGTAGTGACGAAGCAGTCGACAGTATTCCTGCGGAAGGTCTCCTCGATGATCCGGATCTCTTCCTGGTAGTTCACGGCCGCGTGACAGAAGACGCCGTAGCCGGCCGCGTTCGCGGCTACCGAGAGTTCATAGAGGTAGCTGGAGAGTATGCCGCCCACGTCACGATGCGCAGGGAATACCCGGAAGCCGACAGCTTGTGGCGTACGGGTCCGGAGTGAGCGGGCAGCATGGTTCGGTCGATAGCCGAGTTCGTCGACCGCCTTCAGGACCTTGCGCAATGTGGCAGGGCTGAGCCTGTCGGGGGTGCTCAGTGCGAAGGAGACCGTCTGCGTGGAGACTCCGACCCTTTTAGCAACCATGGCCATTGTGGGCCGAGGCGACCGGGGTTGGGGGCTTCGAGTGTTCCTACCTCCACCGGAGTCGGCCTCCACCGGTGTTTGAACGTTAAACTCCATGTTGCCATACTGCCTGTCAGGCTTCGCCACGTCAAAGGACCTCGCGATGAAAGCCCCTGGATGTTGCGGCACTGCCGGTCGCCTCCATCCATATTTACGGGCCCCTCTCCCGACAACCCTCGAGGTCCCAAACTGCCTACAGGCCTTGACGAGTGTGATTTAGCGCACTATGGTCTCTGTTTATCGATCAACAAGTTTTAACGATAAACAAGAGTTCAGGCATCGGCCCTGTCGCAGAGGACACCCAGTTGCCTGGCCTCGACCAGCCCCGGTCGGCCATCACATCACGCCGAACGATGCGCCTGGCCACAGCCCGGCTCTTCACCGTCAGCCCCCGGCTGTGCCTCCGGTCACGCACTGCCTGCTGTTCGTCATCAGCTGTTCAAAGCTTTCGAAAGGAACGACTACTATGTCCAACTCCCTCTTTACCCCGGATATGGGCCGCCGCAGTGTCCTCAAGGCGGGCTTGTTCGCCGGTTTAGGTTTGGCCGCGGCTCCCTCGCTGGCAGCCTGCACCGGCGCTTCCGCTGGTGGCGGTTCCGCCGCCGGCGCAGTGAAGTGGGCGGGGTGGGACGGGCCGCCCTCGTCGGAACGGTTCGTTCAGCTCTCCCAGAATCTGACGACGAAGCTGGGGGCACAGGTCACCTACCAGCAGGTTGTGGGTGACTACCTCGCCAAGCTGCTGTCGCAGCTCTCTGCCGGGGCTGCTCCGGATGCCTTCTACGTCGGCGACATCTACATGGCCAAACTGATCGAAACCAAGCAGTTGCTCGATCTCACCCCGTACCTGGACAGTGGAAACGCCGCGGTGAAGCTCGATGACTTCCACAAGGGCCTGTACCAATGGTGCAGGCCTGCCGACGGGGGCCCCGGGCTGTTCGGGCTGCCGACGGACTGCAACCCGATCGTTTTCTGGTTCAACAAGGATCTCCTGGCGGCGGCAGGTGTCACCACCGACCCGGTTGCCCACTTCGAGGCGGGCACGTGGACCCAGGACGCATTGACGGACATGTTGGACAAGATCCGTGCCACCGGCAAGAAGGGTCTGTTGGTCGGTGGCGGCTGGTTCGACTGGTTCGGCTGGATGAGCACCTTCGGCGGGACTATCTTCGACGAGTCCGGCAAGGCCGTGTTCGACGACGATGCGAAGTCCCAGGAGGCGTTGGCTTGGCTTTTCGAGCAGCTTAGGTCGGGAAATATCGCCTACACCGGGGCCCTCCCGCAGGGACAGAGTGGTGACACTCTCTTCTACGCCGGTCAGGCCACGACCTACACTTCCGGCCGCGTTATTCTGCCGAACGTCAAGAAGCTCAAGTTCGGCTACGATATGGCTCCCTTCCCCTCCCTGTCCGGTAAGGACATCATGCCGGTGCCGGTCAATACGGCTGCGCTGTCGGTCAACGTCAATTCCAAGAATCAGGCCAAGGCACTGGAGTTCCTCGGCAACTTCGTCAACGCAGAAGGGCAGAAGTTCCGCCTCTCCGGCGGCGGCAACGCGGTACCGTCAATCAAGGGCCTGGACGAGATCGTCACAGAGGACAACCTGCCCGCGCACGGCAAGCTCTTCAATGACATCGCGGCCAAGGGTTACGCCGTTCCCCAGGCGATCGCCAGCAATCCGAAGGTCCTCACCGAGCTCCCGAAGATGGTGGACCAGATGTTCAAGGCGGGCAACGAGACCCCGAAGTCTTTCAGCGGCAAGCTGGTTAAGCTGATCAACGGGGCTTCCTGATGGCAGTCCTGGCCCCCTCGTCCCCGCCCAGTGCACAACAACAAGGGCCCGGGAACACCGGCTCCCGCGTGCGCCGGCGCCGCAAGGACACCGTGGCGGGATACCTGTTCCTGACGCCCCAGCTGCTGGGACTGGTGGTGTTCATGGTGGGCCCGCTGCTCTTCGCCCTGGTGCTGGCGTTCTATCACTGGGACGGGTTCGGCACGCGCTCCTTCGCCGGCCTGTCCAACTTCGTGGATGTCCTGTCAGACCCGGCCATCCAGCGCTCGGCGGTGAACACGCTGTGGTACACGGTGCTGCAGGTGCCGGGACTGATGCTCACCGCCTTATTCTTCGCCGTGCTGATGCAGCGGGCCGGCAAGCTGACCCCGGCGTACCGGGTGGCCTTTTTTGCCCCGGTGATCACCTCCTCGGTGGCGGTCGCGGCGATTTGGCTCTGGTTGTTTAACCCCGACATCAGCCCGGTCAACGGCGCCCTGCGCGACATCGGGCTGCCCGCGCCGAACTGGCTGCAGGATCCCAACTTCGTCATTCCCTCTTTCGCGATCGTCGGGATCTGGCAGGGCCTGGGCTACCAGTTGGTGATGTTCATGGCCGGCTTGCAGAGCATCGACCGCTCGTGTCTGGAGGCCGCCGAGATCGACGGCTGCTCGGAGTGGCAAAAGCTGCAGCGGATCACGATCCCGCTGCTGTCCCCAACAATCCTGTTCCTGTCGATCACCTCGATCCTCGGCTCGTTCCAGGTGTTCGACTACATCTACGTCTTCTTCGGCTCTACAGCTCCGGACGCATCCCGCACCATCGTGTACGAAGTCGTCCAGATCGCATTCAACGAGTTCAACTTCGGGCAGGCATCGGCTCTCGCCCTACTTCTGTTCCTGGCCCTGCTGGCGGTCACCGGACTCCAGCTGACGGCCCAAAAGAGATGGGTCCACTACTCAGAATGAGCACCTCCCCAGACACCGTCACCCGATCGGCCGCGACTAATAAAAGCGGTCCTCGCTCGGTACAGGTCGTCCGTAGCAACCTGCTGCTGCACGCGGTCCTGATCATCGGCGCGCTAGCCATGGCGCTGCCGTTCGCCTGGATGCTGTTTTCCTCATTCAAACCTCTGGGGGAGATCTTCATCCAGCCGCCTAAGCTCCTGCCTCAGGACTGGAACGTGGACGGCTACGGCACCGCCCTGGGCGGGGCCGACTTTGTCAGGGGGTTCTGGAACAGCACCTACATCGCCCTGACCGTCACTGCGATTTCCCTGCTCACCTCCGCGATGGCAGCATACGCGTTCGCGCGGATCGACTTCTGGGGACGCCGTGGGCTGTTCATGGTCTTCCTGGCCACCATGATGGTCCCTGGCCAGCTCACGATCATCCCGCTGTACCTCATCATGGGCGGGCTGGGCTGGGTGGACAGCCACCTCGCGCTCATCGTGCCGGCCGCACTCTTCAATGCCTTCGGGGTATTCCTGCTGCGTCAGTATGTCAGGGGCATACCCGTGGAGTTGGAGGAAGCCGCCGAGATCGATGGCGCCGGCAGGATCCGAAGGTTTGTGACCATCATCCTGCCGCTGCTGCGCACCCCGCTCACGGCGCTGGGGATCTTCACGTTCCTGGGCCAGTGGAACAACTTTTTCAGCCCGCTGATTTTCCTCAACAGCACAGAGAACTTCACGCTGCCGTTGCTGGTCAATCAGTTCAAGGGCCAGTTCACCTCCGATTGGCCCGCGCTGATGGCCGCCACGACCCTGTTGGCGGCACCGATGCTGATCATGTTCGCGGTCGCGCAACGCCAGATCGTAGAAGGTGTCGCATTGTCCGGCTCCAAGTCCTGAGCTACAGCGAAAACCGAAAAGGCATCCACACCGCCCACGGCCCGCGACAAACCCCGCAGCCGACCACACACCCGAGAAGGACCACGCATGACCCCCCATGGAGTTCCCTCCGACCAGCCAAACCTCACGCACGTGCCGACATCCGCGCGGAGCCTGCCCGTACCTGCCGGGCGTGACGAGCGGCAGCCCGATACCCGTGTAATCGAACAGTCCCCGGCCGACACCGGGTGGACGCTCAGCACGACCAGAACGGACGAGGGCTATTGGCCAGCCTTCCTTGGCAACGGGTATTTCAGTGGCCGGGTTCCGGCGGAAGGCATGGGCTACGCGACGACGCCGATAGAAACTCAAGCGCATCTGGCCGGGTTCTACGCCCAAAGCGGCCCGGTCGAGAAGAGCGCGGGCATCCCTACATGGTCCACACTGGCCTTCTCTGACGAGTCAGGCACCTACGGCCGGCTGCCCTCGTCAGTGCCGGATGGTGAAGATGGTCACGGGGACCAGGGAACCGTGAGCAACTACCGGCAGACACTGGACATGCGGCGCGGGCTCCTGACCACCCAGGCGACGTGGGCCTCACCGGCGGGCCGCAGCACCGATCTCACCTACCAGGTCATGGTTCACCAGGCCCGGCAACGGATTGCTGCGGTCCGTCTCACCTTCACCCCGCACTGGAGCGGAGGCGCGCGTGTAACCGGCATCTTCGACGGTACCGGCGCAGGGCTGACCGAACGGACGAGCAGAGGCTACGACGGCGCGACAGCCGAATCATACGAGACGGTCACCACCATCGGCACAGGGATCAGCGCAACTCTCGCGTCCCGGCTGGAACTGCCAGCCGAAGTGACGGGGCACATCACTGAATTCGGTACGGGCCAGCTCCAATCGGCCGGTGTTCAGGCAACCTTCGACGTGAAAGCCGGAACTACATACACGGTTACCAAGTATGTCGGAGTAGCCAGCTCCCAGGACTGCGAAGACCCGTGGTCGACTGCCCGCGCCGCCGTGGTGGCCGCGGCGGACACCGGGTATTGCGAGCTGCTGGCCGAACACGAAGCGGCGTGGGCGGACCTGTGGCGGTCCGATATCGAGGTTGGAGGCGATCCGGTACTGCAACTACAGGTCCGCGCGAGCATGTTCTACTTGCTCGAAAGCACGCGCGCCGGGGTGAACTGGAGCCTGTCACCATGCGGCCTGTCCGGCGACGGTTACAACGGGCACATCTTCTGGGACACCGAGACCTGGATGTATCCGGCGCTGCTGGCCCAGCATCCGGATATCGCGGTGGGCGTGAACACCTACCGACAAGAGCGCCTGGCCGCGGCTCAGGAGTATGCGACGCGGACCGGGTTCGCAGGTCTCCGGTTCCCCTGGGAGAGCGCGTTGCGAGGTGACGAACAGACTCCACCCGGCTGGGAGATGGCTGACCTTGAGCATCACATCACCGCCGACGTCGCACTCGCCCATTGGCAGTACTACCTCGCCACCGCCGATCGTACCTGGCTCGCCGAGAAGGCCTGGCCGGTGCTGGAAGGTGCCGCGGAGTTCTGGATGAGCTCCGCCGTTCCCAATGATGCTGGCGGATACGACATCAATCAGGTGATGGGCCCGGATGAATACCACTCCCCGGTCAACAACAGCGTCTACACGAACGTCGCCGCCGCCGAAACGCTGCGGATCGCCGCCCGGGCGGCGAAAGTGATGTGCATGCCGACAGCCCCGGAGTGGGACCGGGTTGCTGACGGGCTGCGGATCCCTTTCGACGAGGATCTGGGCATCCATCCGCAGTACGACGGTTACCAAGGCGAAACCATCAAGCAGGCCGACGTGGTGATGTTGCAGTATCCCTGGGAGCACCCCATGCCTGCCGAGGTCGCGCGGAACAATCTCGACTACTACGTGCACCGGACCGACCCGGGCGGTCCGTCCATGACCGACTCTATCCACGCCATCGGCCATGCCGCGCTGGGCACGTCCGGGTCCGCGTCCTACGAATTTATGCGACGAAGCGTGGACCCGTTCATGCGCGGTCCGTTTAACCAGTTTGCCGAAGGACGTCACGGAGGCGCGTTCACGTTCACCACAGGCCAGGGGGGTTTCCTGCAAGTGTTCCTCTACGGTTTCAGCGGATTGCGCTGGCGTGAGGATCGGCTCAGGCTCGATCCGCTTCTGCCGCTTCAGCTGGACAGTCTTACCCTGCGCCGGATGTTGTGGCAGGGACGCGAATTCGACATCGCAATCGGCCCGGAGCACACCACGATCACGCTGACCGCAGGTCTGCCGATGAAAGTGGAAGTCCCAAGCGGGATGCATCCCCTGCGTCACGGGGATCCGCTGACCGTGCCGACCCGCCAGCCTGAACTGCTGCCCACCAGCACGCTCGCTGGGCTGTCGGCATCCACGGAATCCTGAACCGCGGATCGACCCTGATGCCTGAGGCGTGTACCCGGGTCCCGGCAGCACCCGGGTACACGACGGCTGGCAGCACCGTAACCGTCACAAGGCCGCCCGGGCCGGGATTGCAATCCGCTGACGCCGCCCTGGGCACCGCAGAAAACTCGATAACCACCGGCGAAACCCCCACCTTCACACTCCCCAGACCAGCCGACCTGCCACACGAAACGAGACCCCATGTCTACGCTCAGCGACCTTCAAACAGCCCCCTACACCAACCCCACGCGGCCCATCCCGGAAAGGGTGAAGGATCTTCTCCAACGGATGACTCTGGAAGAAAAGGTCGGCCAAATGCTGCAGCTGGACGCCCGCGGCGACCTCGAAGACCAGGTAACCGGGAAGCTCGTAGGCTCCTTGCTTCACGCCTCCCCGGAACGGATCGTGGAAGCACGCGAACTTGTCCTGACCACACGGCTGCAGATCCCACTCCTGATGGCCGATGACTGCATCCACGGGCACTCCTTCTGGCCAGGTGCCACGATCTTTCCGACCCAGCTGGCCATGGCCTGCACCTGGGACCCAACCCTTGTCGAACATGGGGCCCGCGCCACAGCAGTGGAAGTCGCCGCCACCGGGCTGCACTGGACCTTCTCACCCGTCCTTTGCATCAGCCGCGATCTGCGCTGGGGCCGCGTCAACGAAACGTTCGGCGAAGACCCGCACCTGATCGGCGCCCTCGGACAAGCCATGATCCGCGGATATCAAGGCAACGGGCTCGCTGACCGGACCGCAATCCTCGCCACCGCGAAGCACTTCGCCGGATACTCCGAAACCCAGGGCGGACGCGACGCCAGCGAAGCAGACCTCAGCCGCCGCAAGCTCCGCTCCTGGTTCCTGCCCCCATTCCAGGAAGCCGTCAAAGCAGGATGCCGGACATTCATGCTTGGCTACCAGGCCATCGACGGTGTGCCCGTCACCGCCAACAAGTGGCTTCTGAACGAGGTCCTGAAAGGCGAATGGGGTTTCACCGGCACCTTGGTCACGG
This sequence comes from Arthrobacter sp. R-11, assembly GCF_049913155.1. Lineage (GTDB taxonomy): Bacteria > Actinomycetota > Actinomycetes > Actinomycetales > Micrococcaceae > Arthrobacter. The sequence goes on along the minus strand of NZ_CP183979.1, from coordinate 2,007,702 downwards.
ACTGGGACAATGTCGGCCGCATGGTGTGGGAACAAAAAGTCTGCGCCGATAACCTCCAAGCGGCCAAGGTCGCCGTCGAGGCAGGCAATGACCTCGTCATGACCACACCACAGTTCTTCGAAGGAGCCCAGGAAGCCGTCTCACGCGGTGACCTCGACGAGGCCCTGATCGATGACGCCGTCCGCCGGCTGCTCACCCTCAAATTCGAGCTCGGTCTCTTCGAAGATCCCCGCATTCCGGACGACAAGCTGCAGGCAGAAGTCATCGGTTCCGCCGCCCACACGCAAATTAACCTGGACCTTGCCCGCAAGGCGCTGGTCCTGCTCACCAACGACGGCACACTCCCGCTGGCCGGAGGCCTGACCGCCAGTGACAGCGGACGGGCGGAGGCATCCGGCAAGGCCCGAACCATTGCCGTGATCGGACCAAACGCCGACGATCCCCACGCGCAGCTCGGCGACTGGGCCGGCGCCTCCGGCCAGATCGACTGGCTTCCCGACGGCCACCCGCGGCACCTGACCACCACCGTCCTCGATGGCTTTCGCGGCATCGCCCCTGAAGACTGGACCGTTACACACGCCCGCGGGGCGGACATCGGCCATGAGATCCCGGATCCGGCAGGTCCCACTCTCAACGACGGCCAACCCCGTCCGAATCTCTTCACCCCTGCCGGCAGCGACGAAGCCATGCTCGAGGAAGCCGTCACCACCGCCAGAAACGCCGACTACGTCGTCGCTGTCATCGGCGACACCGTCGCCCTCGCCGGGGAACAAAAATCAACGGCAACCCTGGAACTGCAGGGCGGTCAAATCGAACTTGTCGAACGGCTCGTCGAAACCGGTGTGCCCGTCATTGTCGTGCTTATCCAATCAAAACCCTCCGTCCTGCCCCAGTCCGTTCTGGACGCTGCAGCCATCATCGAAGCCTTCAACCCGGGCATGCAGGGCGGACGCGCCGTCGCTGAACTGATCCTGGGCCTGATCGAACCCGCCGGACGACTGCCGATATCCTTCGCACGCCATGCCGGACAGCTCCCGATCTACTACAACCAGGTCCGGGGGCAGCACGGTGAACGCTACGCCGACCTCTCGCAGGAACCCCTGTTCGCGTTCGGCCACGGACTCAGCTACACCACGGTCGAATACAGCAACCTCCGCCTGCACTCCGAAACGGTAACGGCTGACGTCCAGGTGGAAGCCACAGTGACCCTCACAAACACGGGAACACGCCCGGCAATTGAAACCGTGCAGGTTTACCTGGCAGACCTGGTCACCAGCGTCACTTGGGCCGAACGCGAGCTGAAGACCTTCTCCCAAGCACACATCGCCCCGGGCGAATCCGTCGAGGTGAAACTTTCCCTTCCGGCCAGTACCTGCTCACTGGTGAACCAAGACGGTCACCGCATCGTCGAACCAGGAGCCTTCAGCCTTCTCGTGGGCCGAAGCTCCCGCGACCCGCACATGCTCAAGGCAGGGTTCCGGATAACCGAGTAAGCACCAGCGCGCATCCGTTGAGCTTTATCTGACACCCGTTCCGCCCGTGGGAGGTGGTCCTTTACCGCCTCCCACTCTCTAACAATCCTCGACATGCCAGCACATGACAGGTCCTTTCGCCCAGTTCCCTAGGGTGGTCCAGGATCGCCGGTCAGGGAGGACAACTCTGAAAGGCGAACATGGTCGCGTTTCCACCTTCCGGCTTTCCGCGCCAAGGGCTCGCAGATGTGCTGCTGTCTCCGGTACGTAAGGGAATGGATAAGTCCGCAACGCACGCAGCCGTCGTTCGACAACATGTGGACAATCTCCTTGCAGCTCTCGCGTTTGGTATTTCCTGCCGTGACCGAGAATTCCTCGCCGAGCTGTTGAAAGATACCCTCCTCCACGTCGAAGGCACCGAATCAGCAAACGAGGTTTCCCTGATCGAAACAGGCGCGCCTAACACATCGGGCCTTCAGCTCGTTCAGACCGTCACCAATGTCGCTATCCAAATGGACAGCAGCGGTGCCGAATATCAAGCCATTTATCAGACGTGGCAGCTGGGATCAGGCCCAGCTTGCGTAGCCATGGGCTCATACAGGGGCAAGCTCACGGCGGGTCCGCAGGTCTGGAGGTGGGTTGAACACGCCACCGCCAGTCTCGGCACGATGGCCGAAAGTGGGCTAGGGAAACCGGATATAAGAGCTCCGTTGGCTGCCGCTCGAAGTCCTTCGCTTTGCAGCCGCAGTCTTCTGGGTGGGATATCGGGAGCAATCTGAACTGAGTGGAATGCCTCCCGTCATAGGGTCCTGTGGAATCGTGCTTCATGCGGATGTGGTCTTTGATCAAGAGCATTTCGATGACTTGAGCTGCCGCATTGAGGTCTTGGGCGAGTGCTCCCTGCTCGGTGTCTGCGGGTGTTTGGATTGATCCGTCTTTTCCTTGATCGACGTAGAAGCCTCGCTGTTTGAGAAGGTTCGCCTCTTTGCCTGCGGACTCAGCTTTTTCTCGTTGCTCGCGCCAGATCCGCTCCCAGGATTCCCGGTCGTCACCTATTCGCCGCTGCAGTCGGGCGGGCTACGTGGCTCAAAAGGCGGTCCGCGCGCACCACGCAATGCAGAGATACGGAGAGCGCCTACTAATGAACAGGACAGGATCTACCGAGACTCGCCTGATTGTGATTCGAGGCAACTCGGGTAGCGGGAAGTCGCAGTTGGCTCATGCGATCCGGGCAGCGCGTCCGAGAGGCGTAGCGATCATCGGCCACGACGTCTTGCGACGCGAGATCCTGCACGTTCGCGACCATCCGGGTGCGCTGAGTGTTCCCTTGATCGACATGACGACCCGGTTCGCGCTGGACAACGGGCTGCACGTGGTGCTCGAAGGCATCCTGCACTCTGAGAGCTATGGGAAAATGCTCGCGAATCTCTGTCGCGACCATCTACGCATTACCCGCTGCTATTACTACAACCTGGAGCTACCTGAGACGCTTCGTCGGCATCGCACCAAGAAACTCGCCGGCGAAGTTTCAGAAGAGCAGGTCGCGTCTTGGTATCGGAGTGAAGATCTGGTCGCAGGCCTGGACGAAGCTGTCTTCGACGAGACCATAAGCGTAGAGGCGGCGTTGAATGTAGTGCTGAATGACGTGGGATGGCAGGACAGGGACGTCTCCTGAACTAGATCGTGGATGCCAAACGGGCGTTACTGCTGGGGGATCGGGATACGCAAACCCCCTGCGGCGGCGACCGCCAACTCAGCAAAGCCATTTACACCATCGCCCTCATCAGAATGAACAGGGACTTGGCCACCAAAGACTACGTGGCGAAACGAACAAGCAAAGGGCGAACAAAGAAAGAGATCATCCGCAGTCTCAAGCGCTACATCAGCCGCTACCGGCAGCTCAGCAGCGCCGGGTCCACACCACAGGCCATCGTTTCGCCCGCTGGTGGCTGGCACCTGACCCGCCGGCTGAGTGGTCGCTCACCCTAGTGGCTGATGTCGTTGAGAGTCACCACACCTGCCGGTCATGAAAGAAGTCGTCCTCTCGAAGATGGGTGATACTGCCGGCCGACACCTTGAACTTCACATAACCGGCATCAGTGAGAGGAAGTCCTATCCAGGCTGCAATGAGATAGCTAGCAGTGCCGCCGCGGGTGACTACGACGATGTCCTGCGCCTCATCGACGTGAATGCGTTGAAGAGCTGCGTACGCGCCGCACCAACGAGACAGTCAGGACCCGCGTTCTGGCCCTGCGCCGGAAACTAGGGACCGCCTAGCTGGACGCCGGGCCGGTCACCATCGCCTGGCACCTGAACCGTGAAGGCCACCCTCCCCCCCTCGACCTCCACGATCCGCCGCATCCTGCACAGCGCAGGCATGATCAGCCCGAACCGAAGAAACGCCCCAAGGCATCCCTGCACCGTTTCGAAGCACACCAGACCCACCCGCCTCGCCGGAGGCAGGGGCGGCCGGAACGCCTTCGAACACCAGCTCCACGCCCTGGGCATCACCCAGAAAAACGGCTACCCGAACCACCCCAGACACAGGGCAAGATCGAACGCTTCCACCAGACCCTGAAGAAGTGGCTCACGGGCCAGCCCCGCGCCCACACCCTGGCAGACCTGAGCGAGCAACTGGGAAAGTTCCGGCACATCTACAACCACGAACGCCCCACCGGGCCCCAAAGCAGGTCCCGCCGGAGCGAAACAAGGAGACCACTGGCGCCAACTCCTCGACCGCGTGGACAAAACCGGGAAACTCAGCCTCCGCTACGCCGGCCGGCTCCGCCACATCGGCATCGGCCGCGCCTATGCCGGAACACACATCCTGATGCTCATCCACGACACCGACGCCACCATCAGCGACATCACCACCGGAGAGATCATCCGGGAACTCAGAAAGAAGTCGAGGCATCGGGACACGAAAAGGGCCCCCGAAGGGGCCCTTTTCGTGAACATATTGTCCACACTCAGCGGCCAACCGGCCGCTGAACTGGGAAACACGTAGCCGAGATGGGACTCGAACGGGATTCCGGGCCTTGTTATTACTGGGAAGAGGCGGAAACCTACGGAATCCGGGCCAATTCGATGGCTGTACGACCAAGTCTGAGGTGAAAAGTGTGGACATTGTTCACACTTCTTTTTTGCCCAGTCGCGACCACCGGCGCCATCCGCTCCGGCCGCCGAGCCGCCGATGAAATCCTCGAGAACCTCTCGTAACCGGCGCTCACATCCGTCCGGACGGGGCGTGGGCTGTTCCTTCCGTCCCAGGTCAAATCCTCGGCCCAAATGGGATACTAAGCTATGGTTTTTTCCTCGGGCAGGGGCACTCCGGGTGTGGTGGCAGTGGTCGGTGCGACCGGCCGGCAGGGATCGGCCGTGGTCCGCCACCTCCTCAAAGACGGGTGGCAGGTGCGTGCCCTGACCCGAAATCCGTCCAGCGACGCTTCACAGGCCCTGCGCGCGCTCGGCGCTGAGGTTCAGCAAGCGAACACCGAGGATCCCGGCTCTCTTCGGACACCGTTCGAAGGGGCCTACGGGCTTTTCAACGTCCAGAATCCCATGACCAGTGGGATCGACGCCGAAGTCCGGCAAGGAAGCAACGTGGCGGAGGCCGCAGCTGAAGCGGGCATACGCCACGTGGTGTACGGGGCGGCAGGAGTCAGCGACCAGCCGACAGGCGTCGGCTCCTGGGACTCGAAGCTGGTCATCGCCCGGCGCTTTCGCGAACTCGGACTGCCGCTCACCGTGCTCCGGCCAATGGCGTTCATGGAACTGATGACGGACAAAGGTTTCTACCCACAGTTTTCCACCTGGCACCTGATGCCAAAGCTGATGGGCCCGACCCGGCCGGTGGGCTGGCTGTGCGTTGACGATCTGGGTGGCATCGCCGCCCGGATGTTCACCGACCCCGAACGGTGGAGCGGCGCGGTGCTGGGACTGGCATCCGACGTGCGGTCAATAGACGAGTGCCGCATCCTGTGGCAGGAGCGGACCGGACGAAAGCCCCGTGGGTTGCCGATGCCGGAGAAGCTGTTTGAACGGTTCGTGGGGAAGGACCTCACCACCATGTGGCGATGGCTGCGGACCGGGCAGTTCGACATGAGTACGCAGGCAACGCGCGAGGTCCTGCCGGAGGCCCGGACCATTAAGGAATGGTTGATATAACGGCCAAAGTGAGCGGTGCTGAGCAGCACCGGACCGCGGAGACTGCGGGGCTGCCGCTTGGCCTACCTGCTGGGAGCGAAAGCGAGGAGTGATTCGACGGCGATCAGCCGAGCGCGAAAAAGCAGCCTCAAGTGTGGACAATGCCCACACGACCCTTGGCAGGACAAATGAGCCTGCGGATTCAGGGATCCTGACGGCTCGGAGCTGCCGGAATAGAAAAAGTTCATAACCTCAGCGCCTCAAATCCGTAAGGTCGGCACAGGCTTTTGCTGCCGGAGGCGTCGGGTACGAGGCCTGACGGGGTCCTGGCGTGTCGCGAATTGATATGATTGACGTCTCAATCCGAGCGAATTGGATATTTCTCCTTACTCAACCTTCCTGCCTACTCTTGAACCATCGGCGGCGGCGTGCGCGAGCCGGGATCGGCATCCGAGGAGGCTCCGATGGAGACGAGGTACCTGCGTTATTTCATCGCAGTGGCGGAGGAGAAGCATTTCGGCCGAGCCGCTCAGCGCCTTCACATGGCCCAGCCGCCGCTGTCCCAGCAGATCAAGCAGCTCGAGGAGCAGCTGGGCACGCCGCTCTTCCAGCGCACCACGCGCAAGGTCGAGCTCACGCCGGCCGGCGAGCTCCTGCTCGACAGAGGTCGGCGCATCCTCCAGGACCTCGAAGAACTCGAGTCCGATGTGGCCCAAGTCGGGGCCGGCGCGGCGGGGGTCGTGCGCATCGGACTGTCGGGTTCCGCGACCTACCGCCTCCTGCCGCCCCTCGTCCAGAACGTCCGCCGCGAGCTCCCGGGCCTCAAGCTCACCGTTCATGGCGAGATGCTCACCCCGCAGATGGTGGCAGACCTCGAGGAGGGCAGGCTCGACGTCGCCGTCCTCCGCCCGCCTGTGAACTCGCCAGAGATCGCGCTTGCCTTCCTCGAACAGGATCGACTGGTCGCGGCGCTCCCCGCTGCATCCCCGTGGGCGGAGCATGCCCAGATCGATCTCGCAGAGCTCGCTGACGAGGCCTTCGTCGGCTACCCGACAGACTCGGTGGTCACCCGCATCTTCCGAGAGGCCTGCCGGAACGAGGGATTCACCCCGAACGTCGTGCAGGAAGCAGCGGAAACTTCCACGCTCCTCTCGCTCGTCGCGGCAGGCATGGGCGTCGCCCTCGTCCCCATGACATCTCACATGTTCACGTTCCAAGGCATCGTCTTTCGCCCGATCCGGAACGCGCCACTCGTCGATCTCGCCGTCGCGTGGCGCGTAGGCAGCGAGACGCAGCTTGTGCGCCGCTTCCTCGACCTCTTCGACACCGTCCCCGAACCTCATGCCCGACACGGCGGGCGACCAGTCGCAGTCCTCCGCCCCTCGCACTCAAAGGAAGCCGCCAATGAAGATTGAGCGCATCGAAGCGATCCCGTACTCCATCCCGTACGCGCACCCCCTGCGCTTCGCCAGCGGGGAAGTGCATGCGGCTGATCACGTCCTGGTCCGGATCCACACCGATGACGGACTGGTCGGCATCGCGGACACTCCGCCCCGTCCCTACACCTATGGGGAGACGCAGGCCTCGATCGTCTCGGTCCTAAGCGAGATCTTCGCCCCGCAGCTGATCGGCCTGGACCCACTCGACCGGGAGAAAGCCCAGCGGGTCATGTCGCGGACCGTGAACAACCCCACGGCCAAGGGCGCAGTGGACATCGCCCTGTGGGACCTGGTCGGCAAGTCCCTCGGCGTCCCGGTGCACAAGCTCCTGGGCGGCTACTCCGAACAGATGCGGGTCTCGCACATGCTCGGCTTCCGCCCCGCGTCCGAACTTCTCGAAGAGGCCTTGCGCTTCCGCGAGGAGTATGGCGTCACGACGTTCAAGCTCAAGACCGGCCGCCGCCCGCTCTCCCTCGACGTCGAGGCGGTCCGGGTCCTTCGGGAGGGCCTGGGCGAGGAGGCCGAGATCTACCTCGACGCCAACCGAGGCTGGAGCGCGAACGAAGCTCTGGAGGTGCTGCGCCGCACCGAGGAAATGGGCCTGTCGATGCTCGAGGAGCCCTGCGACGCCGGAGAGGCGCTGAGCCGGCGCCGGCTCGTTCGGCTCTCGCCCATCCCGATCGTGGGCGACGAGTCCGTCCCCACGCCAGGGGACGTCGCCCGCGAGCTCATCTCCGGAGGCTGCACGGCCGTGTGCATCAAAACTGCCCGCAGCGGCTTCACCCAAGCACAGGACATCCTGGCCCTGTGCACCGGCCTGGGCGTCGACGTGACCATGGGCAACCAGATCGACACCCAGATCGGCAGCCTCGCCACCGTCACCTTCGGCGCCTCGCACGAGGCCAGCCAGCGCCGGGCCGGGGAGCTCTCGAACTTCCTGGACATGGCCGACGACCTCATCGCCGAGCCGATCGAGATCCGCGACGGCGCTATCCGCGTCCGCGAGGCCCCCGGCGTGGGCGCCGAGATCGACGAGGGCAAACTCGCCCACTACCGCCAAGACACCTAAGAAGACTTCGAAGGAGACCCCGTGCTGTTCATGGTCAGGATGGACGTCCACCTGCCGCCCGAGATGTCTCCCGCCCTCGCCGAGGAGATCAAGGAGCGCGAGAAGGCTTACTCCCAATCCCTCCAGCGCGACGGTCGCTGGCGTCACCTTTGGCGAGTGGTGGGCGAATACTCCAACTATTCGGTGTTCGACGTCGCCGGCAACGACGAACTGCACGATCTCCTGTCGGCCCTCCCGCTCTTCCCCTACATGGACATCCACGTCACACCGCTCGCCCACCACCCCTCCGACATTAAATGATTCATACTTCCCTCGTCTCAATCAGGCACAAATAAGTATTTCACTTACATCAATGCCGGGACCTAACGTAGAAATGTCCCCAGGAAAATCGATGTAAGCCATGAATCGAGGGCCGGCACGATGAAGCGCCTACCAGCATCCGGAACCCACCGCGGGTGGGTGAGCGGCCGCGGGGCCGACCATCCTCCCTACGGTGGCCTCCTCCAGCCGGTTGACGGCGCTGGCCGCCCGGCGCGGATGAGGGACGCCTCCCTCGGCGGAGCGGCGGCGCACGAGACCCTTCCCGCGCCTGAAACGAACCACTGGTCCGAGCGGCAGATCTGGCCGGACTGTGTTGATTGATAAATATTCCGAAGGTCTCAATCACAGAGAAATAAGTATTTCCCTCCTAAGAATTCACCGGCCTAACGTAGACATATCCCAACGTGATACACGACACAGGAGTCACCATGAGCGTTGAAACCCCCACCACCCCCTCCGAATCCACTGGCACCGCCGCCGAAGCCGGAGCCGGAGCGACGGCCAGATTCCGGGCAAACAAGACGATCGGCGCAACCTCGAGCCAGGAGCGTGTGGCGCGGCTCGCGGGCAGGGTCATCAAAGCCGTCAACGACACCGTCCTCGAAGAAGAGGTGACCTACGACGAGTACAACGCCCTCAAGGCGTGGCTCATCAAGGTCGGCGAGGACGGCGAATGGCCGCTCTTCCTCGACGTGTGGGTCGAGCACTCGGTCGAGGAGGTCGCGAACGCAAACCGGCACGGCTCGAAGGGCACAATCGAAGGTCCCTACTATGTGCCGAACTCGCCCGCACAGAAGACCCCCGCTGTCCTGCCCATGCGGGACAACGAGCCAGGGACGCCGCTGCTCTTCCAAGGCCAGATCACGAACATCGACGGCGAACCGCTCAAGGACGCCAAAATCGAGATCTGGCACGCGGACGACCTGGGCTTCTACTCCCAGTTCGCCCCCGGTCTGCCAGACTGGAACCTCCGCGGGACCGTCCTCGCCGACGATGACGGGCGTTTCCAGATCAACACAGTCCAACCCGCCCCCTACCAGATCCCCACCGACGGCGCATGCGGGCAGCTCATCGCAGCGGCCGGCTGGCACGCCTGGCGGCCCGCCCACATCCACCTCAAGGTCTCCGCGCCCGGCCACCAGCTCATCACCTCGCAGCTGTACTTCCCCGGAGACCTGCACAACGCCGATGACATCGCCTCTGCCGTCAAGCCCGAGCTCATGCTCGACGTACACGAGCGCGAGGACGGCAGGGGACGAGTGACCACGTACGACTTCCGCCTCGACCCCGAGGACTGAGCCAATGACCGAGCAGCTCAGCATCTCGGCGCCGATCGACAGCCGCGAACTCCGGCACACCTTCGGCACCTTCGCCACGGGCGTCACAGTCGTCACGACCCGCACTCCTGACGGCGTTCCCCACGGCTCAACCGTGAATGCCTTCACGGCCGTCTCCCTCGAGCCCCCGCTCGCGCAAGTGACGCTGACCCGCAGCTCTAAGGCCGCGCAGTACCTCGACGGCGCGCCGTTCGCGATCAACATCCTCTCCGCCGCCCAACGCAACGTCGCCCTCCACTTCGCGGGCAAGCCCATGGACGGCGGCCCCCACTGGGCGCTCGACGGAGGAGTCCCCGTCCTGTGCGGAAACGCTGGCACGCTGGAGTGCCGCCCTTGGAACGTGTACGACGGCGGAGATCACCTCATCGTCATCGGCGAAGTCGTCTCGCTCCAGTACGACCGCACCGCGGAGCCGCTCGTGTTCTACGGCGGCAAGTTCCGGTCCATGGGCGAGCTCATCGACGGGGCGCCCTGGAATCTCTCCGGCGACGGTCCGGAGTGTGGCTGGTTCGCCGGCTCCCGGGCGTTCAAAGCGCTCTACAGCGGCTGACTATCCTCAATCTTCCTTTGACCCCTCATATCCCCAACCCGCCTCTGCATGCCCAGAAAGGACCAGCCATGATGGAGCTCATCGACGAGACCACGGCTACACCCACCACAACGCCGTCCAATTCGAAGCCAACGACCAGGCCCATGACCGGCGACGAGTACATCGATTCGCTCAAAGACGATCGGGAGGTATGGATCTATGGCGAGCGTGTCAAGGACGTCACGACACACCCCGCCTTCCGGAACTCGATCCGTATGGCCGCACGCCTCTACGACGCCCTGCACACTCCCGGCCTGCAGGAGAAGCTCCTTGCCCCGACCGACACCGGCTCCGGCGGGCAGACCATGAGCTACTTCCGAGCCGCCCGCAGCATCGAGGACCTGAAGAAGGACCGCGAGTCGATCGAGACCTGGGCCCGCCTCTCCTACGGCTGGCTCGGACGCTCGCCCGACTACAAGGCCGCGTTCCTCGGCACCCTCGGCGGAATGCCCGACTTCTACGAGCCGTTCAAGGACAACGCCCTGCGCTGGTACCGCGAGTCGCAGGAGAAGGTCCTCTACTGGAACCACGCGATCATCAACCCGCCCGTGGACCGTCACCTCCCGCCAGACCAGGTCGGGGACGTGTTCATGAAGGTCGAGAAGGAAACCGACTCGGGCCTCATCGTCTCGGGGGCCAAGGTCGTCGCGACCGGCTCGGCGATCACGAACTACAACTTCATCGCCCACTACGGTCTGCCGATCAAGCGCAAAGAGTTCGCGCTCATCTGCACGGTGCCCATGGATGCGCCCGGCGTGAAGCTGATCTCCCGCGCTTCGTACTCTCACCAGGCCGCAGTGATGGGAACACCCTTCGACTACCCGCTCTCCTCCCGCTTCGACGAGAACGACTCCGTCTTCGTCTTCGACAAGGTCCTCATCCCCTGGGAGAACGTCTTCGCCTACGGTGACGTCGAGAAGGTCAACAACTTCTTCCCGCAGACCGGGTTCATCAACCGGTTCACGTTCCAAGGCGTCATCCGCCTCGCAACGAAGCTCGACTTCATCGCAGGCCTGCTCATGAAAGCCCTCGAGATGGCCGGGACCAAGGACTTCCGCGGTGTCCAGACCCGCGTCGGCGAGGTGCTCGGCTGGCGCAACATGTTCCGGGCCCTCATCGACGGCATGGTCCACAACCCCGACCCCGGCCCCAACGGGACCGTGCTGCCCAAGCTCGACTACGGCATGGCCTACCGCATGTTCATGGCCATCGGGTACCCGCGGATCAAGGAGATCATCGAACAGGACGTCGCCTCCGGACTTATCTACCTCAACTCGAGTGCACTCGACTTCAAGACCCCCGAGATCCGCCCCTACCTCGACAAGTACGTGCGCGGCTCGGGCGGCATCGAGGCCGTGGACCGAGTGAAGCTCATGAAGCTCCTGTGGGACTCGATCGGCACCGAGTTCGGCGGCCGGCACGAGCTCTACGAGCGCAACTACTCGGGCAACCACGAGAATGTCAAGGCCGAGATGTTCTTCGGCGCGGAGGCCAACGGCACCGCGGACGCCATGAAGGGCTTCGCCGAGCAGTGCATGTCAGAGTACGACCTCGACGGCTGGACCGTTCCCGACCTCATCGGCAACGAGGACGTCAGCCTGTTCATCAAGAACCACCGGAAGTGACCTTCATTCTCGATCGGCTGCGGCATCTGCCTGCTGTCGCACTCGGGCTCCCGGCCGCTGCATACGACCTGCTATGCCGTCCGACTCCCGCAGGGCATACAAGTCAAGGCCGAATGAGCTCGTCCGCGTGGGAAGGCTGGTGGCACGAGGACCTTGCGGAGGGCTGAGCCCCGCGCGGGTGGCCCGGGTTCCGTTTCCGGAATCCGGGCCTCCCCGTATACACATCCGCTAAGTGTTGCAATCACCGCAAGAACCCACGCCCTCAACGCTACACACCGGGACGTCCCAAAACCCTAGGGATACGAGACGTCTCACCGACCAGACATCCGCGCGGCCGGCCCCATATTCCCGGGAATCGCGCAAGTTCCGTGACGGCCGGCAATTCTCGTAACTATGTGTCGAAACCTTGTGGTTGAATCAGGGTGTTCACTGTCGAACCGGGTTCCGGACCCCGGAAACACAAGGAACTCCGGAAAACATCCCGAGTACGGCCCCGTCCGACCGTGTAGGACCCGATCCGAAGCCAAACGTGTTGACAGTGTCAACGCCCTTTTGATGAATGAGTGCAGCGCAATCCCCGGCTGCGCTCCCCCGTTGGAAGAGGCAAGGGCACCGGGTGCCTGAGGAGAGTCTTCCAGCGGCAAACAATGGCGGCGGAACGCTCAAACAGGCCGCCCCCACAGGTTTGTAGTCACGCCGAGCGTCAAGCGAACCAAACACCAAGCCGATGGCTCCCGATACTCCCATTGCGCCTTCGACAGCCTCGGCCACCTCGTGGACCTGAACTCTCGCCGCGCCGTAACACGCAGCGGCATCGGCCTCGCCGTACCAGCCGATGCTGATATCCCAGATATCTCCGCCATGGACACTTTCGTTCAGACACTGCTCAACGCCAGATCCGTTGCCTAGTCAGTCACCGGCGCCAGCGGCATCTACTTCGCCGAGCTCCTTAACCTCCTCAGAATCGCCGACGAGATCAACGCCAAGGCCACCATCATCGAAAAGGGCTTCATCGCCAATGCCGTCGTCGACGGCCGTGCCGATGTCGGTATCCAGCAGCTCAGTGAACTGCTGTTCGTCCCAGGAGCCCAAATTGCCGGCCCGTTCCCCGCCGAGGTGCAGCAATACACCGAGTTCTCCGCCGCCCTCGCGCTGGAAGCCGTCGAGAACGCTGAAGCGCGCGCCTTCATCGAATTCCTGCGTCCGCAAAGGCCAACGAAGCCTACGGCCAGACCCTCCTCGAAATTCCCGTCGCCTAGCTGTAATAACCACGGCAGTAGGAACATGCGACGTGGTTGGGTAACAAAAAAGACCGCCACTTGGGCACACCTTGCTCGCCGAATGCGCCCAGGCGACTCTGAGGGCACCCCTGACACCGCCTCCCATGGTGCCCCATAGCGAGATCGCCGAAGTCATGTCGTTGCCCGCTCCCCCGACCCATGAACAGGTGTTGGCCACCCCCGACCAACCCGACACAAACCGGAAAGAGGAATCGCACAAACCCAGCCGTAGCATGCGGAGGGCCTGTGCCCGAGGTGGGACTCGAATTGCATTCGAGCCCCTGAGAATCCGCCACTCCCCCAAAAACATCCCCAATGCGGGCCAGTCCGGCCGATGTACGGCCGAGTCCGACAGACAAGGTGTGCACAATGTGCACACACCCTCGCTTTGACTCCGACGACCCCTCCGAAAGCAGGGCAACGTCGACCGCCGCAGCCGCTGCGATCCGAATATTTGGCGTCGAATAACGACGGACTTAGCCTTCGAACGAAAATCCTGGAACCAAGTGCATCGACTTGCCTCTCTCCGCTAATGATCCTCCCACCGTCCATTGCTGGTCTGGCAGTGCACGACATGACCAGCCCGGCCAGGCAAACCCATCCAGCAGAACTGAAGATTTCCTCTCTGAAGTGGCGCCCTAAGGAACGGCTCCAGCCCTAAGGCGCGGAAATCACCCTTGCGAAGTTAACCAGCCGCGCCACGTCCGGGTCCGGACCATTGCGCACACCAAGGTCGAGCGCATCGATGCTTGCAAGTTCGTCTGCGCTGAGTTCAAAGTCGAATACGTCGAAATTTTCCACAATGCGTGCAGGATTGGTCGACTTTGGGATGGCAGAGCGGCCCTGTTGCAGGTGCCAACGCAGCATGACCTGGGCTGGGCTCTTTGCGTGGGCTTGGGCTATGGCGGCGATCGCCGGGTCTTCCATCACGTTCTTCTTGCGGTGCTCTCCAAACCCAAGGTAGAAAGTGATGCCACCGATCGGTGACCATGCCTGGGTGAGGATGCCGTTTCTTGCATTCGCTGCCTGAACGGCCGGCTGTGTGAAGTAGGGATGCAGTTCGATCTGGTTGACGGTCGGGACGATGTCGGTCCTCGCGAGTAGTTGCTCTAGGTGGTGCGGCATGAAGTTGCTAACGCCGATCGCCCTCACCCGCCCGTCGCCGAGCAGGGTCTCAAGTGCCTTGTATGCGGCGGTGGTCTTTTCGAAGCGGTCCGGGGCGGGCTGGTGCAGGATGAGCATGTCCAGATAATCGACGCCGAGTTTGGCGGTTGCCTTCTCCCAGGCGTGCAAGGTCTGCTCGTAGCCGTAATCGCTCACCCAGACCTTCGTCTCTATGAACACATCGGATCGGTCGAGGCCGGACCTCCTTATGCCGTCGCCAACTTCCCGCTCATTGTCATATGCGGCCGCGGTGTCAATGTGGCGGTAGCCAGCCGCCAGCGCGGCCTCGACAGCCGCCGTCGTTTGCTCCGGCGGACTCTGGAAGACGCCGAGCCCGAGGGCCGGCATCGTGACGCCATTGTTGAGGGTAAGTTCCATAATCATGACCTTTAGTTTGAAATCGAGGTGGCGATACGAGGTGGGCCGGCCAGTCGCACGAGTGTGGTCCCTAGGGCTGATGTCACAAGACGGCTCCAGTGTCGGCAGGGACACAATCGTCGCGTTCGAAAGTTTCGCCATGCGGGACCATGGAGCTTAGGGCCACGGTGTAGATATCCGGTCCGTGCCGCGTTATGAGAACGCCCAGCCAGCCTTCTTCGAGAGCATGAGCACGAGCCCTCGCCACCGCAGCATTCAGATCTTCATCAATTTGGCCTTGAGTGCTCCCCCTGACGTGGAAATATCGCCCTGGTTCGATCGTGGTAATCATCTGATATCCCTACCAACCGCTCTCGGCCAAGCGGTAGGGGTTCGATTTCATCGGCGTTGATGTCGACCATATGGCAGCGGCATCAACGTCGATTCGGGCCCGATCGACGTTGACAACGTCCATGATGAGGGCGCCCTTGAGCATCTCAGCCGTGTCCCGCTTCACGCGGCTGCTGCCCGTGAGGAGGGTGGACGAGCTACCTGTCATGTTGCTCTCTCTTTCTAGCTAGGTGATTCATGACTTTTCTATCCAGGTTTGCCCGAGTCCTGATCGGTGCATCCGCGGTATTTCGGGGATCGGTATATTCGCTGCTTGCCAGACCGAAGACAACAAAGGACGAACTCTGCCGCGCTTCACTAGCCCTGTCGATGGGGATGGGTGGAGGTTAGATTTTGCTCCCACCCTTATCGCTGGCCCCGTCAGGCTGGCGACTATTGCGACATCTGGGGAAGGCCATGAAACGCATCGCCGAAGTCTGGAAGAAATTTCGGCTATGGACTTAGGGCGTGGCCCGCCGGGCGACGTTGTAAAAACGGATGTTTTGGTACTCTTCGAGTCCTTCGGAGCTGCCTTCGCGTCCGAGCCCGGATTGCTTGATGCCTCCGAACGGGGCGGTGGCGTTGGATGGCACTCCCTGATTGATACCTACGATTCCCGTTTCGAGTCTGTCGGCGACGTTGAATGCGCGGTCCAGATTCTCGGTGAAGAGATAGCCCGCCAGACCGAACTCTGTTGCGTTGGCCCGGGTAATGACTTCTGCCTCAGAACTAAACCGCTGAATCGCTGCAATCGGTCCAAAGATCTCCGATGTGGCGACGTCCGATTCTTCCGGGACCCGGTCGAGCAGTGTCGGAGCGAAGAAGTGCCCCGCCGCGGCGTATGCGTGACCACCCGTAACCAGCTCGGCACCCAGATCGAGGGCATTGCGGGTGAAGGCCTTCATCTGGTTTACCGCTCGGTTGTCGATCAACGCGCCGAGCAGGGTGCCGTTGCCAAGCCCGCTTCCGACAGTGACCTGCTCGAACCGTTCTGCGAGGGCGGCGACGAAGTCATCCGCGATGCCGTCCTGAACATATATTCGGTTGGCACCAATACAGGACTGCCCGCCGTTTCGGAGTTTTGCTGCAAACGTCCCGTCGACGGCACGCTGCAAGTCTGCGTCATCGAAGACAATGAGTGGCGCGTTTCCGCCCAGTTCCATGGAACTTCGAAGCACGTTTCGCGAGGCCAACTGCAGCAGCTGACGTCCGACAGGGGTTGATCCGGTGAACGAAACCTTCCGGACTCTCGAGTCGCTGAGAACTGCTTCGCTGAACGCCTTGGAATCTGAGGTGTTGATGACCTGCACCAGGTCTTCGGGTACGCCTGCTTCAACAGCCAGCTTGACGGCGAAATACGTCGTCAGCGGAGTAAGGGTCGCTGGTTTGATCACTGCCGGGCACCCAGCCGCAAGAGCGGGGGCAATCTTTCGTGTCGCCATCGCCAGCGGGAAGTTCCACGGAGTAATCAGCACTGCCAGTCCCACGGGGGAACGGCGGGTCAGAATGTTGGCCGCACCGTCGGGTGATTCACGGAAGCTGCCCGCTGGCCGCACGGATTCCTCCGCGTACCAGCGCACGAAGTCCGTCCCGTATTTGACCTCGCCCCGGGCCTCAGCGAGCGGTTTGCCCATCTCCCGGGAAATCAGGTGAGCGAACTCCTCTGCGTGGTCAATCAATTTGCCATACCAGGCATGGAGCACGTCGGCACGCTGGCGGGACGTGGTCCGGGCCCAGGCGTTGCCGGCACGGTCTGCCTCACTGACAGCTATCAGAGCCTTTTCCGCGTCATCGTCCCGTACGTGGGCTATCGTCTCCCCTGTGGCAGGATCATGCACGGCAATTCCGTGCGCGGGGAGGGCCAGGCTACCAATGACCCGGTCGGCTTCTTGGACGCTTCCCGCGTCCGGACTGATCAACTCCGTCACGGTCTCGAATGTCGTACTCAACGGCTTTCCTCCTTGGTTTGGGGGCGGACATGATTATTGGCTGTGATTCCGCTGATGCAGTGTTCTGCAAGGGTCGTGCAGCCGGACGTGAGGTAGGCGAGACTAGCAAGCAGGGTCTGCGCGATGATTGGCTTGAAGACGCTGGATTTCCCCTGTCCTTCGTCCGCCATCGCCATCGTCAGATCGTTTCCGACGACCTTGAAAGCGAGCTGATTGACGGCTTCGGGAATGGCGGGATTGATATCCGCCAGCCCCGTCCAAGATCTGGAGGAGAGTAGCCGAAGGTTGCTGCATATTCCTGAGAGCCTGATTGCAGTTCGCTTGAGCGCCCCCGAGACGAGTACGAAGGCACTGCAGTCTTCGTACTCCTCCGGGTCAGCGCCGGCTGTTTCAAGGGGCAGGCCGGTAATCTGCCGCAAATGAGCTAATGCATATTCTTGGTGTGTATTGGCGCCGGTCGCAATGGCTGCCTCTCCGAGGCTGAACTGATGGACTGGGACGAGCGCTTCCCGGATGCTTCGTTCGTCCTCGTTCACCAAAGCCGCGTACATCGTGAACTCCTGCGCCAGCGTCATAGGTAGCGGATCCTGTACCGCCGTTCGGCTGATCGTGGCGACGCCCTCGAACTCCAGGGCCTTCCGGGCCAGTTGCCCGCGGAGAAATGCCATCGCCTGGAGGAGCTCGCGGCCGCTAATGATGGCCGCTATCTGGACAGCCATGGCATAGACCTTGGTCGTGGACTGCCCCATACTCACGTCGCACAGCGGGTGGATGAACTCATACGCGCCGCGATTGTGGCCAAGAATCTCGAGGGCGCGGTTGGCTATCACCTCGTTCACATTCATGACCGAGGGTGACCCGGCTCCGCCCTGGATGACATCGACGACGAACTGGTCAAGAAGGTGGCCCTGCTCAATCTCTCGGCAGGCCTGGACGATGGCCTCCTTCTTTTCCTCACTGATCAGGCCAAGGTCCGAGTTCCCGAGCACGGCAGCCCGCTTGACTAGGGCAAGCGCCTTCACCAGCGCCGGGTACGACGAGAGCCGGATGCCGGTGACCGGAATGTTCTGGAGTGCGCGAAGCGTGTGCATTCCCCAGTAAGCATCCGAGGGAATCTCCCCGGCCCCGGTCAAATCCTTCTCGACCCTACTTCTGCCGGGGGTAAATTTCTGTTTCATCACGTCCTATCGCCTCACAACGGCGGTCTCGACATGTGCCGCGGGTGAAAGGGAACAATCGTCGTCCTGCTCACATCCACCGACACAACAGCAGACTGGCTTCGCAGCCCGCTGGCGATCGCCTCGATGCGGCCAGACTCTTCGACGTGAACCCGCAGGAGCAGGGAACGGTCGTCCTGAAGGACTTCCGCGGTAACGATCTCAGGGATGTAGTCCAGAGAGCGCATGAGGTCCGCGCCTGTGCGTGTGTGGTCTTGAACCACTCTGATCACGGCAGAGGTCGGGCGCAGAGCAGGGACCGGGTAGCCCCGCACGAGGGTGTAGCCCCCTATGTGGCCCGCCTTCTCCAGTTCGGCAATACGACTCGCGCATTCTTCTGGGCTGGCCCCGATCCGAACGGCGACGGCATCTGCCGTAAGCCGCGAATCCGCCTCTAGTTCGCGGAGTATCGCATCATCAATATGGTCAAGAGGGGCCGGTACCGTGCTCTTGACATCGGCACACTCCCTGGAGTCGTTGGGGTACCGGAAGCATTCCAGGTCCCGCCGTGATCTCTCGGCAGTAAGTTCTGACATTTCACTCCAGTGCTTCGATATCGCTTCGCCTATGAGGCGATCGTCACGGCCTTCGGCCGTGTCATTTCCTCGTAGGCGTGCCTGACCCCTTGGGCGGGCAAGCTAGAAGGCGGTGTATCCGCCGTCGACGGGCAGGGTGGCCCCGGTGATGTAGGAGGACTCGGGGGATGCGAGGAAGAGGACGGCGTCTGCGATCTCTTCGGGCGTGGCGAGGCGCTGAAGAGGAATCTGGCCCTCACGCTGCCGGCGGTAGGCCTCGGGGTCTTCCCTGCGCTGGATGGAGGCTTCGATGATCGGAGTGGCAGTCAGGCCCGGTGCGACGACGTTGACCCGGATGTTCCGCTCAGCCCACTCGATCGCGGCGCCCTTGGCGAGCATGATCAGCCCGCCCTTGGCCGCGGAGTAAAGGACCTGGTCTGCCATGCCGACCATGCCAAGGCGTGAGCTGACGAGGACGAACGAACCGCCTGTAGCGGGCATGAGCGGCGCGAAGTGCTTCAACACCAGGAACGAGCTCAGCAGGTTGCTGTGGAGCGTGTTCTTCGCGTCCTCGTAGGACATCTCGGTCAGCGGGCTGACGACCTGGAGACCGTGGTTGAGCACGACGGCGTCGACGGTGCCGAAGCTTTCGGCTGCTTCGCGGGCCAGGTGTTCGACGAAGGCCTCGTCGTTAAGGTCTCCTGGGACGTAGGCGTCCTCCGGCTGGACACTGTCGATCTGCTCTTTGCGCCCGGTAAGCAGCAGGCGTGCCCCTTCGCGGCGGAAGTGGGAGCACACGGCTTGGCCGATCCCGCTGTTGGCGCCCGTGACCAGGGCAGTGGCTTTATGGAGTCTCAAGACAGACCTTCCTTCATGGCTAGTAAGGAGTGGGGTTGCCGGCACCGGGGCGGGGACACCCCCGCCCCGTGCCGTTAGTTGTTGAATCCGCGGGCGTCGACGGCCCAGCGTTCGAGGGACGTCCCGGTGCTGTCGGTGACGATGTATTCCTCGAAATTGACCACCACCGGGCAGACGTGGTTGGGCACCACGGGAACCACGGTCCCGACGCTTGGGCGGAAGTCCCCGTCGGGGAGCGGGAGGAATCCGTGGTACTCGTTGAGCTTGGACAGCACCGCGTTGGTTCCGGCGATGCCGCTGTAGCCGAGTTCGGGGGTGCCTTCGCGGCCGATGGCTTTGGTGCCGGTGTCGAGGATGACCTGGCCGGGAACCTGGTCGCTAACTACTGTGCCGGCGACGAACAGCGCGATCTGGTCCTGCGTGCAGGCCCCGAGCCGGGCGTTGCCCAGGTCATTGAACACGTATTCGCCGGGACGGATCTCGGTGATCACGCTGTTGGTGGCGAATTCCGCGGTGGGTGTCGAGCCGGCACTGACCACCTCCGGGGTGATGCCTACCGCCTCGAGACTGCGCACCGCGGCCTTGAGTGCGGCCTCCTGGTCCTGCGCGGCACGCTCGCGGGCGTCGGGGCCAGCGCTGCCGTGGCCGGGGTAGGTGAACACACCCGCCGGCACGAGGCCCCGCTTGCGGGCGGCGGCCGCGAGCTCGCCCGCGGCCTCCGGAGCTACACCGGAGCGGCGCGCGCCGCAGTCGACCTCGACCACGACCCCCAGCCGTCCGGCGTCGTCGCCCATTGCGTCGGCGAGGGCGTCGATGGCCACGAGGTTGTCGACGCCGATCCGCAATCGAATCGTCTCGGCCAGCTTGCGGATCCGCGGGCCCTTGGTCCCGGCGGTCCAGACCGGGTACGCGATGAAGATGTCGTCAAACCCGGCCGCGGCGAAGACCTCGGCCTCACCAACGTTGCCCGCGGTGATTCCGACGGCTCCTGCATTGATCTGGCGGCGGCCGATCTCCACGCATTTGTGCGTCTTGACATGCGGCCGGACCTGGAGGCCCTGCCGGTCGGCGAAGGCCTGCATCCGGTCAATGTTTTCCTGCATCACGTCGGCAAGGATGATGGGGGCCGGGGTGTCGATTCGCTCCACGAGGGCGTCGAGCGCCCGTTGAAGGGTGTTCACACTGTGCTCCTGTTTGTTCGGTTCGGTTCGGCGCGGTTCTACGCCGCAGTGCAGATCATTTGGATCTCGACAGGAGAGACGCGCGGCAGCCCGGCAACACCAATCGCGGTGCGGGCATGCCCCCCGTTCTCACCCAGCACCTCGATGAGCAATTCACTGGCGGCTTCGGCGACCCGCGACTGCAAACCGAAGTCCGGGGTGCTGGCCACGAAGACCAGCATCTGCACGATCCGTACCCGCTCCAGGTCTCCAACCGCCTGCACAGCGGCAGCAAGGCAATTGAGCACAGCATGGCGAGCAAGCTCCCGCGCCGTCTCCACGTCCACGTCCCGGCCAAGAATGCCCTGACCCAGCAACTCGCCATCCTTGTACGGCAGCTGGCCCGAAATATGGATGCTCTCCCCCACCGCCCGGTGGTCCACGTAGTACGGGTTACCGGCGAGGACCGGTAGCTTCAGGCCGAGGGCACGGAGCCGATCCAAGGCCGAATCGGTCGTTTCGCGTTCCGGTACCTGCGATGTGCCGGCAACCTTCTGCAGTTCTGTTGTCATTGTCACGGAGTCCTTCTTCGCCTGTCGATTGTCGACATGAACGAATACATGCGGGTCTGGCACATTAACGCCAAACGGGCGTACGAAAGGATGCTGAAATGGGCAGCTGGCCAAAATTGGATTGTTAGGCCTCCGTCGGCTGTGCCTGCCTTAGGCGTGGATCAAGCTGTGAACCTTTGCGGACGAAGGAAGTCGAGGTTGTCGTAATTTTCCTTGCCGAGCGCCTCCTGGGCGGCGATTTGCCCGTAACCGGTAGCCATTTTGAAGCCACCGCCGGAGAAACCGGTGGCGCAGTAAACTCGGCCGCCGGGGCTGATTTTGCCCAGAAGCGGCTTCCGGTCGCTGGTGAAGAGGTCGGGGAACGCGTCGGAGCGGACAATGTTCGGGTACAGGCCAGGGAAAAACTCGCTCACCGTCTCCATCGTCTCTGCGATTTCCTCTGAGGTGAGTTCCCTGGCTACGGCACCGGGGCGTTCGGCAGGAGTTGGGCGCATATCCAGCGTTGCCTTGACCGTCACCCCGTCGACGGCGGGCGCGCCGTACATGGAGTGGTCTCCTGAGAGCCGGACGAAGATCGGGAACCGTTCCGGGGAGAAGAGCGCGGGTTCCTTCGCGACGAACCAGGTGAGAAAGACCCTGTAGGGCTGAGTCTGTGCCAGCAGCGGTTCCGGCAGGAGCTTCCGCGACCATCCGCCGGAGCAGACGATCACGTTCTCAAACGTCCACGACTGGTCCCCGGAGGTCACGACGACGCCGTCCGCGGTTTCCCTGATCCCATCGATCGGGGTGTTGTTGTGTACGGTCGCCCCGTTGGCCTGGGCTGCGGCAATCGCAGCGGTGACGGAGCGATCGGTCCGCAGCGCGCCACCGTTGGGATCGAACACCGCGACGTCGTCCTCGCGGAGGTTGTGCTGCGGGTAACGCTCTGCCATCTGATCCCGCGACAGAAGCTCGTGGGAGGTTCCAGTTGCTCGGACGGACTCGAGCAGTTGCTGGATATATCCGCCGTTCTCGGTGCCGATGTAGAGCCCACCGCAGCGGAGGAGGATGTCTTGACCGGTTTCGGCTTCAAGTTCAGCCCAAAGCCGCTCGGATTGCTGCAGCAGCGGATCAAAGCGGGGGTCCAGGTGGAGCCTGCGGAACAGGCGGGTGTCCCCGCCCACGGCGCTGCGGCCGTGGGCGGGGGTTTGTGCTTCGAAGCCGACCACGGAGTCCGTGAGGCGGGCGGCCTGCCACAGGGCCATGCTTCCGATGGCGCCAAGACCGATGACGGCCAGTTTTCCATCTGTCATTTCTTTAGAGCACTTTCTCGAGGAAGGACCGGGTGCGGACTTCCTGGGGGTTGCCGAGGACTTCGCGGGCGTCGCCGCGTTCGATGATGTAGCCCTCGTCCATGAAGAGCAGGGAGTCGGAGACCTCGCGGGCGAAGCCCATTTCGTGGGTGACGACCACCATGGTCATGCCCTTCTTGGCCAGGTCCTTCATGACGGCAAGGACTTCGCCGACCTTTTCGGGGTCCAGGGCCGAGGTGGGTTCGTCGAAGAGCATGATCTCCGGGTCCATGGCCAGGGAACGGGCGATCGCCACGCGCTGCTGCTGTCCGCCGGAGAGCTGGGCGGGGTACTTAAACCCGTGGCCGTCGAGTCCCACGCTGGCCAGCAGTTCGTCCGCTCGGGCGGCAGCCATCTTCTTGTCCTGCCCTTTGACCAGGACCGGGCCGGACATGACGTTTTCCTGGGCGGTCATATTCGGGAAGAGGTTGAACTGCTGGAAGACCATCCCCACCCGGGTGCGCTGCTGGGCCAGCTTCTTCCTGCTCAGGGCGTGGTAGGCGTGGTCGGTCTCGTAGTAACCGAAGTCCTCGCCATTGACCTTCAGCACACCGGAATCGGCGGTTTCCAGACCGTTGAGGCAGCGAAGCAGGGTGGATTTGCCGGAGCCGGACGGGCCGATGATGCAGCAGACTTCGCCGCTGGCGACGTCCAGATCGATGTTCTGCAGGACCGTCTTGTGTCCGAAGGACTTGCGCAGGCTCCGGACCTGAATCGTACCGTCAGTGCTCATCGGAGGTTACCTTCTTCCTGTTCTCTCAGGACAACCTTTTTCGCCTTCCGGGGCAGCGTGGAGGTTGCACGCGAGTATCGTTTCTCGAGTTTGGCCTGCGGGTAGCTCAGCAGCAGGGTCATCACCAGGTACCAGAGGCTGGCGACGATCAGCAGCGGAATGGTCTCGAAGGTGCGGGCGTAGATCAGCTGCGCGCTCTGCAGCAGCTCAGCAACGCCCAGGACACTGACCAGGGACGTTCCCTTGAACATGCCGATCACCTGGTTGCCGGTGGCCGGGATGATCGAGGGCATCGCCTGCGGGATGATGACCTTGCGCATCCGCATTCCGGCGCTCATGCCCAGGGAATCGGCGGCCTCAATTTGTCCCTTTCCGACGGCGGAGAAACCGCCGCGGATGATCTCGGCCATGTAGGCCGCCTCGTTCAGGGTCAAACCGACCAACGCCGCGGTGATCGGGCCCATCAGGGTATTCACGTCTACGGCCATGCCGATGTCCGTGAACGGGATCCCGATCATCAGGTTCGGATACAGGGCCGAGACGTTGAACCAGAAGATCAGCTGGACCAGCACCGGGGTGCCGCGGAACAGATTGATGTAAATGTTCGCGGCAATGGACACCGGCTTCACATGCGAGGAACGCATGATCGCCAAGGCAAGGCCGAGCAGTGTTCCCATGACCATGCTCGCGATCGTCAGGAAGATCGTGAGCATGAGCCCGCGCAGGATCGATTCGGCGAAGAAGTACTTTCCGACGATGCCCCATTTGAAGTTGGGGTTCGTCAGGACCGAGGCGAGGATCCCGATGCCGATGAGGATGCTCAGGATCCATCCGGCGTACTCGGTGGGAGTCCGAACCCGAAGCCGCGGCTTCAGCACCGCATCGATGCTCCCCATCGGTAATTTGCTTCCTTTTTTGATAGCAGTCGTCATTCAGGCCACCCGCTAGTTGAGCTTGGCGTCGGCGATGGCCCCGAACTCCAGGCCCCAGGTCTTGAGGGACGACTTGTACTCCGGGGTACCAAGGATCGACTGGACTGCCGCCTGCAGAGCCGGAGTCAGGTCCGAACCCTTCTTCACGGCGACAGCACAGATGCCGGTACCACCAACATTCAGCGCTGGCGTGAGCATCTTGAACGAGTCCGGCTGCTGCGTCTGCGCCCAGGCGAGTGCGGTCGTGTCGTAGAGGACGCCGTCGACCCGCTTTGCGTGCAGCTGGACCAGCGCCTCCTGGACGCTCGGCAGCGTGACGGCGTTGATGGCCGGCTTGCCCTGGGAGGTGCAGGTCTTCTCATTCAGGGCCGGGAGGCGCTTGAGCTGGCCCGTGGAGCCCTGGATGACGGCGATGTTCTTTCCGCACAGGGTCTCGTTGCTCAGGTTCTGCGGGTTTCCCGCGTTCACGCCGATGGATGTACCGGCCCTGAAGTAGTCGATCATGTCTACGACCTTGAGCCGCTCATCGGTCTTCGCCATGGTGGAGACGGTGAAGTCGTAACGTCCCCCATCAAGGCCAGGGATGATCGTGTCGAACTTCGCTTCCACGTACTTCACCTTTACCCCAAGCTTCTTGGCAATGAGCCGCGTAATGTCGGGATTGAGGCCGATGAGGGTGTGGTTGTCCTGAGCGAGGAAGATGGTCGGCGGGCTGTTCGGGTCAGCGGCGACCGTAAGTTCGCCCTTGTCCTTGTACGACTGCGGCAGCAGGCTCACAGCCTTGGGGTCGGGCTGGACGCCCTCGGAGATGTCCCGCAGCCCGATTTCGGTGGGGCTGGGATTGCCGGAATCGCCGCTGGCAGCGGTGCCGCAGGCATTCAGGGTCAGGAGGAGGGCCAGGGCCGCAGCCGCGGCAGCGGCCTTTCGTGCTGTCTTCATGATGCTTCCTTGAATCATTTGGTTGGGGTGGTGAGGTTGTGCGAAAGCCCGGTCGTAGCACCGGTGGCTTTTCTGAGAATTTGACCGTGCTCTGTCTTGTGGACATGGCGCTCGTCGTCATCGGCGTCGGGCTGCCATGATGATGGGGCTCGGTTTATGGCCGGAACATAGGCCTCACGTCACGGGTTCTCCGTTACGGTCGGCGTTGCAAGGAACCGATCCGGGTTCAGCAGCGCGAGGGTGTTCTCGCTCGAGCCAGTGAGCGCATAGTCGGCGGCGATCTCCCCGAGTGCGGGGGACAGCTTGAATCCATGGCCGGACAGGCCCGTGACGGCGGTGATGCGTTCCTCACCACCGAGCCGGCCGACAATTCCGTGCCCGTCCCGGGTGTAGCCCTCCATGTAGGCGCTGACACGGATCGGATCCGGGTAGAGGCCTGGGAAGGATTCGGCTACGAGTTCCCTGAAGGTCTGCACCTCATCCAGCGGAACCGTCCGGTCGAGGGCGTCGGGATCCGGAACCGGCTGGTTGACCGCGCCGGAGAGACCGAGCTTCAACCCGTTCCCGGCCATCGCGGGCAATCCGTAGAACTCCCGAGGAGTCGCCCGGACAAAGCACGGGAAGCGTGCCGGATCAAACGCGCCCGGTTCCTTCCCGGCGAACCACGCCGACACCACCTTGCGCGCCTCGATGAGCGTCGCAAGTTCGGGGAAGAGCTTCCCGGCCCAAGGACCCGGTGTGACTACGGCATGATCATAGCGCTCGCTATGGCCACCAGCCGTGACCCAGACGCCGTCGACCTTGACCTCGATCCCCTCGACCGGGGTGTAGGTCCGCAGTTCGGCGCCAAGCGCCTCGGCCCTGCGGGCCGCTTTCAGGACGGCCAACTCCGGACGGAGATACCCTCCTTCCCGGTCCAGGACGACGACGTCGCCCTCCCGGTAGGGATGCTGGGGCCACCGCTTGCGTGCTTCTTCAAGGGGAATGGCCACCGCGTCGACCCCGAACTTCTCAATGGATTCACTGACGTTCGCCATCTCGGCCGAGGCCTCCCCCAGCATGAGGTTGCCGGTGAGGGTGAGCAGCTCGATGCCCGTCTCGGCCTCGAGCTGACGCCACAGCGCCTTCGCGCTGCGGATCAGCGGCGCGTAGTCCTGATCTTCGAAGTAGGCGGTTCGGAAGATCCGTGATTCGCCGGCATGGGCGCTGCGGTCGTGGCCCGTTCCGAACTGCTCGTAGCCAACGACATCCGCGCCCCGCGAGGCCAGGCGCCAAGCCGCCATACTGCCAGCGGTTCCCAGGCCTATGACCGCGACGCGTTTCCTGGTAGTGCTCATTCAAACCTCCTATGTGGGAGCGATAAGGAGTTCTTCCGCGAGAACCGCGGGGCTCGTGGTGATGAACCTGGAAATTCCGGGGTTCGAGCGCCTTCACTGCGTGGAATGGCGTCACCAAGGAATCACGACTCTCTTATTTTGTCTAACAATCATGTCTGACGTCACTGTTTGATATTATCGTTTCACAATCTTGTGTCAAGGCTCACTTCGAACGGGGTGTCTGCCGTGAGTCATCTAGGGGAGTGAAAGCATGGAGAGCAAGCCATTCTCTGAGCCGGCAAGGACAACTCTTGCGAGGACCCTTGCACCACGGGGTTCGGAACGAACCACGCTGGTGGACCAGGTGGAGCACCTCATCAGGAGGGAGATCATCCTTGGAACCCTCGACCCCGGTCGGCATCTTGTAGAGACGAGGCTCGCTGAGGACCTCTCGGTGAGCCGCGGCACGGTGCGCGAAGCCCTCACACGTCTCGCGTCAACCGGCCTCGTCGAGTTCACGCCAGGGTCCGGCACCCGGGTTCGCTACTTCAGCGACAGCGACATTGCTGAGATCGGGGAAGTCTTCGCAGCACTTGAGGGAAGAGCGGCCCTGCACGCTGCGCTCCCCTTGCCCAAAAGCGCTGAAATCGAGCTGAGGGCTATCGCGGAACGTATGCGCGGGCTGCGCCTCCCGGAAGACGTTGACGATCTGATGAGACTTGACCGCGACTTCCACGGGACGCTGATGAGCCAACAGCCCAAGGGCAAGCTGTTCGAGGCCTGGCAGAGCCTGGAATCACTTCTAGCAGTTCAGATGGTGCCGATCATGCGGCGCGGCGTGGGCACCGCCGGAAACCAGGCCGACCGCCATCTGTTGCTGTTGGACGCCGCGATAACCGGAGAGCGCGAGCTGCTGATCAAGGCTCTCGAAGAGCACTACTACCAAGCCTAAGAGCGGATCGCGACGAGACAGGCGGCGATACGAACCTCTCCCGCTGTCAGCCTCACGCTGGACGCGCTTCAACCAAAGTTTCGCCAACGTCATGGACTCCGTGGACAGGTTGGGGTCCACACCTCTTATTCCGAGCGAGGAGGCACCGACCGCCGTCCGAACCGGCCATTCCCTGCGAGCGAAGTTTTCATCCTCCACGGTACGCAGGTTCACCTTGCCGCGATCGGGCTGCTCAGAATGCCGACCCGCTTCCGGGCCCGCCGCCCTTCGCGCCCACTGCGGTTCTAAGCCCTCGCTGCCGGTATCGAAACCGACGACGACGGTATCCCCAGGTCTGCGCTGAGGGCGAGCACCAGCGTTATGATCATCTCGTGGTCACATCTGGTCGTTGGGCTCAGAAGCTGCCTACAGAAATTCTGCCATCTACCCGGGCCTCTCCCCGGACCCGCTCCTGGTTGTTGCCTATTGAAGCGTCACAAGCGGAAGTGGTGTGGGCTTATGCGGACTTCGCGCTCAAGGCTCAAGTGACAGCGCCATTCTGCATCTGGAACCTGAGCCGCCGATAGAGCTTCCACCCGGCTGCCAACCAGTGGTCTGATGCAAGGTCTAATCCCCCGACCATTCACAGATCCCTGGGGTTCCAACGTCAACTAAGACGAGTGAATCCAGCATCCACGTTATTGCCCAAGAAATGACTTCAAGGAAAGCATCATGAAGATTCAGGGCAAGGTCTTCGCCGCCGCAACTGCCTTTGCCGCCCTCCTAACCCTTGGCGCCTGCGGCACCCCTGCCGGTAGCGAACCTTCTGCCAGCCCTACCGAACTTGGTCTGCGGGACATCTCCGAGGGCGTCCAGCCAGATCCGAAGGCGGTGAGCTTGCTGCCCCAGTCCTACAAGGACAAGGGCGAGCTCACAGTGGCGGCGGACCTGCACTACCCACCGACGATCTTCCTCGCAGAGGACAACCAGACCGCAATCGGCCTGAACCCCGACATCACGAGGCTGATCGGGAAGAAGCTGGGGGTGAAGGTGAGGTTCGTGGATGCGAAGTTCGACACGATCATCCCGGGTCTTGACGGTGGCCGGTACGACTTCACAGTCTCGACCATGGCCAAGACCGATGAGCGACTCAAGGTCCTGGACATGATCGACTACTTCAAGGCCGGCAGCTCCATCGGCGTGAACGCCGGGAACCCGCAGAACCTGAGCAACGAGACCCTGTGCGGAAAGAACGTCGCCGTCACCCAGGGCTCCACCGGGCAGCTGCTGCGTCTTCCTGCACTGAACGAGAAGACCTGCACCTCCCAGGGCAAGCCTGCGATCAACCCTGTGACGCTACCCAACATCCAGGAAGCCCTCGTCCAGCTAAGTGCCAAGAGGATCGACGCAATCCTCTATGACACGACCGCGTTGGCATGGGCGCAGAAGCAGCAGCCGGACTCCTTCCAGATGCTCACCCCGCCGCTGAACGTCGGTGGCACCGGCATCACGGCGGTCGCGCTGAAGAAGGGCTCGCCGCTGACGCCGGCCATACAGGCAGCGATCCAATCGATCCTTGAAAGCCCGGAGTACAAGGAAGCCCTAAATACATGGGGTCTGGAGTTCGGCGCAATCACCGAAGCCAGGCTCAACTAGCGGACGCCTCCACGCTCATCGAAAGTAAGCACAGGAGTCCGGCCCCTAAGGGACCGGACTCCTCCAATGCGCGACCTTTGCTCGCCGGATAGAGAGGCAGAACGCCCCTACCGGAAAATGCTAGGCGATCGGCTAGGCCGGGAGGTTCTGAACAAACCCAACCTTGCGAAGGGTTTCGTGAACGGTCCAGCTGCCGCGCCATCCTTCCGGAGTGACAAAGAGCGAGCCGGGCCCGATGTCGAAGCTGCCGCTCTCGTCGGTGATAGTGGCCGTTCCGCTAAGGATGACACAGACCTCATTGAAGCCCTCGCGGGTACTCGTGAATGTTCCAGGAGTAGCCTCCCACACGCCTGTGCGGGCGCCGTCGGCTTCCCAGACCTTAAAGGACACCTCCGTCTGCCCCGGCGTAGTACTCGTCGGCTTCAGGACATGCTCGCCCAGATCTGCCGTTTGGGTGTCGTTCAACACAATCGCCTTGACCATAAAATCATTCCGTTTCCGGGCGCTTTTTGCCCACGAAGAAGTGTGCCAACCTTCGTTGGCCTGGATATAGAACCGTGGAGTACTCCCCTGACAGCACAACATTGGTGCCACTTGTCAGCAGGATCCGAAGCTGAGGCCGAGGCCGGCCCTCCGGGAACTCAAGATGCTACAGCGACGATGATACACAATGTCGGACAATCTTGATAGACAAATCTTGCCCACTAGTGAGCAGCCTTGTCAGTACCTCAAGGCGCTCACCGTTCGGGTTCAGCTTTGCTGGCGTTCTCAACTAGTTCCGTAAACCAAGGACGGTGCCCGCGATAAAGCGCCATTCCCTCCGGGAGGCCTTCAACTCTTGCGACCGAATTTGTGACATCGATAGTGATACGGCTTCCCGCCATGGGTGCGTTGCTGATGTGGACATCCCCATAGGATTGCGGGAGAACGGGATCCATCCAGAGACCACCCCTGGAAACATCGGCGTCATATCTCATCAGGCTCGTCACCAGCAGAATCGGTGTGGTCGCGGCCCATGCCTGAGGGGCGCAAGCTGTCGGGTATGGTACGGGTTCGGGGAACCGCTCCCTGCTAAAACCGCAGAATAATTCCGGCAGCCGACCATCCGAGAACTCGGCCGCCTCGAACAGAGCCGTTGAAATCCGCTGTGCCTCTTCAACAAAGCCGTACCGTAAGAGGCCAGCAGCAATAATCGCATTGTCGTGGGGCCAGACTGACCCGTTGTGATAGCTCACAGGGTTATAGGCACCCATGTCCGACGCCAGGGTTCGCACTCCCCAACCGCTAAACATCTCTGGGGACATCAGCCTTTCGGCCACCAACGGTGCCTTGTCCTCATCCACCAAGCCGAACCACAGACACTGGCCCATATTGGATGCGCACGCGTCCACCTGGCGCTTTTTCCCGTCCAGGGCCACGGCGTAATACCCGCGCTCGGGCATCCAGAACTGCTCGTTGAACCGCTTTTTCAGTTGGGCGGCATGATCAGCGAGCTCCTCGGCCAAACGCCTGTCGCCGGTGTCGAACGCTATCCAAGAACGGGCCATAAACGCCGAGTAGACATAGGCTTGCACCTCACAGAGGGCAATTGGCGGCTCGGCCAGCCTCCCGTCCGCGAAATTGATTCCATCCCAGGAATCCTTCCAACCCTGATTTATCAGGCCCTGCGGGTTGAGGCGTTCGTACTCAACAAACCCATCCCCGTCCTTGTCCCCGTAATCACGTATCCAATCCAGTGCACGGTCTGCATGAGGCAACAAACTGGCAATAGTGTCCGGCGCGAACCCCCAGCGGCTGACGTCCCCAAGCCAGCAAACAAACAGTGGCGTTGCATCGACGCTGCCGTAATAAACGGACTTTCCGCCCAAGGACAAGCTACTGGACACATCCAGCCTGACTTCATGCAGAATCTTGCCCGGCTCCTCTTCGCTCAATAAATCCACCACTTGACCTTGGCGATCCGCCAGGGTTTGCAGTGTTCCCAGGGCCAGCGACGGATCAACGGGCATCGCCATTTCAGCTGCCCACAGCGCGTCGCGACCAAAGAGTGTCATGAACCATGGAGCACCGGCAGCCACCACGACCCGCTCTGCATGATCCGGGTCTTCTATACGTAGAGAACCCAAGTCGTCGTAGCTGCGCCGGAGTATGCGCTCGATCGAGCGGTTGCCCATCTGCAGCACCGGGATCTTGGCCACCCACTCTTGTCGCCGCAAATCCCGCGGAGACAGCAGACCATCCACTCCCGCATGGATAAACGTACTGTCAGGATCCGCTCCCTCCCCGGCGGGTACCACCGCAAGGACGCTGCTCCATTCACCGTGAGCCGGGATGGACGTCCTGAATGAAATACCGTCCACGGCGATATCGGCGCCGGGTGCGCGCGCGCTGATGCTCTTCCGGACCCCTTGCCAGGAAGCACTGATAACCAGTGATTCGCCATCAGCCTGACGCGTCTCATCCCAGTGGCGCGGAGTCCGTCCTTCCTTGACTTCGAATAGGTCGGCGAAATCGGCTTCCAATCCCACCGCAATAAGACACTCCGCCGGCGCCGCAGAAAAGTTTCGAACAGTTAGCCGCTCCTGGATTCCGGCACCCACTTCACGCAGCCGCTCGACAATCAACGGGCTGTCCGCATAACCATCTGTTCGAGTAACGCGGGCAGCAAACCGCGCCCGATACGGTTCCAGCATTTGCGCCGCTAAGGGCTCCAGCTCCTGCCCATTAATGGTCAGGCTCCAGCCGGACAGGATACGGGTGTCCTGAAAGAAGACACCATGTGGGTAAGCAGGATGAATATCTCCGTTGGGCAACGAAATACAGAAGGATGATCCCTCCACCAGAGTGACCGCCCCTCCGCCTGGCCCCGCTGCTGTATCAGCATTCCATCCAGCCATCCCGGCTCCTCTAGAACCAAGGCCTGCGCGTCCTGTTCAAACATGGCCCCTGTGGGCCAGATCGCTTCCAGGCCGTTGTCGAACCACGCTACGCCGCATTGGTTTTGCATGCCATAGCACCTTGGGCGGCATATGGTGGCCGCTCATGCCGCGCCCATTTGGTCCACAAGACCCACCATTTTTGGTCCGTTCGTCATAGTCAACGAGCGATGCGTTCATAGCTGACTGACACTCTGCGGACAGAAGCTTTAAGTACAAGCTTTCAATAGCCACAAAGGAGATCAAGTGACGACGTATAACCTGGCCCTGATTGGTTTCGGCGGGGTGAATCGAGCCCTGGCCGCGCTCATTCGCGACGAACCACACCGCTTCGCAGCTCTCGGATTCGAACTTCGCGTAGTTGCAATTACGGATCTTGCGTTCGGTTCACTGGTGCAAGAGGAAGGCATCGATCTGGCGACAGTACTCGCCATGCCGCGAGGAGCCACGTTCGAAGGACTCCGCGGTGGATCCTCCGAACCGCGCAACGAAGAAGTCATCAAGTACAGCCCTGCTGACATTGTCGTCGAGGCAACCTTCACAAGCCCGGTGGACGGAGAGCCTGCTGTGTCGCACGTGCGTTGGGCCCTTGCTGCGGGCAAGCACGTCGTGACCACAAACAAGGGACCAGTCGCTCTTCACGGCAGGGAACTCAATGCTCTGGCCAAGGAAACCAACACCAGCTTCGAGTACGAAGGATCGGTGATGAGCGGCACTCCTGTGCTGCGCCTGGCCCAAAAAATGTTCGATGGACTTGAGCTCAAGGGAGTCCAGGGCATCCTCAACGGAACCAGCAACTACGTCCTGGGCCGGATGGAAGCAGGATTGCGCTTGGAGGAAGCCATCGCAGAGGCCCAGGAGCGCGGTTATGCCGAAGCGGACCCAACTGCAGACATCGGCGGATCTGACGTGCGGCTCAAAGTTGCCATCCTGGCGAACGAGCTTCTCGGCGCCAGCCTGCATCCCGATGAAGTCGACACCACAGGAATCCAGGAAATTACCAGCGACCAGGTCGCACAGGCACTGGCAAACGGTCAGCGCTGGAAACTCATCGGCGAAGCCACCCGCGGAATAGACGGCAAGATCACGGCAAGTGTGCGACCAGCCACCCTCACCGCGGACCACCCTCTTGCCGGCATTTCCGGTGCGACCAACGCGGTTTCATTCGAAACCGACCTCCTCGGCGCCGTCACGGTCTCCGGCCCTGGAGCAGGCCGGACGGAAACCGCGTATGCCTTGGTTTCCGACATTGCCGCAGTAGACACGTTCATCAAGGGAGGCGTCCGTGTCTGAAACGACCATCGTCCATATCAAGTCCGCTGAATCTCTGGACGACTTGGCCGTCTACAACAAGTACGACGGCACTGTTCTGGCGCACCTCCCGCAATCAACCAAGGAAGACGTTGAGCGGGAGCTGACGCGCGCGGCGGCCGCGTCCGCATCAGCCGCGGCCATGCCTCGGCATGAGCGGGCCCAAATCTTGGACGCCGCAGCGGATTTACTCAAGCAGCGCGCGGACAAGGCCGCGAACCTTATCGTCTTTGAAGCCGGCAAGACCATTCGGCAGGCCTGCAAGGAGGTCTCGCGGGCAATCAACACCCTCAAGCTCTCTGCAGCCGAGTCGCGCCGCAATGCGGGTGAAGTTGTGCCTTTCGATTCCTTTGCCGGCTCTGAGAACCGGTTCGGCTGGTTTAGCCGGGAGCCTCTGGGACTCATTGCCGCGATAACTCCCTACAACGATCCCCTGAACTTGGTCGCCCATAAGCTTGGGCCCGCGATCGCAGGCGGGAACACAGTCATTCTGAAGCCCTCCCAGCTGACACCCCTTTCGGCGATGTTCCTGGTGGATTTGCTTGTGGAAGCCGGACTCCCGGATGACTTTATCGTCGTTGTGCTTGGGGACCGCAATGTTGGGCAGGCCATCGTTGAATCCCAGCTGGTCAGAATGGTCTCCTTCACGGGCGGATTCGCCACCGGCAGTGCCATCGCTGCCAGCGCTGGCATCAAGCGCCTTTCCATGGAACTCGGCGGGAACGCACCGGTCATTGTGTATGACGACGCGGACGTGCCCGGTGCAGTTGAGGCAAGCGTTTCCGGATCTTTCTGGGCGGCTGGACAGAACTGCATCGGTGCGCAGCGGATCCTGGTGCACCGCACGATTTTTGACGCCTTCCTCGAGTCTTTTGTGTCCCAAACAAGTGCACTGGTGGCTGGTGACCCGGCGCACGAAAGCACCGATGTAGGGCCGATGATCAGCCGGGCCGCGGCTGAAGAAGCCAAACGGAAGATCGACCAGGCAGTCAAGGCAGGGGCACGCCTGCTTACCGGTGGCACCCTGAATGGCGCAGTCCTGACACCGGCCGTGCTTACCGGAGTCTCCCGCTCTTGCGAAGCCTGGAGAGAGGAACTGTTTGCCCCAGTGGTCCTGATCGAACCCTTCGACACACAGGACGAGGCGATTCGCTTGGCCAACGACAGCGAGTACGCCCTGCAGGCAGGCGTATTCACCAAAGATCTCGCCCGGGCGATGGAAACAGCCAGGGCCATTGACGCGGGCGGCGTCATGATCAATGACTCCTCGGATTATCGCCATGATGCCATGCCGTTCGGTGGTTCAAAGTACGGAAGCATGGGCCGTGAAGGGGTCAGGTTCGCCTATGAAGAGATGACACAGCCCAAAGTCATCGCCATCGCATCATGACCACAGGTGTTCGCATTGAAAGGGACAGCCTCGGCGCCCTTGCCGTGCCGGCGTCCGCACTCTGGGGCGTCCACACTGAGCGCGCGATCTTGAACTTCCCCATCAGCGGGATACATCTGGGGAAGCATCGCCAATTGGTCCGCGCCCTTGCGTGCGTCAAGAAAGCGGCTGCTTTGACTAATACGGAACTGGGACTGATTCCCGACGACGTCGGGCAAGCCGTTGCCTCTGCTTGCGATGTCGTTGCAACTGGCGACGTCGATGACGCATTCAGAGTCGACGTCATTCAGGGTGGAGCCGGAACTTCCACCAACATGAACGCCAATGAAGTGATTGCGAATCTGGCACTACAAACAATGGGCCACCCGTTGGGAAGTTATGACGTGGTTGATCCAATTGCACACGTCAACAAATGCCAGTCAACCAACGACGTCTACCCCACGGCGGTGCGCCTGGCGCTCGTGTTTGCCTTGGATGAACTGCTCAACCGCCTTGGAAGGCTGTCCAATGCCTTCGCAGAACGTGGGAAGGCATTCGATTCGATCCCGAAGATCGGGCGCACACAACTGCAGGACGCTGTCCCCATGACGCTTGGGCAAGAGTTCAAGGCCTTTTCGGTGACGATCAATGAGGACCAGCGACTGTTGCGCGGGGCTGCCGTATTGCTGACCGAATGCAGTCTCGGTGCCACGGCCATCGGGACCGGCATCACTGCAGATTCTGGATACATTGAGCGCATCGTCGATAATCTTTCGGCTGTTTCCGGAGTCTCACTTTCCAAGCCTGAAGATCTGATTGAAGCCACCTGGGACACCGGGGCCTTCATGACATTTTCTGGCGCATTGAAACGGACCGCCATCAAGCTGTCGAAGATCTGCAACGATCTTCGCCTTCTCTCGAGCGGGCCACAAACGGGTCTTGCCGAGATCAAGCTTCCGGCTCGTCAGGCAGGCTCGTCGATCATGCCTGGAAAGGTCAACCCTGTCATCCCAGAGGTTGTGAACCAGATTGCATACTTCGTTGCAGGCGCAGATACAACCGTCACCATGGCCGCAGAGAACGGCCAACTCCAACTAAACGCATTCGAACCCGCGATTGCCCATGCTCTGCTGGAGTCCATGTCCTGGCTTTGCAACGGATGCGATGTGCTCGCGGAACTGTGCGTAAACGGGATCGAAGCCGATGAGGAACTGCTCAGAACCCGGGCCCGGGCGTCCACCGCGCAGGCAACCGCGTTACTGCCGATCCTGGGTTACAACCTGGCCGCTGAGATAGCTCACAGGGCATTGGGCTCAGGTCAAAGTGTTGTAGAGATTGCGCTGGGTGATGGATGGCTTAACCAAGAACAGGTGGATTCGCTGATCCAGACGCCATAGGGACGTCAGCGCCGAGTTGGATGCTGGTGGGCTGTCTCCAGGACGAGCAGCCCGCCAGCGCGGTCGCATTCAGCCTGAATCAGGCCAAGGCAGAAGGTTCTGGCTACCTGTCTATGGCCGTTGAAAGAGAAAGGGCAGTTGTTATGTCCTTCACTCCGGGAAACTCAGAGACCCGGCACCAAATCTCACGGATCCGGGCTACATCCGACGCTTCAACCCTGACAACAATGTCCAGTTCCCCACTAACAACGTCACAGACCACCACTTCGGGAATTGCGCGCAGACCCGCAATCACATCGCTGCCCCGCACTCGGTCACGACGCTGGATGAAGAGGAACGCGCTGACCTTGGAGGCGCCGTCGATCACCGATTCCCGGATTGTATAGCCGCGAATGTAACCATCGCGCTCCAATCGTTCAATCCGTTGCCGGACGGCGTTGCGGGAAAGGAGGACACGTTCGCCCAACTGGGCAAGACTGATTCGCGCATTGATGCGCAGCTCGGCGAGGATCCGAGCATCGATCTCGTCACTGCTCTTGGACATGGTCGTTCCTATCGAGGGATTTCGATGGGCGGCCGCCGACTGTTGCCGGTGGGACACTGGCATAACGAGGTTGATGCCATTGCTCTTGGGCACGGGCGTCTCGTAGACGGCACACCCGACTCACGGCCCAAGCACCGGATTTCTTGAACCCCTCGAAAGGGTATCGAATCGATGGATCATCGCCTTGAAACAAGCGTTACCACGCTTCCCTAGCCGAAGGTACAGTGTTAGATTGATCTTAGCTTCTGTCGGACAATAATGACAGACAATCTTTACCCTCTGATACGGGTCAGCGGCGAACCTCAAGGCTGAACGCGTCCGGGGCGCGCGTCCCATACGTAGAACAAGTCTGCGAAGCGTTTGCCGGCTTCCATCAGGGTCTGCACCACGCCCAACCTCTTCACTGAAAACAAGGTAAGAACATGACAGCACTTGAAACGGACGTCGCAATCGTTGGAGTCGGCTCCGTAGGGAGCATGGCAAGTTGGCAGCTCGCCTCCCGCGGCCTGCGGGTCATCGGAATCGACCGCTTTTCGATCCCGGGCCCATTCTCCGCCTACGCCGGCGAATCGCGGGTTTTCCGCAAGGTGTATGCGGAGGGCGGGCACTACACGCCGATCCTGCAACGGTCTCAGGATCTCTGGCGCGAGCTGGAGGCAATTAGCGGGACTCAATTGCTCGACACCACGGGTGCTGTCACGATCTTCGACGAACACAACCCGCGGTTGGCTTCGCTTGTGGCGGCCGGCAAAGAGCACGGCCTCGACTACGAACTTCTCCGGGGCGATGAGGCCAGGGCAAAGTATCCCGATCATGTCATCAGGGACAACGATGTTGCGATCTTTGATCCGGAGGGAGGCTACCTGAAGTCAGAGAAAGCGGTGACCGCCGCCCTGGTTGAGGCCAAACGGCTTGGCGCCCAGTTCCTGGGAAACCGGAAAGCACACACCGTTCAGACGTATGGTGACCGATATGTCGTCAAAACCGATCATGAAGAAATCATCGCCTCCCGGGTGATCCTCTCGCAGGGCACCGGCGCTGGTGCGGTGTGCAAGGAACTCGGCGTTCACCTTTCGGTTCGGCCGCAAGTCCTGACCTGGTTCCCGGCTGTGGATCCATCCGTATTCTGCAGGGAAGGCCTGCCGGTCTTCCTCCGGAGGGCTGAGGAAGACGAGCGCTCGGACAAAGTTCGCCTTTACGGGTTCCCGAGCGCAGATGGTTGGACTGTGAAGGTAGCGGGGAGCGTCTATATGGACGAAGTGGAGTCCATGGAGAAGCCTCTTTCGTGGGACCCTGAGTACTTGGAACCCATCCTTAGATGGGTCCGGGAATTCCTTCCTGGACTGATTCCGGACCCGGTTCGGGTTGCCCTCTGCGCAGACGGTTACACACCAGACGAGACCGGATTGTTGGGAACCGTGCCCGGAATGGACGGCGTTGTAGCTGCGGTCGGCTTCTCCGGCCACGGCTTCAAGATGGCCTCTGCCCTGGGCGCTATTGCCGCTGACCTTGTTCTGGACGGAACAACTGCCACCGACGTCAGTTTCATGAACCCTGCAAGGTTCCTGGGACCAGACTCCAAGTTCACGTCATTGCCACTTAGCTGAAGTAGTTACGGGAGATCCAGATGAATCGTCCACGTGAGCCATTCAGGGTGGGGTCCTTGGTTGCTGAACCAGGGACGCGGTCATCGGGCTACTGTTCGGTCGAGATCGATGAAGAGGTCCTTAAGCTTCCCATCGTCATCGTTCATGGAGAACGACCCGGGCCGATTCTTGCTGTCACCGCGGGAGTCCACGGCGGTGAATACGTTTCCATGGTGGCTTTACGGGACTTTGTTTTCGACCTGGATCCCACGGCCATTCAAGGAACCGTCATCGCTTCGCTACAGTCCAGTCCTCTTGCCTTCTTCAAGAGAACCGCGTTCGTCAACCCGATGGACGGAAAGAATCTCAACCGCGCTTTTCCCGGCGATCCAAACGGTGGACCCACTGGGCGGCTTGCCTACTGGCTGTGGTCAAACATTATCTCTCGCGGTAATTACTACGTAGATTGTCACAGCGGCGACATCCCCGAAGTCCTGGACAACTATGCGTGTGTCAGCAACGTTGGAACGCCAGACGTAAACGATGCATCACTGAGAATGGCGAGCCAATTTGATGTTCCGAGAGTTGTATTGGTGGACACCGAGGGAACCTCCACTACAGAAGCGTCACGTGCCGGAATCCCTTCCGTCCTCATCGAAGTCGGCGGGGAAGGCAAGTGGTCCCCATCGGAAGTGGCGGTTCAGCGGGAAGGCCTTGATCGACTAGCAAAGATCTCTGGTCTGCTGGACGAGGACAACGAGGCGAGAACTCCGTTGCCTCCGTTCAAGAGCCAAGGCGTGATGTGCGAAAGCTCTGGATTATGGTTCGGCCACGTACTGCCCGGTTCGCCCGTCGAAGCCGGCGCCTTGCTTGGCATCGTCCGCGATCCTTTTGGAGCCGTGCTTCAGGAGGCCCGGTCGCCCGTTCCGGGAGTTCTCATTTATGGGATCTCAAGTCTGGCGGTGAACTCTGGGGATCTTATCGCTTCCATCGCAACGCCCGTGAACGTCGCAGAGCCACATTGAAATAAGGACGCTCCATGTACCCGTTACAGTTTGCATCCCTGGATAGGCGCGACGAACTGAAGTAGCCGCTCGGGATGCATGCTGGCGTCCCTCATTACGACCCAGGCGTCTGGTGGATCGGAAACACCGAAAAAGCGTTGAAGCTCTTGCCCCACCATCAAGCTGTCAGTCTGTATAGATGGCGGCATGCGGGAACAGACGGAATGAAGCCACCGAAACAACTGGTGTAATTAACGTTGCGGACCGCGGTTGCAATGCCTTGTGTCCGTATCGCGAACAGGCTAGGAGCATCGACAATGACCGAAGAACTGCCAGCAGGAACAGGTTCCCGCACGGCGCAGAAGAAACCCACCCGGGTTGATATGGTAGCTACCGCCCTTCGGAACGAGATCCTGCTTGGCGCACGGTACCCGAGGGAAAGACTCGGCGAACTTGACCTGGCAGAA
Source organism: Arthrobacter sp. R-11 (assembly GCF_049913155.1). Classification (GTDB taxonomy): domain Bacteria; phylum Actinomycetota; class Actinomycetes; order Actinomycetales; family Micrococcaceae; genus Arthrobacter. Next base: position 1,967,790 of record NZ_CP183979.1, on the reverse strand, counting down.
CAACACAAAGTCTCCAGGGGCACTATCCGTGAGGCCCTTCAGCGTCTGGCGGCCATGGGATTTGTCCTTGGGGAACCGCACAGAGGCTATTCTGTGCGAGAGTTCAGCCACGAGGACGTCGTGGGACTTGGCGAAGTGTTCGCCATGATTGAGTTGCAGGCTGTTCGGAGCATCAATTTTCCTGTCAGCCCGGAGACTGTGCAAACCATGCGTGAAGCCGCTGAGCAGATGAGTGAACTCGACCTGGTGCGCGATTTTGACAGGTTTTGGGAACTGGATCGCACCTTTCATGGCTCGCTGATTGCTGAGTGCAAGCACCCTTGGCTGATAGACACATGGCGGAGGCAGCAACCATTTCTGAATGTGATTACAGTCCCGACAATCCTGCGCCCTGGCGTTAAGTACCCGGGAGAGGTGGCTACCGAACGGCACCTTAAACTTCTCGACGCCGTGGTCGGTGGCGATCCCGAGATTCTTCAGCGGGCTATAGAAGACCACTACCATCAACACGACGAGGCAGAGGTAACTCCCGGCGCCCAATTTTGACCGGATGCGCTCGGCGTTCCCATAGGGCCCGAGCACGGCCGACACGGCGCAAACGTGCGTTCGCCGCTAACGGAAGCAACGAAGCTCGTCACGCTGGGCGAGGGTGGAGCGCCCCCTACTCATGCGCAAAAGCTGTCCGAATTTTCCCAGTCCCCTCGATACCTCAACCTGGATGTAATAGACAGCACGGGTTACCGCAAGGAGCGTGGCATGATCATGACCGCCCGCTCGCGGCCGGCGCCCGGGCCGTGGTCTGCGCCTCGACGGGCAACACCTCGGCCTCTGCCACCGTTTACGCCACGGTTGCGGTTGGCGCTTTTATCGAAGGCGGCATGTCGTCTGTGGGTAATACATCTAGCCGACCAGATGCATCGTCGCCGTCCGCGTTTTCCAACACGTCTTAGGCGCACCACGTCTGATGCCTGAACTCCACAGACCGTGGCTGCCGCACATTCCGGACTTGCCTCCTGCTTGAGAAGCCCTGACAGAGGAACCTGCCCAAGCCTGCAAGCTCGAAAGCAGCAAGAGCGGCAGTCAACAACCCAGAAAATTTCTGTCGGACAATCTTGTCGAACGAGTCTGGGTATGGGTAACATTCAAAAGACGCTCTAAGCGCCCGGGATATCGGGCGACGAGCGATCACTTGCGATTGAAAGCAGCGATGGGCAAGTCCGGGTGCTGCCACTTGGATCGTCAACCAGAGCACAGATATGACACCTACACCCTCGTGTCTGGCGATGCTTTCCCTCGGCCGTATGGGCCTGAAATACCAAGAAGGAATCTTATGCACACGGAGTTCGACGTCGCCGTTATCGGCTTGGGCGCCATGGGGAGCATGGCACTATGGCAGCTCGCGGAGGACGGCCTGAACGTCGTTGGGTTCGAGCAGTTTGGAATTGGCCACGATCGTGGAGCTGTTGGTGGCGAGACCCGTCTGTTCAGGCGGATGCAGACTAGCCGCCCGGAATATACTCCGGTGATTGAGCTGGCTCGCACCCGCTGGGAGACGCTACAGGAGTTCTCCGACATCCAAATCCTGACCGCAACCGGTGGCCTTATGATCGGACGTCCTCAGGATTCGAGGATGGTCGCCGCTAAGGTCGCGGCAGAACAAGCCGGCGTGGAGGTCGAATACCTCAGCCGATCGGAAATGCAGAACCGGTTTCCGGAACACCGGCTGGACTCGGACGAAATCGGGATGTTTGACGCCACCCAAGGCTTTATTCGTTGCGAACAGGCTGTGCTGACCGCAGTCACGCGGGCAAATGCCTTGGGAGCCGAGGTCCACGACTATTCAAAGGTCAGCATTCACCACGCCTCGCCGGAAGGCGTGGTATTGACCGACGGCGAAAACCAATGGACTGCCAAAAAGGTCGTCGTGACCACCGGTTCATGGTCGGGGGAGCATCTCAATCCTGAGCTTCGCAACAAGAGCCGTGCCGGCCGCATCAAACTCACCTGGTTCAGCCCCCTGCCCGGGCATGATTTCAGCGCGGAAAAGTTTCCAGTCTTTCAGCGCTTGGTCGCCGATGGGACCTTGTACGGCGCGCCAAGCCTGGACGGCGGAGGGTCCGTGAAAATCGCTCCCGGAGGAGCGCCCACTGAGATGACTGGACCTTATGACTACTTCCGCGGACAGACGGTGGAGGAGATCCAGTACATGGAAAGGCACGTTGCCCAATACTTCCCAGGACTCAATAAGAGTCCGATACGGGCCGGTGCCTGGGCAGACTTCTACGTGGATGACTGGATCCCGTTCCTGGGATTCCTGCCGGGCAGCGAAAACATTCTTCTGGCCAACGGGTTTGCAGGATTCGGGTTCAAAATGTGCCCCGGCATCGGACGGATCGCAGCCGACATGGTCCAAGGGAACAATGACAGCAAGTTTGAATTTATGGCCCCTACGCGCTCGATCGACAAGGCACGTTAACTACCGCCGCCAGCGCGAGGGACAGATCCCCCTCCAGCGCCTCGCCACACCCGAAGAAGTCGCGAACTCCGTTCTCTTCATGGCGTCCGCGGAGTCCTCCTACACTGGGGCGGTCCTGCCCGTCGACGGCGGATACACCGCCTTCAGACGAACGTCGCCTTCGGCCCCCGGCTGTGAAAATGACATCCCGAAGCTAGTTGCGTACTCGTCATCATCAAGCACGACAATCCCGCAAGCTCATTGGAAATTTCCCTCCTCGATCCATGAAAGCGTGACATGAGCACCTCATTCGACCCTTCAGGTCTTCACACTGAACTGTTCATCGACGGCGCCTGGCAGAAGGCTGCCAATGGAGCCACCTTCCCGGTGGAAAACCCGGCTACCCACGAGGTCATTGCCCACGTGGCAGACGGCGGCCCGGAGGAAGCCCAGGCAGCCATCGAAGCCGCGCACCGCGCCCAGGCGGAGTGGGCCAAGTCCACGCCGCGCCAGCGGGCGGACATTCTGCGCAAGGCCTTCGAACTGGTCATTGCCAACACCGACCGCCTTGCCGCGATCATGACCGCCGAGATGGGCAAACCCTTGGCCGAGGCCAAGGGCGAGGTGGCCTACGGTGCCGACATGCTTCGCTGGTTCTCCGAGGAAGCCGTGCGCATCGGCGGCGACCAGGCCACGTCCGTGGACGGTAACACCCGGATCATGATCACCAAGGAACCGGTGGGTCCCTGCGTGCTGGTCACCCCGTGGAACTTCCCGCTGGCCATGGGCACCCGCAAGATCGCCCCGGCCGTGGCCGCCGGCTGCACCATGGTCTTCAAGCCCGCCGAACTCACGCCGCTGACCTCCCTTGCCCTGGTGCAGATCTTCCGCGAGGCAGGCCTTCCCGACGGCGTCCTGAACGTCGTCACCACCGCCAGCGCTTCGGCCGTGGTGGGAACGTGGATGGGCAGCGGCATCGCCCGGAAGGTCAGCTTCACCGGTTCCACCGAAGTGGGCAAGATCCTGCTGCGCCAGGCTGCGGACAATGTGATGCGTTCCTCGATGGAACTGGGCGGCAACGCCCCGTTCATCGTCCTGGCCGACGCGGACATCGAAAAGGCCGTTGACGGTGCCATGAAAGCCAAGATGCGCAACATGGGCGAGGCCTGCACCGCCGCCAACCGCTTCTTCGTGCACCGGTCCGTCGTCGAGGAATTCGGCGAGAAGTTCGCCAAGAAGATCTCCGAGCTGAAGGTGGGCAACGGCGCCCTGGCCGGAACCGACGTCGGACCCGTCATCGAGCAGAAGGGCCTGGACAAGGTTGAAAGCCTCGTCGCGGACGCCGTCTCCAAGGGTGCGCGGATCCTCACCGGCGGAAGCCGCCCGGAAGGACCCGGTTACTTCTATACCCCCACGGTGCTCACCGACGTCCCCCTGGACGCGGACCTGATGAGCACCGAAATCTTCGGGCCCGTCGCTGCCATCACCGCGTTCGACAGCGAGGACGAAGTCCTCCGGCTGGCCAACGACACCGAATGGGGACTCGTGGGCTACGTGTTCACCGAGAACATGGACAAGGCCCTGCGCTTCTCCGCGGAACTGGAAGTGGGCATGGTCGGGCTGAACACCGGCTTGGTGTCCAACCCGGCCGCACCCTTCGGCGGCGTCAAGCAATCAGGCCTGGGACGCGAAGGCGGCAAGATAGGTATCGAGGAATTTCTTGAAACCAAATACACCGCAATAGCTGTCTAAGGATCCCGTAGGCTTGGGCAAAGCCATGGCTGGTCTCAGCATTAATGAGGTCCGCCTCCCGGAACGTACCCGGTAGCAACGGCTGTGACACTCATCCAGCCGGGTGATCGTCAGTTCTGCGTCCTCTCCCGAGTCCTCCAGAACCCATCCCCTCTTCAGCCGCATCGTCCCGCGCGTACAGCATCGGACGCGGAACTGCGATGAAGCTAAGCCCGGATAAGCACAACCACACAACAGTCCATGACGCTACCTGGGCCGTTCATGGTGGAAAGAAAGTTTTTAGACTGCTCCCGGAACCGCAAGTTGCGCTCCGGGCCCCTCAACCCAGCGTTGGCTCCGCTATCAGAACGGCGCCGAAACCGGACCAAACCCCTGGAACCTCTAACAGGCTGACGCAATCGCCGTTGCCCCAGTCGCGAACCCTCAGAAGTCATGTACAAGAGCCCCTACCCACCATGAACAAGCAAGACCACAGAACCAGCAAGCACCCGAAGAAGGCAGGCACCCCGAAACAAGAAAGGCCCCCGAAGGGACCCATCCGTGAACAAATTGTCCACACTCAGCGGCCAACCGGCCCCTGAGCTGGAAAAATACGTGCCCGAGGTGGGACTCGAATTACATTCCAGGCCCCGGGAATCCGCCACTCCGCCGAAAACATAGCCAATCCGGCCGAGTCCGACCGATGTACGGGCCAGTCCGCAGGGCAAGGTGTGCACATTGTGCACACTCACTTTTCTGCCTTGTAGCGACAACCGAGGGCCTCTGTATTTGTGCGGGTACGGACATCGCCGGGATGTGATTCTGGAGCACGAATCCAGAATCCACGTACACCACACCTCCATCGGTGTAGTAGCCGAGACGATAGGGCCATAGCCTTGCATCCATTAGTGGTTGATTGATCACTAACAATGAGTGGTGTACACTGATGGTTAGTGATTGATTGATCACTAACAGCTCATAGGAGAACGGCATGACCACCGACACCCACGTTGACAGCACCCAGTCCGTTACACGGACCCCAGCCCAGCACGCCCTCACCGAGCACCTGCGACTGACCGCCGCGGGCCAGACCGACGAATGGGCGAAGCTGTTCGCCCCCGACGGTTTACTGGAGTTCCCCTTCGCACCGGCAGGAATGCCTCGAACGGTGCAGGGCCACGAGGCGCTTGTCGCCCACATGGCGAACTTCCCGAAGACCTTCGACGTCGAGTTCGTCGACGTGGTCTTCCACGAGACAGTCGACCCGCTTCTGGCCATCGCGGAGTTCCGGTCAGAAGGAACTGCCGTCCCAACTGGCAAGCCGTACAACCAAGAGGTCGTCTCAATCGTCCACACAAACGACGAGGGGCTCGTCACCCACTTCCTCGACTACTGGAACCCGCTCATCGCCATCGAGGCGCTCACGCCGCCCGAGGACGCCCCTGGCGCAGAGCCCGGCGTGAGCTTCGGGAACTGAGTACCACCGTGATTGGACGCTGATCATGCCTGCCGCCGGCACCCGGGCGAGGAGTGACGAGCGACGCCAGGCCGTCGTGACGGCCGCCGTCGAGTGTTTCGCCCAGAAGGGGTTCTATGGGACGACGACTCACGAGATTGCGGAGCGGGTAGGAATCTCCCAGCCATACCTGTACCGCCTCTACCAGAACAAGGAAACGCTGTTCGCGATGGCGGTCGATCACGTCTCCGAGGTGATGACGCAGGCGCTGATGGATTACGCGCCGGATCCTGCAGCGGCGGAAGCAACCCCAGAGCAGGCGCTGCAGGCAGCCCGCGACGCCTACTCCGCACTGGTTGCCGACCGCACGATACTCAGATTCCTCATGCATGCGAACTGCGCGGCCGAGGAGCCACTCGTCCGTGCCGCGGTCCGTCGGTGTTATGCCAAGCAGGTCGACACCGTCCAGGCCCTCTTCCACGCTGACGAGGAGGCAGTGCGTCGCTGGTTAGGCGCCGGCATGGTCGACAACGTGGTAGCCACGTTGGGCCTTGGCGACATCGACGAACCATGGGCACGCGTGCTCAGCGGACGTTGATTCAAAACCGCCACCCTGACAGCTCCGTTACAAGGACCCCGCGGACGAGGGCGCAGTACCCAAATTTCCGTCATATCCGCAACAGGGAGTAGCAACTGGCCTCGGAGCCCATGCTCATGAAGGGCGCAGGTTCCAGGGCGGAGCCAAGCCGCCCTGGAACCTGCCTTGATGCAGCCCCTTTCCAATATGTGTGCTTCCGCTACCGGCAAGAACTTGCCCTGCTCATTGCCGACGAGGCCCACCACCTTCTGAAGGGTGAAGCGCAGCCATATGTCGGCGGCAAAGGCATCTGGCTTAAGTACAAGAGTCTTGAAACGGACATAGTCTGCGGTGCCGTGATCGGACCGATGGACCGCCCCACCGAAATCGTCGCCGGCCTTCGGGTGTGCGGCGAGCTGCGGATCGTGGGCCGGTCATCGGTTCTGAGAGCCGCAGACAGAAGGGCATTGGCACGATGGCTCAGGCCCCCGGCCAGCCCCCATCCTTGGCCTGAGGTGGTGAAAGGCAGCACAATTGACCGGTTCAACCGTGATGCTTCGCCTGTGCGTTGACCCTCGTGGAGCCGGTTGTCGTCGAGGTCCTGGCCGACTCGTCATGGTCGGGTCGGTCTTTCCGGCACAGTCTGCGGTTCCTCAGGGTACGGGCAGAGTTGCATCCGATGGAGATCTCGGCACCCTTTGAAACCCCTGAACAGGCGAACCGGGCCCTGGCAATTTGCGCGGGCCTTCCTGTTTAACCGGACATTCCGGTTGACCCGAAATTCTAGAATTCTCCTGAAATAGGGCCGGGACTTCGAGGAATGTGTTGTTTCCGTGAGACCGCGCATTGCTCCTTGCGCGGCGTCACTTTTCCATGTTTTCCCACGGCTTCTCTCCACTCCGGACACGATTTTCTTGTTCCCGTCGACCGGCTGGTTTCCGCAAGGATTCCGGCGGCTACTTGCTTCCGGATTCACAGCGAGCCCGCGCTGTGCGCCGTGCCGTCTGGCCTTCGGCTGCCTGGATTCCGGGCGTCTGCACCCGCCCTCGCCGCCAGCGGGCACGCCTGGGCCGCTCCGTTGAGCCCCGCGGTTGTGGTGCCGGCGAATTCCTCGGTCCTGATCACCCTCCCTGGCGCCGCGTCGATGTCCGCAGCCTCGCAATCTGCGTGCCAGGGCTCCGTATTCCGGCTTTCAGTGACGATGGCGGTGCGCAAATGAGCAAGCCGATGCACCGCGCAAGCCGTAGAAATGCCCCGACGCTCCGGCGCCGCATCGTATGGACGGTCTCAGCCGTCCTGTTCGCATATTGCATCGATGTGCGATGTCCCAGCATTCAATGCATCTGGGAACGCGATGACTCACCTACCACAGACGAGATGTTCGCGATGATCAAAGACTCCAGGTACATCCTTAAGGACAGCGAATACACCAATATCGCATTTGAGGCGGACCGGAGAACAGTCAGAAGTTATGGATGGCAGACCACGCCAGTCAATGACCAAAGCACCACAACCGGTGTTTACCTCAGCCGGGACTGGAACGCCCCACAGGTTCTGACGCCCCGGAATACAAATGCATGCTGATCCTGCTCGTCAACGGAGTCAGCTCAAGCCAGTAAGACCCGCAGACATCTCAGGCGGCCAGATGACACCACCTGGATCGGCTCATGTCTCTCGGAGATCACGGCGCTTCCTTGCCGACCGGACCGCCGACCGTGCCCACCTGTTTCATGTGGGCCGACACCGCACGAGAACCTGGCAAATTTGATCAGCTCGGGCCCAGCCCTCAGGGCAGGTGTGCACATTGTGGACGCCCTCTTGAACGCTCCGAACTCCTCTGTGTGCTCCACCAAACGAAATCATCGCGGACGACGGTGCAGATGTCATGTAGTTCATGGTCCGGTCCTGCCATGAAGATGCAAGACCGCAGAACCGCGGTCAGAGAAAGGAAAGGAAGGCACCCGGTCAACGAAAAAAGGCCCCCCGAAGGGGCCCATCCGTGAACAAATTGTCCACACTCAACGGCCAACCGGCCCCTGAGCTGGGAAAATACGTGCCCGAGGTGGGACTCGAACCGGGTTCCGGGCCGCCAGAATCCGCCATTCCCCCAGAAACATGCCCAAACCGGGCCAGTCCGGCCGATGTACGCCCTAGTCCGACGGGCAAAGTGTGGACAGTGTCCACACTTTCTTTTTTGCCATGCAGCGACAACGGGAACAGGTGCGGGCGCGGACTTCGACGTGCATGATTCTCGAGCACGAATCCGCAATCCACGTACACCACCCCCTCCCCTTCATCCGTCGCCGATCATTTCACTGTTCATCGTGTTTCCCACGCCACAGGACATGACCTACCCGATCGGACCCCAAGCGCTCACCGTTCGGTGACACAGAAGTCAAAATGAAGGAGGCAAGATGACGCCCGCAAACCAGCATCAGGACATCCACGGACATTGTCGAGATCATCCGCGCCCGGCGACACGAGTGGGCGCCGTCGGCGCCGGACACACCCACGTTGCTCTTCACAGGTAGCCTGTCAATGGCACCGCCCGCTCATACGAGCGATCTCAACGCATTCAGGGGAAACCATGGCGAGGACGAAAACGCAAAGTTTGGCCAAGTTGACGGGATCAGCTCAGGAAAAGCTCCGACGCTACACTTCCCGGATGCACGCGTACGCCTTCAATACATATGATCACCGGGGCGAGATCAATGCACTGCTTTCCCCATCAGATGTGCTGATGGCAAATCTCCTGAGCCTGAGGCTCAGTGCCCCCGATGTAATACCCCTGTTCAACGACGGCGATGGTCCAGCACAGCGGCTCCGCAACGCGATCGATCAAGCGTTGGTTGAGCTGCGTGATGTAGACAGCTTCGAGTCTTACCCCGACATATCTCGGCTGGAGGAAGCAACGGAAAGCCTGGCGGCTGCCAACAGAGCTGCCTTGGAAGTCAAGGGGTGGACGGCAGTAACAGTTTCCAAGGTCCTCCACCGTCGCCGCCCGCATATTGTGCCCCTGATCGATTCCCGAGTGTTCAGCTTTTACGGTACGAAGTATCCAAGCGAAGTTCGAGCATGCCTCTGGGAGGATATCCGCGCGAACACCGACTGGCTGACCCCTCTCGCCGCGGCCACAGTCACCCCGGACGGGGAGCAACTGACGCTCCTCCGCCTAGCGGACATCCTGATTTGGACCCCCGAGCGGGAAAAATCGTAGGCGCACCTCCCGCGTGATCACGTCGAACGGGGCATTGGACCGTGCAGCCGCCTCCCTAGTCGCCGATGGACGATCCCCCAACGGGCAGTTGTGCAGCCGGCTTTGACATTCTGTGCGGTCGACTTCGGAAACAAACACCCGACGCTTCTGCCATTTCGTGACCGTGGAGCCAGACGAGAAAGGAATCACCTGATGGAACATGAGAAGAAGAAATGCATCGACACGTCCTTCGACTTCAACCTTGATACTCCGCCAGGTAAAGACCCTGACGAGGACAGTCCGACCCTGAAGGACTACCACCGGAGGCTGTGGAGCAAAGAGCTGCCCTACGGAAACGGGCGTTTCGATCTGACACCTGAACTCAGGGCGTACCTGGTGCACAGGTCCTCGAACGGTGTCTTTTTCTTGGCCAGCGACGCCATCACTACCAGGCTGCACAAGCGGGCAGGTCACATCGTCAGGAACATCCCGCCGGAGGACCTGCCAACGTGGCCCGGCTACACGATCGGAAGCTCTATCGTGTTCCCAGGCAACAAGATCGGCGGGAAGATCACCATCAACGGAGCCCGCGGTTTCAAGAGCGAGATCGCTGACCGGTTCGACCTGACCCTGGAATGCATCCGCCGCTACTATGTCGGCCGCCAGCAGCCGAGTCCCCTCGAGGGCGTCCTGCTCAGGTACAAAGAATTCTTCGCCCTGTTCGGGGACTTCAACGGGTACGTCGACTTTTTCCTGCTGCAGGACCTCCTGAAGGATGACGGGGAGATCGACTTCTTCCACAAGTTCGAAGACTTCAGCACCCCGGCCGTCCCGCAGGACGAGACCGAATACCTGAAGTACCTGGCCAAGAGCAACAGCTTCATCAGCGCACGCAACGCCAGGATCGACGCTCAACCGTGCACGGATCCCAGCTAAAAAGCCGCTGGTTGCGGTCTGTTTTTGCCGGCAGCACCCGTACCTGGAAGAGGTCAGTTCAGGTTCATTCCGAACTGCCGAGTGAGGAGAGCCCGCTTGAAGTGGGCTTCGGCGGCGTCGACCTGGGCGGCCGGTGCGCTCGGCGAGAAGACCTGCCGGATGCTGAACTGGAAGTGTTGCCGGTGCAGGGCGTCGGCGGCGGCCAGCTCCCGGAGTGCGACATTGCCGCCGTGGCCGTTCCTGGCGTATTCGCTCCAGCGGCCCAGGAAGCGTTCGGCGCCGTCGGCTTTGCCCACGTACAGCCGGCCGGTGCTGGTGTCGGCGATCAGGTAGATGCCCTGCACGGAGCTCAGGGCGGTCCGCCATTGACCGTACCGGTCGTCGGTGATGACGGCCTGGAGCTCGTCGAAGCTGACCAGGAGCGAGTCGAAGCCTGGGAAGGCCACGCTGGACGGGTCGGCAATCTCGACCACGGCCATCCCGACCGCCTGGTCCCCCGTCTTGGCCCAGTTCACCGCGTCCTTGGTCCATTCAATGACGAGCCGGTCCGCCAGGGCAGCGAACACCTGGGTGGGCCGCAGGTCGAAGAAGCGGCGATCATCGGTGCGCTCGGCAAGGACTTCGCCGTGGTTTTCGTGCGCCGTGATGAACCGGGCACGCCGGCCGGTGGTGGCCAGGAAGTTCAGCCAGATCCGGGGCGGCGTCGCCGGCAGCTTGCTGTTGCGGATGCCTTGTTCCCGGGCGTATGGCAGAAGGCTGGGTCCCATCGCGTCCGCCCTGGTTTTCAGCCCGTCCGGCTTGAGCGTATGCCGGATGACTTGTACCTCCTCCGGTGCGAGACCAGCTGCTTGGAAGAGGTGTCCGAGGCTCAGTTCGCCCGAGTTGTCCTTCATGCGTTTCCTTCGCTCAAAATCGTTGCCCGTCATTGTTCCCGGAATGCTGCCGTCGCCGGAACCAGCTTGAGTGCCTGGAGCCAGGCCGAGACCTCTTCCATGGTCTTCTGTGGCCGGGGAGCCGCGGAGTAAACCCGGACCTCGTGATAGCCGGGATCGTCGATCCCCAGCGGAGGCAGGTTGTCCTCCCGCAGCCGTGCCACCAGGTAGCCGGCTGCCAGCAGGTCTGTGGTCTTCCGGACGTCCGTCAGGATCTTGGCCGGGTCCGAGTGCCAGTACGCGCCGTCATACTCGATGACAAGGAGCTGGCCACTGATGTGGAAGCTGATGTCCGCCGACCAGGACTTGCGTGTCGTGAACGCCTTGTCCCGCAGTACCGCTCCGGAGCGGGCACCGGGGAACATTTCTTCGGCGGCGACAAGATGGGCCAGTTCCACCTTGGACTTGCCGACCTCGCTGCATGCCGGGCACTCAGCCCCGTTGGACCGGCCGCTGAGGGAGCCTGTCCACACGTGCGCCGGGTTGATGGCACAGATCCATTCCGGAACGAAGGTGGTCGATGCATAGGGCCGGATGTACCAGGCGCCCACGGGATTCGCCGGGCTCCACTCGGCTGCTAGTCCGGGATCCTGCCACGCCAGGGATCCCAGGATGGTCCGGCACTGCGGGCAGCGCAGCCTCTCGTACTTGTCCCGTGACCGCGGTGTCGCGCTCCACTCGTGTCCGCAGCAGTCGGCCAGCCACCAGACGGTGCGCTGGGAGTCCCACACAACATCGTGGGGAGTAAGCTCGCCGTTGAGTGTGGGATGCCACTGTGAGGCGATCTCCGGAAGGGTGTCCGCGAGCCAGTTCTTCTGCTTCTTCCGTGTTTCCGCACCCCGGCAGCTGGGGCAACCCGACTTCAGGAAGGTGAGAGGGCTGACCCGCGGGTGGTGTCCCGCGGGGCAGCGGAAACGACGCAGCATCCAGTGCCCGGCAACCATGACGGTCCGCGGATCGGCCTCATCGGCCCAGGCGGCTGCCAGCTCCGGAACATCGGCGACCGGGGTGATCTTCCACCGTTCGTACTCCTTGTCCCATTCGGCCTTTCGGATGGCGCTGCAGTCCGGGCACGAGGCGCGTCCTGCGGTCATGTTGACAACTTTTTCGGTGAAGGACAGATGGCATTCCGGACACACCCAGTGGCAAGTCCGCGTCGCCCTGAGGGTAACAGTGCGGAACGTCTTCTCGTCGTTGCGCTCGTGGTCCCACCAGTCGAGGGCCGCATCGTCAGAGTCGGCGAACAGCACTTTGGACGTGAGTGGGCTTGCCGGGTTGGCTGACCGGATATTCCGGGCCGGGACCGCCTTGGCAGTCGCCGCCGACGGAGTGACAGATCGGACGTTGCGGGAACAGGAACAACCCCAACCGATGTCGCTCATTCGCTCGGCGGAGATCCGCCTGCAGGACCGGCAGCGGACGATGACGGGGTCGTAGCCGTCGTTGACCTCAACGGTTGTGGCGACGAAGTCGTACCCGTTCCTCTCTGAGTGGGCAATGATTTCCTCAATCGAATAGATGCGCCCGGTTGATCCCGACATTTCACGGGCCCATCTCGCCCATTCTTTCCAGTGGCAGGCCCGGCAGGTCTTTTCGCCTCGGGCGTTCTTCTCGAGCGTGTATTCAAACCTGTAGTGAGCCTGCACGCCGCAATCCAGGCAGGTGGTCAGTCGCCATTCGCTGGGGCCAACGAATGGCTCGTCCGCTGAGAGGCCACCTTCGCGGAGGATGTCGTCGATGCAGTCTAAGCACCACGCTGGTTTTGTGCGCGTCCTGTAGGCAGCGGCATTGCCGCAGGAACTGGTCAAACAGGCCTGTTGCCTTGGTGCCGATGGTGCTGCGGTGCTCAAGTATCCCCCTGACGTGTCTGGCGATCACTCTAGACGAATTCAGACCGGATCCACCCCGAAGGCTGAATGCCGTCAGGAGGGCAACTGCAGTAATTCGTGGGAGAGCTCCGGAATGGAAGCCGCCGCCTCCTGATCGACAGGCTCCTGGCCCCCGCACAAGTGCAGCTCGTAGCCGGCAAGCATAAAGCCGACGGCCTTCAGACACCATCTTTTGCCTACCGTTCTCACTACTGCTGATAGAGGAGCGTGACCGGGGCAGAACCCCAGGTGCCGAACAGTAGTAGCTCGTCGCTCCGCGCTTCCGGATATTTTGAACTCGGCCTGGAACCGCAAGTCCGGGACGGACCTGCCCTGGGTCAGCTCGACAACGTTAGTGGTGACGTCCAGGATCACTTCCAGGCCGGTAGCCTTGCCAGTTCTTTCAGCTCCTCATTCCTCAAAGACGAGTCGGGACCTACTCCGGCCTGGTGCATATAGGCAGTCTCCCGTTCCCCAGCTGAGCAGGGTGCTCGGTCGTAGAAGACACCCCGGATTGCAAGTGGCCGGTGGCGACGAATCGGACGAGTGGATTTCTGTCCTGGCCCAGGGTGTCAGGGACCTCGAGGGGCACGTCCGGGTTCATCACGACGAGAACTGCGAGGTCGACGCTCCTGCCTGCGAGGTCAATCAGCAGATCCCTTGGTGTGGCGCCGTTAAAGGCGACTTCCTGGCGGACCTGGTAGTCGTCGTCGGCAAGTGAGCGCAGGACGGCGGCTGGAGTGTTCGGGTTGGCGGCCACGGCGCGTCGCACCTGAGCGCTCCTTGGTTCGCCCCCAAGCATCATCAGCAGGTCAGCATCGGCGGCCGGGTTGAAGGCGACGTTCATGCGCACCTCCGCCCTCTTATCCGCAACCATCTGCTCCAGGACCTCACGGCTGGGTCGCGTCTGCTGCCGGGACAGTTCCAGTTCGGCTTCCGCCTCCCGCACGAGGTCCTCCGATGCTGCAGGGTTCCTCAGGGCTGCAGCCCTGACGCTGTCGGCAGGGTCGCTGAGCAGGGTTGTGAGGATGCTTTGTGGAAGATTCCGGTTCCCGGCCGCCTCGGCCCGGACCTGGGGCTCCTGGTCGTGGGAAAGTATTTCGAGAACCGACACTGGTGTCCGCAGGTTGGCAGCTACCGATGCCCTGACGCTTGGCTCGGAATCTCCGGCGAGCTGCTCCATCACGGCGTCCGTAGCACTGGTGTTTGACGCGACCTCCCTGCGAACATTCTCGTCGGCGCTTCGGCCAAGGCGTGACAGAGTCTTCTCCCCTGCGCGTTCGTCGCCGGCAACCACCAGCCGCATGTCTAGGTCCCGCCTTCGGCTCTTGGACAGCCGGTCCAGGGCGCCATCCACCACGCAGGCCGGTGCATCGATGTCCGCCCGTTCACGTATCACTCCAAGCACTTGGCACAGGTCCTCATCGACGTCAGCGTGCAGCAGGGATTCGGCAACGGACGTGGCCAGCTCGCTGGGGCTGGCCGGGTTTTCCAGTACTGCCCACTGCACGGCCCGCTGAGTGTCCTCTGCCAGGCGGGTGAGGGCGGCCGGAGGTGTTGCCTGATGCCGTGCGACCGCCGCCCGGACCCCGGCGTCCCTGTCCGATGCCAGAACGCACGGCCGTCTCTGGGGCGGGCAGTTTGCCTGCTGCCACCCTCCGCACCCAAGCGGGGAGGCCGGGGCGAAGCAGATCCGTCAGGACGTCATCCGGGAGACCAGTTTGCATCCATTCCTCCACGCGGAGGGTCCGGCCTGACTGCCAGCCCCAGCGCAAGCTCTCCCGGGGAATCGGCAGCTGTGGGCCTCCCCCGACCATGAGGAGGAAGTCCGAGAACCAGCACGTTTCCAGTGCGGATTCGTCCCGGTCCTGGTCGATGCGTGCCCATTGTCGGCCGGTCCTCCAAATTGCTTGAAAAATAGAATAACAACCTGGTTTGCCCGAGGACGACGACGAGCCGGACGGACCGGTTCTTCGGCATCTTAGATAGATCCAGTTCCTTAACTAGGAACGCTTTGACGCGTCCTTGCGCAGATCGATCTGGAACAGTGCTTCCCAAATGAGCCTTTCAGTGCATACCGACTGGATTCGCACGGGACCGCGCTTCGCAGCTTCCAGGAACATGGTCATACCTGGCGGCATCCCCGGAGCATCGGGCAGGCAGCCACTTCTGTTTCAACTGTGGTGCGACAGGAGCCCGTATCCTGAAGGTTCACCATGACGGAAGAGCCGCCCTTGCCGTCTCCGCCTGTGGTCCTGCGGCACCCTTTGTGCAACCAGTCAGCGGCGGCCCTGAATGACTGCACAAACTGGTCCGCGGTCCTATCCACGACAGGTGCACCATAGGTGGAGTCCCCCCCGCTGCCACTCGTTCTTAGCCCATCTCGCTGCGTCACTGGCACCACGGACGGGACCTTCGGAACCCCAGTCCTGCGACGCAAACACCGTTCAAGGGATTGACCCTGTCGCAGCAGGACTTACACTCACCACTGACACATCAGAAAACGCAAAGTGGGGGCAAAAAATGAATACATCTCCGATTCCCGGCACTCCGGAAGATCACTACCGTCGCGTTGTTGAGGACGCGTACCAGCGGTGGAACGCCGAGATTGAGGCGCTGGATGGGCGATATGCCCTCCAGCTGACCCGTATCAGCGAGCAGCACCCTGCAATGACGCACGGCGAATACCTCCAGCGCCGCGGTAATGCCCTTCAAGCATTGAATCAAGACCTTTCGACAGCGGCGGATGCATACCAGGCCGAAGCTGATTCGCCTCACCCGCCACAGCTCAACCCCGAAATAACCAGAATTCCAGAACCAGTGCCGGCACCAGGAAACAGTGTGCGGCCACTTGACCAGGCACCGGCGCCCGCTTACGTTGCACCACGAATCCAGCCGGTACCTGCGCCACCAACCCGGCAGGTAAAGCCCCGGCCACCACTATGGGTGAGAGTTGCGCAGTGGGGTGCTGCTGCTGTCGTCCTCACCTTGGTGGTTGCCGTCGGTATCTACTTCGCCTCAGGTGCCTCGACAAAGTCCAACAAGTCCAGTTCCACCACAACCGATGAAAAAACCTCTGCGTATTCGAGCACGGTTACGGTGCTCTACGAGGTGGAGGGGACCGCTACCGGGGCCGATGTGACCCTGGGGTCAGCTACCGGCACAGTCCAGGGGACCGGCAAGGCGGTGCCGCTCACAAACAAGACAACCGGAAAGCGGGGGTTGACTTTCATGATGCCCCGGGGACACTTCGTGTACTTATCCGCTCAGAACACAGGTGGCTCCGGGACGATCACCTGCCGGATCACAGTTGACGGGGAGATTGTTTCAACAAACACGTCCTCCGGCGGGTATTCAATTGCCAGCTGCTCTGGATCAGCCCGCTGAAACTCCTTCAGCCCCGATCCCGTTGCAGGTCGGCGCAGTGATGACCCTGCACTCAACAACGGTCCTCAACCTAATGCCAGTCGGGGCCGAGGACAACGACGAGCCAGGCCAGAGCACAAACCGGGCCACTACTGAGAATCACAGGGACCCGTCGCGACCGTCAATCTCGCCGGAGAGTTCGCCGCGGTCCTCAACACGGCCGCGCCGGGGCGCGCGCTGAAGTTCGACAAATACTACGTCGGGCTCTCGTGCAGAAGTGCCCGACAACTTTGTGGCCACGCGAGCACTGTCAACCCCGTCTCGACGGCTCCCGACGGGCAGATTGTGCGAGGCAAAAGGCGCTCCATAGCCACATTGTCCTGAGATGAAGACAATAGCCAGGTCCGAATTCAAGCGGTGCGCCCGGTGCGGGGCCTTGCTGTCCAGGCTGTGTCGCAATCGTCGAATTTTCATAGGCGATTCGCAGGCCATCGGCGCGGACGACCGCGCCCGGCCTGCCAAACCGTTGGCGATTTCCGAATCGCTATTGCGGCGTTTCGAATTCAACAGTGTAGGCTGGCCCGCGCGGACGTTGGCTGCTGTTGTAGTTTCGGCGCTTGTGAGAATCGTAGATCCTTGACCCTACTGGACTGCGGCGAATTTATACATGCTTCTCGTTGTCACGGTTGACCAGGACATCGAGCAACGGCTTTCCCACGTTCGCGCCACGTTCGACAAGCAACTCGGCAACCACGTTACGCAAAGCTATTACGGGGAACTGGATAGCCCCGGAGTCGTCGCTCCAGTTATACGATGCAGCTCTCAAGCGTCGCTCATGGGACCACTTTGCATAAGTGGGCACCAGACCACCAACCCGCATGTTCAGATCAGCGCAGTCCCAGCACACGACCAAGTCGATCTCCTGCGGGAGCTTTACCTTCTGCTCAAAATCTGTAATCAGACTCTCGAAGGACCACTTAAACTCAAGAACGGAGTTCTTCTTGGGGGTGAAGTCCGCCGCAATTGCCGCCAGTGCCCCACTGTTCTTCATCGCTTCAGACTCAACATCGATGAGGGCGTCATATCGGTTGAACCCGGAGATTGCGCGCATCGCGAACCCCGGAAGAGTCCCCGTGGTTAACAATGCTGTCCAAAGCGCGATGACTTCCTGCTCATTGTCAGGGTCGACACGAGCAGGAGGCATGCAGCCCAGATCCTTGAACAACTCAGGGATGATCGAGTTTCCGGCACGTGCGTTGACGTCCGAGACCCACTTGGTGAGGTCGGAAGCAACCGGCGCCTTGTCCTTCACTTTGAGTGTCCAGCGGTAGTCCTTTAACTTTGTCACCACACGCTGCGTCACTCTGTTGATCGCCCTGGTGATGCGCTCGTCCGAGACAATTTTCCTGCCAGTGTCGAGGCCCAACTCTGAGAATCCAAGGACGATGTGAGTCTGCCTGTCGAGCCCCTGGTCAGAGGTTAACGCGAGCTCAACGGCACGTCCCTGCGGTGCCCCATCCACGGCCAACTTGGCTCCGTATCTCACAACCGCCGCGCGTGTACCCATTTCCTCGCGCACCTTCTTCAGTACTTCGGTGCTATAGCAGAGGTAGCCCCGTACCCAGACGAGGTGCGACGCCAAGAGTGCGCGCTCGTCGTCGTCCAGCGAGTCGATCTCGTCCACCAGATCCTGCGCCGACCATTCGTGGAAGATCGCCTGGTGCTTGCGCTCATGCCTGATGGTCATCTGCGCCAAGGGTGTCTTGTCAATATCCGCTGTGTTGATGCCCACTCGGAACACGGTTTCGGGAAACGGGTAGCCGACCGTTCCCTCAGTGAGGTTGTACCTGGACCGTTCGAACGTCGCCTCCTCCGTTACGTCGCCGCGATCGAGAACGATTCGTACGTCCATGGGCGTGACCGGTTCGGCGCCCTCAGCCAATGCGAGACCCACTGGAGTCCTAGCGCACAAGAAGGCAGCCCAGGAACGAAGCTCCCTTGTGGCATCGGCGACATACACAAGATTATCGAGGGTCCGGGGATCTGACCCCGGATGGAAGGCAAAGTAGACACCCGTACCGGTCTTGCCGATCGCTTGCGCAACCTTGGCAACTACATCGGGCACATCGAATTCAGCGGTAACTGCCGGCTGAGGCTTCTCGGAGTCGGTCACCCAGCCGTTTGTGTATCGGATCGTGCGCTCCGTCGTCTCACTGTCACTCCTGGTCCTTATGGCGAGATGGTCGGACACGGCTACGACGTAAGAAAGGCCAACACCCTTGTAACCAATGGACTTCCCCTGGCTCTTGCCATAAGAAAAGCTCGGGATGAAGACCTTCTCGACGATCTCCGGGGCCATACCGACCCCGTTGTCCTGCACATAGAAGTAGTGAGCGTTGTTCTTCCGTCGCCCGATAACGACAGTGAGCTTACCCTTGTCCTCCTCAACGGCCGAAGGTCTCGTCGTGATCGCGTCGACGGCGTTCTGCACCAACTCTGCAAAAATGTCAGCTTCGTCTGAGTATGACGTTGTAAGGTTCAGAAGTTCCTTGCGGATCAGATCACGGCGCGTGACTTCGTCAAGACTGCTTGTACCAAAAATATCGAGGCTCATCAGACGCCTTTTCTCCGTTGGGCATGACTGAGAGTGATTCTAACGCAGGCGCCGTCCCCTTTTTTAGCGACCCTAACGGAGTAAGAATTGGAGTCGTTCGACCGTCAGGCTCAGTATTTGTGGAACTTTTTTTCGGGCCCCGAACGAGCATCTGATCGTAAACAACACGCGATTCCCAATCAAAGGGGCTTGATGCATCATGACCGTTGCTCCTCAGGGCAGCCTTGACCCGATTGCCATCCGCCATGCCTGTCAAGAACTCCTTGATTTGCAGGACTCTCAAGACCTAATGACGGCTTCCGCAGTTGACTCGGCAGCGACTCTGGTCTTGAACGGTCTGTGCCAACAGGCATTGAACCATTCTCGCGCAGCGTGGGTCGTCGTCGATGCCGGATTTCCCGTGGAGGCCACCGTGAATATTCGAGCTGCCCTAGAACATGCCGTCACAGCCCAGTGGGCGTTTCTAACACCGAATGGCGTGAAGCGACTTGTAGATGGCTCCAAGTACAAAGCGTCTCAGTACTTTGAGTCAGCAGGGCTACAGGTTTCCCTGGATGATGGCGCAGATGAGCAGATATCCGCTTGGAAGACGTTCAAGCAACTTCCAAGCTTCTCAACCATGTGCGACGACCTCGATGGAACCCCCGATCCAGATGAACCGAAAAGTGGACTTCTACGCTTTGAATACGTTCGGCTATCTCAAGCCACACACGTCACAAGCAGCACCATCACCGGCTACCTTGCCGTCGATGAATTGACAGGGGAGGTCGCTTTACTTCAACAGGCCATCGAGCGCTTTCCGGTGGTAAACCTGATGGACCTTGGCATAGCGACAGCGCTGGCCTGCTGGACCATCGAAAGCCTCCGGAAGGAACCCAACCGCCTCGCCGAGGTTGAACAGATAGCAGACAAAGCCAACATCCCCTCGACTCTTGCGAAGGACTACGAGACAGCCAATAAAAGGAAGGCGAAGTCAGAGGCATAGTCTCCGGCGGGCCCTGCGTCTTCCCGTGTGCCTGCCGGCGCGCCTGAAAGGATCGCTGCTTTCTGTTTGGCTGATGGGCAGCGGGTCCCATAGCTTTTCGACGCAAGTGGCCCGGAGAACCTCGCAAAGCAAAATGGGACGTACCTCAACCAAGAGGTGGACGAGCTAGAAGCGGCTGGCTATGGCCCGGTGGCCAGCGATTCGCGAAGATAGCCAACCTCCATCTGCTTCAAGCGTCAAGAGTGAAGTTGCCGCCGCCTACGGTTCAATCTCCCCCACAGACTGTTCTGGCTCGATCTGCCCGTGGGGAAGTAGTCGCCGAAAATCGTCACGCTCATAGCCCTAGCCCCCGGGCCCACCCCATGGCAGACGCCCAGGTCAGCTCCCAAAGAGCTTCGCACCGATCTTCGCAAAGAAGCCGGGCTCTTTCGAGGGATCGATGACGACGAGTTCGGCCGAGAAATCCGTACCTGACTCCCCAGCGCGGAATCCCAACCTGCCAACTACCGAGACCCCGAATTCGCCTGCCATAACTGTCCGGGTAGTCTCTGTCGGTGAAACGAAATAGGAACCGGGTTGAACATTGGCTGGAACGCACAGGCGTACATGTGATTGCCCTGGCTTCCCTCGTCACTCTGGTTGTACCACCGTTGTCAGCTATCTCCCGCAGGAAGTCCCGCGACCCGGGACGCAGCAGGCCAATCCTGAACCATGGCTGTATGACCTCAGCCTTGGTCTTCTTGCTGCCTATGCCTTCAACTTCCTCGTTGTGGAACTGCCGGCCAAAAGGAAGCGGGAAAGCCGGCTGAAAACACTCCAGACCCCGCTGACAACCATTGCCTTCAACGGTCTGGATATGGTCAGGGAACTGGAACTCATCGCCAAATGTCCTCCCCGCCGCATCACAGAGGAACACCTGAAGGTTGTGCTCGGTCAACTGGACTACAACGTTGATATCCGGCTACATCTGACGAGGCGGATGAAAGCTGCCAGAGCAGCCTACGATGCCATCACTCCCTACGCAGCTGACCTGCCACTGGACTTACAGGAACGGCTTCAGAATGAGAACCAGCACCTTGCACACGGGACTTTCAACCAGAGGGAAGAAGGGCATCCAACGTGGACATCACTGGATAAGATGCGGAACTTCCGGCGTGGAGCCCTGATCATGGATAACAACATTCTCATCAAAGTCATCATGGACTACTACCAAACCACCGAGGCAGTACGCATTAAGGTGGAGGAGTACATTCCCTCCAGCCGTGTTTACCGTGAGGATGAGAGAACAACAGAGCGTGGCAGGGCTCCGAGACTGCGACCCGGAAGGCGTGCCAGCACGTTCGGCCTAGTACATGACCGCTATTATCCGTACCGCACTTATCCGGAACCTAGGGGCGTTGAGCCCATGCCGGTCAAGGATGAGAGCAAGGAACCAGAAGGCGACGAGTTGACTAAGGTGCCCGCAACCAAATGAGTGCCTTCTCGTACGCCGAAAATCTGTGACATTGAAGGAGAGGTCACTGTCTACCGTTGAGGCGTCTCGTTTACCATGAGTTGCGACGCAACGCGGTAAGGCGGTCCTTGGCATTACGGGAAGCCTTCCAGGCAACCTGCACGCGCGCCTTGGCTGGCAAACCACTACCGGAAGCGGGCCAAGGGTTATCCTCCTACGCCGGTAGGCCCTTTTCACCAACGCTTGCACGGCACCGAATCGAAGACAGCCCAGCGACGTTGGCAGCAGCTGCAGGAGCTGTGGGCGGACCTCGTGGAAGGGCTGAGTGAAGATTCATCACTTCTTCGAGGCATTGCGGGCGGCGCGGCGGGCCTTATCTCTGCGGTTCGTCAGCTCCAGTGAGAAGAGATCAGCCCTCCCATCGATGTTCAGGGCCAGCGATGCATGCGCAAGCAGTTCGTCCTCGACAACCCACGGTGTCTCGTCCTCAGTCCAGGCCACGCGAGCGTGGGTATTGATCCAACGGGTCAGTCGATCTTCGCCGTCCTCGCCCCAGTTCAATCGTCCTTTATGGATGCCAAGGGCGAGGTCTAGTTCCTCAGCCAGCAGGACCCCTAAGGTCAGCCGCAGTGTGGAGCGAGAAGCGTCTTTTTTAGCGTGGGCCGGCAGGCGGGACCGAAGTTGACTGCCACTTTCCTTCCCGGTGATGCTTGGCCTCTTTGGGGCAATACCGACGTAGAGGAGTTCGAAATCGCCGGTGCGCGCATATTGAGCGTCCGGGACATGAAGGCTCCCAGGAGCAAACAGCCAACCGTAGATGCCCTTCTTCGGCGGCGCCTTAGACACGGCCGTAGGTGCGTGGAGTGTGTGAGGATGCAAGATCTGGAGCGCTGTAGGCGAGAAGTCGTGCATGGTGCCATAGTACTGAGGAGACGGCTAGGATTATTGACCCATTCCGCGAGGCGCCGGGCCGACGCGTCACGAGACCTTGGGCGACTGATTTGGCGGCAGATCTCCTGCCCTTAATCTTTCGAAGCATTATAGGAGCGGCAGTCGAGGAGTCCGCCCCTAGCAGGCCACAGCCAGCTCAGATCTTGAGCTTTGCCACAATGTCGGCCGGCGGGGTAAGCACGAGGGTACGTGCTTACCCAGCGCTGGACGTGACAACTTATTCAAAACGCTCTTCTCGGAGGCGCTGGGCATTCGGGTTTTTGGGACGACCTCACGTGCATGGAGAAAAATCAGGGACGTGCGGAACCTGTGATGCGTCTCTATTCCAGCAGGTCCGCTCCACATGCACCTGGGGCAGGGCACCCTAAGCATCCGCTGACCCATGCCTTCTCGCCCCCAAGGGGTCCTCGCTGTGAGCATCTATGGTTACTCTCAGTCGTGTGGGGGACTCCTTACCAGCCTCATGGGACAGGTTTCGATGCATTGGACGGCGTCGACTGGAGCCGGCTGAAGCACTGCTACGGACGAGGCATCGTTTCAATAGGCGATGCGGGAGACGTGTCACTCGCCATCGCAGGCGACGTATCGCGATCGCTGGCTACCCTTCGAACTGATCCTTACATGGCAATCGGTGACGGGCTTTACTCGAACATCTGTCACCAGGGCACCGTTTATCAAGCAACGGCCTATCGGTGCCCTTTATTGCAGCTGTCGCGGCCGGCGACGTTCCGGACGGGATCCGCGTACCACTGCTGGCGCTCCTGGGCGACATCTCGATCGGAGCGAGCTATATAGCTTCCGACGGGTCTCATGCGGGCTCGCTCGGATACGACGTAGGCGTCCTCGTCACGGAGTCGCTCGCCGCTTCGACGAAACGCCTTTCGACGATCCGAACGCCCAAACTTTCCGCATTTATCCACGCCATTCAGTCGCTTCTCGTCCAAGCGACCGACGAACGCCGCGACGCCGTCGAGTCCGCCATCGACCTTGCACTTACACCGCCGGCCACACCCTAGAACGGTGCCCGCAAGCCGCCCGGCCCACATGTGGCGCTACACGGTCAGGGGCCAGGCAGTGGGAGAATTCAAAACCGGCGACATCGTTGAAGTTCAGAGCCGCCGCAGGTTTCACAGCGCATTTCCTACCTCAAAAAGGCGGCCGCCTACGTCGCGGCAGTCCATCCGGTTTCCACATACGCCGAGACTCCCCTACCTGCGGCCCGGCTGCTGATCCTGGACTGGATCCATGCTCAGCTACGAAGACATCATCCTGCTCGGAGAGGAACGCATCCTGGTCATCCAGGAACACAAGGACGGCAAAGGACGGCAATTGTTGGTGCGGTCAGACCAGGCATTGACCAGCTGGAACATGCCGTGCGGGCGAAACGATGCGCGGACAGATCATTGAGGGAACTATCGCCGCGACCGTTCCATGACGATGACAAGCACAGCGAGTACCAATGCCGCGAGGGCTACCGGAAGGGTAATCAGGGTGAGCCCCGGCAACCCTGGCGCCGGAAGCAGACCAAGGCACGCTACGACAACCAAACCAGTAAAAGTTGCGACAAGCCACGGCGTCACCCCGCTGACCTTGCGCTGCTTGGCGATGACGACGATCCCTGTGACTAGGGAACCGACAGCCCCCACTCAAGAGGAAGATCATCCATCCGTTGAATGGAGTGCTTCCGCCGAGTCCACCTGTGAATAGCCGAGCCTCCGCCATCGACAGACCCGGTATGAAAAGTACGATCGCTACGACGCCCGCGGCGATGCGCAACGATGGGACGGCTGCTGGCTGTTGTATCGACATCGAGTTGTAAGGCTGGCTCGCGGGACCTTCGATGCTCATGTGTGTTCCCCCGGCGGTCGGTGGCCGATTGCTCGGATGCTACTCCGCCTAGCCCGCCCAGCACAGATACCGGCTCTAGCTTTCCGGCCAGATGATCTTTTCGCCCATCAGCTTCAGGAACCGGGCGAATTCTTCTACGCTCAGCTCGCCGTTGGCGGCCGCGCTGGAGCTGGCGTCTCTCCTGGACCATAGGTATGGCGGCGGCCCGTCCGTCTGGACAGAACAGATCGTCAGGTCCATGCCGGCCAGAGTTCTTGCAAGATTCGGATCCTGACTGGATTTCGCCTGCGAAATCGAGAGGTCGACTTTGTTCCACTCCAGGTCGGCGACTTCCTTCGTCTGTGGGGCCGCATTCACGTCATGGGAACGGTTGCGCGGAATATGGCTTTCAAGCATCACAGCCATTCCAGGTACACCACCGCCCATGCGGTTCAAGCAGAAGCGTCGGTCCGCGGCGTTCTCCGCTCGCGCTTCGACTGCGTAAGGGTTGTAGCTACGAGCAGCGAAGATCCGCGTCGTGTCCAGTGCCCGCAATTCGTCCACCGGAAAGATCGAGTCATACTTTGTTCCAAAAAGCACCCGATCAAAAGGCTTTCGATTTGTCCAGTGCTTCTTGATCCGCGAGCGGATGTCGTTGGACTGACCGATGTAGAACTGACGGTACTCATCGAAGACCATGATGTATGCGCCGGTGACGCCGTCCCAGGCTTTCAGCGACTGCACTGGTTTGAAGGTGCCGCCATTGGCAAGGACATGCTCGAGGGCTTCCTCGAAGGCGTCTGCGTCAAGAGACGCGAAGTACTTCATGGACAAGTCGAAGTTGGTCAGGGCGGCGTCACGATAGGTCAGCAGGAAGGCGTCTGAATGCTCTGTGTGCTCTTCATCGCGGTAGATCCACGTCTGGTGGTTCCAGGCCTCCTCGGAAAGTTCTTCGCGTTTTGGTTTTACCGAAGTCTTCCGGTTCGGCTATGCGTAAAGCTCCCTGGTTATCTTGTGGCCAAACCGGCTTGCTCGCAGCTGCTCTCCGAAATATTCAATCCCTGGATGCAGAACAAGCTTGGACTCCTCATGGGACAGAAATCTATCCGGAAAACACGGCTGTACAGCCGAAGCCTCTCCGCGTAGGGAATTCCACTAGGTCCGAGTACCTTGTTTCTCTCGCATTCAACCCCAAAAAAGTAAGGCAATGACCTGCGCAGCTGATTACGACGAACTCCGCTCCGACGTCAAGGAGCCGCAGGCACAGTCCATGCAGGCACTCCAGTCAGCCGGCGGGCCGACGGCAAAAAGGTCGTGCTGGAGCTCGACGAGACGATGGTCTCGCCGCCGGCGGCCCCGTCGGAGAAATCGTGGCAGAAGAACTGATCGTTCACGTCATACCCCAGGGCAACGACGAGTTCGTCTGCAGCTCCTGCTTCCTGGTAGGCCACCGCTCCCAGATCGCCAAGGTGAGCGGTGGCATCTCCTAACTGTTCGCTGAAGCCATTACTCCGCCGAACCATGCACCCGGGCTATGGCTGCGGCAGAGTCGAATATTCATCCAGAAGCCCATTGGCGACCTTCCGTCTGTCGCCCTGCAGGTCCACCACAGCGACGGGGTATCCATCGCCGCATCTGAGGTGCCACGTTTGCCTTCGTGTCGTATTCGAGTATGCACTCGTCCGCGCCCATTACGCTTGCGGAACTAGATTGGATGCACCAGAGAACTCCTGTAGGGGTTTTCCTCGTTTCAACGGAGGTAAGTAGCGATGTCAGGTCACATCACGGAAGTCACCAGACGACATATCATTGACGCCTACCTCCTACAACGGATCAACTGGGCCGGAAGACTTTCCGAACCCGAGTTCCTGGCGAGGATTTACAACCTCCGTGAGCTCCCCAGCACTGATGGCCGCTTCAACAACGCCTACGAGGACATCCAGCAGCACCGGGTCCGCAACCCGTACGACTGGGACGACGATTACGTCTTCACCGACAGCCGCTTCAATGTCTTATGGGGAACGGACGAGAACTTCCTCCGCTTTCTCGAAATGACCGTCCACCCCCTGGTCCGCAACGCGGAGGCCGCCGCCCAGGTCTTGGACATCTACAACACTGCCCTCCGCCCGGACGGTTACCGCCTTGTCGAGGACGGGGAAATCAGCGGCCAGCCTCTATTCAAAGCTCGGCCTCTCCAAGGATCCTTCCACGGAGACTTGCCCGAAGCGATAGCCAAACAACCTCTTTTGACGGATGACGGCGTCCTCCATGAACACCTCCAGCGGATCAAGGACACCCTGACACGCGATCCGGCACGTGCAATAGCCTCATCTAAGGAGCTCTTGGAGAGCCTATTCAAATTGATTCTGACCCAAGAAAATGTTGAGTTCGCCCGATCGGACGAAGTCCCTGCGCTATGCAAAAAGGTCGGTGAGGCCCTGAACATCAACGCCGAGAGTGTCCCAGCTAGCGCACGCGGAAGCCAAACCATTCAAAAGCTATTGCGAACGCTCGCGACAACGATCCAATCCGTCGCTGAGCTGCGGAACGAAATCGGCACCGGACATGGCCGCACCGTCCCGAGTGTAGCCACGGAAGTGCACGCAAGGCTGGCTTTGAACGGTACGGTCGCGGTGGCCGAGTTCCTCCTTGGAACCATCCAACAGCGACGAACAAACAACGCGTTCAAGGCCAAGGCACCCGTAGACCCCAACCCAATCAACTGGTTGTAATGGAACCTGATAATCCCGGTCGCTACAGATGGCACCTTAGAACTCCCCTCTCCCCGAGACTGCATAGGCACGGGCCGAAGATGGTTCCGCACCAACTCTTAACTCTGGGGTGGGTACCGAAAGTCCCCTGAACAGCCACTTTGTATATGCACGCGGCCCGGCAGGGCTGCGAAAGCCAGCTCACAAATTTCGCCGGTGACGGCAATGAGGTGGGTAGTACAAGGATGTCTTGCGGCGGTGCCAGCCCCCCCCGGAAGAGGTCTACGCCGATTCCCGTTCTGCCCCTTCATTGTCGCCGGGCGGGTCCTCCGCGCAACCAGGGCGCTACGCGGCGCTCATACTCCAAAACTTGGCAAGGCGCTCCTCTGTCGCTTGTTTCCTCGCGAAGTTTTGGACCACTCCCGGTACCCCAAGTTGCGTTCCAGCCCCTCAACCCGGCACTGGCTCCGCTAACAGAACGACGCCCAACCAGACGGACAGCAAGAAACAACGCCAACACACTGACACTGCCGCGACGTCTACGGGCCGCGAACCGCAACCGCCGATCAGACAGAAGTCATGTAGAACCAGCCCCGCCCCACTATGAAGGAGCAAGACCACAGGACCAGCAAGCACCCGAGGAAGGCGAGGCACCAGGCAACGAAAAAAGGCCCCCGAAGGGGCCCTTCCGTGAACACATTGTCCACACTCAGAGGCCCAAGAGGGCCCCTGAGCTGCGGAAACACGTGCCCGAGGTGGGACTCGCACCGGGCGCCAACCCTTGAAAACCCGCCACTCCCCCGAAAACATCCCCAATCACGACGAACGCTGGACAAGGCATAACGCCGACGACACCAATACCAGCACCAACACCAACACCAACACCAACACCAACACCAAGGAGATTGCAGCATGACGATCAATGACCGAACCGAAGAAGTGCAGGAACTGCTGAACAGTCACATGCGCCGCAAGGACGTGCTGGAGCGGATCCTCTTCGAATCGCTGAATGCCGAGCCAGCGAGTCAAGAGCAGGTGAAGCGGTTCCTCACAGCTGCACCACCCGAGGTCTTCGTGCTGCTCGACGGCCTCCTCTCACCGCCCTCGCCGGCGGCCGCATGGGCGAGTCATTACACGAGAACCGAATCGTGCAAGGCTTCGTCGGCATGGCCACGGCGTGCCGGAAGCGTGACCGTCGATGAGCGCCCACTGGCAGGATGCCCATCGGCCGACGTCGGCCGCTCGTTGACGGCGAAGTTCGCGGCCCTTGGGTAGGCGGCCGCCGGTGCCCCCGGCGCCGCCGGTGCCCCCGGCCCGCCACCAAGGGCACCAGTTCAGGTGGGACTGGTCCTCCTAGGCGGCCGTCGACACCAGTTCCCGCACACGACTGGCTACTTCCTTGATTCGCTCAATGGCGAGCCAGACCGGCATCATCTGGAGCTCGGCCGTCTCGGTAGCCCCGCCGATTGGCAAGTCATCCGGTGACAGGTAAGCCGGCAGCGCAAGTTCGATGCGCCACCAGTCCAGAATCGCCCTCTCCACGGACATTGCGTCGCTTCCCATCTCAAAATGTTCGAGATGCGCCACCTCCCACCCAAGCCGTTGGAAGGATCGGAGCCGGTCGGTGCCCACGCCTGTGATGCCAACCTTCAAGGCGCCCAGTCTTTCGTTCACGATCAGGTAGGTCGTCCCCCGCAGATGTGGTTTGAAGCCGCCCTCGCAGCAATATCGACATCCGCGGCTTCCCTCACCCACTACTGAAGTCCAGACAGAGGTTTCACGGCCGCAGCGGCAGAGGCATGCCCATGGCACTTTCATGCCTGGATAAGGCTCAACGGGTGTGTAACCCGCTGCGCGCACCCTGGCCTCTGCTGCGGGAGCTTTGCCTGCCCGTATGGCGGCGGCCTGGACAGGGCGCGAGCATGTCCAACACCCCCGGATTCCCAGGGCAACGTTTGTGCATGAGGGACTCACTGTGCTGCCGCACTGGAGGCACCGCGACTTCCAAGGCTTGTTCGCGCCGGGATACGGTTCGAGTGGCTGCAACTGCATGTCCTGCATGGTCTTGAGGGCCGTAGGTTCAAACTCCTGCATGGCTTTCAAGCCCCTAGCCCGTGTTGCGCACTTCGTGCACCGGGACTTGCCCTGCTTTGTGACCGTGTAGTTGGGCGTACTCTCATGTCCGCAGGTCACACAGGCGCAGAACCATGGATCAAGCCGTCCGGGGAAAGGTGCCAGCGGCCGCCAGCCGGCCGCCAACATGACTGCACTGGCACTATCTTCGGTGAGTGGTGGCCGTCCGGAGCAGGTCCGACACAGCTTTGACTTGCCTGCGCTCTGAGACACGTTATGAAATGAGGGCGAGCTCTCGGAGCCGCAGTTCATGCACCGGCTGCGCCAGCCCTTGTGGGATCCCGGGTACGGTTTCAGCGGTTCCCAGCCGGCTGCACTCATCCCCGCGGCAGCCTTGGCCGCGTTGGCAGCCGCTTTGGTGCTTTGCGTGCGTTGCTCTGCCGCCACTCGTTTTGCCGTATAACACGGGCATGAGTCGCGCGGCGCATGTCCCCGTTCCACAGGATCCAGACGGAGTGTGACTTCCTGTCCACACTCAAGATGCACCGCACGCCACGGGCCCATGATCTTGCCTGGATAGTCCTCTACGGCCTCATAGCCGCATTTGAGCAGCCGTGCGGTGGCTGTTTCGTTGGTCAAGCGGCGAGGCACCTGGGTCCTTTCGGCGGGACTGTAGCGGGTGTCCGGATTCTAACGGGATGGACCGACATTAGTTGTGAGGGCAACTGGCGTAGAAGGCATGGAGGTGGAGGCGTTGCCCTTCGCAGGGATCCATCGGGACAAGGCCACCCGGTATGGCCCGTCGGGCACGGTTCCGGCGGTCTGCACCTTCGGGCGCCGAAATACTCCGTAGAGGTCAATGAGCGTCGCGGCTGGCCATCCTCCTGCAGACCAACTCGACTTTTTCCAGCGCCCTGGCGAGGGGGATCCGTTCCTGCTCGACGCGCCGGTGGCCGGTGTGCTGCGGATCGAGGAGACGCCGGTACACCTCCCTTTCTTCTGGGCGGAGCCTCTCCGCCGGCCTCGGGCTCCCGGACTGGAGCGCCCTGCCTGTTTGGTCCAGTTCGGTGCCGAAGATCTCGTAGGCCTCGTAGTCCTCCGGGCCCATGAGGATCGAGTCGATGTCGCGGCCGAAGTCGGCCCGGTAGCCGTCCAGGATCTCGTAGCCGTCGCGGTCGATGTCGCCCCAGTACACCAGCACGGGGGCATCACGGATCCACGGGAATGATGCGGGCGTCTTCCCGCCCTTGCCGACCCCCTCGACAGAGATGCCGCCAGCCAGGGCCGGGAAGTGGATTGCGGTGTCCTTGTTCTCCGAGATGACCACGACCTCGGGCAGGTAGGCCGGTGCGAAGCTGTCGCCGGCCGTCGCCGAGTCGTGGACACGCCCGCCGGCGGCGAGGTGGCCGGGGTCGAGATAGGTGAAGTGGATTCGGGGCGGGTGGCCCGGCAGCAGGCCGAGGTCCTCGAGCCCGGTGAGCGCCTGAACCCCGCGGCGGTGGGACTGCAGCCACTTCGCATGGACGCCCGGGATCGGGACCTGGCGCGGGGTCACACCAAGGTTGGCGCGGCCAGGGTCCCCCCGGTACCAGCCAGCGACAGACAGGAGCAGCCCGAAATCGACCTCCGCGTATGCGTCGAGGGTACGGAGCGTCTTCCCGACGTCGTCCAAGTGCGGATACTTATCACGCAGGACGCCGAGCCGCAGGCGGGCACGGGCGAGCCTGTCGGGCCAGTCTCCGGCTGCGAGGGCCGCGGCATGGTCGATGGATACCACCCGCGCGTGGGTGGGAACCGACTGCGTTGTCCCGCCTTTTGCTGTGCGGTTCTCGTAGTCGAGGTCTACCTCGTGTGCCTTTGCCCAGTCCTGCCATTGCACCGTCTGTGCGTGCACCGCGGAGTAGTCGGCCCGAAGGTCTGCTGCCGCCGGCCGGCCCAGGGCGAAGGCATGCGGAAACGCAGCCTCGTCCCCGACGAGATGGCTATGCCACTTCCCGCTCAGCCGACGGCGGATGTCTTCGGTGACGGCCTGCGGTGTCTTCATGCTCCGCCCCCGGCTCCAGGGTCGTCGGGGAGATCGCTGATGTACGAGTACCCCCGCGCGTTTTTGGTGACGGTCAGGAGCAGGTCCATGTGCGGCTCAAGCGCCGTGACCTTGTCCAGCGGGGCGCCGATGATGAGCTGGAACCCCAGGTTCTGCCAGGCCCGGACGGACCGGCCCGCGAACTCGCTGTCCGCCTTCACGAACCCCTCGTCGAGGAACACCGGAGCGAACGTGGGCCGGGAGCGGGTCTCGTCCCCCAGCTGATAGCGCAGGGCCGACCCGACGACGAAGGCCACCAGTTCCTGGGTTTCGCCGCCGGACTTGTCAACCAGCCAGTCGTAGATGGCGATCTCGCGGCGGGTGTCCTTGTCCAGGCACGCCGCGGTGATGACGACGTGCTGGCGCACATCGAGGTAGCGGTCGCGCTGGGACGTCGAGGATTTGGTGTGGCCCTCCGGGATGCGGATGCGGGCCATGAACTCGCTCAGCTTCTTGAACCTCGCCTCGATCTGGTCTTCGGTGAGCTCCAGGGCCAGGCCCGAGGACAACTCCCGCAGGCCGCGGCGGAACTTGCCGAGGTCTTCGCTCTGAAGCCGGCGGAGGCTGATCTGAAGCACGCCGCTTTTGTTCCCGAACGGCAGCGTTTCCAAAATCCTGTTGATCGGCAGGAGACGGTCTTCGATGTCTGCCAGGGCGGTGTCGAAGGCGTCGTTGAGCCGCAGCAGGTCATCGCTGGACCACGCAGCCAGTTCACGCCGCCACTTGTTGCGGCGTTCGTAGAGCCCCTCGGACTGGATCCGGTCGAGGATCTCGCGGTAGCCATCGACCGAGTCGGCGGTGGTGCCCAAATTGTTCTCGGTCCAGTTGCTCTTGTACGCCTCGAACATGCTCACCATCGCGTTGGTCGCACTCTTTGCGTTGCGCCGGGCAGCCTCGGATTCCTCCCTGAGCCGCCTGCGCAGGGCTGTGACGTTCTGCTCGAATGACTTCAGGCTCGTGGCCTCCCAGTTGCTGGTGAACAGCTCGTCAAGGTACTTCTGCTGGGCCTCGGTAACCGTGGCCGTCTGCCGGTCGACAATGTCGTCCGCCGCGGCCTGCACGGTGTCCTGCCGCGTCACAAGGGAGCTCCAGTCGGACTGCAGCTTCTCCAGATCACGTTCTGCCAGCACCCTGTCCCGGTTCGCCTGCCCGTGAAGGGGCCTGATGCGCTCACCCTCGGCTTCAAGCGCATCGAGGATCGCGTTGGTGGTCCGCAGCCCGCGGATGGCGTCCTCAAGCTCTGCGATCTGCCGGTCGATACCAAGGTGGTCGATGGCGGCCCAGTTGCTGTCCTGGACGAACAGGTGAGCGTCCCGCTGCCGCCGCAGGTCGGCCCGGCGCTCCAGTACGTCCCGGACTCGGACGTTGGCCTCGACGATCTCCGGCTCCAGCTCGGCCAGCAGCTCCGCGATGTCCTTGAGTCGGCGTTCGTTGGAAAACCCGATGATGTTGCCCTCACCTGATTCTCCATGGGCGCCCCGGTCCCCCGAACGGGTCTGCCCGGACATAGTCACCCGCGGCCCGGCGCCGGCCAGTGCTGCCGCGTCGGCCACGCACAGGTGGTCGATGCCACTGCCCGCTACCCGGTCCTGAACCCAGCGTGAGAACGGCGAGTCCAGGAACGCGAGCTTGCCCGAGACCCGGGTGGGGTCTCCGCGCCAATCCTCGTGCTCGGCCAGGGTCACTGCCTGGTACTGGATGCGCGGCCTGATCGTAACTCCGTCGATGGCTTCAGACAGCCGGTCACGGGTGTGACGGTCGACCAGCACCGTCCGGGCGAGGCCGCCGAGCGTCGTTTCGATCGCTTTGCGCCAGGTCTCCTCCCCCGGCAGGAGATCAATGAGCTCCGCGACGAACGGCAGATCACGCATCGGATCCAGGCCCGCCGCCTCTGCCATCCGCAGCCGGGCGTTGTGCAGCCCCCGCGGGACCATCCCGGTTCTGCCTTTGAGGGATGCCGCCTCCTCCATGAGGTCCGTGCGACGGGCCGTGAGCGGAGCCAGGACCTCACGGGCACGCCCTTCCTGCTCGTCCAATGCACTTTCGCGGGCACCGAAACCGGACAGGAAGTCGGCCGCGGCGGATTGCGCCTCGGCGAACTGCCCGGCCGTCTCGGGCACAACGAGGTTGATGGCCTCGGTCTTCATCTGGAACTTGAGATTCGCCTGGTAGACCGCGTCGCGGCTGCTCTCAAGGTCCGCAATCTTGAGGCGGCGTTCCTCGATCGCGCTACCGCCGTTGGCGTCCTTGTCCCGGGCAATCTGTACAAGGCGCGCCCCGTACTCGGATTCGTCGGACTGTGCCTGGGCGAAGGCGCGGCTGGCCGCGGCGTGGTCGCGGCGGTTCGCCATCACCGCGTCGTCAAGAAGGCCGCGTTCGGTGCGGAGCTTCCACAGGCGGAACGATGAGGGTCCATCGTCGTCGGCGCCGAAGTGGCGGATCAGCAGTTCCCTTGCTTCGGCATCCGCCAGCTCCGTCTGGAGGGCGGGAAGGCGCTGCAGGACCTTGACCTTGTTGGCTTCATCCACCATCTTCGAGTACGACGCCTCCAGATTGGCGAAATGCAGAATCGCCTGGTCGGCGGCCTGGTACGTAACGGGTTCCTCCAGCACCATCGTCTTGTACAGCCCGTCCACCCGTTTGACCTCCATCCCGGCCTGGAGCCGTGCGAGAAGCCGCATGGCTTTGCGGCCGCCGTCGGGGCCGCCGATGCCGAGGCGGGTGTGCAGGGTTCCTTCAAATTCCCAGAAGGTGTTGAACGTCGCCAGCCCCGGTACAGCTGCCTTCAGTGCCCGCTTGTCGAAGCGGCTGGCGGCCAGCGGCGCGAGCTTGGACGTGTCGAAATGGCCCTCATAGGCGGCGAAGGTCGTGATGACGTCGCCGTTGACGGACGCGCCGGCCTTGACGAAGTAGATTCGCATCGCCGTGTAGCGCCGGCCTTGATCGTTGACGAAGGTCGCGGCCAGGGCACCCCAGACCGGCGTCATGCCGGCACCGCGCAGCACCAGGTCGAGCATCTCGTCGGAGCCGTCGACCCGGTTGGCGTCCATCTTGCCGCGGAGGTAGGTCAGCAGGTTCCGCTGCTCCGCCGACCGTGCCCGGCCCCCGGCGTCGTTGGATGCCCCGTTGAACGGAGTGTTGGAGGGCATCATCAGGGCGATGTAGGCATCCAGGACCGTTGACTTCCCGGTGCCGCTCGCTCCGGACAACAGCGTGGATCCTGGTGAAAACCGCACCTCGGTGCGGCCGTGGAAGCCGCCCCAGTTCACCATCTGGAGGGCCTCGACCCGCCATTGGGCGTGCTCCGCCGCGGCTACCTGCAGGTCGGGTATTTCCAGTTCGAGGGTCATGCGTTGTCCTTCCCCAGGTCGGTCAGCAGATCTGGTTCATCGTCTTCTTCGTCGTCGGTATCGGCGCCGTCGCCGTCACCCTCCGGCGCGGTGCCGTTCTGCTCCATGAGCCATGTCCACAGGGTGCGCAGCTTCTCGACCGGCATGAGGATCTCGATGATGGGAGAGATCCGGAACCTGTCGGGATCGGCGGTCTTCAGGAGCAGGCCGGCCGTTGCCAGCCCGTCAATCGCCTTCAGCGCCCGTTTCTGGTCCATGGCGCGGTGGGTCGTATCCTCGGGGCGCTGGTCGGCTACTTCATCGAGCAGCGTCTGGCGGTCCACAAAGACGACGTCTTCACCCTCCTGGCGCTGGGAGAAGAGCCTTTGCCGCATGTAGACCATCATGATGGTCTCCTCTTTCGTATGGGACACGTCCCGCAGCAGTGACGGAAGAGGATCGCCCGTCTCCGAAACCGCCTGCCGTTTGAACGCGATCTGGTGGTCCCGGTCGATGAAGAGCTCGAAGAACAGCTCGTTGAGCCGGCCACGGATCGTCTCGGCGTTGGCCAGGAGAACCTGCCAGTGGTCGGGGTGACGCTCCGCCGAGAGATACCGGTGCTTCAGGAGCGCATGCAGGCATCTGCGCTGGTCCGGGAACAGGGTCGAGGCATCGCTCTCGAACATGGACAGCGAGCTCTCCGCACCGTCCTCGTCCCCGGCCGGCGGGTCCTCCGACAGAAAGTCCAGGGGGTCCACGGAGTCTTCGTCGATCGCGGCGACGTCTGTCATTGGCGTGCTCCTTCGGTATCGGTGTCCTTCGTGTCCCCTGCGGGCTGGATCGTGGCGGAAGGCATCAGGAATGTGCGCGTGCTGCCGTCGGGCCGCACTGCCGACACGGCCTCGCGCTGGTCGGGATCGGTATGGGCTCCGAGACGGGTGAACAGGTGCAGGAGCCCAAGGATCTCGACGGGCCGGCGGAGGTCACCGGGCAGCGAGTTGAACAGCGCAGCGGCGGACTCCAGCTCACCATTGGCGGATTTCTCCTCGATCCGGAGGCGCAGCTGATCCAGTGACGGGCCACCCTGCCTGCGGATGTCCTCCAGGGACGGGGCCGCCGGCGCCTCATCCGAGACATCCGCGAGCGGTTCGGGCGAACGCTGGTTGTCCGGGTCGTACGTCTTGAACCGCAAGGCCGCGATGTCCAGGCCCGGCGGGATCAACTGAACACCGACGTGGTCCCGGGCGCGTGCCGACTGCATCCAAGCCCGCATTTCCCGGTCTATGCCGCGCAGGACTGTGTCGAGCTCGCGGTTGCGGATGTGGTCGTAGTTCTCGATGTGTTCCCGGAGCGTGGCGGTGAGGCGCTGGCGCTGATCCAGGACGTCGGCGATGCCGCGGCGGATGATGTCCACCGCCGTGCGCATCTGGCGCTGTTCGTCGGCAAGGAGTCGGCTGGCCCCGGGGTGGGCCAGGATGGCTTCCAGGTCGGAGCGCAGCCTTGTCAGCCAGTCAGGTTTGCGCAGGAGCTCCAGGGCGCCGGCAAAAGCCCTGCCCTCCGCAGTGCCGGTCAGCAGGCTGGACGCCTGCGCAAGGTAGTCGTCGACCACTTCCCCGACGGGTCGCTCTTCCTCACGGAATCTCTTGGTGATGCCCCGGTGCATCTCCCGCACCGCCTCTTCGACCCGGCGGAAGTCGGACGGCAGGCCATCGAGCTCTCGGAGCACGTTGGAGAACTGCTCGGACAGCTCCGCCTCCGAGGATTCCCGCAGCTCGCCGCCGGCCGCCAGGTGGACGTACTCTTCCTGCAGGATCGCGATTTCTTCGGCGAGCCTGCGCTTACGCTCCTCGCGGTCCGGGTTGGCCGCCTGGGCGGCATCCGAGATGACCCGCCGCATGGTTTCGATGCGCGACACGGATACGTTGAGCTGGGAACGGCTCGCCCGGAGCACATAATCCAGGGCCTGCCTCGCGTCGCCGGTGAGCTGGTAGGTCTCCTGCCCGCGCCCCGGGTCCCGGTACAGCCACCGCTCGCGCACCCACTGCATGGCGAGGGCCTTGCCGCCCGTCGACGGCACCGTGTACCCACCCGCCCGGAGTTCGTCCAGCAGGGCTTCAACCCGGGTGTGCAGCTGTTCGACCGGAACCGGCTGCGAATCGTCGGGGAAGACAGCCGACAGCAGCGGCATGGCAATGACGGCGGATTTGCGGTCGAGCAGCTTCAGGGTCGGCGTGTTGAGGGCAGCTTCAATGCGCGCGACGCCGCCTTCGATGTCAGTTGCCATGCCGCACTCCTATCGTCGATGAAGCTCTGGTCTGCTCAGCCGTCAGCCGTCAGCCGGAGGGCGGGCTGGTTCCAGTCGCTTCAACAGCCGGTCGCGCTCCTTGGTCACCGCGTCCAGTGCGCCTTCCGCCCGGTCTCCGCGTGACCGCTCGGCGGACAGTTCAGCTGCGTGGGCGGCCGTCGCTGCAGCTGCCGCCTGCTCAGCGTCGGTTCGGACGCGCTCCAGGTCGGTTCGGACGCGCTCCAGTTCAGCTTCGAGTTCCGCGACCCGGCCGTCTGAGGTCGTAAGGTCCGCTGTGAGCGACCGGTTCTCCTCTTCGGCGACCCGGAGTCGGCCGGTGAGAGTCTCACGCTCGGCGGCGAACAGGTCACGCGCGGCTGAGTACGCCTCGCGCCAGATGCCGCCGAAGCGGGCTGTGACGAACTCCGGCGCCTCGGGGATGTGCACCTGGGCGGCCGCGCGTTGATTCCACGTCGTTGCAGCCTCGGCGGCGACGGCCATTGAGACGCCGGCTTTTGCGCGCACGGCGCGGTTGGTGACGGGTACGCCTTCGGCGGCCAGGGCCTCGGCGGCCTCGGCGGCGCGTCGTTCCGGAGCGGAAGCAGACTCTGGTGTTTTCATGGAGAAACAGTATCATAAGTATCGAGTTTCATCGATACCTGATACTGGTGATACTCGCCAACCGAGCCGGCTTCACGCCGGTTCCGCATCCCCTCCAGCCGCTGCGAGGCGCTGCCGGTGAACGCGGGCGCGGACCTGGTCTGCGGAACGAATGAGCCGACTGGTGGTTGGTGCGCACGTTTCATGGCATCAGGATGCCAAGCACCACCGACAATGGCGGGAGACGGCGCGCGCTGACCTCCCTGAACTTCGTCCAAGGTCATCAGAAGCTGGGTCAGCGGGTCAGCGGCGCCCTGGGTGCTGCATCAACCCGTAGGCCGGTGTGTGGCGGAGGAGCTGGCGGAACGTCGGCACGGCAAAGTCCACGTAGCGGCGGGCCGTCTCTATAACGCGCCGGCGGCCAGGAGCTGCAGCCGACACTGGTCGCCGTCCCAGGGTTTTCAGTACGCGGTCATAGTCCCAGGGGCCCCCGTCGGAATCGGGTGTCTCTGACCCCGCCCCTACGCCAGCGCCTTGGCAACGTCGTAGCCGGCGGACTTGTGCAGGTTGTTCCGCGCCCGGTCGTACCTCCTGGTGGTCCGCGGATCCGCATGTCCCATGCTGTCCTGCAGGTCGTGCAGCGAGAGACCCCTGTATCCAGGGCAATCGTGGCGAACGCGTGCCGCAGGCTGTGCGGGCTGATCTGCCCGTCGATACCGGCCCTGCGCGTGAGGCGCTGCACGGTGCGCGCCGCCTCCGAGCGCTGCCAGGGTTTCCGGGTGGCCGTCGTGAACAGAGGCCGGCTCATCCCCGGTCCCTGCCCGAGCACCAGGTCCGCGCCCGTCGTGCCGAGGTAAGAGTTGAGCGCGACCACCGCGGGCGCCGGCACGGCGACCTTGGCGGACTTGCCGCCTTTGCGCCGGATGGTCAGCGTGCGGTGGCCGTAGTCGCTGGTCCTCGCCCTCGGGAGTCGGCCGGCCCCGGTCCTCGTCCAAGGCAACCCTCAATTGCGCGGCCCGGATCGTCCGGCGCAAATAGAGAGCCATTTCTCTCCGTGATGCCAAGCCATCCGGAGCTTCCCGTCCGGAGTCCTCAGAGTATCGAAAAGGTGACGGCAAGGGCGGCGGCGTTCCCTGCGACAGCTGTAGTACTGCTTCCGGCGCCTGTCGTCCCCGGGCATCGTCCAGGGTGACCCCAAGTTCGGCCGCCTGGATTCGGCTCCGTATCCGTCGAATGGATTGTTCCCTCGAGATCCGGTTCTCGTCATCACTGGCGGCCATCGGCTCGCCCCTCTCTGCCCGTTGCGTCCATGATTGCAGAGCGTGCGCGATAGGTTTTCAAGGCAGGGCTTTGGATCCGCGCAGAAGTGATGCTCACGGCACTTGCCGTCGCCGTAGAGCCTGACGTTTAGACCACATGTCTCGCCTCCGACGGCACAAGTCGGGTCATAGCTCCCCCAGCGCTCCATGCGCTTGAAGTGTTTGGGGCACACTCTGTCGGGTCCGCGCAACTGTCGCAACTTGCCGCAATCTTCTCCTCCATAGGAGCAGGCGTTCATACTTTTCTCCGATCAAGAGTTCGTTCCAGTCCGCGGCCACGTCCACCGCCGGTACGTGTTGGTCCTAGCCTTAGTTGCCGCTCGCACCGAGGGTTTCCACCTCGTCGTCGGCATTGCTGCGCCACTGCGAAGGATCGCAAGCCGACCGCACCCGGAAGTGACGGCATCAGAAGAACCCGGGCACACAACCGCCAAATCCGGTCTGTGCAAAGTGGTCGTTCCTCTCCCGGGCTCGGCCGAGCCAGCGGCGATCTTGAGGAACGAGTGGAACAGCAAGTTTGCTTCATAGCCGAGGACGATACTCGACATCGGCGCCACTCTTGAAGCCAGATCTATGCACCAGGCAGCTGAAGGCTGTGTATAATGTCCAACTTAGATCTAAGGTCCGACCATCAGCCCAAATGGCGTTCAGTAAGAACAGAACACGTAAGCAGCTGAAAACAGCAGGAGCAGGGGGCGGCCCTGAGCTCTACCGCAGCGTTCCACAACTGGCCGTCGGCCCCATCGACCCATTCAAAGCTCACGCTCCACGGACGAAAGCAACTGTCACGAGGCGGCGGTACCGCCCAAGGCATCATCCACCTGAATCAGGACCATGAAAGTCCAGTCATAGATTTTCAAGTCATCCATTGTGGCCGGCGTCATCAAACGTAATACTCAAACCCTCCCACACGGGAGGCCACTCCTCAGACGCCGAACAAGTCCATTCGCCTGACCAGAACGACCCGCTGGAGGTGTGAAATCCCGGGCTTCACCCGCCACAGCTCAGCAGCCATCAGGCCCGTGCCCGTGCCCGTGGCCATCATCGCCAGAGATACCAGTCCCCCGGGCAACGCGTTCCGCCCCGACTCCTCCAGCGCCGCGGCCATCCCGGTGACGGCAGTCCGGTCAGCAGCAGCCACTGGGGCCGGGCGGAACCTCAACGACCGCGGCCCCGCCCACACACTGAACGCCCTGGCCGCTAGCAAGGCGTTCCCGGCAGGGCCGGCGCAGAACCGCTGCGGCGTCCCGGACGGCAGATAGGCCGAGTTCCCGGTCACCAGGAACTGCAGCGCAGCACCACCGCCCCGTGTACGGGGCACGGGTCCGGTACAACATGGCGAAAACCGCGACAACCATCAGAACACCATCAAGGTGACCGGGATCAAGGCCCATGCTCACTCCCCTCGTATGCAGCGTCCACGCCAGCTGTCGACCCCGGCGCGCCGCGCCGCCGGCATTCTATGCGCCGGACAACCGTGCCGGGGATCCCGGACCTACGATCAACCGCCCTGACCTGCCCGCAGACCCCGGGCGCAAAGGGATCTCTGGCAGGATTCCATCAACTCCCCCGTCTTCACGGGGGCGCTCCGCTGCACCGATAAGAAAAGGGGACGATCCGTTGGAACACGGCCAGGCTTCGCAGGATGTCCCGCCCCTGCAGACTGCCTGGACCGGCGCCGATCAGAGGAACAGGACCGCCGGTCACGCAGCGATCGAAAGGGTCCTCCAGGAGCAGGCCTGTGTTCCAGCACTGTCCCTTCTCAGGCGTCTTTTCGGTGTGAGCCCGCTTCGGGGCGGATGCCCTGTCCTGGTACCGGGGCGCTGTGGGCGAGATCGCCATCGGGCGCATCCTTAACGGTTGGGACCGGAACGGACCGTGCTGCACGCGGCCGATCGACTACGGGCTCTACCTCGTGGGGCGGATGGCGGACGAGGCCGGCCAGCAGGACTTCGGCGTCCCCGATTTCAACCTCGACTCCGACCGCGGCTACGCCTGGCGCACCTGGGACTGGGACCGCAGCAAGGTACCCTGCGTACCGGACATCAACCCGGTCGGCTCCGAGGACTACGGCTACGCGCTGCCGTGCACTCGCCCCAGTTCTTCCACGCCGACCACGACTGCCGGTCCCAGCCCGGGCGCTGGTACGAGGAGGCGCACGACGTCGACGTCCACTACCTGCCCGGTACCGGCCCGGCGGACTGCGGCCGCCCACAGAAGCACGACCCCAACACCGACCCCGAATGGCGCGAGCGCCTGGACCACAAAGAGGGCTGACCGATGGCACGCCACCACGACGACCAGGAGCACCCGGTCCTCACCGACAAGGAGAACGCGGCCCAGCGGGGCGAAAGTCCGCCCGGCGCGTTCGGACACACCGATCTGCCAAGTGGTGACTTGGACCCCGGCTGGGCGCCGACCGACGACGTCAGAGACGCCGCGCAGGGGACTCAGCAAGGCGATCGGGGGCGAGCGTAGGCCGCGGCGCGAGGACGTCTACCCCCTACCTGATGATCCGCGCGTACAGTCCCGGCGACCGTGCGATCCGGCCCACCTGGCCGAGCATCCCGTGCTGGGAGTCTCCCGACATCCTGCTCATCGACGCGGCCTACACGGGGCCATTCTCGCCGGCACAGCTCGTCGGGAACCCGTCCGCGGGTCGCCGCTACCGTGCCTTCATCCGCGTCTGGAACCTCGGGCTGTTTGCCGCGATCGGTGTCCACGTGCGCGCGTGGTTCGTCAACCCCGGCTTCTTCGGCGGAGACCCCACCAACCCGGCCTACCAACCACAGCCCATCGGCATGGCGGTCGTGCCCCAGCTTGACGACCGCACCAAGCCCGGCGCGATGCAGGTAGTCGAGCTCGACAGGACCTGGGACATCCCCGCCACACTGAAGGGCCACGAGTGCCTCATGGCGACAGCGAGCTGCCCCCTCGACGAGTGGTCGGGCGCCCTCGACGCCAACCACGACCGCCACGTCGGGCAGCGCAACCTCACCATCCTAGCCGGCACCGACAATGCGAAGGAGCTGATCTTCGCCCTGGGCCAACTCGTCACAAAAACGAGGACGCTCGAGCTGCGGCACGGCGGCGCGGCCGTCATGCCGTTGCTCAAAGGGATCCTCGGCACGGCGAAGACGGAGTTCGGCACGGCGGCGCGGCTGCGGGCGCCGTCGATCAAATCGCTTCGCCTCGGCGTGCCCACCGGGTCGGGTCAGCATCTGCTGACGATGCTGCTCACCGACAAAGGTTGGCTGGTCGCCGACAGCGCCAGGCTGTGAAATCTCGCCGTCGAACTCGGAGTCGTCGAGCACGGCCACCTCGAACACGATCGGGAGGACGGGCGCGTGCACCCCTTC
This sequence comes from Arthrobacter sp. R-11, assembly GCF_049913155.1. Lineage (GTDB taxonomy): Bacteria > Actinomycetota > Actinomycetes > Actinomycetales > Micrococcaceae > Arthrobacter. Next base: position 1,925,685 of record NZ_CP183979.1, on the reverse strand, counting down.
GCGACGCCGCTCGGGTCCCGCCGGGTCATCGAACAGATCGGGCTCGATCGGGCCGGACAGTTCGGGATCCTCACCAACGCCGAACCAGGCGAGGCCCTTTTTATTGCCCTCACACGGCTGTGGGGCCTCGACAGCCTTGAGGCCCGCAACCTGGCGGGCGCTCTGGCCGAGGGCGGCCCGTTCGCGCACCTCGTGCGGTACTCGCACACCGAACCCGAGGGTAAGGACTCCGGCGGCTACTCGGTCACCGTCATCGGCTGACCCTGCCAGACACACCGCGCGCGTCGCCCAGCCAACCCGAATCTGGCTCAGGGCCACCCGCGACAGTTCACCGGCGCCCATTTCATCGTGGTCGAAGGGCCTGTCAACGTCATCGGAAAACGATCCCAAAGTGGATCCTGATCGATGGGGCTGGCGCCGCCGCCGGTAAGGCTGTCCTCCACGCCCGGCCGCAATGACTTATCCTGACGTCCTCACCGGCTCGTGGAATCCTATCGCGTAGTGCCCTGGGGGCAATCACAACAAACGTCCTCGCCGGCTCGGGCCAGACCCACCGCAGCCGCAGGCCCGAGACTCACTTCCGGGCTACGAGCGGGCGGCTCTTGGTCTTGGATCCGGAGCGAGTCAGTGTCAGTTGGCTGGATGTCCCCGAACCCGCCACCCATGAACCACCAGACGCATCCCCGCTGTTTGTCATTCTGATCCCCATGATCGCCGGGCGGGTCCTCCGCGCAACCAGGGCGCTATACGCCGCTCACGATCCAGAATTTCGTTCGGCGCTCCTTCGTCACTTATTTCCTCACGAAGTTCTGGACCGCTCCCGGTACCCCAAGTTGCACTCCAGACCCTTACCCCAGCAGTTGCTCCTCTATCAGAACGACACCGAACTACAGACACACGCGGTGCCTGCCAGTCGCTGAATGAGAACCACGCCACCCGAAAACCGGCCGCCCGGGAACCCACACACCCCGAAAAACCCGCCCAGAGGCAAGAGCGTGCACATTGTGCACACGGAAGGGCCTCAATTTCAGAGAAACCCGCCTCTGACCTGGGAAAACACGTGCCCGAGGTGGGACTCGAACCCACACACCTTTCGATACCGCATTTTGAGTGCGGCGCGTCTGCCAATTCCGCCACTCGGGCGCGGAACACTCAACAAGTAACGACTGGAGAACCTCCGCGTCATCGCCCCTGTCGGAGTGCGCGAAACTACTCTACATGCAGATAGTCTGAATCTCAGAACCGACCCGGCCGAGCAATAAATCATACGCACGAACCCGGGCAACTAAGATGGTGGAGAACCCGCCGTACCCCCCAAGGAGATCCTGTGTCAGAACAGACGGAATCCAAGCCCGCCTCCCAGCCTGCCCGCCGCGTTGTTGTCGCAGAAGATGAGACCCTCATCCGCTTGGACATCATCGAAATCCTGAAGGGCGAAGGTTTCGACGTCGTCGGAGAAGCGGACAACGGCGAGAAGGCCGTGGAACTGGCCGAGGAGCTCACACCCGACCTCGTGCTTATGGACGTCAAGATGCCTGTCATGGACGGCATCTCCGCAGCCGAAAAGATCGTCAAGGCCCGCATTGCCCCCGTGGTGCTGCTGACCGCTTTCAGCCAGAAGGAACTCGTGGAGCGTGCCCGCGACGCCGGCGCCATGGCCTACGTGGTCAAGCCCTTCACCCCGGCCGACCTCATCCCCGCGATCGAAATCGCACTCTCCCGCCACGAGGAAATCAAGGCGCTGGAGAGCGAGGTGTCCGACCTCCAGGAGCAGTTCGCCACCCGCAAGCTGGTGGAGCGCGCCAAGAGCCTGCTGACCACCAAGATGGGTCTGACCGAACCGGAAGCCTTCCGGTGGATCCAGAAGACCTCCATGGACCGCCGCCTGAGCATGCGCGAGGTGGCCGAGACCATCATCAACCAGGTCAACTAGCGTTTCCCGCGAGGGGCGACCGGAACTGCACGACGGCGGCCGGTCGCCCCTTGCGCGTACCCGCGGCTGCCCGCCGGGGTACTGACACCGAGACAGCAAAGGAGGCTCCCGCCAAACGGCGGGAGCCTCCTTTGCTGTCGAACAAGAAGATCAGGCCTTGGCCGGCTTCCTCTTCTTCTTTTCCGGCCACGGGCCGAGCTTTTCCTTGCGCTCCGCGCTTGCCTTCGAAGTGTCGGCAAGGTCACCGACCTTGTGCACCTTCAGCGAGTTGGTGGAACCGGCCTGTCCGGGAGGCGAACCGGCAGCAATGACCACGAGGTCGCCGTTCTCGACGAGCTTCATGTCCAGCAGGCTGCGGTCAACCTGTGCGGTCATGGCGTCGGTGTGGTCCACGGTGGAGACCAGCACCGGCTGGATGCCCCAGGTGAGGGCCAGCTGGTTCCACACGTGCTCCACGGGGGTGAAGGCGAAGACCGGCTTGATCGGGCGCAGGCGGGACAGGCGGCGGGCGGAGTCGCCGGACTGGGTGAAGGTACAGATGTACTTCGCTTCCAGCTGGTCGGCGATTTCGACGGCGGCCCGGGTGATTGCGCCACCACGGGTCTTGGGCTTGGTGCCCAGCGGAGGAACGCGCTCGAGGCCGTGCTCTTCGGTGGACTCGATGATGCGCGCCATGGTCTTGACGGTCTCGATCGGGTACTTGCCCACGCTGGTCTCACCGGAGAGCATAACGGCGTCGGCACCGTCGAGCACGGCGTTGGCGCAGTCGGACGCCTCGGCACGGGTGGGGCGCGGGTTGTCGATCATGGATTCGAGGACCTGGGTGGCCACGATGACCGGCTTGGCCCAGCGGCGGGCCAGTTCGATGGCACGCTTCTGGACGATCGGCACCTCTTCGAGCGGCAGTTCGACGCCGAGGTCGCCACGCGCAACCATGATCGCGTCGAACGCGTCGATGATCTCGTGCAGCTGCTCCACGGCCTGCGGCTTTTCGATCTTGGCGATCACCGGAACGCGGCGGCCTTCTTCGTCCATGATCTCGTGGACGCGCTTGATGTCGGATGCGTCGCGGACGAAGGAGAGCGCCACGAGGTCGACGCCGCGCTTGATGGCCCAGCGGAGGTCGTCCTCGTCCTTTTCGCTCAGTGCGGGGACGTTGACGGCGACGCCGGGCAGGTTGATGCCCTTGTTGTTGGAGACCATGCCGCCCACGGTGACGGTGGCGACGACCTTGACGTCGTCAACCGCGGTCGCACGCAAGGAGACCTTGCCGTCGTCGATCAGGAGGGTGTCTCCGACCTTGACGTCTTCGGTAAGGCTCTTCAGCGTGGTGGAGCAGATTTCCTTGGTGCCGGGGACGTCCTCGGTGGTGATGGTGAAAGTGTCACCGACCTCGAGGGCGTGCGGGCCGTCAACGAAGCGGCCCAGGCGGATCTTCGGTCCCTGCAGGTCCGCCATGATGGCGACCGGCTTGTGCAACTGGGCGGAGGCCTTGCGGACGTTCTCGTAAGTGTTGTCGTGAACGGAGTAGTCGCCATGGCTCATGTTCATCCGGGCGACATCGACGCCGGCCTCGAGCACCGCAAGGGTGTTGTCGAAGCTGGAGATGGCCGGGCCGAAGGTTGCCACGATTTTCGCGCGTCTCATATACCTACCCTAGTAATTGTGCTGCTGGATGTGGATGGGGAACTTGCGGTGCCTACAGGACGGAGATCGCCCGGTCCGTGGGAGCGACAGGTGCCGGGAGGATGGTGCTTCCCATGAGGTGCTTGTCGACGGCGGCCGCGCAGGCGCGTCCCTCGGCGATGGCCCAGACGATGAGGGACTGTCCGCGGCCGGCGTCACCGGCAACGAAGACACCTTCGGTGTTGGTCATGTAGTAGCCGTCCCGGGCCACGTTTCCGCGGCCGTCGAACTCGGCGTGCACCTGTTCGGTGATGCCGGCCGGCTCTGCCCCCGTGAAGCCGAGGCTGAGGAAGACCAGGTCGGCCGGGATGACGCGCTCGGTGCCCGCCTTGGGCAGGCGCTTGCCATCCACGAACTCGGTTTCGGCGACCTTGACGCCGGTGAGCCTGCCGTTCTCGCCGACGAACCCGACTGTGGAGGCCAGGTAGGTGCGTTCGCCGCCTTCTTCGTGGGCACTGGCCACTTCAAAGAGCGTGGGGAAGGTCGGCCACGGCTGGTGCGCGGCACGTTCCAGCGGCGGCTGCTTGCCGATCGCCAGCGTGGTGACGGAGGCGGCGCCATGGCGGTGCGCCGTGCCGAGGCAGTCGGCGCCGGTGTCGCCGCCGCCCAGGATCACTACGTGCTTGCCCCTGGCGTCGATCTGGTGCTCGACGGTCTCCCCGGCAACGGCGCGGTTGGCCGGAACCAGGTAGTCCATGGCGAAGTGGATGCCTTCAAGCTCGCGGCCCGGGATGGGGAGGTCGCGCGGCACTGTGGCGCCGGTGGCGATCACGACGGCGTCGTAGCGGCGGCGCAACTGCTCCCAGGTGACGTCGGTGCCGACGTTCACGCCGGTGCGGAAGCGGGTGCCTTCAGCCTTCATCTGCTCGATGCGGCGGTCGACCTGTTCCTTCTCCATTTTGAAGTCGGGGATGCCGTAGCGCAGCAGGCCGCCGATCTTGTCGTCGCGCTCATAGACGGCGACGGTGTGGCCCACGCGGGTCAGCTGCTGGGCAGCGGCGAGGCCGGCAGGGCCGGACCCGACGACCGCAACGGTCTTGCCGGAAAGGCGGGTGGGCGGCAGGGGCTGGACCCAGCCGTTTTCGAAGGCCTCGTCGATGATCGAGACTTCCACCTGCTTGATGGTGACCGCAGGCTGGTTGATGCCCAGCACGCAGGACGCTTCGCAGGGGGCAGGGCACAGGCGGCCGGTCCACTCCGGGAAGTTGTTCGTGGCGTGCAGGCGCTCGATGGCTTCTTCGCCCTTGCCGCGCCACGTGAGGTCGTTCCATTCGGGGATCAGGTTCCCGAGCGGACAGCCCTGGTGGCAGAACGGCACGCCGCAGTCCATGCAGCGGCCGGCCTGGCTCTTGAGCACGCCCTTGTCCTGGGCTTCGTACACTTCCTTCCAGTCCATGATGCGGACGGGAACGGGGCGGCGTGGCTGCGTTTCGCGCTGCCGGACTTTCAAGAATCCGCGTGGATCAGCCACCGGTTACCTCCAGAATTCGGGACCAGACTTCTTCGCCGTCGGGGTCGAGGCCCTCTTCGATGGCGGAGAGACGGGTCTGCAGGACTGCTGCGTAGTCGCGCGGCAGCACCTTGGTGATGCGGGCGGCCGTGTCGTCGAAGTTTTCGAGCAGGCGGCCGGCCAGGACAGATTCGGTTTCCTCGAGGTGCTTGACCAGCAGGCCGTGCACGATGTCACGGTCCTCGGCGTCAAGTTCAAGGAGCTGGAGCTCGCCGGTGTCCAGGGCTTCCTTGTTGACGCGTGCGGGCTGCAGGTCCAGCACGTAGGCGGTGCCGCCGGACATGCCGGCGCCGAAGTTGCGGCCGGTGCGGCCGATGATCAGGGTCTGGCCACCGGTCATGTACTCACAGCCGTGGTCGCCGATTCCCTCGACGACGGCCGTCGCACCGGAGTTGCGGACCAGGAAGCGTTCGCCCACCTGGCCGCGCAGGAACAGTTCGCCGCTCGTGGCACCGTAACCGATCACGTTGCCCGCGATGACGTTCCGCTCGGCCTGGAACACGTTGTTGCGGTCCGGGCGGACGATGATGCGGCCGCCGGAGAGACCCTTGCCGACGTAGTCGTTGGAGTCGCCGAACATGCGCAGGGTGATGCCTGCGGGCAGGAAGGCGCCCAGGGACTGGCCGGCGGTGCCGTTGAGCGTGATGTCGATGGTGTCCGTTGCCAGCACGTCGGTGCCGAATGTCTTGGTCACCACGTGCCCGAGCATCGTGCCCACGGAGCGGTCGGTGTTGATCACATCGAGGGAGATCTTCACCGGCGAACGGTCGCTGAGAGCCTCGGCGGCCATCGTGATGAGCCGCTGGTCGAAGTGCTTGTCCAGCTCGTGGTTCTGGCCGGTAAGGTTGCGCAGCGGCACGTCGTCGTCGAACTCGAGGCCATGCAGGATCGGATCGAGGTCCAGTCCGTCGGCCTTCCAGTGGTCGATCGCCTCACGGGAGTCGAGCACCTCGGCGTGGCCGATGGCCTCTTCGAGGCTGCGGAAGCCCAGTTCGGCCAGCAGTTCGCGCACTTCCTCGGCGAGGAATTCGAAGAAGTTGACCACGAATTCAGGCTTGCCGTTGAAGCGTGAACGCAGCTCAGGGTTCTGCGTGGCAACGCCCACGGGGCAAGTGTCCAAGTGGCAGACGCGCATCATGATGCAGCCGGAAACCACCAGCGGGGCGGTGGCGAAGCCGTACTCTTCGGCGCCCAGCAGTGCGGCGATGACGACGTCGCGGCCGGTCTTGAGCTGGCCGTCAACCTGCACCACCACGCGGTCGCGCAGGCCGTTGAGCATGAGGGTCTGCTGGGTCTCGGCGAGGCCGAGCTCCCAGGGGACGCCCGCGTGCTTGAGCGAGTTCAGCGGCGAGGCGCCGGTTCCGCCGTCATGGCCGGAAACCAGCACGACGTCGGCCTTCGCCTTGGTCACGCCGGAAGCCACCGTGCCGATGCCGACCTCGGACACCAGCTTCACGTGCACCCTCGCCGAGGGATTCGCGCGCTTGGCATCGTAGATGAGCTGCGCGAGGTCCTCGATCGAGTAGATGTCGTGGTGCGGGGGCGGGGAAATGAGCCCGACGCCGGGGGTCGAGTGCCGGGTGCGGGCGACCCAGGGGTATACCTTCTGGGCCATGAGCTGGCCGCCTTCGCCGGGCTTGGCGCCCTGGGCCATCTTGATCTGGATGTCCTCGGCGTTGGTGAGGTACAGGCTGGTCACGCCGAAACGGCCGGAGGCGATCTGCTTGATGGCAGAGCGGCGCTCCGGGTCCAGCAGGCGGTCCACGTCCTCGCCGCCTTCACCGGTGTTGGACTTGGCGCCCAGGCGGTTCATGGCGATGGCAAGGGTTTCGTGGGCTTCCTTGGAGATGGAGCCGTAGCTCATCGCACCGGTGGAGAAGCGCTTGACGATGCTGGAGACCGGCTCGACTTCCTCGAGCGGCACCGGCTGGCGCAGGCCGTCCTTGAACTTGAGCAGGCCGCGCAGGGTCATCAGGTTCTTCGACTGGTCATCAATGCCTTGGGTGTAGGACTTGAAGATGTCGTAGCGGCGCTCACGGGTGGCGTGCTGCAGGCGGAACACGGTCTCCGGGTTGAAGAGGTGAGGTTCGCCGTCGCGGCGCCATTGGTACTCGCCGCCGCCAAGCAACGGGCGGTGCGGCTGCTCGATGCCGCCCTCCGGGTACGCCATCTGGTGGCGTGCCGACACTTCGGCCGCGATGACGTCCAGGCCCACGCCGCCCAGCTGGGAGTGCGTGCCGGAGAAGAATTCATCCACGAGTTCCTGGGACAGGCCCAGGGCTTCGAAGGTCTGGGCACCCGTGTAGGAGGCCACGGTGGAGATGCCCATCTTGGACATGATCTTCAGGACGCCCTTGCCGAGGCCCTTGATCAGGTTGTAGACGCCGTCCTCGGGAGTGACTCCCACGACCTCGCCGGTGCTGATCAGCTGCTCAACGGACTCCATGGCCAGGTACGGGTTCACGGCGGAGGCGCCGTAGCCGACCAGGACGGCAACGTGGTGCGTTTCGCGGACGTCGCCGGCCTCGACCACGAGGGCGGTCTTGGTGCGGTTGGCACTGCGCAGCAGGTGGTGGTGCACGGCGCTGACCAGCAGCAGGGACGGGATCGGGGCCCACTGAGCGTTCGAGTCACGGTCGGAGAGCACGATGTACTGCACGCCGCGGTTGATCGCGCCGGAAACCTGCTCGCAGATTTCGGTGAGGCGCGAACGCAGGGCCGCTTCGCCGCCTTCGGGGCGGTAAAGGCCGCGGACCTTCATGGCGATCTTGTCGCCGTCGGCGTTCTCGATGTTCGCGATCTTGGCAAGCTGGTCGTTGTTGATCACGGGGAACGGCAGGGACACCTGCGGCTGGCGGACCTGACCGAGGTCGAGCAGGTTGCCGTTCGGGCCGATGGCGCATTTCAGGGAGGTGACCAGTTCCTCGCGGATGGCATCCAGCGGCGGGTTGGTGACCTGCGCGAAGGACTGCACGAAGTAGTCGAACAGCAGGCGCGGGCGCTTGGACAGTACGGCCACCGGGGTGTCCGAACCCATGGCACCCAGCGGTTCGGCACCGGTACGGGCCATGGGGCCGAGCAGGATCTTCAGCTCTTCGGTGGTGTAGCCGAAGGTGCGCTGGCGGATGTTCACGGACGCGGCGGTGTGCAGCACGTGCTCGCGCTCGGGAAGATCGTTGAGGTCGATCAGGTTGTCCTTGAGCCATTCGGCCCACGGGTTGGCGGCGGCCACCTCGGCCTTGACCTCGGCGTCGTCGATGATCCGGCCGGCCTCGGTGTCCACAAGGAACATCTTGCCCGGGGAGACGCGGCCCTTCTTGACCACGTTGGACGGTTCGACGTCGATCACGCCGACCTCGGAGGCGAAGACGATCAGCCCGTCCTCGGTGATCCAGTAGCGGCCCGGGCGCAGCCCGTTGCGGTCCAGGGTGGCACCCACCAGGTTGCCGTCGGTGAAGGACACGGCGGCGGGACCATCCCACGGCTCCATGAGCAGCGAGTGGTACTCGTAGAAGGCACGGCGCGCCGGATCCATGGTGGCGTGGTTTTCCCAGGCTTCCGGGATCATCATCATGATCGAGTGCGTGATGGGCCGGCCGGAGAGCCACAGGAGCTCGGCCACCTCGTCGAAGGACGCGGAGTCGGAGGCACCCGGGGTACAGATCGGGTACAGCTCTTCCGGCGAGTCGCCCAGCAGCGGGTTGGCCAGCTGCGACTGGCGGGCACGCATCCAGTTCCGGTTGCCCTTGACGGTGTTGATTTCGCCGTTGTGCGCAATCGTGCGGAAGGGCTGCGCCAGGGGCCAGGACGGGAAGGTGTTCGTGGAGAAGCGCGAGTGGACGATGGCCAGCTTGGTCTTGAAGCGCTTGTCGGACAGGTCCGGGTAGAAGGGCTCGAGCTGCGCGGTGGTCAGCATGCCCTTGTACACGATGGTGCGCGAAGACAGGGAGGGGAAGTACACGCCGAACTTGTTCTGGGCGCGCTTGCGGATACGCCAGGCGCGGGAGTCCAGCTCGTTGCGGTCGAGGGCCTCACCGGTGGCGGAGGCAAGGAACGGCTGGGCGAAGTACGGCATGCATGCCCGGGCCATGGCGCCGACGAGGTCGGCGACGACGGGGACCTCGCGCCAGCCGAGGACGACCAGGCCCTCGTCGGCGGCGAGACCTTCGATGCCGGCCTTCGCGGTGTCCGCCTCACGGCCTTCGGCCGGCAGGAAGGCGGTGCCCACCACGTACTGGCCGGGGGCAGGCAGTTCGAATTCGGTGACAGCGCGGAAGAACTCGTCCGGGATCTGCATCAGCAGGCCGGCGCCGTCGCCGGTTCCTTCGTCAGCGCCGACGGCGCCGCGGTGTTCGAGGGCGCGCAGTGCGGTCAGGGCCGCATCCACGATGTCGTAGCCGGGCTCTCCACGCAGCGTGGCGATAATTGCCAGGCCGCAGGCGTCCTTCTCCTGCTCCGGGTTGTACAGGCCGCGGGCCTCCGGAAGCGCAGCGAAACGCTTGAAGGGAGAGATTGCTCCCTGCGGCTCAACCGTTCCGGTCTGGCTTGGGCGATGAAGACGGGTCATGAAGACGTCCTTCCTCGAGATCGTGCGAATGGAAGGGACAACGTTGGCCCCACCTTGTCTGCCGTGTGACGGGCACAACAAAGCGCTGAATTACTGAAATTGTAGGCCAGCCACCGACGCGCAGCGAAGAGTTACGCATGGGCCCAGGCCCGTCTTGACCCTGGCGGCGATCGTATGCTGCCCGGTTGTCACGAAGGTGCCACGACGTTGTGGCGGGGGTTCTTGGCGGTAGCCCGATGCCCCAGGGCGGGTCGACGGCTAGGTGGCCCTGCCTGCGTCCGGCCCGGATTCGGACCCGTCCTCCCCCGCGCTTCCGGCGGCCTGCTGTGCAGCTTCCGGAGCGGTGTCCGAGGGGGCGTTCCCGTCTGCGTCCGAGGGCGCTGCGGGGTGGGTCAGATCACTGTTCTTCTCCGGGAGATTACCACGCGAACCACTATCTGAGACAGAACTGTCCGAATCATGACCGGTGAGAGTGGTCACGTCGCTGTCCGGTCCGTGTCCCGTCAGGTACACCGAATCCGGGGTCTTCGCGGCCCGGATTCCGAGGAGGACGAAGATGATGAGCGCCGCGAGGAAGACGAAGATGCTGGTCCATACGTTCAGGCGGGTGCTGATCCCGAACAAGGAGATCTGCTCGGCGTCGTCGATCCTCAACGCCTCGATCCAGACCCTGCCGAGGGTGTAGTACATCGCGTACAGCCAGAACAGCCGGCCGCGGCGGAAGTGGAAGCGGCGGTCCAGGAGCAGCAGGATCCCGACGCCGGCCAGGTTCCAGAGCGATTCGTACAGGAACGTCGGGTGGAACAGGGTGTCGGCGGGCATGCCGGCCGGGAAGTTCGGACTGGCGGGGTCGATCTGCAGGCCCCACGGCAGGGTGGTGGGACCGCCGAAGAGTTCCTGGTTGAACCAGTTGCCCCAACGGCCGATGGCCTGGGCCAGCAGCAGCCCGGGGGCAGCCGCGTCCAGGAAGGCGGTCAGCTTGAGTCCGAGACGGCGGCAGCCGATCCAGGCACCGACGGCGCCGAGAACCACCGCGCCCCAGATGCCCAGGCCGCCGCGCCATACCTGCGGGATCAGGCTCAGGTCGCCCGTGCCGTCGAAGCCGGGGCCGAAGTACGCATCCGGCGAGGAAAACACGTGGTAGAGCCGGCCGCCGATGATCCCGAAGGGGATGGCCCAGATGGCGATGTCCCACAGGCTGCCCTCGGGCGCGCCGCGGCGCTTCCAGCGGACGGAGGTGAGCCACAGGCCAACAATGATGCCGAGCAGGATGCACAGCGCGTAAGCGTGGATGCGCAGCGTCCCCCACGGCAGCGGGATGTCGAATCCGGACCAGCCCGGGCTGGGAATGCTCAGTGGGGCCGCTGCTGCTGCGTGGAGGAGACTCTGCATGTGCTTAAGTTGTTCCTTTTCCTGAGGCTGCGCTGAGTTTCCAGCGTATAGGTGCTGCCGGTCTAGGCCTGCGCGGTTTCCCGGCGGAGGCCGGCGCTGAGGTCCTTGGTCAGCTTCCCGACGGCGTCCACGCCGCCGTCGCGCACGGCCGCAACCAGTGCGCTGCCGACGATCACGCCGTCGGCATAGGCTGCGATCTCGCGGACGTGCTCGGGGGTGGAGACGCCCAGGCCGACGCAGACCCGTTCCGCGCCCGCGGCGTGGGTGTCGGCCACGAGCTTCTCGGCACTGCCGCTGACGGCCTGCCGGGTGCCCGTGATGCCCATGATGGACACCGCGTAGACGAAGCCGCGGCTTGCCTTGACGGTCATTTCCAGGCGTTCGGGGGTGGACGACGGAGCCACGAGGAACACCCTGTCCAGGCCGTACTTGTCGGAGGCCTCGAACCATTCGGAGGCCTCGTCGGGGATCAGGTCGGGCGTGATGAGGCCCGCTCCCCCGGCTTCGGCGAGGCGGCGGGAAAATTCGTCCACGCCCATCCGCATGACGGGGTTCCAGTAGGTCATGACCAGCACGGCGGCATCGGTGGCGGCGGTGATGCCGGCAACGACGTCGAAGACGCTGGCCACGCGGAAGCCGTTGGCGATCGCTTCGGTGGTGGCTGCCTGGATGATGGGGCCGTCCATGACGGGATCCGAGTACGGGATGCCGATCTCAATGAGGTCGGCGCCGTTGCGGGCCAGTGCGATGCCGGCGTCGATGCTGGCCTGTACGTCCGGGTAGCCGGCGGGCAGGTAGCCGATGAGGGCGGCGCGGCCCTCGGCCTTGGCGCGGTCGATCGCGGCCGCGGACTTGCTGACGGTGTTCTCGCTCATCAGTTCTGCTCCTCCGTGCTGCGCTGTTCCTCTGTGCGCTCGGCGGGGCCCTTGGGTGCGCGGGTGGAAAGTGTGGTGCCCTTGACGTTGCCGTCTTCGTCGAGCATGTCGAACCAGGCAGCCGCCGTCTCGACGTCCTTGTCGCCGCGTCCGGAGAGGTTCACGATGATCGAGACCTCGGACGGATCGGCCTTGCCTTCGGTGAGGCGCCGGCCCACCTTGATGGCACCGGCCAAGGCGTGGGCGGACTCGATCGCGGGCAGGATGCCCTCAGTGCGGCACAGGAGCCGGAACGCGTCCATGGCCTCGGTGTCCGTAATGGGTTCGTAGCTGACGCGGCCGATGTCGGCGAGGTAGGAGTGCTCCGGGCCGACGCTCGGGTAGTCCAGGCCGGCGGAGATCGAGTGCGATTCGACGGTCTGGCCGTCCTCGTCCTGCATGAGGTAGGAGCGCGCGCCGTGCAGCACGCCGGGCCGGCCCAGGGTGATGGCCGCCGCGTGCCGGCCGGTCTCGACGCCGTCACCGCCGGCCTCGAAGCCGTAGATCTTCACGGAGGAGTCGTCCAGGAAGGCGTGGAAAAGGCCGATCGCGTTGGATCCGCCGCCGATGCAGGCGCAGATGGCGTCGGGCAGCTTGCCGGTCTGGTCCAGGATCTGGGCGCGGGCCTCCTCGCCAATGACCTCGTGGAAGAAGCGCACCATGGCCGGGAAGGGGTGGGCGCCGGCTGCGGTGCCAAGCAGGTAGTGCGTGTTTTCGACGTTGCTGACCCAGTCGCGCAGGGCGTCGTTGATGGCGTCCTTGAGGGTCTGCGAGCCGTTGGTCACCGGGACGACAGTGGCGCCGAGGAGCTGCATTCGGGCCACGTTCAGGGCCTGCCGGCGGCAGTCTTCGGCGCCCATGTAAACAACGCATTCCAGGCCGAGCAGGGCTGCGGCGGTGGCGCTGGCAACGCCGTGCTGGCCGGCGCCGGTTTCGGCGATCACCCGGGTCTTGCCCATGCGCTTGGCGAGCAGGGCCTGGCCCAGGACGTTGTTGATCTTGTGCGAACCGGTGTGGTTGAGGTCTTCGCGCTTGAGGAAGATCCGCGCACCGCCGGCGTGCTCTGAGAAGCGCTTGGCTTCGGTGAGCAGGGACGGACGGCCCGAGTAGTTTTTGTTCAGGTCATTGAGCTGGGCAATGAACTCGGGATCGGCCTTGGCCTTCTCGAAGGTGTCCTGCACCTCGTCCAGGGCCGCAATGAGCGACTCCGGCATCCAGCGTCCGCCGTAGGAACCGAAGTACGGCCCGCTTGCGTTGCGCAGCGAAGCTCCGCCCTGCAGGAATGCGTCGGCCGCAGTCTGCTCCGGCTTGGATGTTGGTGCGTCCACCAAAGGTCTCACCGTCCTGTTCAGTTGATGGTTCGGGTCCTCCCGGGCGGCGCAGGGCCGCCCGGGAGCTGGCGTCAGCGGCTGACAGCCATGGCGGCCGCGCCGGCCGCCTTGAATTCGGCAATGCGTTCCCGGGGCGTGGAGTCGCTGACCAGCGCCTCCCCCACGAGGATCGCGTGGGCGCCGTTGCCCGCGTAGTGGGCGACGTCGTCGGCGTTCCGCACGCCCGACTCCGCCACAACGACGGCGCCGGCCGGAATGTTCCCGGCAAGCGAGGCGAAAAGGGAACGGTCGACGTCGAGCGTCTTGAGGTTGCGCACGTTCACGCCGATGATGCGCGCCTGGGCTGCGGCGGCACGCTCGATTTCCTCGGGCGTGTGGGTTTCCACCAGCACGTTCATGCCCAGTTCATGGCTCAGCGCGCTGAACTCCTGCAGCTGGGCGTCGGACAGTGCCGCAACGATCAGCAGGATCAGGTCCGCGCCGTGGGCCCGGGCTTCCCAGATCTGGTACTCGTCGACCGTGAAGTCCTTGCGGAGCAGCGGGATGTCGACGGCGGCACGCACGGTGTCCAGGTCGGCGAGCGATCCGTTGAAGCGGCGTTCCTCGGTGAGGACGCTGATCACGGAGGCACCGCCGTCGGCGTACTGCACGGCCAGGGCCGCGGGATCGGCGATCGAGGCGAGGTCGCCCTTGGAGGGACTGCGCCGCTTGATCTCGGCGATGACCTTCAGTTCGTCGCGCCGCGCCGCAGGGCCGCCCAGGGCGGTCCAGGCGTCGAGGGCCGGGGCCGCGGCCGCGGCACGTTCCTTGACTTCGGCGAGGCTGCTCAGCCGTTGGCGGGCAGCCATGTCCTCCCTGACACCGGCGATGATGTCATCAAGAACGGTCACAGTCAGTGGCCGGCGTTCTTCAGCTTGCTGCCGCCGACGCCGTAACCGGCCTTGCGCATGGCCCAGCCGGCCACCAGGCCGACAAGCATGACCACAACACCGGCGACGAACACGGGGGTGTTGGCGATGACGAAAGCGATGGAGGACACGAGGGCCCCGACGAGCATGACAATCACACAGGTCCACGCAGCCGGGCTGTTGCCGTGGCCGATGGCGTCGCTGTGGCTGGCGGCGGTTTCGGGGGCTTTGCTGGCGGACACGGTGGTTTTGCTCATTGTGAAATCTCCTCAGGATGGATACTGCTTACATTCTGCCATTTATTGGCAGGGCCCGGGACACGGCCAGCGCCGTGGCCCGCAGACGTTACGTCGGGTCTTCGCCACGCGAGAGGCTGTCCCAGCTGTCGATCTCGTCGACGGGGCCGCTGCCGCCGCGGGCGGCCTGGCTGCCACGGTCGTACTTGGTCCGTGCCTTCCAGTACCGGCCCGCCACGGGCAGCACCAGGGCGCACAGGGCCAGGAGCGCCCCGGACACGACGGCGAGGACCGGGAAGGGCGTGGCGGATGCCGCGGCGTCGCCGCCGGAGATCCCGGTGCTGGCAGCGATAGTGCCTTGGGCGGCGCCGAGCGGATCGGCGAGGACCGTTGCCGCCGCGACAATGATTCCGGCTGAAGCCAGCAGGACCAGCGCGGCGATGATCCAGCGCGCGATCCGGCCGGCGATGGAGGCCGCCAGTCCCCCGGCGAGTGCCACCAGGGCCAGTGCGGTTACTGCGGTGGCTGCCTTGCTGCCCTGGACGTGGAGGTCCGCGTTGGCGGCGGCCGCGGGGTCGAGACGGACGTCGATCCAGCTCTGGGTCGTGGTGCCGAACACCGCCAGGGCGAATACGGCCGTGGCGAGGACGAGGTTTGCCTTGCGGGCCCAGAACGGCGGCTTCACGGGCCGTTCCGTTCCGGCGTCGCGGGCGTCTGCGGGCTTCACTTGTTGCTTGCTCCGCTGCCGCCGGCGCCGGTTCCGCCGGTGCTGCGGCCGTCGTCGAACGACTCAGCTGAGATGTTGCGCAGGGAACCGGCGGTGTGCACGGCACGCAGCGGCGCTGCTGCCTTGTTCACGGTTTCCAGCGCCTCGGCAGGCTTGTGGGAATCGGCGACGATCCCGCCGCCGGCCTGCACGTAGGCACGGCCTTCGCGCAGCAGGGCCGAGCGAATTGCGATGGCCATGTCCATGTCCCCGGCGAAGTCCAGGTAGCCCACCACGCCGCCGTAGATTCCGCGACGGTGCGGTTCGAGTTCGTCCAACAGGCGCAGGGCCCGCGGCTTGGGCGCACCGGAGAGGGTGCCGGCGGGGAACGTTGCCTTCAGGACGTCGTACGCGGTGGCACCGGGTGCGAGGTCGCCGACGACTGTGGAGACCAAGTGCATGATGTGGCTGAACCGTTCGACCTCCATGAACTGGGTGACGTCCACGGTGCCCGCGACGCAGACCTTCGAGAGGTCGTTGCGGGACAGGTCCACCAGCATGAGGTGCTCGGCACGTTCCTTCTGGTCCGCGAGCAGTTCGGTGGCCAGCGCCTTGTCCGCTTCCACCGTCTTGCCGCGGGGTCGGGAACCGGCGATCGGGTGGGTGATGACCTCCCCGTCCTTCACCGTGACGAGGGCTTCCGGAGACGAGCCGACGATCGTGTACGCACGGCCGTCCGCGTCCTCGAGGCTGAAGAGGTACATGTAGGGGCTCGGATTGGTGTTGCGCAGCACGCGGTACACGTCCAGCGGGTCGGCGGCGCATTCCAGCTCGAAGCGGCGGGAGATGACCACCTGGAACACCTCGCCGTCCACGATCGCTTCCTTGCCGCGGTCGATGGCGTTCAGGTATTCCTGCTCGTCCCATCGCTCCTGCACGCTGGAAGCGAAGTCGAGGGCCTCGCTGCGGAGCACGGAGACGGGCTGCTCCACGGGCGTGCTGATCCGTTCGAGCAGGGCCTTCACCCGGCCGACGGCATCATGCCAGGCTTCGTCGACCCGTTCCGAACTGTTGTCGAAGTTGATGGCGTTGGCGATCAGCAGGACGGTGCCGTCCATGTTGTCGTGCACGGCCATGTCCGTGACGAGGTTCAGCGCCATTTCCGGCAGCTGCAGGTCGTCTTCGGGCGGGCTGGTCAGCTTCTCCCAGTGGCGTACGGTCTCCCAGCCGAGGAAGCCCACCAGGCCGGAAGTGAACGGCGGCAGGCCCGGGAAGCGCTCGGTCTGGAGCGCGGCCACGGTGTCACGGACGGCGTCGACCGGGCTGCCGTCAACGGGCACGCCCACGGGTGGTTCGCCGATCCAGTGCGCCTGGCCGTCCTTGCTGGTCAGGGTGGCGCGGGAACGTGCGCCGATGAACGAATAGCGGGACCAGGCACCGCCCACGGCGGCCGATTCCATCAGGAAGGTACCCGGCTGGCCCTGGGCCAGCTTGCGGTAGAGTCCGATCGGGGTTTCGGCGTCGGCCAGCACCTTCAGGCGGACCGGAATGACCCTGCTGTGTGCGGCGAGTTCGCGGAACTCCTCCAGGCCCGGGCTGATGATTCCAAGGTCCTGCATGGCTGTTTCTCTCCGGCTCTTCTAGTGTCGGGGCGGGTGGTGGATGGCTCAGGCGCGGGCGCTGCTGACGGCGCCGAGGTCCCGGCCGTCAAAGCAGGTCCGGGTCCCGGTGTGGCACGCCGCGCCAACCTGGTCGACGCGGACCAGCAGGGCGTCGCCGTCGCAGTCCAGGGCGACGGACTTGACGAATTGGACGTGCCCGGACGTGTCTCCCTTGCGCCAGTACTCCTGGCGGGAACGGGAGTAGAACGTCACGCGCCCGGTGGTCAGCGTGCGCTGCAGGGCCTCGTCGTCCATCCAGCCCAACATCAGCACTTCGCCGCTGTCATGCTGCTGGATGATGGCGGCCACCAGGCCGGCAGGATCGCGTTTCAGGGCAGCGGCGATTCCCTCAGGGAGGGGGCCTGCGGCAGGGGCGGTGCTGGGTACTGGCTGATCAGACATCGGATCAAGTCTAGTGCCTTCGTGGGTCCGGGAATCCAGCGGCGGTTCCAGTGCGCATCCGGGCTTCTCTCGTGCTAATTTCACAAGTGATGCATTTCGTCGATCCCTCCCGTGAAGTATTGGCCGAGACACTCCTGGCGGCCGGTCCTGACTCGCCCACGCTCTGCGAAGGGTGGCAGACCCGGGACCTCGCTGCGCACCTGTATCTGCGTGAGCGGAAGGCGGCTGTGGGGATCGGCCTGCTGGTGAAGGGACTTGCCAAGGCATCGGACAAGGCCACCGCCAAACTCGCAGCCAAACTGGATTCGCCGGAGGCCTACGCCGAGCTCGTCAACACCTTCCGCGCGGGTCCCCCGGCGCTCTCGCCGCTGAAGATCAAGGCCCTGGACGAATCCTCCAACCTCATCGAATATTTCGTGCACACCGAGGACATCCGCCGCGCCGGCGACCGTTGGGCGCCTCGGGCCCTGGACGAGGCCTACTCGGATGCCCTGTGGGACGAGCTGATCAAGCGGGCCGCCATCCTCTACCGCGGCGTGGACCTCGGCATTGTGCTGGTCCGCCCCACGGGCCCGCGCCATGTGGCCAAGCGGGCCCCGGTTTCGGTCGCGATCGTCGGCGATCCGGGCGAACTGCTGATGCACGCCCACGGACGAACCCGGCACGCGCTGGTCACCTTCGAAGGGCAGCCGGACGCCGTTGCGCTCCTGCAGTCCGCCGAGATCGGGCTCTGACCGCGTTCCACGCTTAACAACGACGGCGGGCCGCCGGTTTGTGAACCGGCCGCCCGCCGTCGTTTGCGGTTTGGAGAGTCTCCGTCAGCGGACTTCGAAGCCCGCCTCGCGGATCGCCGTCTTGACCTGGGCGATCATGTCGTCAGGACCGAAGTGGAAGATGGAGGCGGCCAGGACGGCGTCGGCGCCTGCAGCAACGGCGGGCGGGAAGTGTGCAGGCTCCCCGGCACCGCCCGAGGCAATGATCGGGATGTTCACTGCTGCCCGCACCAGGCGGATGAGCTCGAGGTCGAAGCCGTCCTTGGTGCCGTCGGCATCGATGGAGTTCAGCAGGATCTCCCCCACACCGCGGTCCGCGGCTTCCTTGGCCCAGGCGATGGCGTCGATCCCGGTCCCCTGGCGTCCGCCGTGGGTGGTCACCTCGAAGCCGGAGGCCGTGGGCTCGGAACCCGGGCGGGTGCGGCGGGCGTCCACTGAGAGGACCAGCACCTGGGAGCCGAAGTGCCGGGTGATCTCGTCGATCACGTCCGGCCGGGCCACGGCGGCGGTATTGATGGAGGCCTTGTCGGCGCCGAAGCGCAGCAGCTTGTCCACTTCGGCGACGCCGCGCACGCCGCCGCCCACGGTCAGCGGGATGAAGACCTCCTCGGCCGTGCGGCGCACGACGTCGAAGGTGGTTTCCCGGTTGCCGGAGGACGCGGTGACATCGAGGAAGGTCAGTTCGTCGGCACCGGCGTTGTCGTAGCGGTGGGCAAGCTCCACCGGGTCGCCGGCGTCGCGGAGGCCCTCGAACTTGACGCCCTTGACTACCCGCCCGGCGTCAACGTCCAGACACGGGATGACACGTACGGCTACAGCCATGGTTGCTCCTGGATTACTACTGAGGGGTTTGTACGGCCGGTAAGCTGGGGCAGCTCAGATGCGGCAGGCGTGGATGCTGCTGACCAGGATGGCGCGGGCGCCAAGGTCGTACAGCTCGTCCATGATCCGGTTGGTTTCCTTCTTCGGAACCATGGAGCGGACGGCCACCCAGTCGGAGTCGCGCAGCGGAGAGACCGTAGGCGATTCCAGGCCCGGGGTGAGCGCGGCAGCGTCCTCCACCAGGTCCTTGCGGATGTCGTAGTCCATGAGCACGTACTGGCGTGCGACCAGCACGCCCTGCAGGCGGCGGATCAGCACCTCGATTTCCTTGACCGTCCCGTTGGCGGCGCCGCCTTCGCCGGTGCGGCGGATCAGGACGGCTTCGGACTTCAGGATCGGCTCACCGAAGATTTCCATGCCTGCGGCCTTGAGCGTGTTGCCGGTCTCCACGACGTCGGCGATCGCGTCCGCGACGCCGAGCCGCACGGAGGACTCCACGGCGCCGTCGAGGCGGACCACCTTGGCATTGACGCCGCGCTCGGCGAGGTAGTCCCGCAGCAGGCCGTCGTAGCTGGTGGCGAGACGCTTTCCTTCAAGCTGCTCGACGCCGGAGAAGTTGCCCACCGGTCCGGCGAAACGGAAGGTCGAGGCGGCGAAGCCCAGCGGCAGCAGTTCCTCGGCCTCCACCTGCGCGTCCAGGAGCAGGTCGCGGCCGGTGATTCCGACGTCGAGGGTTCCCTGGCCGACGTACACGGCGATGTCGCGGGGGCGCAGGAAGAAGAACTCGATTTCGTTGTCGGGATCGACCATGACCAGTTCACGGGAGTCCCGGCGCTGGCGGTATCCCGCCTCACTGAGCATCGCGGAGGCGGCTTCGGACAGGGATCCCTTGTTGGGGACGGCTACTCGCAGCATGGGGAGTCTTTCTGGGGGATGGTACGGAACGGATGGTTTTCAAGCATGGGCCACGCGTGCGCGGCTACAGATGCTTGTAAACGTCCTCCAGGTTCAGTCCCTTTGCCAGCATGAGGACCTGCAGGTGGTAAAGCAGCTGGGAGATTTCCTCGGCCGCGGCCTCGTCGGATTCGTATTCTGCAGCCATCCAGACTTCGGCGGCTTCTTCGACGACCTTCTTGCCGATGCCGTGGATTCCGGAGTCCAGTTCGGCGACGGTACGGGACCCTGCCGGGCGACTCGCTGCCTTTTCGCTCAGTTCTGCGAACAGCGTCTCGAAATTCTTCACGCCCTACAGCCTACTTGTTCGGCGGGCGGAGCCGCTTCCCGGGGCCTTGCATGACGAAGGGGATGTGAGCGAACGCACAGCAGCGGGCCGCTCCCATCCCCTTCGTTTCCGCCTGATCTCAGGCAGCGGGGTACTGCTTGAGGGTCAGTGCCGTGGCCAGGGCGGCCGTGACGGCTTCGTGGCCCTTGTCTTCGGAAGAGCCGGGAAGCCCTGCCCGGTCCAGGCCCTGCTGCTCGGTGTCGCAGGTGAGCACACCGAAGCCGACCGGCACGCCGGTGCGGACGCTGACGTCGGTGAGTCCCGACGTCGCGGCCTGGCAGACGTAGTCGAAGTGCGGCGTTCCGCCGCGGATGACCACGCCGAGGGCGACCACGGCGTCGAAATGCGGTGCCAGGCGGGCGGCAGCGACGGGCAGCTCGAAGGAACCCGGCACGCGCAGCACGGCGGGTTCGGCGATGCCGGCTTCCTTGGCTGCGCGGAGGGCACCGTCAAGGAGCCCGTCCATGATCTGGGTGTGCCAGCTGGCTGCGACGATGGCGAGCTTGAGCTGGGAGCTTTCCTCCGGGTTGAGGGTGGTGAGGTCGATGGTGGGGGCGCCGTGTCCGCTCATGGGTGTGTTGTTTTTCCGTTCAGTCTTGTTCGTGGTCAAAGGAGCCGGTACCTGCCGCGGCAGGGTCGGCGAGGGTCAGCCGGTGGTCCATGCGGTCCTTCTTGGTCTGCAGGTAGCGCAGGTTTTCTTCCCGTGAGGGGACTTCCGTCGGGACCATTTCGACGACCTTCACCCCGGCCTGGGCGAGGCGGTTCTGCTTGTCCGGGTTGTTGCTGAGCAGCCGGATTTCGTGCAGGCCCATCTCTGCCAGGATCTGCGCCGCGGCCTTGTAGCAGCGGGCATCCACGGGCAGGCCAAGCTGTTCGTTGGCTTCAACGGTGTCAAAGCCCGCTTCCTGGAGGGCGTAGGCCTTGATCTTGTTGGCCAGCCCGATACCCCGGCCTTCCTGTCCGCGCAGGTAAAGCAGGGTGCCGCCCTCGTCACGGATCAGTTCCAGGGCGTAGGCCAGCTGTTCGCCGCAATCGCAGCGGTAGGAGCCGAAGACGTCGCCGGTGAGGCATTCGGAGTGCAGGCGAACCAGGGGCGCAGTGCCATGGCGGGGCGGGGTCGGGGAACTGACTGCGAGGTGCTCCACGCCGGTGGCCTCGTCGATCCACGCCTGGGCAATGAACTCGCCGAAAGCGGTGGGCAGCTGGACTACCGGGCCGCCGCTGACCGGATGCTTCCGGTGTGCGGTGCTGCCGCCGTCGCTGTTGCCGCCATCGCCAAAACGCTGTGCGGTCATCGTGTCTCCTCTTCTCCTGCCTGGCCACCGGCCGCCGCAATGTATGCCACAAGATCCTCGATCGAGATCAGCGGGCATCCATGTTCCGCGGCGAAGTCCCGGAGGCTGTCCAGGCGCATCATCTCACCATCGTCGTGAACCACTTCGGCGATCACGCCCACCGGGGCAAGCCCGGCCAGGCGGCACAGGTCCACTGCGGCCTCCGTGTGCCCGGGGCGCTCACGCACTCCACCGTTAACGGCGCGAAGCGGAAAAATATGCCCCGGGCGGGTAATCGACGACGGCGTACTGGCCGGGTCCGCGAGGATCCTGGCGGTCAGTGCCCTGTCGCCGGCCGAGATTCCGGTGCTCACGCCGATGGCCGCATCGCAGGACACGGTGTAGGCAGTTCCCTTGGAGTCCTCATTGATTTCGACCATCGGCGGCAGCTGGAGGGCGTCGGCGCGGGAGCCTTCCAGGGGAACGCAGATCACGCCGGAGCTGTAGCGGATGGTCCAGCCCATGAGGGCCGGGGTGGCGTGCTCGGCGGCGAAGATGATGTCGCCTTCGTTCTCGCGGTCCTCGTTGTCGACCACCACCACGGCCCGGCCGCCGGCCATGGCGGCGATGGCGTCCTCGACGGGGTCGAGCCCGTGGCGCACGGCGGTGCTTCGTTCGTCAGCGAAGGTGCTCACTGTGCATCCACTCCGTTCGCCGTCTCGTTGCTGGCGGCGTGGATACCGGCGCCCGGGCGGGCGGCGAAGGACAGCAGCCGTTCGGTGTACTTGGCCAGCACGTCCACCTCGAGGTTGACACGTCCGCCGATCGCTTTGGCGCCGAGGCCCGTTTCCTCCAGGGTGGTGGGGATCAGCCCGACTTCGAACCAGGGTTCGCTTTCGGACGCGGGGCTCACGGCGGTCACCGTGAGGGACACGCCGTCGACGGCAATGGAGCCCTTTTCGGCGATGTAGCGGGCCAATTGCGTCGGGACGCCGAAACGGAGCCGGTCCCAGTTTCCCTGGGACTCGCGCTCAAGAAGCTGCCCGACGCCGTCGACGTGGCCCTGGACCACATGACCGTCGAGGCGGCCGCCTGCGGGGACACAGCGCTCGAGGTTTACGACATCACCGGGGGCGAGTTCGCCGATGGTCGTACGGACGAGGGTCTCCCCCATGACGTCCACGCTGAACTCCTGGCCGTCGATTTCAGTTGCCGTGAGGCAGACGCCGTTGACGGCGATCGAGCCGCCCAGCTCGAGTCCGCCGGTGGTGCTGGGCGCCGAGAGATGGAGGGTGGCGCTTTCCATGCCCTGGTGGTCGATCGCCAGGACCTTGCCCTGTTCGGCGACAATTCCGGTAAACATTCAGTATTCTCCTTCGGTGGCTTCCGCGGCGTCCTTGCCGGGTGTGTGGTCTTCGATGGCTTCCGCCAGGGGTTTCAGGTGCAGCCGGAGGTCGCGGCCGAGCCTTTGGACCGCGCCTCCGCCGGCGTCGTCCCAGGTCCAGTGCTGGGCATCGGCGAGGGTGCTGATCCCCAGCTCGCGCAAGGCGGGCGTGCCGCTGCCGAGCAGGGTCGGCGCCAGGTAGACGATCAGTTCGTCCACCAGTCCGGCCGCCAGGAAGGCGCTCAGGATCCGGGAACCGCCTTCGACCATCACGTGGCGGATGTCGCGGGCGTAGAGCATGCGCAGGGCTTCAGCAGGATCCCGCGTGGGAAGGTGGACGAAGTTGCCGTCCGAGCCCCGGATGGCGGCGTCCTCCGGGATGCCGCGCAGGCCCATGGCAACCCGCAGGGGCTGCTTGCCGGATTCTTCGCCCACGGCGTTGCGTGCCGTGAGTCGCGGATTGTCCACGAGCACTGTCTCGGTTCCCACCAGGATCGCGTCGATCAGCCCGCGCAGCTCGTGGTTGTCCGCCAGCGATTCCGGGCTGGAGATCCACTGGCTGGTGCCGTCGCTGGCCGCTATCCGGCTGTCGAGGGTCTGGGCGATGTGGAGGGTCACGAATGGACGGCGGTGCCGGACGGCATCGAACCATTCCCGGTTCAGCGCCGTGGCGTGTTCCCCGCCGAGGCCGGACGCGACGTCCACCCCTGCCTTGCGCAAGGTGACTGCGCCGCCGGCGGCGTGGTGGTGCGGGTCATCGACTGCGTACACCACCCGGGAGACGCCGGCCGCGATGATCGCCTGCGCACACGGGCCGGTACGGCCGGAGTGGTTGCACGGTTCCAGGGTGACCACCATGGTGGTGCCTTTGAGGTCGATCCCCGCGGCACGGGCCACGGCGATGGCGTCGGCCTCCGCGTGGGCGGTGCCGGCGCCCCTGTGGTAGCCGGTGACGAGCAGCGCGCCGTCCGGTCCAAGCACCACGGCCCCGACCAAGGGGTTTGCTCCGCGGGGCCCGCGGAGGGCCGCGGCCAGGGCGGTGTCCATCGCCGCCTGCTCGGCGTCCGTAAAGAGGGTCTCTGTATTCAGGGCCGTGCTCATGATGCTGCTCCGGCCGGGACGGCGTCGGTCCGGGCGGAAGGGTCCTCCCGGCGCCCCGCACGCCACCAGACAAAGAAGCCGGCCAGCGTGAAGAAGCCGTAGAACAGGTACATGAAGGCACTGGCGAAGTAGCCTGCGCTGAAGAGCAGCGGCACGCCGACGATGTCCACGGCCACCCAGATCAGCCAGAACTCGGTCCAGCCCCGCGCCATGCCGTAAGTGGCCAGCAGCGAGCCGGTGAAGGTCCAGGCATCAGCCCAGACCGGCGGGTAGGAGCCCAGCGAATCGAACAGCGGGGTGAGGGCGGCGGTGCCGGCGAACAGCGCGCCGATCAGTGCGATGCGGACCTTGGCCGACGCCCAGGACGGCACCAGGGCACGGCCCCGGGCTGCATTGCGGCCTTCACGCCAGCGGTACCAGCCGTAGGCGGCCACGCCGATGAACATCATCTGCCGTCCGGCCTGGCCCCAAAGAGTCGCCGGAGTCGCGGCACCGAAGACGTTGCCGAGGAAGACCGTGAGGAGGAGCAGATTGCCCGCGATACCCACGGGCCATGCCCAGACTTTGCGGCGCATTCCGCCGAGGGCACTGGCCAGCCCGAAAATGTTTCCCAGCACTTCGCGTAGAACAAGCGCAGACCCGCCAACCGGGATCTGTGCTTCGAAGAGCCATCGCAGAAAATCCATGCCGTTCCTTCCCTGAAAGCCGCGATGGCTCCGGGGGTGTACGACAGCGCAATACCAAGGGCCCGCAAAAGGGACGCCACGGCATGACTGTACGTGCTTCTCCCATCCAGACTTTGACTGTCGGTACTGGAATTCCACCAGTTCAACCGTTCGCCGCCGCTTCCGTGGGGAAACGATGGCTCGCGGGTCGCGGACTATGACCGCCGGTTCGGAATTACACCGACCCCGGAGCACGTAATGTGTGTTTGCTATTGTGGCACAACTTCGACGGCGGCCCGGCTATTCCCGGGCCGCGCGGGTCAACAGTTCGTCACGGTTTGCACTTAGCGCCGTGCGTACGCACCGATGCCGGCCTCGCGGAGCCGCTCGATGGCCGCGGCGGGATCCTCCTGGCCGTAGACGGCGGAACCGGCCACGAACACGTTGGCCCCGGCCTCGGCCGCGCGCAGGATGGTTTCCTCGGTGATGCCGCCGTCCACCTGGAGCGCCACACCGATCCCGGAACCGTCGATGGCGGCGCGCGCCCGGCGGATCTTGGGCAGCGTCACATCGAGGAAGGACTGCCCGCCGAAACCGGGTTCCACCGTCATGATCAGCAGCATGTCCAGTTCGCTGAGCATGTCCAGGTACGGCTCCACCGGGGTCGCCGGGCGCAGTGCCATGCCGGCCTTTGCGCCGCGCGCACGCAGCTCACGCGCGAGTTTGATAGGCGCGATGGCGGCCTCGGCGTGGAAAGTCACCGAAGCGACGCCGGCGTCGGCGTAGGCAGGTGCCCAGCGGTCGGCGTCGGCGATCATCAGGTGGGCATCCAGTGGCACCGGGCTGACCGCCTGGATGCGCTCCACCACCGGCAGCCCGAGCGTCAGGTTCGGCACGAAGTGGTTGTCCATGACGTCCACGTGCACGGCGTCGGCATTGCTGATTCGCTTCAGCTCCGCCTCCAGGTTCACGAAGTCGGCGGACAGGATGCTCGGGTT